>JAPLOU010000090.1 GCA_026400535.1 Hyphomicrobiales bacterium
CTGCGCGAGATGCTGCGGTCACTCGACCTCGAAAAGGTCCAGATGGACCTGCGCCACGAAATCGCGACCACGACCTCGGAGCTGAAGCCCAAGAAGCTGATGAAGCGGCTCAAGATCATCGAGGCCTTCCAGCAGTCCGGCAACAAGCCCGAGTGGATGGTGATGACGGTGATCCCGGTCATCCCACCGGACCTGCGCCCGCTGGTTCCGCTGGATGGCGGCCGTTTCGCCACGTCGGATCTCAATGACCTCTATCGCCGTGTCATCAACCGCAACAACCGTCTGAAGCGCCTCATCGAACTGCGCGCGCCCGACATCATCATCCGCAACGAAAAGCGGATGCTTCAGGAGTCGGTCGACGCCCTGTTCGACAACGGCCGCCGTGGTCGCGTCATCACCGGCGCGAACAAGCGTCCGCTGAAGTCGCTCGCCGATATGCTCAAGGGCAAGCAGGGCCGGTTCCGCCAGAACCTGCTCGGCAAGCGCGTCGACTACTCTGGCCGGTCAGTCATCGTCGTCGGCCCTGAGCTCAAGCTGCACCAGTGCGGCCTGCCCAAGAAGATGGCGCTCGAACTGTTCAAGCCGTTCATCTATGCCCGCCTCGACGCCAAGGGCTATTCTGCCACCGTCAAGCAGGCGAAGAAGCTGGTCGAGAAGGAGAAGCCTGAGGTCTGGGACATCCTGGACGAGGTCATCCGCGAGCATCCGGTGCTTCTCAACCGCGCGCCGACGCTGCACCGCCTCGGCATCCAGGCTTTCGAGCCGACGCTGATCGAGGGCAAGGCCATCCAGCTTCATCCTCTGGTTTGTGCCGCGTTCAACGCCGACTTCGACGGCGACCAGATGGCTGTGCACGTCCCGCTGTCTCTCGAAGCGCAGCTGGAGGCGCGCGTCCTGATGATGTCGACCAACAACATCCTGCACCCGGCCAACGGTCATCCGATCATCGTGCCGTCGCAGGATATCGTGCTGGGCCTGTACTATCTGTCGCTGATGTCGGACGGCGAGCCGGGCCAATACAAGATGGACTCCAAGAAGGGCGTTCTGCGCGGGATCTACTCGGATCTGGGCGAGCTGGAGCATGCGCTGGCGACCAAGGTCGTGACGCTGCACTCCAAGATCAAGTATCGCTGGGAAGGCGTCGGCCCGGGCGGCAAGCCCTATCACAAGGTGTACGATACCACGCCGGGCCGCGTGATCCTGTCGACAGCGCTGCCGCGCAACGAGAAGGTCTCTTTCGACGTCGTCAACAAGCTGATGACGAAGAAGGAAATCTCGGGGATGATCGACGCCGTCTACCGCATGTGCGGCCAGAAGGACACGGTCATCTTCTGTGACCGCGTCATGGCGCTGGGCTTCACCCACGCATTCAAGGCCGGTATCTCGTTCGGCAAGGATGACATGGTGATTCCCGAAAACAAGTGGGAGATCGTCGATGGCACCCGCGCACTCACCAAGGATTACGAGCAGCAGTACCAGGACGGACTGATCACGCAGGGTGAAAAGTACAACAAGGTTGTCGATGCCTGGTCCAAGTGCTCGGACAAGCTGGCGCAGGAAATGATGCTGCGCATCTCGTCCGTGAAGAAGGACGAGCATGGCCGCGACAAGCCGATCAATTCGATCTACATGATGAGCCACTCCGGGGCTCGCGGTTCGCCAACCCAAATGCGCCAGCTTGCTGCGATGCGCGGCCTGATGGCCAAGCCGTCCGGCGAGATCATCGAGAGCCCGATCATCTCGAACTTCAAGGAAGGTCTTGACGTTCTGGAGTACTTCAACTCAACCCACGGTGCCCGCAAGGGTCTGGCGGACACGGCGTTGAAAACGGCAAACTCGGGTTACCTTACGCGCCGGCTCGTCGACGTTGCGCAGGACTCGATCATAACCGAGGTCGATTGCGGCACGACCAATGGCATCCGCATGCGCGCCATCGTCGATGCGGGACAGATCGTGGCCTCGCTCGGCACGCGCATTCTTGGCCGTACCACGGCCGAGGAGATCGCGAACGGGGATGGTGACATCATCGTTCCGGCCGGGATCATGCTGGAGGAAAGCCATCTCGAACTGATTACCAAGGCCGGTATCCAGGAGGTCAAGATCCGGTCGGTTCTCACCTGTGAGACAAAGAACGGCGTTTGCGGCACCTGCTATGGCCGTGATCTGGCGCGCGGAACCCCTGTCAACATGGGTGAAGCGGTCGGCGTCATTGCTGCCCAGTCGATCGGTGAGCCGGGCACCCAGCTCACCATGCGGACCTTCCACATCGGCGGTGCCGCGCAGATCAACGAGCAGTCCGTGATCGACTCGAACTTCGAGGGCGAGATCAAGATGCGCAACCGCAACGTGGCGCGGAACTCCGATGGTGACCTGATCACCATGGGCCGCAACATGGCGATCGTTGTTGCCGCTCCCGATGGTACCGAACGCGCCGTGCACCGCCTGGTCTTCGGCTCCAAGCTGAAGATCGACGAGGGCGACAAGATCAAGCGCGGCCAGCGCATCGCCGAGTGGGACCCCTATACCCGTCCCATTATCTCGGAGGTCGACGGCATCGTGGCCTACGAAGACCTGCTTGAGGGCTCGTCGCTCTCCGAGCAGATCGACGAAGCGACCGGCATCGCCAAGCGCATGGTCACCGACTGGCGTTCAAACGCCCGCTCGGCCGAACTCCGACCTGCAATCGTGGTTCAGGGCAAGGATGGCAAGATCCTGAAGGCGGCAAGGGGCGGGGATGCCCGCTATATCCTGCCTGTCGACGGCATCCTGTCGGTCGACCCGGGCGTTACGGTGAAGGCTGGCGATATCCTGGCCCGCATCCCGACGGAAAGTGCCAAGACGCGCGACATCACGGGCGGGTTGCCGCGCGTGGCGGAGCTGTTCGAAGCACGCCGTCCAAAGGATGCCGCGATCATTGCGGAAAAGGCCGGTACGATCGCCTTCGGGCGCGACTATAAGAACAAGCGCCGCATCACGCTCAACCCGCATGATGGTTCGGACCCGATCGAACACCTGATCCCGAAGGGCAAGCACATCCATCTGCAGGACGGCGATGTGGTTGAAATGGGCGATTACATCCTCGACGGAAACCCGGCGCCGCATGACATCCTGGCGATCAAGGGCGTGGAGGAGCTCGCAGCCTACCTCGTCAACGAAATCCAGGAAGTCTACCGCCTGCAGGGCGTGAGCATCAACGACAAGCACATCGAGGTGATTGTCCGGCAGATGCTGCAGAAGGTGGAAATCACCGATGGCGGCGACACTGAAATCATGACGGGTGATCAGGTCGACCGCCTTGAGTTCGATGAAGCCAACGAGAAAGCGAAGGCCGAGGGCAAGAAGCCCGCGACCGGTGTTCCTGTGCTGCTCGGCATCACCAAGGCCTCGCTACAGACGCGGTCATTCATTTCGGCGGCATCCTTCCAGGAAACCACCCGTGTCCTCACGGAAGCGGCGGTCAATGGCAAGACGGACACGCTGGAAGGGCTGAAGGAGAACGTCATTGTTGGCTCCCTGATCCCGGCGGGCACCGGCGCGATGAACTCCAAGATCCGGTCCGTGGCCCAACGCCGCGACGACCTGATCGTCAACCAGAAGGCGGAGACAGCCGCTACGGCGTCGAAAGCTGCGCAGGCCGCCCTTGCCGCGGCCCAGCCGGCGGCCGAGTAAGGCCGGGTGTCTGCTGCGCAATCGATGGGCCGTCCTTCGGGGCGGCCCATTTGCTTTTCCAACAGGAAAGTTTGCTCAAACGCGGTCAAAACCGAGCAGGGGGCGTCAGACAAATGCCTTTCCACGCCTCCGATTAGGGGTTGACGCGATTCTCCTGCCGAGTCATAAGCGCGGCACATCGACGGACGTCGGACAACGTAAGTCGCCAAGGGCATCGCCCGGCGAGGATCGCGACCGAAACGCCGCCGCATCTAGCGACCTGATATCGGTCTTGGTTGGCATGATCGCGTGAAAGCGTGATCCTCTGCATGGCAGCAGCGCTTGAGGCTTTTTCAAAAAAAGCCGAAGGCGTTGGTCTGTTTTGTCCTGTGCCGAGGCTGGATGGAACGAGATTGACGTGAGAAGCGCAGCAAGCGCGAGAGGTTTTTTGATGCCGACGATCAGCCAGCTGATCCGCAAGCCGCGGGAAGCAGTCAAGACCCGGAACAAGGCGCCCGCCCTTGAGGCCTGCCCTCAGAAGCGCGGCGTCTGCACCCGCGTCTATACAACGACCCCGAAGAAGCCGAACTCGGCGCTTCGCAAGGTCGCAAAGGTGCGTCTGACCAATGGCTTCGAGGTGATTGGCTACATCCCGGGTGAAGGCCATAACCTTCAGGAGCACTCGGTGGTCATGATCCGTGGCGGCCGTGTCAAGGACTTGCCCGGCGTTCGTTATCACATCCTGCGCGGCGTGCTCGACACGCAGGGCGTCAAGAACCGCAAGCAGCGCCGTTCGAAGTATGGAGCCAAGCGGCCGAAGTGATTTCCGGATCCCGGCACGCCGCCGGGATCAAGAGTTTTGAGAGGGGCGAAAGCCCGGACAGTTTGAAGATCGAAGGGTAGACAGAAATGTCCCGTCGTCACAGTGCAGAGAAGCGCGAAGTCATTCCGGACCCGAAGTTCGGCGACATTGTCGTGACCAAGTTCATGAATTCGATCATGTACGAGGGCAAGAAGTCGGTCGCCGAGTCGATCGTTTATGGCGCCTTCGACCAGGTCGAGGCCCGCATGAAGTCCGGCCCGCTGGAAGTGTTCAAGCAGGCACTCGAGAACGTTGCGCCGGCCATCGAGGTGCGCTCGCGCCGCGTCGGCGGCGCCACCTACCAGGTTCCGGTCGAAGTGCGCATGGAGCGCCGTCAGGCCCTGGCGATCCGTTGGATTATCCAGGCCGCCCGTGGCCGCAATGACAAGACGATGGTTGAGAGGCTGTCAGCCGAGCTGATGGACGCTGCGAACAACCGCGGAAACGCAGTGAAGAAGAGGGA
>JAPLOU010000063.1 GCA_026400535.1 Hyphomicrobiales bacterium
ATCGGCATCCAGCCGGACATCCTGCTGTGCCGCACCGATCGCCTGATTCCGGTCGAGGAACGCCGCAAGCTGGCGCTGTTCTGCAACGTCCGTCCCACCGCCGTGATCGAGGCGCGTGATCTGGGTTCGATCTACGACGTGCCGCTGGCTTACCATGCAGAAGGGCTCGACGACGAGGTGCTGGCAGCCTTCGGCATGGAGGAGGGCGCGCGCGAACCTGACGTCTCCGGCTGGAAGAGCATCTCGGAACGCATTCATGCGCCCGAGGGCGAGGTCACGATTGCTATCGTCGGCAAGTACACCGGCATGAAGGACGCCTACAAGTCCCTGATCGAGGCGCTGACCCATGGCGGCATCGCCAACCGGGTCAGGGTAAATCTCGACTGGATCGAGAGCGAGGTATTCGAGAAAGAGGACCCGTCGCCCTTTCTCGAGCATGTTCACGGCATTCTCGTGCCAGGCGGATTCGGAATCCGCGGGGCCGAGGGCAAGATCCGCGCGGCGCAGTTCGCGCGCGAGCGAAAGGTGCCGTTTTTTGGCATTTGCTTCGGCATGCAGATGGCTGTGATCGAAGCGGCCCGTTCACTGGCTGGCGTCGCCGCGGCCAATTCGACGGAGTTCGGTCCGACGACGGAGCCGGTCGTCGGCCTGATGACCGAGTGGATGAAGGGCAACGAACTTGAGACCAGGGCGGCAGGCGGCGATCTGGGCGGGACAATGCGTCTGGGCGCCTATGCCTCGACGCTCGCGCGGGGCTCCCGCATCGCGGGGATCTACGGCTCCACAACGATCTCGGAGCGTCACCGGCACCGTTTCGAAGTCAACATGGGCTATCGGCAGATGCTTGAGGCCAAGGGTCTGAAATTCGCCGGCTTGTCGCCCGATGGCCTCCTGCCGGAAACGGTCGAATACGAAGACCATCCCTGGTTCATCGGTGTGCAGTACCATCCGGAGTTAAAATCTCGCCCGTTCGAGCCGCATCCGCTCTTCGCCAGCTTCATCGACGCCGCGAAGACCCAGAGCCGCCTCGTCTGATGGCCGGACGCGGCCTCGACCATCTCGTCATAGGCGTCCATGATCTTGACGTAGCAGGCGCTTTCTACGAGCGGCTCGGCTTCAGGGTCGGCGCGCGCAACCGGCATCCCTGGGGCACGCACAACCGGATCGTGCAGTTCCCCGGCAGCTTTCTGGAATTGATCACCGTCGGCGAAGCCAGCCTCATTCCCGAGCACGGCCCCGGGCGCTTTTCGTTTGGGGCCTTCGTACGCGATGCGCTTACGGCAGGCGAGGGCGTCTCGATGCTGGTGCTGGAAAGCACGGATGCTGCTGCCGACAACGCCACCTTCCGCGCCTCGGGAATCGGTCAGTTCGAGCCATTCTTCTTTGAACGGCAAGCCAGCCGCCCCGATGGCAGCACGGTTCGCGTGGCCTTCACGCTGGCCTTTGCCGCTGATCCAGAGGCTCCGGCGCTCGGTTTCTTCGTCTGCCAGCAGCACGAACCGCAGAACTTCTGGAATCGGGAGTTCCAGAAACATCCGAACGGGGCCCTGCAGCTCGCAGAGGTGCGAATGGCAGCCCCGCAGCCGGCAAATCACCGCAGGATCCTCGACCTTTTTTCAGGGGTTGCCGGCTCGGCAACGCCGGATGGCGGGCTCGGTTACCGCCTCCCGCGCGGGCGGATCGAAGTGGTGGAAGCTGGCACGGCGCCGGCCTTCGCGGGCTTTGCGGTCACGGTCACTGATCTGGCGGCCATGCGCGACCGGCTTAAGAAAGCAGGCATCCAGTCCAACGATGCCCCGGATGGACTTGTCGTACCAGCCGCAGTGGCGCACGGTACAACAATCCTGATCAGGGCTGCATGAATCAGGCAGGAGGAGTTGCCATGCTCTATACGTCAATCCAGGGATTGCCGGATTTCCTGCTGTTCTTCAGTGCTGCGACGGGCCTGACGGCAGCCTATCTTGTCCTGTATACGATCTCGACCACGCACAACGAGTTCGAGCTGATCCGGCAGAACAACGTGGCAGCCGCCTCGTCCCTCGGCCTCAGCCTGACCGGCTTTGCCCTGCCGCTGTCGAGCGCGATCATCAACGCGAAGACCGTGGTCGACCTTCTGGTCTACGGGCTGGTGGCGATCCTGATCCAGATCCTGATCTACTGGCTCGTGCGGCTGCTGTTGCCAAACCTGTCGCAGCGCATCGCCAACGGCGAAGTAGCGGCCGCGCTGTTTCTCGGCGCGGCATCACTGGCGGCCGGCGTGGTGACGGCCTCCTGCATGGTCTTCTGAACCGCGCCGGTCGGTCACTCCGCCGCGAGCGCAGTGTCGCGGCCCGGACCTTCCAACTGCTGGAGCAAGAACAACAGCGCGCGGTCATGCAGCACGATCATGCGCTCCTTCGGCTTCAGCCAGGCCATCGCCTCATCGATCGTCTTCGCGTCTACCAGCTTGGCCTCGGCCATGGCGCGTTCGGTCTCGATTTGGCCGCGCTGCCGCGGCGGCAGATGCGGCAGCATCCGCTCATGCGCGTCGAACAGGTCGGGGTTCTGGTACAGCGCGAGAAGCCCGTCCGCATCGTCGAAACGCTGGCGGGCAAACTCCGTTTGCAGTTCGTTTGCACGCGTTGCGATGGCAGGCGGAGCCCCTTCCTCGGGAGTCAGCAGCAGTTTGCGCCGCTTCAGCCAAAGGCCGATGGCAAGCTGGCCGCTGGCCCATGACAGCGGGATGGCAAGCAGCAGGCCCAGAATCGTCGGAGACATCCAAGCGAACAGTGAGGTTGCGATCAGGAATGCCGTGATGCCGGTGAAGACGCCGAGCGCGGTATGGGCGCGGTGGCGCCGGACGATGTCCCTGAATGGGATCGAGCCGTCATCTCGGCGCTGCGGATTCCAGCCGGTGTCGCGACCGGCAATGATCTGGAACACCGAGCCGGACTGGATCACCATCATGATCGGGGCGAGCAGCGCGGACATGACGATTTCGAGAACGGTGGAGATGGTGAGCCGGATGCCGCCGCCACAGGCCAGCCGCTCGGCCCCGTTGAACAGGGTCAGGAGCCATCCGAAGAGCTTCGGCGCCAGCAGGATCGCCATCGTCAGGCCGAACAGCGCCAGCGAGCGCTCCGGGTCGAAGCGCGGCCAGACGGGAACCAGCGTGAACTCGTTGGTGAAGTACTCCGGACGGGCATACTTCACCTGCAGCACCAGCGCGATGCCGACCACCAGCTGCATAAGCCAGAATGGCGAGGCCAGATACGACATGATCCCGGTGGCGAAATGCTGCCGTGTCGGCCATTTCAGGCCGCGTGCGAACATGACGCGACCGTGCTGGAGGTTGCCCTGACACCAGCGCCGGTCGCGGGCCGAGAGGTCGATCAACGATGGCGGACTCTCTTCGTAAGAGCCATGCAGGTCCGGCAGCATGTAGACCGACCAGCCCGCGCGGCGGATCAGGGCCGCCTCCACGAAGTCATGGCTCAGGATGTGACCGCCGAAGGGCGGCTTGCCCTTGAGGTCGGGCAGCCCGCAATGGGCCGCGAAGGCTGCGGTGCGGATGATGGCGTTGTGACCCCAGTAGTTGCAGTCCCGCCCGGCCCATTGTGCCAGACCCGTGGCGATCACCGGGCCATAGACGCGGGCCGCGAATTGCTGGAGGCGCGCGAACAGCGTGTTGCGGTTGATGATCAGCGGCAGCGACTGAATGATGCCGGCATCGGGATCAGCTTCCATCGCTGCAGCAAGACGGACGATGCAATAGCCGGTCATCAGGCTGTCGGCGTCGAGCACGACCATGTGCTCGTAGTGTCCGCCCCAGCGCGTCACGAAGTCAGCAATGTTTCCGGCCTTGCGGTGATGGTTCTTGGGGCGGTGCCGGTAGTACAGACGGGAATCCGGTCCCAGCCGCTCGCGCAACGCGAGAAAAGCGCGCTCCTCCGCCACCCAGACATCCGGATTGGTGGTGTCTGACAGGACGAAATAGTCGAAATTGTCACCGAGCCCGGTTGCGTCGACCGACTCGCGGATAGCGGCGATCGCCGCAAAGGTCCGCGCAGTCGATTCATTGTAGATCGGCATCACGATCACGGTTCGCCTGGAAAGCGACGTGGCGCGCGCGGTTGCGGGCTCGCGGAACAGCAGGACCAGAAAGCCGAGCGCTGAGCTGGAGAAGGCAAGGGCGATCCACGAGAAATTCACCGTGAAGAGCGCCAGAAGGATGTACTGCAACGATGTCGTGCGGCTGACCGACACGACCTCGTACATCTCGCGCACGCCATAGGCCGTCAGTAGGAATGCCACGCCGAAGACGAACAGGCGCGAGAACCACGGCGTCTTCCACGCGCGTGGCTGGCTCCGTGGCCGCTCCTCGCTGCGCGCCCAGCGGCCCAGCGACTGCGTCGGCATCACCAGGCGGTTTTCCGGCGGCAGCGCGGCGACCTGATTAGCGGCGACGAGGGCGGGTTTGTGACCCACTACGGCGTCCATCGGGTCAGCCAGGTTTCTGAAATCGGTTTGCCGCCCGCTTCAAGCTGCAGACGCAGTTCGCACGCGCTTTCGGCGCCCGGATCAAGCTCGAAGGCGACCCGCATGGTGCGCCGTTCGGGATAGTGTACGAAGCGCATGGTGAGAATAGTACCCGGAGTGGCCGAAAGTACCACCTTCACATTCTGGCCCAGCGAAACATCCCCCAACATGTCGCCCGTAAAATCGACGAAAAACCGGCGGCGCCGTCCGCCGGAGCCCCGTCCTTGCCGCGTCAGGCGCGCAATCGCCACCGGCGGCGTCTCCGGCGGCTGCCAGCACCAGTTCTGACGGTAGGCAACTGTTGTCTCAGAACCTGCGGGCAGCGGCTGACGCGGCCTCCAGTGTGTGATGATATTGTCGTTGATCTCTGAATCGGTAGGCACTTCCAGCAGTTGCACGGTGCCCGCGCCCCAATCACCGAGCGGCTCAGTCCAGATCGAGGGGCGCAGTTCGAAGCGCTGGTCGTCATCCTGGAAGGCGCCGTACTCGCGCTCGCGCTGCACAAGCCCAAAGCCGCGGGGATTGTGGTCGATGAAGGCGGAAATCTGCAACTGCTCGGGGTTGTTGAGCGGGCGGTAAACCCATTCTTCCGAGCCGGTCCGCATCTGCAGGCCAGACACCTCGTGCACTGCGGGTCTGACGTCGTCGAAAACCCTGCGTCGCTGCGGCGCAAACAGGAAGTTGCCCATCATTCCGCCAAAGCCGACATTGTCGAGTTGGACCCGCGCAAACACCGTCAACTCGACATCGTTGATCGTCACATCGCCCGGGCGCAGCGTCATGCGGATCGCAGCCGTCGCACTGTCGGAGTCGATCAGTCCGTGAACCACGAAGGTCGTGGCGGCAGGCCCGGGTCGCTCGATCCAGAAGCCGCGGAAATACGGCACCTCTTCGCCCCGCTGCTCGCCTGGCCGCAGCACGAGCGAACGCGCCACCGCGCCCATCAACTGGCCCCTGGCCACGGCCCTGAAGAACGTCGCGCCCTGGAACACCGCCGCTTCCAGCAGCCGGTCATTGCCGAAATGAAGCCTGAACCCCGAAAAGCCCAGATCGTTCGTGGTCGCGGGAACCGGCGTTCGTCCGTAGTCGAAGCGGAACTTCTCGAAGCCGATGCGACGACTGATGCCGTCCTCGACCACGAAGATCTGTACCTGGTTATTGAAAACACCGCCCCGGTGCAGCGGTTCGACGGCAAAGCCGCGCTGCTCTCCGGCCCAGATCCAGTTCGTCGGCTGCATCCGGATAGCACCAATCGCGTCCATCGACAGCGACCCGAGGCCGTCCGGAAGATCGGTCGGATTGGGCGCCATCGGGCGCTTTGCCAGAGCGCGCGCCACGTCCGGAACCGTCATCGCCGAAAAGCGTTGGCCATCGCCCAAAGGCCCCGGAAAGGTGATCGATCCGTTCTGCTGGGCAGACACGGGCAGAGCGGCCAGGGCGCAGGCCGCACCAAGGCCAGTAAGCGCATCTCGCCGCGTGAAGTCGATGGCCATAGAAGGAATTCTGCTGACGCCAACAGGAATTGATTGGGACCGCTCTTAGCACGCTTTGCGCCATCCACCAGTGTCGTTTGAGTTCGGGACATCTGTGAATTAGAACCAACTGGCGCATCGGTTCGGGCGAATCAAGAAACGCCACGAGCTGCTGCGCAACGCAATCGACGCGTGAAAGCCCCAAGAAGCCAGGACCCGTTCCGATATGCCCGACGATAATTCCGCCCGAAGCTGCCTGGCCATCGTACTCGCGGCCGGCGAGGGCACCCGCATGAAGTCGTCTGTGCCGAAGGTTCTTCACCGCATCGCTGGTCGCAGCATGCTCGGCCATGTGATGGCAGCTGTCGCCGACGCCGGTGCGAGCCATGTCGCGGTGGTCATCGGTCCTGGCCGGGATGACGTGGCCGGCGAGGCGGCCGCCGCCATCCCCGGCGCCGAAACTTTCGTACAGCGCGACCGTCTCGGCACCGCCCACGCCGTGCTGGCCGCCCGCGCAGCGCTGGAGCGCGGTCATGACGATGTGATCGTGGCCTTTGCCGATACGCCGCTGGTCACGGCCGCAACCTTCGCACGCCTGCGCACGGCGCTCGCCAACGGCGGTGCGGTCGTCGGGCTTGGGTTCGAGGCGGCCGATCCGAGCGGCTATGGCCGGATGATCGTGGCTGGCGAAACGCTGGAAGGGATTGTCGAGGACAAGGACGCAACCGAGGCGCAGCGCCGCATAACCTTGTGCAATGCCGGCCTGCTGGCCCTGTCGGGACGGCACGCGCTGGAGATCCTGTCGCGCATCGGCAACGCCAATGCGCAGAAGGAATTCTACCTCACGGATGCGCCTGCCATTGCCCGCACCATGGGCCTCAGCTCGCGGGTCCTGACCGCACCCGAGAGCGAGGTGCAGGGTGTCAACGACCGGGTTCAGCTTGCCGCCGCCGAAGCGGCCATGCAGTCACGGTTGCGGACGGCCGCAATGCGGGCGGGCGTCACCATGCTCGACCCATCCTCGGTCTATCTCAGTCACGACACGAAGATTGGCCGCGATGTGATTGTTGAACCACATGTTTTCTTTGGAACAAAGGTTACTGTCGAGGATGCGGTGGTCATCCACGCCTGCTCGCATCTCGAAGGCGCGCGCATTGGCGCGGGAGCGAGCGTTGGCCCTTTCGCCCGTCTGCGTCCGGGCACCGATCTCGGCGAGAGGGTCAAGGTCGGGAACTTCGTCGAGATCAAGGCCACGACGCTGGGCAGTGGGGCGAAGGTGAGCCACCTGACCTATCTCGGCGACGCAGCAGTGGGCGCCGGGGCGAACATCGGAGCCGGGACCATTACATGCAACTATGATGGCTATGCCAAGAACCGTACCGTGATCGGCGAGGGTGCCTTTATCGGCTCCAACTCATCGCTCGTCGCGCCTGTAACCGTGGCCGCTGGCGGCTATGTGGGTTCGGGGACAGTGGTGACGAAGAACGTTCCGTCTGGCGCACTTGCTGTCGGCCGGGCGCGTCAGACCAATATCGACGGTTGGGCCGACGCCTTCCACGTCAGGAACCGGGACCGCAACAAAACCTGAATTGGCTTGCTGGACTGGGTTCGTCGGCCTTTTTGCGTTTAACTGCACAGGCAGCCAGTTCTTTCACAACTGTTTAATCAATGTGATTGGTGATCATCCGGCGAAGCATCTAGCTCTGCGCTGACGTTCACTGAGCCAGTGCCGTAACGGGCGTGTGGCGAAATCATCAAGGATGATCGCGACGATGTGCGGCATTGTTGGAATTCTTGGCAAGAACCCCGTTGCACTCGATGTGGTGGAGGCGCTGCGTCGCCTCGAATATCGTGGTTATGATTCAGCCGGCGTCGCCACGCTCGAAAACGGCAAGCTCACGCGCTGCCGTGCCGAAGGAAAACTGCGCAATCTCGAAACAAAGCTCTCGAAGGAGCCTCTGAGCGGGCTGATCGGCATCGGCCACACGCGCTGGGCCACCCATGGCCGGCCGAGCGTCTCCAATGCCCACCCGCACGCGACCGACAAGCTGGCCGTTGTCCACAACGGCATCATCGAGAATTTCGCTGAATTCCGCGCCGAACTGGAGGCTGACGGGTTCCGGTTTGAATCCGAGACCGACACCGAGGTGGTCGCTCATCTGGTCACGCGCGAGATGAACCGTGGCCTTAAGCCGGTGGAGGCTGTAGGCGCAATCCTGCCGAAGCTACGGGGTGCGTTTGCGCTGGCCTTCCTGTTTTCGGGAGAAGAGGACCTGCTGATCGGCGCGCGCAACGGCCCCCCGTTGGCTGTCGGCATCGGCGACGGCGAGATGTATCTGGGGTCGGACGCCTTTGCGCTGGCGCCCTTCACCACCATGATCGCCTATCTGGAGGATGGTGACTGGGCGATCCTGCACCGCAACTCAGTAGAGTTCCGCAATGTCGATGGCCAGGTCGTCAACCGGCAGGCCCAGATGGTCGCCGCCGGCGCTGCGCTTGTCGACAAGGGCAATCACCGCCATTTCATGGCCAAGGAGATTCACGAGCAGCCCGAGGTCGTCACCCATACGCTGACAACCTATATCGACATGGTCTCGCGCAAGGTACGCATGCCCTTCAGCGAGACCCTCGACTGGAGCAAGGTCGACCGGTTGACCATGTCGGCCTGCGGCACGGCCTATCTTGCCGGCCTGACGGCCCGATACTGGTTCGAGAGCCTGGCGCGCCTGCCCGTTGAGATCGACGTGGCCTCCGAGTTCCGCTACCGCGAGCCGCCGATGCCGGCCAGCAATGGCGTGGCGATGTTCCTGTCGCAGTCCGGCGAGACCGCCGACACGCTCGCCTCGCTGCGCTACGCCAAGAGCCAGAACCAGACGATCCTGTCGGTGGTCAACGTTCCGACCTCCACCATCGCCCGTGAAAGCCACATTGTCGCTCCGATCACCGCCGGTCCCGAGATCGGCGTTGCCTCGACCAAGGCGTTCTCCTGCAAGCTCGTAACGCTGGCGAGCCTCGCGATTGCCGCCGGACGCATGCGTGGCGTGATTGATGAGGCGCGCGAGGCCGAACTCGTGCAGGAACTGATCATGCTGCCTGGCCTGATGACACAGGCACTGAAGACCGAAGTGGACATCTCGCGCCTAGCCCAGAGGCTTGGAAAGGCGAAGGATGTCCTCTACATCGGCCGCGGTACCAGCTTCCCCCTGGCGCTCGAGGGCGCACTCAAGCTGAAGGAACTGTCCTACATTCACGCCGAAGGCTATGCGGCGGGCGAACTCAAGCACGGCCCGATCGCGCTGATCGACGAGGATATGCCGGTCATTGTTGTGGCGCCGCACGACCACCTCTTCGAAAAGACCGCATCGAACATGCATGAGGTCGCCGCGCGCGGGGGGCGCATCATTCTCATCACCGACGAAAAGGGCGCCAGCGAGATTTCGATCAAGCCGGACTCGACCATCATCATGCCGACAATGCCCTCGACCTTCACTGCAATGGTCTATGCCATTCCCGTGCAGTTGATCGCCTATCACACCGCGCTCGGCATGGGCAAGGACGTCGACCAGCCGCGCAATCTGGCCAAATCCGTCACGGTCGAGTAAGATCGCATCGCCAGAGGCTCGCCGGCAAGCGACAATCTTGAGCAACAAGGGTGACCCATAAGGGCGTCACCTTTTTTGTTTCAGGCCATGATGGACTGTAACATGACCCTTCGTGCAAAGGCGGCCAGCACCTATGGACGAGCGCCCTGATCCACGCGAGCTTGGCGCAGTGCTGACCGAGATCTCGGCAGAAAGCGCCCGCAGCCATGGCGCCGCCGCGCGCCTGCGCCGCTATTTCCTGACGGGCGTCGTGATTGCGGGACCGCTGACCATTACGGCGGCGGTCACCTGGTGGTTCATCTCGCTGGCCGATGGTTGGGTCAAGCCGCTGATCCCGAGCACAATCCTGCCCGAAAGCTATCTGCCGTTCGCGATTCCGGGCTTTGGGCTTCTGGTCGCCTTGCTCGGCCTGACGTTGCTGGGCTTTCTCACGGCGAACCTCGTGGGCCGCGCACTGATCGAGGCGAGCGAGGGACTTCTTGAACGGACGCCCGTGGTCAGCGGCCTCTACAAGGGAATGAAACAGATCTTCTCGACGGTGTTCTCGACAACCGGCACCACCTTCCGGACGGTCGGACTGGTCGAGTATCCGACCAAGGGGATGTGGTCGATCGTGTTCCTATCCAAGGAGGCGGCACCGGAAGTCGCGTCAGGCCTGCCGCATGGCGACGAGCATATCGGCGTGTTCCTGCCCTGCAGCCCGAACCCGACCACGGGTTTCTTCTTCTATCTGCCGCGCAAGGACGTCATCGAGATCTCGGTTTCGGTCGAGGATGCCGCCAAGCTGGTGATGTCGGCAGGACTGATCCAGCCTGAAGGCCTGATCAAGAAGCCCCGAAAGCTCGAGGATCCGTCCGGCCAGACCTGACGCGCCCTGCAGCCATGCGACAAACACCGCTTGACCCCACCCGCCGGGACGGTCGACCATGGCTCATGCTGACCGAGTTCCTGACCGCACGGCTCCTGACCAACCGCTTCTGTGATCGTTCTTTGGCCTATGGGGAGGCGCAGAGGGCGATCCTGTCGCTCGCCGGCGCAGCGCAGGCCAACCACGTGATCAGTCGATGGGATGGCTACGCGCCGACCCCGCTTCGGTCTCTTCCATCGGTGGCCGTTGCCTGCGGTGTCGCGGAGGTGCTCTACAAGGATGAAGGCCACCGCTTCGCGCTCAAGAGCTTCAAAGCGCTGGGCGGCGCCTATGCTGTCGAGCGGCTTGTGGCGCAGCACGGTAGCGACGGTCTGACCGTGACCTGCGCGACCGATGGCAACCATGGCCGCGCAGTGGCCTGGGGCGCGCGACGAGCGGGCATCAGGGCCGTGATCTATATCCATGAAGGTGTCAGCCAGGGGCGCGCCGATGCAATAGCACGCTTCGGGGCGGACGTGCGTCGCGAAGGCGCGCACTATGACGACAGCGTGCGCGCTTCGGCGGCCGCTGCGGCTGCCAATGGCTGGAGCATCATCTCCGATACCTCTTGGCCCGGCTATGAAGAGACGCCAAAGGCCGTGATGCAGGGCTATGCCGTTCTCGCCATGGAGGTTGAGGCGCAGGGTGGCAGGCCGACCCATGTCTTCGTGCAGGGCGGCGTCGGCGGGCTGGCGGCAGGCGTCCTGTCCTACCGCTGGGAGAAATTCGGCGCCGCGCGCCCCGTCATGACCGTGGTCGAGCCGGACAAGGCCGACTGTCTCTACGAAAGCGCCATGGCAGGCCAGTTGCGGACGGCTACGGGCAACCTCAATACGGTCATGGCCGGGCTGGCCTGTGGCGAACCCTCGCTGCTCGCCTGGGAGTTGCTCGGCATCGGGGCCGACGCCTTTATGTCGATCCCTGACGAGGCGGCCATCGCCACGATGCGCGATCTGGCCGCTATCGGCGTAATTGGCGGCGAATCGGGCGTGGCCGGTCTCGCAGGCTTCCGGATTGCCGCCGCCAACCCCGCGATGCGCGGGGCGCTTGGCCTGACGGCGGGCTCACGCGTCCTCGTTTATGGAACGGAAGGTGCGACCGATCCGGCCGTTTACCGCGCGCTCGTCGGCAAGTCCCCGGAGGATGTCACCCCATGAGCCGGATCATCACCGTGGGCGCCGCCCAGATGGGACCAATCCATCGGGCGGACAGCCGCACCAAGGTTGTGAGGCGGATGATCGATCACCTGCGGCAGGCGAGGGTGCATGGTTGCGATCTGGTGGTGTTTCCGGAACTGACCCTGACCACCTTTTTCCCGCGCTGGTTCATGGGCGACCAGGCCGAGATCGACAGCTTCTTCGAACAATCCATGCCGTCAGGCGAGACCGCGTCCCTGTTTGAAACGGCGCGTGAACTGGGTCTCGCCATGTCTTTCGGCTATGCGGAATTGGTTGCCGCGAGCAGCGGGACGCGTCGTTTCAACACGCAGATCCTGATCGGCAAGTCCGGCAGGATCATCGGCAAGTATCGCAAGATCCATCTGCCGGGACATGCCGAACACGAGCCGTGGCGCGCCTTTCAACATCTCGAGAAGCGCTACTTTCAGGTGGGCGACCTGTCCTGGCCGGTCTGGCGCGTCGATGACGGCCTTCGCGGCGGCCTCCTCGGCATGATGATCTGCAACGATAGGCGCTGGCCCGAAAGCTACCGTGTGATGGGACTGCAGGGCGTCGAGATGATCCTGCTCGGCTACAACACGCCCCGCCACAATCCGCCGGCGCCGGATCACGACCGTCTATCGGAATTCCACAATCAGCTTGTGATGCAGGCGGGAGCCTACCAGAACGGAAGCTGGGTTATCGGCGTGGCGAAATGCGGCGTCGAGGAGGGCTGCGAGATGATCGGCGGTTCATCCATTATTGCGCCGACCGGCGAAGTCATCGGCCAGGCGCTGACGCAGGATGACGAGTTGGTCGTTGCCCGCTGCGATCTCGACCTGTGCACGAGCTACAAGGCGACAACCTTCAACTTCGCTCGCCATCGCGAGCCGGAACAGTACCGGATGATCGTGGAGCGGAAGGGTGCATTGGGGCCGGACTGACAAGACGATACGGGGGAACAACATGAACTATGATCTGATTCTCAAAGGCGGGCGCGTCATCGATCCGTCTCAGAACCTTGACGGCATCCGTGATGTCGCTTTCGCCGCCGGCAGAGTTGCCGCCTGCGGCAAGGACCTGAAGCCAGGTGCTGACACAGAGGTGCGCGATGTCTCGGGCTACATCGTCTCGCCGGGGCTGATCGACCTGCACACCCATGTCTATTGGGGGGGAACGTCGCTCGGGATCGATGGCGACGCATTCTGCCGGACCTCGGGGGTAACGACCTCCGTCGACACCGGCAGCGCCGGCCCGGGCAACTGGGCCGGCTTCCGCAAGCATGTGATCGAGAGGGCCGAAGCCCGCATACTAGCCTACCTGCATGTCTCCTTTGCCGGCATCTACGGCTTCTCCAAGACCATTATGGTTGGCGAGAGCGAGAACGTGCGCCTGATGGCACCGGCCGACTGCGCCGAAATCGCCGACAAGAACCGCGATCTGATCGTCGGCATCAAGGTCCGCGTCGGCCGCAATTCCTCCGGCGATCAGGGCACCGCGCCGCTCGACATGGCGCTGCAGGTGGCCGAGCAGGTCGGCATGCCGCTGATGGCCCACATCGATCATCCGCCGCCATCCTATGAGGAGGTGGTCGACATGCTGCGCCCCGGCGACGTGCTAACCCATGCCTTCCGGCCCTTTCCGAATGCGCCAAGCACCGCTCAGGGCACCGTCAAGCAGGCCGTCCTGAATGCGCGCAAGCGCGGCGTGTTCTTCGACATCGGTCATGGTGGCGGCTCCTTTGCCTTTAGGACCGCCCGCGCCATGCTGGCCAATGGATTCGAGCCGGACACGATCTCGTCCGACGTGCATACGCTCTGCATCGACGGTCCGGCCTTCGATTTGGTCACGACCATGTCGAAGTTCCTATGCATGGGTATGAGCCTCAACAACGTCATCAAAGCCTCGACCGTCAACGCCGCAGTGGCCCTGCAGCGCATGGAATATGGCTCGCTCAAGCCTGGCTCCCTGGGTGACGCCACGGTTCTGACAGTGAAAGAAGGCAGGTTCGACTATGTCGATGTTGTCGGGGAGCATCTGATCGGCAACCAGCGCATCGTGTCAGAAGCCGTGGTGCTCAAGGGCAAGTGGTGGCACCCAAAGCGTTCCAGAAAATTCGCCAAGATCAACTGAGGAGACGACCATGAGCGCCGAAGACAATCTGAAGAAGCTGGGGCTGACATTGCCCTCGATGCCCTCGCCCATCGCCAACTATGTGCGCTTCAAACGTGTCGGCGATCTGGTATTCCTCTCAGGGCAGGGGCCGCGCAAGCCGGACGGCTCGAACCACACCGGCAAGGTCGGTGCGGACGTCACGGTCGCTGAAGCCTATGAGCATGCCAGGCTCACGGGCCTTGGCCTGCTTGCGGCCATGATGGAAGCGGCCGGTTCACTCGACAACGTGGAGGTTGTCAAGGTGCTGGGAATGGTCAACGCGACGCCCGATTTTGGCATGCACCCCCAGGTTATCAATGGTTGCTCCGATCTGTTTGTGGCGGTGCTCGGCGAGAAGGGCCGCCACGCCCGGTCGGCAGTCGGCATGGGGTCCTTGCCCAACAACATCACGGTTGAGATCGAGGTGATCATCAAGGTAGGCTGAAAAAGGAACCGCGAAGGTGCTGGCATGAGCCGGTATGGCGAACGGCCCAACACGATCCCCTGGCCTCCGATCCTGTTTTTCGGCGCATTGACCGGGGCTGCGCTGCTGAGCCGGTTTGCGCCTCTGGCGATGCCGTGGACCGGCGCAGCGGCATCGGCGGCGGGGCTGGCGCTGATTCTGGCCGGTTTCGGCCTGATGCTCTGGGCCTTTGCCACCTTCCGGCGGGCGAGGACAACAGTGCTGCCGCATCAGCGATCGGACGCACTCATCACGATCGGCCCGTTCCGCCGCTCGCGCAATCCGATCTACCTTGCCGAGGCTGTCATCCTGGCGGGGCTGGCTCTTTACAATGCAGCCCCATGGCATGCCCTGGTCATCCCGCCCTTCATGATGGCAGTCACGCGGCTCGGCATCATGCGCGAGGAGGCGCATCTGCTGGCACGCTTCGGCGAAGCGTGGCGCGCCTATGCGGCCAGGGTCAGGCGTTGGCTCTGACGCGATCAATTGTCAACAAGGCGAGGACTGATCGAGCCCGTTATTCCGACGCTCCGGGGCGGGCGCAGGGACACGGGCTGGCCCTGGATCTGGACCGCGCGTGCGGCCGGCGGCGCAACGGCCTGAGCTGGCGCCGGACGCAGCGGTGGCGCGGCGTGAACGGCTGTGCGCGGCGAGACATTGGTTGGCCTGCGGGCCCCGATGTCATAGCGCCCGGCCATCCAGTCGGCGAATTGCTTTTCCGAGCCGAAGAAGGCATTGCGGTCGACATCTCCGACGATTCCTGGCACCCGGCCGGTTGTCGTGAACTGCCAGAACTCCCACGGCCTGTTCTCGTAGCGTTTCTCAGGGCGCGCCGCCGTCGAGCGGACCCAGAACGGGTAGTCGTCAAATTCCGTTGTCCCCTCCAAGACATCAGCGTGGAAGTTGATGTCGGTGTAGATGATCGGCTTCTTGCCATAATGCGCCTCGAAGGCGCGAAGCATCTCGCGCATCTTGGCCCGCGCCTTTTCCGGATGCGCCTTGACGCAGCTCGAATGATTGTTCCATTCGACGTCGAGAACCGGCGGAAGCGCCTCCGGGTCCTTGGGCACGTTACGAATGAACCAGCGCACCTGGTCCTTCGCAGGGCGGCACCAGAACACGAAGTGATAAGCTCCGCGCGGAACCCCGGCAGCCTTGGCTTGTTTCCAGTTCTCCCAGAACTTGCGGTCCAGCAGGTCGCCCCCTTCGGTCGCCTTGATGAAGGCAAAGCGGGTGCCGGCCTGCTTTACCCGGACCCAGTCGATATCCAGTTGCCAGCGCGACACATCAATGCCTTGGATCGACTTCTGCTTGGCGTCGCGAACGCCATGGTGCGGATCGGCGTCGCCCTTGCGCGGAAATGGATTGCGCGCCTCCGCTGCGGCCGCGAACCCGATTGATGCAATCATGACGAGAGCGGCCAGCCTCAGAGGTGCAGGGCGGCGAGATGGAAAAAGCGACATGCTGACGACACCGTGTTTGCGTCCAGTCTTCGCGCACGCAGGGTAAACAGCCGGTTTTTCCAGTGGATCAAAATGCGAAGTAAAACTAACGAATTGTTAAATCGCCGGGCCGGCTGCCTACTCCTCCGGCGGCGCTTCGGGCGGCGTCGTGGCGGAAACGTGTGCCGGGCGAACGACGGCGGGCGCGGCGCTGGACCAGGTCCGGTTGCCCGGATCAAAATCACCGCGCAGCCAGCCAGAAAACTCCTGGTCGGTCCCATAGAACGCGTTGCGGTCCACATCGCCGCGAATGCCGGGAATCCGGCCCGTGGTCGTGTATTGCCAGAAGGCCCAGCGCCTGCCGGCGTAACGCTCCTCCGGCACAGCAGCAACGGAGCGCAGCCAGAATGGATAACGATCAAATTCGCGTTCGCCTTCAAGCACGTCCCTGTGAAAGGTGATGTCCGTGTAGATGATCGGGATCTTGCCCGTGTGGGCCTCAAGCTCGCGCAGCATCAGGCGCGTTTTTTCGAGCGCAACCTCGCGAGGAACCTTCTTTGGGCAGGTGCGGCTGTGCCCGTTCCATTCCAGGTCGAGCACTGGCGGCAGCGCGTCCGCGTCGCGCGGAATGTGCTGCACGAACCATTGGGCCTGCTCGTGCGCCGGGCGGCACCAGTACACGAAATGATAGGCCCCGACAGGGATGCCTGCCGCGCGTGCGCCGGCCCAGTTGGCCAGGAAGCGCGGGTCGATGTGGTCGCCGCCCTCAGTCGCCTTGATGAAGACGAAGCGCGTGCCGGCTGCCCTGACGGCCTGCCAGTCGATGTCGTTCTGCCAGCGTGACACGTCGATCCCGTGCACGGGATGGCTTTGGGCCGATGCCACCCCCGGATGCGGCCTGACGTCGCCCTTGGTGGGATAGCGCCCGCTGAAATCGGCAAGTCCGCAGGCCCCGACGCCCACGGCGAGGCCTGACACGAACATCAGCGAAATGGCTGTCGGAACGACGTTGAATCTCATGGACCGTTTGCGGGATGTGCGGATGTGAGGGACGAACGAAAGCGCGGTTGCGCGGGAGCATCAAGGCCAAAGCCTTACGTTTGTGTTTACGACACGGCAAACCACCAGTCTGCTGCCATTTGCGTGATGACCCGATTGCGGCGGCAAAGACCCGGACTTTATCGGCGGGACCGAAATTCCGTGCTGCGAACAACAGTTTAAATATGTGATTTAAACCTGAATCCGTCCATTTTAGAAGCAGCAAGAGCCCATTGCCTGACAATCTGCGCCTTGAAGCGGCAACTGTTCATTTTTCGTGGTAGAATTGATCAAAAAATCTGGACACCGTCTTGAAGTCGCAGAAATTCGGGCGAGTTGACGCTACAGCTTCGCGGAACGTCAGTTTTTGCGACAGCCAAACATTATGTCTGCCGTTCAATTCATGCCAAGGGAGCAACAAATGAAGAACTGGCTCATGGGAATCGCCGCCGTCGGCGCGATGCTTCTGGGAACGACAGCGGCCAATGCCGGCCGCGATCTCGATGCGATAAAGCAGCGCGGCACCATCCGCTGTGGCGTTCAGGGACCATCCAACCCGGGGTTTGGCGTGCCAAACGCCCAGGGCGTCTGGGAAGGCTTCAATATCGAGATCTGTCGCTCTGTGGCGATCACGATCTTCAACGACCCGACCAAGGTCGAGTTCGTGCCGGTGACCACGCAGTCGCGTTTCCCGGCACTGACAAATGGTGAAGTCGACATTCTATCAAACAACACCACCTGGACCCTGACCCGCGACACCGGCGTAAACCGCTTCAACTTTCCAGCGATCGTGTTCTATGATGGCCAGGCAATCATGGTGCCGCGCCGCCTCAATGTGACCTCAGCAAAGCAACTGAATGGTGCAACCGTCTGCGTGCAGCCCGGCACAACCACCGAGCTCAACCTTGCGGATTTCTTCCGCCAGAACAACATCACCTTCCGCCCTGTCGTGATCGAGGCGCTTGACGAACTGCGCCGCGCCTATGATCAAGGCCGTTGCGACGTTTTCACCAACGACTTCGCAGCGCTTGCTGCACAGCGCACGCTGCTGACCAACCCACGCGACCACGTGATTCTGCCTGAGCGCATCTCGAAGGAGCCGCTTGGCCCGACCATCCGCCAAGGTGACGAAGAGCTGAGCAACATCGTAGCCTGGACCGTGTTTGCCCTGATCGACGCTGAGGAATTCGGAATCACGAAGGACAATGTTGACCAGGTCGCCGGGACGAACACCGATCCACGTGTTCGCCGTCTTCTCGGCATTGAGCCGGGCATGAGCGTCGCTGTCGGGGCCGCTGATCCATCCTACGTTCGCACGATCATCAAAGCCTACGGCAACTACGGCGAGATCTTCAACCGCTGGCTTGGCCCCTCGACCCCTCTCGCGCTTGAGCGCGGGCAGAACAACATCTGGACCAATGGCGGCCTGCTCTACGCCCCGCCTGCTCGCTGATCATTGCTTTCAGCTACACCCCCGGGCGGTCGCGCCCGGGGTCCTTCGTGAGAGCGACCCTTGCTCTGCCGTCCGCGATGGCGGCACATGAATTGCCAAGGCCGGTTGAACTTCCACCGGGGACCAGATCAGGCCCATGAGCACATTTGAGACGCCCAATTCCAGACGACCCATGTCCGAGCCGGCCAGGACCGCGTTCTGGAATGACCCGGTCAAGCGCGGCGTCATCCTGCAATGTGCCCTGGCGATCTTCGTCGTCTTCGTGATCTGGGCCGCTTACTCGAACATGCTGGCCAACATGAAGGCCCGCGGGCTTGTCTTCGGCTGGGACTACCTTGCCCGCTCCGCGAACTTTGCCATCGGCGAATCTCTGATCCCATTCAGCGCCCAGGACAGCTATGGCCGCGCGCTCATCGTGGGCATTCTCAACACCCTGAAGATCGCGGTTGTCGGCATTGTTCTGACAACCCTCCTGGGCATCTCGCTTGGGGTGATGCGGCTTTCCACCAATCCGCTGCTCTCCCGCCTGGTGTCCGGCTACATCGAGATCGTTCGGAACACGCCGCTGCTGCTGCAGCTTTTCCTGTGGTATGCGATTATCAATTCGCTGCCTGGTCCACGCCAGGCCGTGCTGTTCGGGCCCGGGATGTATCTGTCCAATCGCGGCATGAAAGTGCCATGGGTCGAGTGGTCACCGGCTCTCTGGCCCATGATCTGGGCTTTTGTTGCGGGCGTGTTCGGGACCGTGATCTTATCGACTGATCCTTGGTTTGCCGTTTGTCGCGTCCGCCGCACAGGGGTTTCCCGCGACGTTCAGCGTGCCCGTACTGCAGGGCTTCAACTTCTCCGGCGGCATCGAGTTGTCACCCGAGTTTGCCGCCCTGCTTGCCGGGCTTGTGCTCTACACGGCGGCTTTTGTGGCCGAAATCGTGCGCGGCGGAATCCAGTCGGTCTACAAGGGGCAGTGGGAAGCTGCGCGCTCTCTTGGCCTGTCATCGGGCATGCTGATGCGCCTCGTAATCCTGCCGCAGGCGCTGCGGGTCATCATCCCGCCGCTGACCAGCCAATATCTTAACCTGACCAAGAACTCGTCGCTAGCGGTGGCGATCGGCTATCCTGATCTGGTGCACATCTCGAACACGACCATGAACCAGACTGGCAGGGCGGTGGAGGCGATTTTGCTGTTTGCATCGATCTACCTCACGATCTCGCTGCTCACGTCTGCCTTCATGAACTGGTACAATGCGCGCGTCGCGATCAGGGAGCGGTGAGATGAACGCGCCAATGACCGCGCCCCCCAAGTCCGGCCAGATCGCGTTTGTTCGCGGTGAAACCCTGCCGGGGAGGCCGCCGCCGGATGATGTTCGCCTGAGCATGGCCAAACGCATCGCGCTGACCTACTTCGGCTCGCCCGGAAATGCCGTGATTACCATCGCCTGCATTCTTGTGCTGGCCTGGCTCCTGCCGCCCTTGCTCAACTGGGCGCTGCTCAAGGCCACATGGACCGGTAACGCCGCAGCCTGCCGGGAGGCGGGCGGCGCATGCTGGTCCTTCATCCGTGAAAAGTTCTGGTTCTCGGTCTTCGGGCTTTATCCGTTCGAATTGCGGTGGCGTCCCGGAACCGTGCTGGTGATTTTCGCGGCGATGGTAACTGTATCCGTGCAGCAGCGCTTCTGGAGCGGCAAGCTGATCTATGGCTGGATCGCTGCGCTCGCCGTGATGTGGGGCCTGATGGGCGGCAGCGTGCTCGGTGTTGCCGTGCCGGGCCTGACCCCGGTGCCAACCCGGCTGTGGGGCGGCTGGCTGGTCACGGTCTTCCTCGCCGTGTTCGGAGCAGCGCTGGCCTATCCGATCGGCATCATTCTGGCGCTTGGCCGCCGTTCGCATAGGCCCTTTGTCCGCTTTGTCTGCGTCTGCTGGATTGAGTTCATCCGGGGCGTCCCGTTGATCTCGATCCTGTTCATCGCCACCTTCATCGTGCCGTTGTTCATGCCGACTGGCGTTGAGCTTGACCGGCTGATCCGCGCGCAGATCGCGTTCATCGTCTTTGCCGCAGCCTACATGGCGGAGGTCTTCCGCGGCGGCTTGCAGGCCATTCCGAAGGGACAGTATGAAGGCGCAGATTCCATTGGTCTCAACTACGCCCAGAAGATGCGCCTGATCGTGCTGCCGCAGGCGCTGAAGATCACGATCCCCGCGCAGGTCAACACCTTCATCGGCATGTTCAAGGACACGACCCTGGTGCTGATCATTGGCATCTTCGACTTTTTCACCACGCTACGCTCGTCGCTGGGCGATTCGAACTGGCTCGGCTTCGCCAGCGAGGCCTATCTCTATGCCGCGACGGTTTACTTCATCTGCTGCTACGCCATGTCGAAATACAGCCAGCGGCTGGAGGTGGTGCTGAATGAGGGGCAGCGGCGGTGAGGATCACAGCCCGAACCACAGTGTGGCGATCCCGAGAAAGGCAAAGAAACCGACCACATCCGTCACGGTTGTCACGAATGTTCCCGACGAGACGGCAGGGTCGACCCGCAACTTGTCAAGAATGATCGGCACCGCCGCGCCGGCAAGGGCAGCTGCAAACAGGTTGGTCATCATCGCCAGCCCAATGACCACGCCGAGCGCTTGATTGCCAAACCATAACGCCGCAATTGTCCCGGTGATCAACGCAAAAGCCGCTCCGTTGATGAAGGACACCAGCAACTCGCGCGTCATGAATCGACTGATGTTCCGGTTGCCCAATTCGCCGGTCGCCAGCGCACGTACCGCGACCGTCATCGTCTGCGTGGCCGCATTGCCGCCTTGGCTGGCCACGACGGGGGCAAGCACGGCGAGCGCCACCATCTTCTCGAGACTGCCCTCGAACAGCTTCATCACGCTGGCGGCGAAGAAGGCCGTCAGGAGATTGATGAACAGCCACTGGAAACGGCTCCGGGCGATGGCAGGCACCGGGTCGGAGAGCTCTTCGTCGCCCTTGACGCCACCGAGCGCCTTGATCTCCTCGTCCGCTTCCTCATCGAGGATGTCGACAATGTCGTCGATGGTCATCACACCGACGAGCCGCCTGGCGTCGTCGAGAACCGGCGCAGAGACGAAGTTGTAGCGCTTGAACATCTGCGCCACATCGGCGAGTTCATCCGATGCGTCGACAGTCTTGCGTTCCGGGTCAGCCAGAACGGACATTTTGGCCGGCCGTTTGGTCCGGAGCAGCTTGTCCAGCGCCACCGCCCCGACAAACCGATGGGCGGGATCCACCACGTAGATTTCGTAGAACGTCTCCGGCAGATCCTGCGTGTCGCGCATGAAATCAATCGTCTGGCCGACGGTCCAGAACAGGGGCACCGCGATGACCTCCGTCTGCATGCGGCGGCCGGCGGTTTGCTCCGGGTAGTCGAGGCTTTTCTGCAGCGCGATCCGCTCGGTGGCGGGCAGCTTGTCGAGAATCTCGGCCTTGTCGGCCTCATCCATGTCCTCGAGGATGTAGACGGCATCATCGGAATCGAGATCACGGACGCCCTCGGCCACGGTTTCGGGCTCGAGTTCGTCGAGAATCTCCTCACGCACCGCGTCATCGACCTCCGTCAGCGCGGTGAAGTCGAAATCCTTGCCGAGGATCTCGATGAACAGCGGGCGATCCTCTGTGTCCAGGGCCTCAAGCAGGCCGCCGAGGTCAGCTTCGTGCAGATCCTCTACGACGGCCGCCAGCGCGTCATGGTCCTTGCGCGCGATCAGCGCCGCAATATTGGCCACAAAAACGGCGTTGACGTCGCCCTCCTCGTTGCGGAAGGAAAGTGCCGTCTCCATCAGCTCCGGTTCAGCTCGCTCGTTCACCATCGCCTCACGGTTGGCTCGCTTCGGGAACAATTCTGCGACCGCCCTGTCGCGATTTCCGTGTTATGCTCGAACAAGCGAGATTCTGATCACTTAAGCAAGCAATGCGGTCAACATTGTCCTTCACGTCTGCGGTGACGCGTCGCGGTCTGATTGTCGCAGGTGCGACCGCTGCGGTTGCAGCGCCTTGGCGCGTGTGGGCAGAGCCGCGCTGTCAGCTTGGTGGGCGCACCCTTGCGGTCAGCGCGCCGAACGGCCTGGCCATCGGCTTGCAGAGCTACCCAAGGACGCTGGCGCTCGCGCCCGGCGAGGTGGTGCTGACCCTCGATGATGGTCCAATGCCGGGGCAGACCGATCGCGTCCTCGACGCGCTCAGGCTCTATGGTGCGCCTGCAACCTTCTTCCTCATCGGCCGCAATGCTGCCGCCAATCCCTATCTCGTCAGGCGTATGGCAGCCGAAGGACACACGGTTGCCCACCACACCATGACCCATCCATGGACTTTGCGGCAGCGGAGCTTCGACGCCGGCGTCCGTGACATCGAGGACGGAATGCGCGCGGTGCAGGCGGCGCAGGGCATCACCGGAAGTGTGGTGGCCACGCCCTTCTTCCGCTACCCCGGCTTTGCCGACACCGAACGGCTGAACGAATGGTTGGCAACGAAGGGCATGGTCACCTTCGGATCGGATCTGTGGGGCAGCGACTGGACGCCGATGGCGCCCGAGCGCCAGCTCTCCCTCCTGATGGGCCGGCTCAAACGAGCCGGGCGCGGAATCATCCTCCTGCACGACGTCGTCGGCCAGACAGCCTCGATGTTCCCGGCATTCCTTCAGGCCCTGTGCGCCGGTGGCTACAGGGTCGTCGGGCTGACGCCTGGCCCGTTTGCGCCACAGATTGTTGAAGCAGGCGCGGGCTGGCGTTCATACACGGACCGCATGATTGCGGGCCGGCGCTAAGCCCAACAACACGAACGGCGACCTTTCGGTCGCCGCGCGCGGAGTGATCACTCTGAGGTGGTGCGGCCAAGAGGACTCGAACCTCCACTAGTTTCCCAACTAGCACCTCAAGCTAGCGCGTCTACCAATTCCGCCATGGCCGCGGGTGCTGTCGACGCATGGGCGTCAAGGCAGCGACGCGGGGTCTAGCAAATCATGTCCGCGCTAACAAGCCTTGATCGGCGCTAATCTCATGCGGCGATCTCTTCGGCCTGCGGCTCGGGCTCCTGTCCCGGTGGCTGGGCCTCGCGGATGATTCGCGGCCGCTTCAGCAATTCGGTGATCTCGACCTGGATGCGCGTGCCAGAGACGATCACCTGGCCGATGGCGAAGACCTTGCCATTGGCGACCACCTCGACAAGCTCCGCTTCGCCAGAGGTCAATTCGATCACGGCACCGCGCCCCATGCGCAGAAGCTTGTGGACCGGCATCGTTGTCTGGCCAAGAATGACGCTAACCGTGATCAGCGCCTTGTCGAGATCTGTATGCAAGGCTTGTCTCCTGCATGCGGAAAGACCACATGTCTGCAATGGACATTGCGGCGAACATGGTTAACTGCGCGTGAATCTGCGAGGCGACATCGGGGCGATTTTGCCAAGGCGACGCGAATCCGCAGCGGTCGAATGGCGCATCACCGAAGGGTTGACGCCATATCCCGATGCAGTCGCAGCCATGGAAGCGCGCGTGGCGGCCATTGCCGATGGCCTCGCTGCAGAGCAGGTCTGGCTGGTCGAGCACCCGCCACTTTACACCGCCGGCACCTCAGCGGATGCGTCGGATCTGGTCCAGCCGGATCGCTTTCCGGTGTTCGTCACCGGGCGAGGTGGGCAATATACCTATCACGGCCCCGGCCAGCGCGTGGCCTATGTCATGCTTGACCTGCGCAAGCGCGGCCCGGATGTGCGCCAGTTTGTGACTGCGCTGGAAACTTGGCTGATCACCACGCTGTCCCAGATGAATGTAACGGGCGAACGCCGCGATGACCGCGTCGGCGTCTGGGTGCAGCGGCCCGACAAGCTCCCGGCGGCGGGCGCGGGCACCATCGCCGAAGACAAGATCGCAGCAATCGGCGTTCGCATCCGGCGCTGGGTGACATTCCACGGCATATCGCTGAACGTCGATCCCGATCTTGGCCATTTCGATGGCATCGTGCCGTGCGGTGTGAAGCTGCATGGCGTCACCAGCCTTCACGATCTTGGCGTCCCGGTCACGATGCCGGAAGTCGACAGCCTGCTGCGCACGGGTTTCGAGGATGTCTTTGGCGGAACGGTGCGCCCCTGACTGCGGTGAATCGCAAAGGCAAGGTCATGGACAGGGCCAGTGGCGGACCTGGACCTTGGAGAACAACCACCTTCAAGAGAGCATCTGGGTGATCGTTCCACACAAGGGGACAGGACGCACCTGGCTCAGCAAGGATGACATCATCGAGGAAGCACTGTGTTTCGGCTGGAGCGATTCGCGGCCGCGCAGTCTCGATGACCGCTGCTCCATGTTGCGGATCAGCCCGCAAAACCCCGGCAGCGCCTGGTCGGCCGTCATCAAACGCCGAGACGAGCAGATGATCGAGGCCAGTCTGATGATGCCGCTGGGCCTCGCCGTGACGCACGCCATCAAACGAAAGGGCCGACGGGATAAGCTCAACGCGGTGGAAGCGCTGCATCTGCCACCCGATCTGGTCGCGACCCCGCGGCAGTACGGCGGGGCGATGGTGCTGCGGCCGACGCCGGTACGGGCGAACTCATCGGTTGGCCGATCGGCGCGATTGCCAGCGGAGCCGTTGGCACCGTCGCTTCACCGACGGTTACGGGTGTCATCAACCGCAACCGTTGAGGCGGCGCCCCGGCCACCCGAAAGGCCGCCGGATCAGAATCGTTGCGCCGAGCCGGATGCCACGCCATAACGCCCCTCGATGATAAGAGCGGGGGGCGCAGACAAATGGCGGTCTTGACCAGCAGTGCGGACGTCGATTCCGTCCAGAACCAGAGCTTTGCGGCTGATTGGGCCGTCTTGCGTACGGAACTGGCGGAGCGCCGCGCGGCGGCAGCCCAAGGCGGCAACGCCAAGGCCCGGGAGCGACATTCGTCGCGCGGCAAGCTTCTGCCGCGCGAACGCGTGTCGGGCCTGCTCGATATGGGCTCGCCCTTCCTCGAGATCGGCGCGCTTGCCGCCTTTGGCATGTACGACGATGACATCCACGGCGCGGGTATGATCGCCGGAATCGGCAGGGTTGCGGGCCGCGAGGTGATGATCGTGTGCAACGACGCCACCATAAAGGGCGGAACCTATTATCCGATGACGGTCAAGAAGCATCTCCGCGCGCAGGAGATCGCTCGCGAGAACCGCCTGCCGTGCGTCTATCTGGTCGATTCGGGAGGGGCAAACCTGCCGCATCAGACGGACGTGTTTCCGGACCGGGAGCATTTCGGGCGCATCTTCTACAATCAGGCGACCTTGTCCTCGCTCGGCATTCCGCAGATCGCGGTCGTCATGGGCTCGTGCACTGCGGGGGGTGCCTATGTCCCGGCCATGTCGGACGAAACCATCATCGTCCGTCGTCAGGGGACAATCTTTCTTGGTGGACCGCCGCTGGTGAAGGCGGCAACAGGCGAGGTCGTCTCGGCCGAGGATCTCGGCGGCGGGGATGTCCATACGCGGCTTTCAGGCGTTGCCGATCATCTGGCCGCCGATGACCGCCATGCCCTGGCGCTGGCGCGGCAGATCGTGGGGACGCTCAATACCTCCAAGCAGGCAGCGCTGACCTTGCGCGATCCGGCGCCCCCGGCCTGCGATCCGGAGGACCTCGAGGCCATCGTCCCGACCGACTTGCGGAAGCAGTACGACATCCGCGAGGTCATCGCGCGGCTGGTCGACCGCTCCGAGTTCGATGAGTTCAAGACGCTCTATGGTACGACGCTGGTAACGGGATTTGCGTGGATTCACGGCATTCCCGTCGGCATCATCGCCAACAACGGCATCCTGTTTTCCGAAAGCGCCCAGAAGGGCGCCCACTTCATCGAACTGTGTTGCCAGCGCCGCATTCCGCTGCTGTTCCTGCAGAACATTTCGGGCTTCATGGTCGGCCGCGACTTTGAGGCGCGCGGCATCGCCAAGGATGGCGCAAAGCTCGTGACGGCCGTGGCCTGCGCACAGGTCCCTAAAATCACGGTCCTGGTCGGCGGCTCGTTCGGCGCCGGCAACTACGGGATGTGCGGGCGCGCCTATTCACCACGTTTCCTGTTCGCCTGGCCAAGCAGCCGGATCTCGGTGATGGGCGGCGAACAGGCCGCGAGCGTTCTGGCCACCGTGCGCCGCGACAACAACGAGGCCGCCGGCAAGACCTGGAGCAAAGAGGACGAGGAGGCGTTCAAAGCGCCCGTCCGGAAACAGTACGAGACGGAGGGCAACCCCTATTTCGCCACCGCACGCCTCTGGGATGACGGCATCATCCTGCCGGGCGAAACGCGCCGCGTTCTGGGTCTGGCCTTCTCGGCATGTCTGAACGCGCCGATCCCGGAGGCGCGTTTCGGCGTGTTCCGGATGTGACGCGCCGGATGCGCGTGACGATCACGCCGGAACTCCTGCTGCGCGCCTATGCCGTCGGTGTCTTCCCAATGTCGGAAGGGGCCGATGATCCGGGCCTGTTCTGGGTGGACCCAGAACTGCGCGGGATCATTCCGCTGGATGATTTTCACATTCCAAGGCGGCTCGCCCGAACTGTCCGGCGCGATATCTTCGGTATCAGGATCGACACGGACTTCGATCGGGTGATCGCCCATTGCGCCGCCGCGCGGGCTGGACGCGGCGAGACCTGGATCAACCGGCGCATCCGCACGCTGTATGGCGATCTTTTCCGCCTTGGCCATGTCCATACCGTAGAGGCATGGCGCGGATGCGAACTTGTGGGCGGGCTCTATGGCGTCTCGCTCGGCCAGTGCTTCTTTGGCGAGAGTATGTTCCACCTCGAAACCGATGCCTCGAAAGTCGCCCTCGTGCATCTGGTCGCCCGGCTGACCGTCGGCGGCTATCAACTGCTCGACACACAATTCCAGACCGATCACCTGGCGCAGTTCGGTACGCGTGAGATCGAACGCGACACCTACAAGGCCATGCTGGCGACGGCCGTTGGTGCCGATCCGGTCCGCGATGTATGGGGTGGCCTCATTATGAACGGCCAGCAGGCGCTCGATCTCATCGCCGGCGCTGCGAGCGGCTGAAGGCTGGAACGACGCGCGTCAGTTGTTGTTGCGCTCGTTGACGCGTGGCAGACTGTTCTGCTGCCCGGGATTGGTCGGGAAGAAGCGCTGTGTCGGCTGCTGCGGCGGCACTGGCAGGCCCTGCGGCGGCCTCACATCGATCCGTCCGTCCAATGGCGGCTGCGCGGCGGGACGCGGTTGCTGGCGCTGGCCGGGTTGCGCCCGCTCCCGACGCAGATCGGCGGCCGGCGCATCGGCCGGCGCCGGTTCGCGCGGCTCGACGATAAGCTCAGTTCCGCCTTTGCAGTCGGTCATCCAGACATCGTAGATGGCATGCTCGACACCGTGCAGGCCCGGGCTCGCCGCAAACATCCAGCCAGAGAAAATACGGCGATAGTCGTTGTTAAGGCCAACCTCGTCGACTTCGATGAAGGAGGTTGTCTGCGGCTGTTCTGTCGCTGGACGGGTCCAGCATACCTTCGGCGTGATCTGGAGCGAACCGAACTGCACAGTCTCGTCGATGTTCACTTCAAAGGCGATGATCCGGCCCGTAATCTTGTCAAGACCGGCGAAGACTGCAACCGGATTGCGGATCCGGTCCGCCATTGCAGGCATGGAAGCAGCCGTCACCACGCCGAGAGCCAAGGCAGACATCGAAAGGCAGCGCATCATCGATCAGGCTCACGGTCAGTGGGGCTGCGTCAGAATCACAGCACCGGTAATGTCGAATAATCTGCGTAGGCGGTTATCATGGCCAATCGGTGTTCGCAGCATCCGCTGATCGCTTCGCGACGACACCAGCGCCGATCTAGGGTGTCCAGGCCTTGTAGGCACCTTCTGCTTTTGGATGGACTGCCGCGCCCACCGCGGAGCCAGGCGGGCGATATGCCTGCGGTGTGCCGGTTAAATTCGGCACATGCCCCTTCTGCCACTCCCGCGCTGTGTAGATCTCTTCGGAAGGCGCGACATCAACCGTGTGGTGCAGCCAGCCATTCCAGCCAGCAGGCACGCTCGAGGCCTCGGCAAGACCGTTGTACACAACCCATCGGCGTTCGTGGCCAAGCGCCGGGTCGATCATACCGCCGCGCGACCGGTAGTAGACATTGCCAAACGCATCGGCGCCGACACGCTCGCCATGGCGCCATGTGTGAAACCGGGTGCCCAGGGTCTGTCCGTTCCACCAGGTGAAAAACTGGAGCAGGAAGGTCTTCATGGGCGCCTCGTCGCGTGTTGCTTCAGCCTTATGCCGATCACGGCGCAGGCTGTCCAGCCTCACCCCCTCGCGAGGTGGTTTCGTGGCGGCAGGGAACGTCGCCGACGGGTCGGCCGGGATTGCGGGAATCGCCTGCGCCATCGTGTTTCAGCCAGAGCGTGTAACGATTCGGCCACAATGATGACAAGGAAAAGTCTGCATGCGAAAACGTTTGCGACGCCATTTCAGAGGCTTGGACAGCCGACCTTCGCATGCTGCGCCAAGCTTGCGCCTTCATCTCTGGTCAGGGATTCCCCATTCGGCCGGCCGCGCGAAAATGGGGCTTCACGACAGGCGTGCCCTGGCGCAACATCCAGCGGTCGGCGTGATTCCATCAGGGTTTTCCGGTGGTTACTGGCCACACCCTCAAGTTATCCCCAAGATCCACAGGCGCCTACAAGATGTAGTGGCGCGCGTCTCTCATGCGTACAAAACCTTGACTGTCATGGTGCCGTAGGCGTAGGTTGGCATTGTCGCGTTGTCTGCAGCGCGGGCGGCCTCGAAGGGCTGGACGGACTTGAAGAGTTGATCGGCCAAGGCGTTGCGCAGGGACTCAGTTAGGTTCCACGCGGGGTGGTCGGGAGCGCTGCGAGAATGCGGGCAAACGACACCAGATAGGCTGCGGATCCAACCGCGAGCCGACAGGGGCTTCACAACAGGGCTGACAGTGAGCCGCGCCACGTGGTCGCGGGCCGATGAACTATCGGCTGATGAATGAAGGATAGGGAAGATGAAGATCGAGCGTCGCTACACCACGGCGGGCCAGTCAGCCTACGCGGCCATCACCTTTCGCGAGACGGTGAGCGAGATCCGCAATCCAGACGGATCGATCGTCTTCCGCCTTGAAGGGATCGAGGTGCCGGAGGCGTGGAGCCAGGTGGCGTCCGATGTTCTGGCCCAGAAGTATTTCCGCAAGGCCGGTGTGCCCGCCGCACTGAAGAAGGTCGAGGAAAATGACGTGCCATCCTTCCTCTGGCGCTCCGTGCCGGACGAGAAGGCGCTGGCCAAGCTGCCGGAAGACAAGCGCTATGGATCCGAGATCTCGTCCCGGCAGGTCTTCGACCGCCTCGCGGGCTGCTGGACCTACTGGGGCTGGAAGGGCAAGTATTTCACCACCGAAGCCGACGCCCAGGCCTTCTATGACGAACTGCGCTTCATGCTGGCCCAACAGATGGTCGCGCCGAACTCGCCGCAGTGGTTCAACACGGGCCTGCACTGGGCCTATGGCATTGATGGTCCGAGCCAGGGCCACTTCTACGTCGACTGGCAGACCGGCAAGCTGGTCAAGTCGAAGTCCTCTTACGAACACCCCCAGCCCCATGCCTGCTTCATCCAGGGTGTGGCCGACGACCTCGTCAACGAAGGCGGGATTATGGACCTGTGGGTGCGCGAGGCGCGCCTGTTCAAATATGGTTCCGGTACCGGTTCGAACTTCTCGGCGCTTCGCGGCGACGGCGAACGTCTTGCCGGCGGCGGCCGCTCTTCCGGCCTGATGAGCTTCCTCAAGATCGGGGACCGCGCTGCGGGCGCGATCAAGTCGGGCGGCACCACGCGGCGCGCCGCCAAGATGGTCGTTGTTGACGCCGACCATCCGGACATCGAGACCTACATCGACTGGAAGGTGAAGGAGGAGCAGAAGGTTGCCGCCCTCGTCACCGGTTCCAAGGTCGTCCAGAAGCACATGAAGGCTGTGATGAAGGCCTGCATCAACTGCGACGGCCCAGGCGACGATTGTTTCAATCCGGAGAAGAACCCTGTCCTGAAGAAGGAGATCAAGCTCGCCCGCCGCGCGATGGTGCCGGATAACTACATCAAGCGTGTCATCCAGTTCGCCAAGCAGGGCTACACCGAGATCACCTTCGACACCTATGACACCGATTGGGACTCGGAGGCGTACAACACCGTTGCCGGGCAGAACTCCAACAACTCGGTCTCGATAAAGAACGATTTCCTGCGCGCCGTCGAGACCGATGGCGACTGGAAGCTGATCGCCCGCACCACCGGCAAACCGACCAAGACCCTGAAGGCCCGCGACCTGTGGGAGAAGATTGGTTACGCCGCATGGGCTTCAGCCGATCCGGGCCTGCACTTCAACTCGACCATGAACGACTGGCACACCTGCCCGGCGTCCGGTCCGATCCGCGCCTCGAACCCGTGCTCGGAATACATGTTCCTTGACGACACGGCCTGCAACCTCGCGTCGGCCAACCTGCTGCAGTTCTATGACCGCGCTACCGGTGCCTTCGACCATGCCGGCTATGAGCACCTGTGCCGCCTGTGGACAGTCGTTCTCGAAATCTCGGTGATGATGGCGCAGTTCCCATCAAAGCCGATCGCCGAACTGTCCTACGAGTACCGCACGCTCGGCCTCGGCTATGCCAACATTGGCGGCCTTCTGATGACCATGGGACTGGGTTATGACTCCGACGAGGGCAGGGCGCTTGGCGGCGCGCTGACCGCGATCATGACGGGCATCGCCTACGCCACCTCTGCGGAGATGGCGAGGGAGCTAGGGCCGTTCCCCGGCGCGGTCCGTACCGATGCCGATGGCAGGACCAACACCCAGCACATGCTGCGCGTAATGCGCAATCACCGCCGCGCCGCCTATGGCGAGGCGACCGGCTATGAAGGCCTGTCGGTGGCGCCCGTGCCACTCGATCATGCCTCGTGCCCGGAGCCGGTCCTGGTCGAGCGCGCAAAGGCCGCCTGGGACAAGGCCCTGACGCTCGGCGAGAAGCATGGCTACCGCAACGCCCAGGCGACTGTGATCGCGCCCACCGGCACGATCGGCCTCGTGATGGATTGCGACACAACCGGCATCGAGCCCGATTTTGCGCTGGTGAAGTTCAAGAAGCTCGCCGGCGGCGGCTATTTCAAGATCATCAACCGCGCCGTGCCGGACGCGCTGCGCAGCCTCGGCTATTCAGAAGCACAGATCGCCGAAATGGAGGTCTACGCCGTCGGCCATGGCTCTATCGCGCAGGCTCCTGCTATCAACCACGCCACGCTGGCCGCCAAGGGCTTCACGCCGGAGAAGATCGAGGCGGTTGAGAAGGGCATGAAGAGCGCCTTCGACATCAAGTTCGTCTTCAACAAGTGGACGCTTGGCGAGGATTTCCTGACCGGAACGCTCAAGGTTCCGGCCGAGAAACTGAATGATCCGGGCTTCGACATGCTGGTCCATCTCGGCTAATCCAAGGCTGACATCGAGGCCGCCAACATCCATGTCTGCGGTGCGATGACGCTGGAGGGCGCGCCCTTCCTCAAGACCGAGCATTACAATGTGTTCGACTGCGCCAACCCGTGCGGCCGCCTCGGCAAGCGTTACCTGTCAGTCGAAAGCCACATCCGCATGATGGCGGCGGCGCAGCCCTTCATCTCGGGTGCGATTTCCAAGACCATCAACATGCCGAACGAGGCAACAGTTGAAGACTGCAAGAACGCCTACATGCTGTCCTGGCGCCTCGCTCTCAAGGCCAACGCGCTCTACCGCGACGGCTCCAAGCTGTCGCAGCCGCTCAACTCCGCCCTTATCGCAGATGAGGATGAGGATGCGGATGACGCGGTCGAGGCAATGATGGCGATGCCGGCAGTGGCCAAGGCCGCCGCGCTCTCCGAAAAGATCGTTGAGCGCATCATCGAGCGTGTCGAACGCAACCGCGAGCGCGAGCGCCTGCCCGATCGCCGCAAGGGCTACACCCAGAAGGCGGTGGTGGGCGGCCACAAGGTCTACCTGCGCACCGGCGAGTATCATGACGGCCGCATTGGCGAGATCTTCATCGACATGCACAAGGAAGGCGCCGCCTTCCGCTCGCTGATGAACAACTTCGCCATCGCGGTGTCGCTCGGCCTGCAATACGGCGTGCCGCTGGAGGAATACGTCGAGGCCTTTACCTTCACCCGCTTCGAGCCGGCCGGCTTTGTGCAGGGCAATGAGGCGATCAAGAACGCAACCTCGATCCTGGACTACGTCTTCCGCGAGCTCGCCATCTCCTACCTGCAGCGCTTCGATCTGGCGCATGTCGACCCCTCCGAGATCGGCAACACCGTGCTCGGCAAGGGAGAGGCGCAGTCGGATCTTGGCGCGCCGGCGCAGAACGCCGCCCAGCAAGCCGTGTCGAAGGGCCTGCTGCGCTCCAAGACCGACAAGCTGATGCTGATCTCCGGCGGCATGGCGGCTGGTGCCCCAGTCTCCGCAGTAGCCAGCGCCCCGGCTGCGGCCTACGGCCTCGCCACCATCGGCGCGACCGCGCTCAAGCCCGAGCCCAACATGGACGTGACGCTCACCGAAGCCGAACTTGCCAAGATGGGTTTCGCCTCGCCTGCCGCCCAGCCCGGCCGCACGGCAGCCGACAAGCGCGCCGAAGCGATCATGAAAGGCTATGTCGGCGATTCATGCGGCGAATGCGGCAACTTCACGCTCGTCCGCAACGGCACGTGTTTGAAGTGCGACACGTGTGGCTCAACGACGGGGTGTAGTTGAGTCCACCCGCAACGAAGCGCAAAGGCCCGTTGCGTGGATGCGCAGATCATCATCTTCAACCGGCCAAACGGCGAGCTCCAGCTCGCCGAAATCGGTCTGCAGTGTGTGCTGCCTCTTTCTCCCATCGCGGGAGATGGCGCGGAAGAGAGGTCGCGCAAATCTTTGTAATGGCCTGGCTGCACACAAAGCACTTCGGCCTGTGCGTGCTGATTGCTCTTTGCTCGTTGCCCCTCTCCCGCAAGGGGAGGGGGGCTTTGGCAGCGGCGCCTTCTCTTCCATGATGCAGCCTGGCCCAATGGCCGACGCCGCAACCCCTTGGCCATTGGCACAGTCCACGTGAGCCGCCTATCCCGACTCGATGAGAAAATCAGAGCAACCTGACGTCGATACGCCGAGCGGCAACAGCACGGTGCTGGACGAGGGGACCATGTTATGCTGATCAAGTAGCTCAAGGTCGAGGGCACGTCAGTGACGCTGAAGCGCGGCACCATGGTGCGCCGCATCCATCTCACCAATGATCGGGCTGGGGCGGCGTGCCGCGTTGAAAAGGTGAAGGGCCTCGTCCTGCGCACAGGGTTCCTGAAGACGGCGTGAGGAGCTGGCATCGCCGGCTCGCCGCCATCAACGCGCAGGGTCCCCCCTGCCCCTCACGCCGTGCCCATTTTCTTTCTGCATAATGCGCGATAAAACAAAATCAGGTGGAGCGATACAGGAGCATACGGGCATGAAAGCGCGGATCACGATCTTGGCAGGCGCGGCCGCATTGATGGCGGGTTTCGCGGCCCTGCCAGCCAAGGCGCAGTATTATGGCGCGCCTTATTACAATCCGGGCTTGCCGCCGCCGCCGGGGTACCGTCCGCCACCGCCGCCTTATGGCGGGCCTCCCGGCTACGGACCTCCCGGCTATGGCCCGATCAGCTGCGGCGAGGGGGCCGGCATCGTCGCCTCGCGCGGATTCCGCAACGTGCAGGTCCGCGAATGCAGCGGGCGCGTCTTCCGCTATACCGCCTTCCAGCGCGGCGCGCCCTTCGAGGTGCGCGTCTCGTCCCGCACCGGGCAGATCACTGCCATCCGTCGAATATGAGCGGCAGCCGCGATCGAAGGAAACTGGCGATGGCCGCAAGGCCAAACCCTATTTTCGCGGCGGGCTGAGCGGGCGCGGAGGGAGTATTTCGGCGTCATTGAGCACTTTCTTGGCCATGAAGATTGCGGCGTCGAGCTTGTTGAAGTTGCGGCCCTTGTAGAATTTTAGGGCCGTCTCGTTGTTCTCCGCAACCTCCAGCACCAGGTGCGAACAACCCCGCACGCGCGCGAGGTGCTCAAGCTGGTCCATTACGAAGGAGCCTAGCCCGCGCCCCTGGTAGCTTGGATGCACAGCCAGTTCCTCGACATAGAGCGGGTGCATCTCGCGATTGCGGAAATAGCGCTCGTTCATCCACGAATCGACCCCGATGATGTCCTCGGCGCATTCGGCGTAGCCGAGGATCTGTTCCTTGCTGTCAATCGTGGTCACGAACAGGAGCTGCTCGACGCCCTTTTCCTCGTAACGCTCCAGAAAGCGCTTCTTCGAGGTCGGGCGTTGGAATTCCACCGTGGTGCGGTTCACTTCACGGAACACCAGCTTGAGGAACTCCCAGGTCTTGTTCAGGTCGCGCCGATGAATGCGCCGCACCCTGACGATCGGCTCGGCAGGAACATTGTCGTCACTTGCAGGTTCAGAAGCTATCGCGCTCATGGCACGGTCATACAGGGTTGGCCGTCCCCTCGCCAAGCCTCGCGTTCTGCCATAAGATCACTCGACGGCATATGAAATTCCACACATCGTCCACACACAAACATGGGGACCGAGACATGCGCATGACACTCTCGCACAGCATCCTTGCAGCTTTGGGCGCGTTGGCCCTGGCCAGCACCACGGCATCCGCGCTTCCAGCCATGACCGGGGCGGTCCCGATTCTGGCGCTCGCTCAGGATCATCAACCTGTGCAGGTTCAATACTACTACGGCGGCCCGCGACGCCATTATCGCGGCGGGCCGCGCTATGCCTATCGTGGCGGCTACTATCGTCGGGGCTATCGCGGCGACGGCGTCGCCGCTGGCCTAGCGGCCGGTGCCATTGGCGCGCTGGCGATCGGTGGCCTGGCCGCGTCCGGCGCCTTCGAACCGGCCCCGCGGTATGCGCCGATGGCGCCCGCCCGCAAGCAGTGGTGCGCCGACCGCTATCGTAGCTATAACCCTGAAGACGGCACCTTTGTCGGCCGAGACGGGCGCGTGCGCTTCTGCGGCTGAACCCAGCACAAGCCGCATGGCCAGACACAGGAGCCACGGCCAGACTTCCGCCGTGACAAAAACCCTGACCTCAGATGTACTGGTTGTCGGCGGCGGCCTTGTTGGGGCAGCCTTGGCCTTCGGCATGGCGGGGGCGGGCGCCACAGTTCGCATCCTCGATGGTGGCGACGGCGACATCCGGGCCGCGCACGCCAACTTCGGCCTCATCTGGGTCCAGTCAAAAGGGCTTGACATGCCCGCCTATGCGCGTTGGACGCGCCAGAGCGCCGACCTGTGGGGCGCCTTCGCCGCAGAACTCGGCGACTTGACCGGTGTTAGCCTGCATCACCGCCAAAGGGGTGGCCTGTCCTATTGCCTGGGCGAAAAGGAACTCGACGACAAGCGCGCCGAGATCGCGCGCCTGCACAACCAGCGGACGCCATGGTCGCCCGAGGTCACTGTTCTGGACCGCACGGAACTCGCCGGCCTGCTGCCCGGCGTCACACTCGGTCCGGCTGTGCGTGGCGCGAGTTTCTGCCCGCAGGATGGCGAGTGCAATCCGCTGGCGCTGCTCCGCAGCCTGCATCATGCGCTCGCGGCACAGGGCGTGCCACTGCATCGCAACGCAAGGGCACTTTCGGTCACAGCAATGGCCGGGCGCTTTCGGGTCATCACGGAGCAGGGCGGCTTCGAAACGCCGCGCCTTGTGCTTGCCGCCGGCCTCGGCAGCAAGCCGCTCGCGGAAAGCCTCGGGATTGCCGCGCCAATCCGCCCACAGCGCGGACAGATCCTTGTTACGGAGCGACTGCCCGAATTCCTGCGTTTTGCCGGTGACACCCTACGGCAAACTGCGGATGGAACCTTGATGGTCGGCGCGACACATGAGGATACAGGCCTTGACGTGTCAACGACTTCAGCCGCTTCGGCCGAGCTTGCACGGCATGCCGTTTCGGTTTTCCCGGACCTGGCGCGGGTCAATCTCGTCAGAAGCTGGGCCGGTCTGAGGGTTCTGACCCCGGACGGCAATCCGCTCTACGCGGAAAGCGAGGACCATCCCGGCGCAGTGATGGTCACCTGCCATTCCGGCGTGACCCTTGCTGCCGCCCATGCACGCTTGCTGGCCCCGGCCATCCTCGCCGGACCGCTCGGTCCGGAGTTCGCGCCCTTCAGCGCGGCGCGGTTTGGGTGATGGAGCACGGGGAGGCCGGCCTTGGATTCTCGTGGGCTTGGATTGTTGTTTGCGGACCATGGCAGTTGGCAATGAGCAACATGATGAAGCCAGCGCTCTATAGCACAGGCAAAAGCCTCGTTTTCGAGGTGGCGAAGCGCGCTTCGTAGCCTCAGTTTCTATCTATTCCGAAAATCTCTGATCCGCTCACTGCCGAGAGGGACATCACGATGGTCTCGCGGACTGCGCGGATTGATGGTTTCTTGCCAGAGCGGGTGGAGCTTGTGGCCCGGATTGGGAAGCTGAGATGCCGGGGCGTTATGGACTGCGGCGAAACCTCTTTCGGTCAGCGACGCTCCAGCAGATCGTCTCGCGAGAGATCGGACAGTCGGCTTTTGCCCAGTAACCCCAGTGTGCGGTCAATCTCACGGCGGAAGAGCTCCAGCATATGAAAAACGCCAGCCTCTCCAGCGACGGACAGACCCCAGAGCTGCGGCCGCCCGACCAGAACGGCGGTGGCACCCAGGGCGATCGCCTTGACCACATCGGCCCCGCGCCGGATGCCGCCATCAATCAGGATCGGTACGCTGCCGGCAACAGCCTCCACCACCGAAGGTAAAGCCTGAAGCGATGCCGGAGCGCCGTCAAGCTGACGACCGCCATGGTTGGAGACGATCAATCCATCGATTCCGCTGCTGAGCGCGCGACGGGCCTCCTCTGGATGCAGAACGCCCTTCAGCAGCATTGGTCCCTTCCATTGTGCCCGAAGCGCCTCGACGTCCTGCCAGGACATGGCTGGGTCGAGCAGGCTGGACATCCTGCCGGCGAGTGCGCGGATGTTGTTGACCTCGCCTGGACGTACGTAGTTGCCAAAAGTGACGCGCCCCAGCTCGTTGCGCATGCGGAAAAGCCAGGGCAGTCGGGTTGCCATCCCGAAGGCCTGTTTCAGCGTAAAGCGTGGTGGGATCGTGAATCCGTTGCGGATATCGCGTTCGCGGTTGCCGAGAAACTGATTGTCGATGGTGAGGACCAGCGCGTCATAGCCGGCGGCCTGGGCGCGCGCAGTCAATTCCCGGGTAAAGGTGCGGTCGCGATAGATGAAGATCTGCATCCATCGCGGTGATGCCCCCGTTTCGGCGAGGGTCTCCAAGGGGCATACTGACCCGTGACTGAGACAATAGGGAACGCCGATGGCTGCTGCGGCGCGCGCCGCCGCCTGTTCGCCTTCCGGCCAGAACAAGCCTGCAAGACCGGTCGGACCAATGATCACGGGCATGGTCATTGGCCGCCCGAACAGGGTCACGGAAAGATCACGGTCTGCCGCGCCGTTCAGCGGCCGCGGCAACAGATCATAGCGATCGAAGGCGGTCTCGTTGCGCTGCAAGGTGCGTTCGTCCTCTGCACCGCCATCGGCGAAATCGAAGACCGGGCGGGGCAGGGTTGAGCGCGCCATCTGGCGCAGCGCCGCGATGCTATAGGCGCGGCGCTTCCAGCCTGGCTCTGGACCGTTGCTCACCGCTTTGAGGCCGTTGGGCAGGACAAGGATTGATCCTCCGATACGATTTTAGGTCGCTTGCCGTTCATCAGACATGGACGCCTTCAATCCGGCAAGCGAGAATACAGCAACTCCGCGCGCAAGGACGGCGGGGACGAAATCTTTTTCGAGGAGATTGTCCATGATCGAAGATCCGCCGCTCATCACCATGCGCCGCCGCTTCACCCGACCCAGCCGCGCGCAGGTCGGTGCCTTGCATGGTGCCATGACAGGTCACTTGGTGGATGCGATGGGTGGGCGCGGTGGGCTGCCCTGGTCGATCAAGCCGGTCATCCCTGAGCAGGCGCATTTCTGCGGCATCGCGCTCACCAGCCACCCCGGTCCCGCCGACAATCTTGCGACTTTCGCGGCGCTCGATCTCGCCGAGCCCGGCGACGTAATCGTGGCGGCGACGGACGGATATATGGGCACGGCAGTGATCGGCGATCTGCTGCTGGGAATGATGCGGAATTGTGGCGTTGTGGCTTTCGTCACGGACGGGTGCGTGCGCGACATTCCCGGCATTCGGGGCGTCGGCCTGCCTTGTCACGCGGCCGGCGTGACGCCGAACTCGCCGGTTCGCAATCGGCCTGGAACCGTTGGCCTGCCAGTGACACTGGGAGGTGTTCCAATCGCTTCGGGTGATATCCTGGTTGGCGATCTGGATGGCGTGGTGGTGGTTCCTTTTGCGCGTATTGATGCGGTGATCGCGGCCTTGGAGGGAGTCCGCAAGGCTGAGGTCGCGCTGGAGGACAAGGTTAAGGCCGGACTAAAAATCCCGGATTTCATCCACTCCCTTCTGGCTGGCCCTGGTGTTCGCGACGACACGTGATCTATTCGCAAATGGTTCAGCCGGCGTTGATGGAAGCGACAGTTGGTGGAGTGCTCGCATGTGCCGGCAAAGAAGACGCTGGACGTTAGCAGAAAATCGATCAGGCTCTTGAGGCCTCTCCGTTCCCACGAAAGTCTAGCCCTACATATAATTGTGGCGTGGGCGCGCACATGCGGGTGGTTCGTAACGCTTCCGCCACGACGTCCCAAAGATTCATGTCGATTAAGGGCGCTCTCGTGAGCCGGGATGCAAAGTGCGCTCTCCATCACACATCGTTTCAGCCAAACGGAGGCTCTCCGTGCAAATCACCCAAGCTCTGCACCGCGCCATGGCCCGCCAGCCCGCTGCAGTGGCGACCAAATGCTGCGCCAGACGCAATACCTTTGACCAGTTCCAGGACCGCGTTACCCGCCCGGCCGGTGGCTTGCGAAGCGTCGGGGTCCGAAAAGGGGACCGTGTCGGAATTATCTCTCAACTCCGACCGTTATGTCGCATCATTCATGGCCGTTCCCCTGATCATGACTGCCGCGGCAGGTCTCGCCGTTCATCGCGACAAACGCCGGCGCATCGCGCTGACGCATCGCCGCCCAAGACTGGACAGAGCCGCAAACAGTCCCGGGTCAACCCGGTTCAACAGGATGCGCAGCGCGCTAGTTTGGGATCGTTTGATGACAGGCCAACAATCGGCGCAGAAAGGCAGGCTGTCCTAACCCCACGCAACGATCTCTTGGAAGTCGACATAGGACCCGATGCCCCCCCACGCCACCAACAGCAATCACTCCGGCAGCGGATGCGCCGCACCCGCGATCGCCAAGGTCCATGGACGCCTCTATTTGCATCCGGACCTTGAATCTGACCCACAGCGTAAATGCTACCCCGAGCGGCAACCCCAGTTCAGCACCCTGGGCTCCGGCGGAACGTCGGCTTGACCGACCCGCCATCGTATGCTCAGTGCGAGGTGCGCCCAGCGGATGGGGCACGTTCTCACTTCTCCCGTCGTCAGGCTTCCATGATCGAGCGGATAGAGACTTTCCTGGCCCAGCTCCCAGTCGACTGGGCGCCATTGTACTTCTCCGGATTCTTCGTTGCAGTGACGTGGATCGGGATAATTGTCGTCAGGCCGCTACTGCGCCCTTGGTTCTGGCGGGAAGAGAACACGAACACCCTCGTCACGTATGCCAGCTCGGGCTTCAGCCTGTTCTACGGCCTGCTTCTCGGCCTGCTTTCCGTTGCCGCCTACCAGAGCACGAAGGACGTCAGCGACTTCGCCAACCGCGAGGCGATGACTCTGTCGACGATCTACCGCTCGAGCGACGCCTATCAGGAGCCGCTGCGCAGCGAGGTCCAGGGCATGCTGCGCGACTACACGCTCTACGTGATCAACAAGGACTGGCCAGCGCACCGCAACGGTGTCGTGCCCCGGGGCGGCGAGAACAGGCTCGAAGTGCTGCGCTCTCAACTCCTGTCCTACAACCCCGAGACGAAGGGGCAGGACATCTTCCACGGCGAGGTGCTGCGCTCCTTCAACACGCTCATCACCTTCCGCCAGCAACGGTTGGCCGGGGTGACGTCATCCATTCCAGGGGTGCTGTGGTACGTCGTCTTCATCGGGGCGGCCTTCAACATCCTGTTTCTGTGGATGCTCGACATCCGTCTGATGCCACTGCTCATCCTCAGCGGAATCGTGTCGTTTTTCCTCGGCGTGATGATCTTCCTGATCTTCTCGCTGGACCATCCGCTGCAGGGGGCGGTCAACGTCGGGCCGGACGCCTACCGCGCCATCTACGAACAGGTGATGAAATGGGACGAGACGCCATGAGGCGCGGGCAGCGCGTGGCTTGCGGGCTGGCCGGCGCGGCAGCGTGTGCGCTGCTCGTAATCGGCGCGCTGACAGCCTCGGCCCGGCCGTCCGCCGCCCAGGACATGACGTACTTGTCGCTGGGCACCGGCGCCGTCAACGGCGTGTACTTCCCGGCGGGCCGTGCGATCTGCCGCCTGTTCAACCGGACTGCCGCTCCGCTCACGGCGCGCTGCGGCGTCGAGTCGACCCCCGGCTCGGTCTACAACATGACCAAGCTGCGCCAGAGCGAGCTCGAATTCGCCATGGTACAATCCGACACCGCGTCCGACGCATTTGCGGGGCGCGGGCCGTTCGCCGGCCGGCCAGAGCCTTCGCTCCGCTCTGTCGCGTCGCTTCATCCCGAGTTGATCACCATCGTCGCGCGGGCGGGTTCTGGCATCGGGAGCCTCGACGATCTGCGCCTAAAGCGCCTGAACACCGGCGTTCTCGGGTCAGGCTCGCGGACCACGTGGAGCGCCCTTGAAGACGCCGCCGGCTGGTCCGTAGTCGATCGGCCAGTGCTCAGCGAGCTGAAGCCGGACGTGGCGCTCACTGCGCTCTGCAACGACCAGCTCGATGCCGTCCTGCTGCTCGTCGGCCATCCCTCTGCCGTGGTACGCAGGTCGCTCGACGCATGCGACACGCGGATCGTGCCCGTGGCGGGCGCCGCGATCGACAGGCTCGCTGCCGCCGTCCCGCATTTCCAGACCGGCACGATACCGGCCACGGCCTACGGACTACCGGCCGAGCTGCCGAGCTTTGGCGTTCGCGCCGTGCTGGTGACGACGGCCGGCATGGGCGACGACATCGTCTACGCGATGACGAGGGCTATCCTTCGAAACATCGACGACCTGCGCCACTCCCACCCGGCTCTGGCGGGCCTTACGCCACAGCAGATGATGAAGGACGCGATTGTCGCGCCGCTTCATCCCGGCGCGCTCCGGGCATACCGGGAACTGGGCCTTACGAACTAAGCGTCGCGTCAGCGCGGCGTCCAACGATGATTCTCTGGCATGAGCCCTCGACTAACAGGCGAATTGGATGGCCGACTTCGAGATCGAGACATTGGAGAACATTCGCTTCGTGCGCGCTATATTGCGCGATGAGGCGATTCGGACCGAGGCGGGTGCTCTGTCCTACATGCGCGGCGCGGTCTCCATGTCGGCGTCTATTCCCGGCCCACTCGCCCTCTTCCGCGCCTCACTGTCCGCCGAAGCCGCCATTCGTCCGACCTTTCGGGGTACGGGCGACGTTTTTCTCGAGCCTACGCTGGGCGGCTACTATGCCTTCCAGATCAACGAGAAGCCCTGGATCCTCGACCGCGGCGCGTACTGGGCTTCCGAGGCCAGCGTGTCCGTGGAGGTCCAACGCGAGAGAGTTATGAACGCCTTCTGGACGGGCGCGGGCTTGATTGACTTCCATACCCGGGTCTCGGGAAGGGGTAAGGTCGTGCTGAACGCGCCAGGGCCGGTCGAGGAGATCGAGCTCGGCGACGAGGAGCTGGCAGTCGAGGGCCGCGCGGTGATCGCGCGCAGCAGCCGTGTTCGATTCTACCTCAGGCGTCCGTCGCGCGGCTACCTTTCGAGTTGGCTGTCAGGCGAGAAGCTTCTTCGCGTCTATCGCGGCCCAGGGCGGATCCTGCTGTCGAATGCGCCCTACTGGAGCGAAATGCTGCTCAAGACGACGCGGGGCCTGAAGCCCTAGTCGCGCATCGGCTTCCGTTGGTCGGGGCGATCCCGCCGCCCGCGTTTTGGCAGAGTTGCTCTGTCAAACGGAAGCACCCGACAGGGCTTCCCAGAAACCGTTTCGGGCGCCCCGGCCATCGGCGAACAAACGCCATGGATTTGCTGTCGAAACGGCTGTTATGATAAGTGATCTGCGTTCGTACGCCCTCTCACATTTGCGGAGTCGGTCCAAGGTAAGCTCTGCGACAGTGATCGTGCTTTCCCATGTTCTGTCAGCACGGATCACTTGGATATTATTCGCCCTGGCGCTTCGTGGACCCGAACCGGTCCCATTTTCTCTATGTGGGGCTGATTGGCGGATCGATCAAAAAAGGGCCAAAAAAGACCAAGGAAATCAGAATTTATGGCGGAAGGGGTGTCCGTAGAATTATCGTTCATAGCGGTTTGCTGACGTCCGGAGTTATCTGGTATAAGTCTTGTTATACAAGGAGTTATGTTTTCCAGAGTTCATTTGCGGTCATTGCAGTTCGCCCTAAGCCACACCATATATGTGGGACGAGGTGTGGGACGCAGGAGCGAACGTGCCGCAGACGATCAATAAGCTTACTGCGCGACAAGTCGAGACCATAAGCGAGCCGGGCCGCTACGGCGACGGCGCCGGCCTGTATCTTCTCGTGGGTCTTAACGAGTCCAAGAAGTCGGTATTCAAGAAGTGGGTGTTCCGGTACATGCTCGCGGGCCGCCGCCGGGACATGGGTCTGGGGCCGGCAGGAAGCGGCGGCATTTCTCTAGCCCAGGCGCGTGCTGCTGCCGGTGCGGCTCGCGATCTCGTGCGCGACTGTATCGATCCTATTGACAACCGAGAGGCCGCTCTAGCGCCGCCAGCTGAACCGGTGCTCACACCGACCTTTGGCGAGATGGCGACGGCGCTCGTGGACGCGCTGTCCCCGGAGTGGCGGAATGCAAAGCACCGGCAGCAGTGGCAGAATACGCTCGCAAGTGACGCCGCCCTCCTCATGCCACGGCCGATCAGCGCGATCGATACGGTGGACGTCCTCGCCGTGCTGAAGCCCATCTGGCAAACGAAGCCAGAGACAGCGTCACGCCTTCGCGGGCGGATCGAGCGGGTCTTGAACTATGCCAAGACACTCGGTTATCGCGATGGAGAGAACCCTGCAGCGTGGCGCGGCCATCTTGCGAACGTGCTTCCTCGCCGACAGATGCTCACAAGGGGGCATCACGCAGCGCTGCCCTATGATGAGGTTCCTGCCTTCGTCGCGGTTCTGCGCAGTCGCGAGGCCGTCGCTGCCCGCGCCCTTGAGTTCACAATTCTGACCGCGGCACGATCGGGCGAGGTGTACGGCATGACCTGGGGCGAGGTCGACATCACCCGTGCGCTCTGGATCGTGCCTCCCGGCCGGATGAAGGGCGGACGGGAGCATCGCGCACCATTGTCCTCATGCGCGGTCGATCTGCTTCAGCAAATGGAGCGGCTACGTGTTCACGACGGTCGCGACTGTCCTGTGTTCCCTGGCGCACGCGGTGGACGCCCGATGTCAAACATGGCCATGGAAATGATGTTGCGCCGCCTTGGGCGTGTTGACATCACGGTGCACGGGTTCCGATCGAGCTTCCGAGACTGGGCAGGCGAGTGCACGCCCTTTCCCCGCGAGGTCGCCGAGGCTGCGCTCGCGCATCTCGTGGGCGACGCCACGGAACGCGCCTACCGCCGCGGCGACGCGCTCGAGAAGCGGCGGGAGTTGATGGAAGCCTGGGCGAGCCATGTCAGAGGGGTGCCGGCATCATGAACCAGCAGACAAAGCGAGGCCGCCCACAAAAGGCGTTCTTGTCCGACCCCGACCGGTACGCCGTCGCTTTGCTTCATGCCCACATGACGCGCGTCAAGAAGAATGGAAAGTGGCCGTCACGATGGATGGCGAGCCGCCTTGCCGCGCTCGTTGAATACGAGGTGATTAGCGACGACCCGTTGACGCATAGCCCTCCAGCAGGGCGAAGCCCCTCTGGGCGCAAGCTTCCAACGCCGAAAAGGCTATCCAAAGGGCCGATCCGCGAGATTACGCTTCAACCGATCGAAGGCATGAGAGAATACGACTCGATCGCGAGAAGGCTGCAAGACAAGTACACGCGCTGGTCTCGTCGTGGATCTCTGGAGGCCGGGTGGCTGGACTGGATGGCGGATGCCTGGACGATCTCCCTATATCCCAAACAGGCGCGGGGCCAGGGCCTGCCACCCGAAAAGATATGCGTCGCAGCAGCAGCACGCGCCGGAGAACTTGAGTTCGCCTTGACGGTGCTTCTCCCACGGCTCCGTTCAGCGCTGGTGCCCTACGACCTTCGGCTATCTCGTTAGTCCCAGCTATTTATTCTCCAATGCGAAGGTCGTCATGATCTGCGTTCCTTTTGCCGCTCGCCACCGGTGGCGAGCGGCCTGAGGAGACGCCACGTGAACAAGATTCTTTGCAGCACCCACGAAGCAGCATGCCGCCTCAGCATCGGGCGGACGAAGCTCTTTGCCCTTCTCAGGGATGGCGAGATCAAGGCGGTCCGCCTTGGCACCAAGACGATGATCCCTGCCTCCGCACTGGAAGCCTTCGCCGCGACGCTGCCCGAGCGCGAAGCCTCCTGCACCAGCCGTTGTGCCGCCAAGGGCTGAGTTCAAGACTATGGCGTCTGAGCAGCTTATCAATGCCCGTACTTACCTTGAGCACGTATTGCCCTGGCCGACGCTCGGGGCGGGCGGTGCCTATGTCAATATCCACTATCCAAGTGCCAACGTCGACCCAAACGGCAAGCGGCATTGGAACGGCGTCGCCGTCGAGGCGGTCGAGGAGGCGCTCGAACATATCCGCCTGATCATGGCGAGCAGCACCGCGCTCGGCGATATCTATGTCTGTATGTCATCGCAGAGTGTTGCGGAGACCCGAAATGTCGACGGACGCGTCGTCCGCTCTGCGAAGCGTTCGCAAAAGAGCGCCGTTGCACTGCGCTCGATCTATCTGGATATCGATGTCAAGCCGGGCGCTTATCAGGATACCCGCGCAGCGTCGCAGGCGCTCATTGCTTTCTGCAGGGCTGCGGGCCTGCCTCCCCCCTCGCTGGCAGTCAAATCAGGTTCGGGGGGACTGCACGTCTACTGGACATTCGACCAGGATCTCCCACCGGAACAGTGGAAGCCGATCGCCGATGCGCTTGCTGAGGCCACGAGGCGGCATGGATTGATCTGCGATACGGCCGTCACGGTCGACTCGGCGCGCCTTTTGCGCGTGCCGGATACCTTCAACTTCAAGACCACCCCACCTAGCCCGGTCACGATGGCAAGCAAGCCCGGGCCCGATTACTCTCCGGGTAAACTCGCCGCGGTGCTCAGAGCGACGATGCCGCAAGGTGGGGCCACAAATTCATCCGCGCTGAATTCCACTTCGGGAGCCAGCAGCCATACGGCTGTTCCCATCATCCTCGCCACTGCAAGAGCCAGTTGCGGGTTTCTTGAAGAAGCCTTCGCCACGGGCGGCAAAGCGTTCAATGAGCCGCTGTGGCACCTCTCCGTGCTCGCAAGCACGTTCGACGAGGGCGGGCTCGAGACCGCACACCTGATCTCCAGAGGACACCCCGGCTACGACCCCGCAGAAACCGTCGCGCGCTACGAGCGCAAGCGGATGGAGCGCGAAACCAAGAGCCTCGGCTGGCCATCCTGCAGGGCCATCGAGAACGCAGGCTGCCGGCACTGTGCGACGTGCGCTGTGCGCGACATGACCAAGAGCCCCCTCAACCTGGCGGACCGTGTCAGCTATGACGCGCCCGTGCCCAGCCCGGCTCTTCGCGCTTCCCCGATTTCGGACATCCCCTTATCGCCACCACCGCGGCGGTGGATACATGGCACGGACTTGATGAAGGGGGTGTGCACACTTCTGGTATCGCCCGGCGGCAAAGGTAAGACCGCACTGCTGATCGGCATCGCTTTGGCGTGCGCCAGCGGCCGTTCGTTGATGGGCGCAAAAGTCTACGGCGGCAAGCACCGCGTCCTGTACCTCAACACCGAGGACGGGCTGGAGGAGATCGGACGGCGGACCCGGGCGGCGCTGCGGCACCACAAGCTCACTGACGCCGATGTGGACGGCTTGCGCCTCGCAGGCGTCGATACGGCCAGGTTGACGCTCCTTGCGTCACAGAAGGGCAACCACAGAATAAACAAGGAAGCTTTGGCACAGTTTCGCGCCCTCATCGGAGAGCATCGCCCAAGCGTAATCATCTTGGACCCGCTCGCAAACCTGTCAGCACACACGCTCAATGACAACGCTGCGGCGACAGAGCTCATGGCTACACTGACGAGCATCGCTGTGGAGTACGACGCCGCCGTCCTGATCGCTCATCACACCGGCAAGGGGCGCGATCTGGCGTCGCAGGAAGCTGCGATGGGTGCCAGCGCACTGGTCAACTCGGCGCGCGCGGTGCTGAGCATCGAAACTCTTATGCCGGGCGACGCAGGCAAGGTCGGCGTTATGCCATCCGATGCGCCGCGCTACTTCCGGCTGACCGGGGTCAAGGGCAATCTGTCTCCGCCGAGCAGCGAGGACCGCTGGTACGAGCTGACGAGCGTTCACCTCAACAACGGCACGCCTGAGTACCCCTCCGGGGATAATGTTCAGGTCGTCGCGCCATTCACGCCAAGCCCGGCGGCCAACGTATTCCCGCCGAGTGATATCATTACTGCGCTCACGGCGATCGCGTCTGCATCGCCCCCACTTTCGATGAAGAAGCAGGCGCGCGATCGGTATGCGCCGACGGTACTGGCAGGCAACCTTGGCCTGTCGGGTACCACCGCCGAATTGAACGTCAAGGCGTTGATCGACAGCCTCCTCAGCCGGCATCTCATTACTGAGGAATACATCAAGATTACCCGCGGCGGTGGTCGCGGACCGCAGGAAAGGCTCGGGCTTGCTATCACGAATGCAGGCAGAGCATTGGCAAACCTCAATCCCTCCGCCGCCCAAACGCCTCAGTCGCCTCAGTCAGCACTCAGTCAGACTGGGGCAAACCATGGCGAAGCGGCGAGGCTCGCCCTCCTGGGCGACGCCTCAGTCGCATTGGGGGGTACGGGGGGAATTGAGGCGGGCGATCGTAACCAGGCTGCCGGTTTGGCAGACTAAAATGGAGACTATCATGATATACGATTTGGAAGACCTCTTCGCGCAGGCCGATGCCGCTGCAGGCAGAAGCATTTTCCGGCGCAACCCCGTTACTGGAGACTCGTGGGTGCAGGGGCTCGACAGCCGCGCCGAGCAGATGGATGCCGCCGCCGCGGCATTGAGCGCGCGCAGGTGGTTCGAGCGCGAACGCCCTGCATTTGCCCCCGAGCTGCCTGTCAACTACGAGGAACGCGAGAAACTGAAGGGAACCGGGCGGGCCATCGACTATCTGATCGCGCTGTATGCCCGCTCGTGGGAAGCCTCTGGATATAGCAAGCACCCGCGCTTCGCGGAGTTTGCTGCGGGTGCGCTTGCCTCCGACATGCTGCCCGATCGGGTGGCCACCGATTGCGAGCTCCTCAGGTGCTATCCGCCGACGCCACTCGAAGGCCTCGAGGGCGGCTGCGTCTGGCAAATGCCCGAGTGGCCGTAATGACCAGCGCCGGCCATCGAAATGGCCGGCGCAATTATTTGGCGGTGCTAGTAAATCGGCAAGGTGGAGAGGGACATGACGAAACCGTCATTCATGCAGGTTCTACGGTCACATGCACTCGCCGCTCGCGGGTCGAGCGGCGATGACCCCTGGCTCACGGAACTCGAGAACCTCAAGGGGCATACCGGGCATGATGGCGTTGAACGGCTTTCCACACATGAGGTCTTCGATCATCTGGAAGTGCCCATGAAGGGCAGGGCGGGTCGTATGCACCGCCTTGCGCGCGTCATGCGCTCGCTCGGCTGGCAAGCTGTCCGCAACCGCGGGCTCAACCGCGGAAGCTATCGAGATCGTGTGCGCGGCTACGCGCGAGCGAACGATGACAGGTAATGCTGAAAGCATTTAGACCATCATGTCCGCTGGCGTCACGTGTGACCTGATCGGTGCCCCGCCCCGCGGCGATTGGGAAGGCGACTTCGTCAAGGGCGCGGCCAATGCCGGCGCCATCGGCACGCTGGTCGAGCGCAAGAGCCGCTACACCCTGATCGCCAAGATGAAGGATTCCGGGGGCGGGGGCAGGCGGCTGGACAACTCCTTGAGGCGGGCCATCTCCTCGCCCTGATCGAACGTGAGAGTTACTCTGCAGGTAAGTTGCCCAGAAGAGCCGTGGAGCCACAGGGAAGCCCGCTGACGGGCGTTTGTGTTTTAGGCTGATGATAGAGGGAAGGTTCAGCGCGGCTGCTGGCGCGGCCAAAACGGGCCGGCGAGATAGCACTGGACTGGGCAGAGCAGGGTGGTCACAGGGACGCCGCACCGGCCTCGGCCGCCGGCTTGTCGGACGACTGGAAGGCAGCCTTGGGCAGTTCTGGCAAATCGGGAAATAATCTCTTGAACTCCTCGACGCTGACGAGCCGGGCCGACACGCCAACGTCTGCGGAATCGACGCGATCCCAGGCGTCCTTGACGACGGCCCATGCTTCGCCCGGTGACCAGATGGCGGGGCGGCCTTCCCAAACACAGGTTTTCATGAATTACGCCCTCCTCAGCGCAGTATCGTCATAGGGAAACCGCACCGGAGGCGGCGTGCGTGGTGAGCCACATCATGAGCTTATTGCCCGTGAACATTTCGATTGTCGATAAGGCCCGGCGCATGATGGCTGTCGGCTTGGCTTAGAACCGGGCATGTGGTCGGCCAGATCTGGAGGATGACCGCTCTTGATCTGCTGAAAGCAGTCCGGTGCCCCGTGTCCGGCGCCCCGTATAGGCCGAGAGCCGATCAGACATCACGGCGCGTTGTGTCACGGGCTGTCGGATTTAACAGACAGCGGCGGCACTGGATCCTGGCTCTCCGGCAAGGTCGCCGAGTGCCGTCGTCGCGATCGTTCGGAAGCGCAAGTCGTAACTCCGGATGATTGTTGCCGAGCTGGCAGCGTCTAGGTGACAATCAGCTCGCAAAGTTGAACCTGGACCGGCGGCCAATACTAACCTCTTTGTCGTAGGACGCTGAGGCAAGCGGACGCCCCGGCACCACGCGGCAGGCGGCTTGACAACTCCCCCAGGGCCTTCGCCAAAGTCCCGAAGATGATGCGCCGGAGGCTCGCCTATGATCAGGGCAAGGAGATGGCCTGCCACAAGGAGCTGACGAGCCGCCTGAAGATGCCGGTCTATTTCTGCGATCTGCACAGCCCCTGGCAAAGGCCGTCCAACGAGAACCTGAACGGCCTCGTCCGCCAGTACCTGCTCAAGGGCATCGATCTCAGCACCATCGACAACCAACGCGACCCCGGCAGGATCGCCCATAGCCTCAACACCAGACCGCGCGCCGTCCTGGGCTTCCAAACGCCAGAGGAAGTGTTTATGGATGAGCTATCGAAACTCGGTGATGCACTTCAGATTTGAGACCGCCGTGAGTGCAAACTCGACAGCGGGTTTTCTCGAAGGTCCGGCACGCGTTACGCCAAAATGTTATTCTTCACCTGAACGGCATGATCGAATGCTGGCATCGCGAGCCTTTCCATCTTCAGAAGCGCGTCTGGCCGTCCCCTGGGCCAAGTTTGACGGTGAGGACTGGCACCATCTGGCGCATCACTGCGCCGATGTGGCCGCCTGTTTCGAGGCACTCGCCGCGACGCCGGTCTGGCGTGCGCGGCTTGAGGCGGCGGCGGACGGGAGCCTAGATGACGCGACAGTGTCGCGCCTCGCCGTTCTTTGCTTTCTGCACGACATCGGCAAGCTGCATCCGGGCTTTCAGGCGAAGCGGTGGCCGAATTCCGGCATTGTCCGCCACGGCCATTGCGGTGAGGGCGCGGCTGTCATGCTGGGCCAAGGCCCCCGTCCTATCGCCAAGGCCCTGCACCTTGAGACGATCTTCCGCTGGGGCGATCAGGACACGCTGACGGACCTGATGTCGGCGGTATTCGCGCATCACGGGCGGCCGGTGCCAGATGAACCGATGCATCGGCAGGATTGGTCCGCCGGCGCCCGGCTTGGCTACGATCCGGCGGCGGAGGCGGGTGCGATCGGTGAGCTTCTACCGTCCTGGTTTCCGGCGGCTTTCGCGGCGGGTGGCGCCCCGCTGCCTCACACCCCGCGTTTCCAGCATCTGTTCTGCGGTCTCGTCGCGCTTGCCGACTGGATAGGCTCCAATCGCGCCGCGTTTCCCTTCGTGCCCACCCTCGACGCCGGCTATATCGGCGTCGCGAGGCAAAGGGCGGCTCAGGCGATCAGCGGGATCGGCCTTGACGTCAGCGTCTGGCGTGAGCGTCTCGACCATCCGCCCGCCTTCGCAGCTATTGCACCCGGACGTGAGGCCCGCGGCGCCCAGATGGCGATCGGTGAATGGCCGCTCGACGATCCGCTGGTGATCCTGGAGGCGGAGACCGGATCCGGCAAGACCGAGGCCGCGCTCTGGCGGTTCGCGCGCCTGTTCCAGGCGGGCCTGGTGGACGCGCTGTACTTCGCGGTGCCCACGCGCGCAGCGGCAAAGCAGCTGCAGGGGCGAGTGAACCGGTCCATGATCGACATGTTCGGTCAAGGCGCGCCGGAAGCCGTGCTGGCAGTCCCAGGCTATCTCAAGGCCGGCGACCATGTGGCGCAGTCGTTGCCCGATTTTCAGGTGCGGTGGGATGACAACCCGGATGAAGAGAAACGTCTGTCGCGCTGGGCGGCGGAGAGTGCGCGACGCTTCCTCGCCGCCCCGGTTGCGGTTGGCACGGTCGATCAGGCCATGCTGGGCGCCCTGCAGGTCAAGCACGCGCATTTGCGCCATGCGGCGTTGGCGCGCTCGCTGCTGGTGATCGACGAGGTCCACGCCAGCGACGGGTACATGACCGCGGTCCAGAGCCAGCTGATTGACGCCCATCTGGTGGTGGGTGGCCATGCCATGCTGATGTCGGCGACGCTAGGTGCTGAGGCGCGCGAGAAATGGCTGCACAGCCGTCGCGCGCAGCCGCCCTCTGTCGCGGAGGCAGAAGCCACGCCCTATCCGGCAGTATGGGGTCGCCGCGGCGGGCTCAAGCCCGTCGCGGCGGGTGACCGCCGAAAGGAGGTCGCGATCAGGCTCGCGACCGGCTGGAGCGGCGACGTCGCTGCCACCGAGGCGGTGGCGATGGCCAGGGGCGGGGCGCGCGTGTTGATGATCCGCAACACGGTGACGGCGGCGCTGGCGGCGTTCGAGGCGGTGCGGGCCATGGGGGCGGCGCATCTGCTGTGGCAGGTGGCGGGCGGGCCGGCGCTGCACCATTCGCGCTTCGCGCCGGAAGACAGGGCCTTGCTCGATCATGGCGTCGAGGCGGCCCTGTCAAAGGACGCCGACAAGCGCCCGCACGGCGGGGTGATCGTGATCGGGACCCAGACGCTTGAACAGTCGCTCGACCTCTGCGCCGATGCGCTTGTCACCGATCTGTGCCCGTCCGACGTGCTGCTGCAGCGCATCGGCCGCTTGCATCGCCACGCGCTGCCGCGGCCGCCCGGCTTCGGGCGCGCGACCTGTGTGGTCCTCACGCCGGAGGGCGGGCTCGACCGGCTGGCGGCGCCGGCCTTCGAGAACGGGATCGGCCAGTTTCGCGATGGCGGCGGCGTCTACCGCAACCTGCATGCCTGCGAGCTGACGCGGCGGCTGATCGAGGCCCACCGGGTCTGGAACATTCCGGCGATGAACCGGATGCTGGTCGAAGGCGCGACCCATCCGGACATGATCGCCGCGCTCAGCGCCGAAAAGGGGAAGGCGTGGGAGAGCTACTGGCACAGTGTCTATGGAAAGGACATCGCCGAAGCACAGGCGGGAAGGCTGATGCGCCTGGCGGTCGATGAGCCGTTCTCGGAGCTGAGGTTTCCCTGTGACGACGAGAAGGTGCGCACACGTCTAGGCGCGGAGGGCGCGCGGATCATGTTGGCGCCGGGAACGATGGGGCCGTTTGGCCAGCTGGTCAGCAGCCTGACCTGTCCGGCGCACTGGCGGGTGGCGCCGCCGGAGGAGGCGGTGGTAGCTGCCGGGAGAGGAGCCGACGAGATCGAAATCAAGGTCGGCAAGGCGCGCTTTGTTTACGGGCGAAACGGGTTGGAGAGGGTAACCGCATGAACGCATTCGATTCGAATCTGCTCACCCAGTTGCTCATCGACACTCGCCCACTTGGCCCGCTGACGCTGCCCGGTTTCCTGGCCGCGCTGTCCCGCGACGCGATCGACGGCGTCCCCGCTTGCAGACCGCATCAGGGCGGGCCACTCCACATGTTCTGCGTCCAGTTGGGCGGCCTTGCGCTTCATGGCGAGGGCCGCGAGGACATCCCGACCGATGAGAACATCTGGCGCGACATCCTGCGTCGCCTGACGCCTGACTGCCCCGATGACGAGCCGTGGCGGCTGGTCGTGGACGATTGGACCAAGCCCGCTTTCCTGCAACCGCCGGTTCCGGCCGGCGTCGCGCTGAAGAATGATGTCCCGACACCCGACGCGCTCGACCTGCTGATCACCTCCCGCAACCACGACCTCAAGCAGTCCATCGCAAAGGAAGGGGCGGCGCAGGACTGGATCTTCGCGCTGATCTCGCTCCAGACCGGGGAGGGCTATGGCGGCAGAGACAACCAGGGCATTGCCCGTATGAACGGCGGCTGGTCCTCGCGCCCTATGCTCACGCTGGTTCCGACGCCGGCCAGGCATGACCAGGCGCCACGGCCCGGTGCATGGTTCCGGCGCGACCTGTCAATCCTGCTGACCTCGCCTAAGGCCCGTGACCATGCCGCCTTCCGGGAGACGGACGGGCTTGGGTTGACATGGCTCGCCGACTGGCCAGAGCGCGCGCAGCTGCTCGCGGACCAACTTGACCCATGGTTCATAGAGGTGTGCCGGCGGGTGCGACTGCAGCAGATTCACGGCCGGCTCAGCGCTGTCAAGGGCATGTCCGAGGCTACCCGCATCGACGCCAAGGCCTTCAAGGGCGTCCTCGGCGACCCTTGGGCGCCGGTTCACAAGACCCGCAGCGAGAGCTTCACGCTCGGTGAGAAAGGCGATTTCGGCTTCGCCACGGTGGTGGAGCTGGTATTCTCCGGCGGGTATGAGCTGCCGCTGCTAGCCAAACCGACGCGGGCTGAAACCGAGGACACCCCGCAAACGCTTGTCCTGCAGGCACTGGCGCGGGGCAACTCCAAGACCGGGGGCTTCCGCAGCCGTCTGGTGCCTCTGTCGCGCGGGGCGAGCAGGGCGATGGCCTCGCTTGACGGCCTGTTGACCATGCATGCGGCCGCCGTTGAGCTGATCAATGAGATCAAGGTGTTCGACAAGGCGTTAAACTACGCGCTCGTGCTCGCTATCGCCAAAGGTGAGGCGCAGAGCATCAATCGCAAGAAGTTCAACGCCCACGCTCAAGCCCCTCGTGACGCGCTGGATCGCTTCGCCGACGCCATCTTCTTTATGCATCTCTGGCGCCGTCATGCCGCCGCGGATGAGGATGCCCGAGCAGCGGAGCGGAAGGCATTCCTGCGCGCGCTCTGGGGGAAGACAAAAACCATTTTCGAGGGAGCGCTGCCAACCATGCCCTGCGGATCGCTGATCCGGCCCAAGGCCGAGAACAACGCGCGCGGCGCGCTGTTCGGGATGGTGATGAAGAGTTTCCGAAGCGACCTGATCGACGAAAGGAGCGATGCCGATGCCGCTTGATGACGATGATGCTCCAACCTTGAAGGACGCGATTTTCAACCTCGCGCTTGCGATAGTTCAGCTCGAGACCGGCCCTCTGGCGCGCCTGCGGCGCATGAAGGTCGATGGTCCGGGCGAGGCCGACTTCTGGAAGCTGGCGCTCAATCAGCAGGTGCGCCTGCGCACGGACGAATCCGGCCTGATGCTGGTCCATCTGATGGCGCTGCTGACGCCGAAGGGCGAGCCCGGCGGCAAACGGCTGCACGACACGAAGACGCCCTTCGGCCAGGCGCTCGCCACGGCCGGCTACCCCGAAACACGGCTGCTGCGCTTTCTGGCGAGGCCCTTCGCCGCACGCGCCGACGAGCTGGAGACCATGGTCCGCTGGCTCGCCGCCAAGGGCCATGACGGCGTCAACTGCGTCGATCTCGCCTGCCTTCTCTGGTCCAACGATGTGACGCCCACACGCAACCTCGCCCGCCACTACTTCGACACCATACGCAAGCTCACCAACACGAAGGACGACGCCGCATGACCGCGCCCCGCTTCCTGCAGATCCACACGCTGCACTCTTACACAGCCGCCCTCCTGAACCGCGACGACACCGGCCAGGCGAAGCGGCTGCAATATGGCGATGCAAGTCGCACGCGGATTTCGTCGCAATGCCTGAAGCGACATTGGCGGATGGCCAAGACCGATCCGCACGCGCTGCAGAATGTGGCCGGCTATGTCGATAGCTTCCGTTCGCGCGAGCTGGTCAGCGAGAAGGTGATCGCCCCACTGCGCGGCGCGTATCCGGATGACGTCGTGAAAACGCTGGAACCGGCCTTTCAAAAGCTTGTCTACGGAGACAAGGCGGACAAGGGCAAGAAGAGCCGGCAAACCTTGCTACTCGGCGCGCCCGAGCTGACATGGCTCGCGGCCCGTGCCAGGGAGATCGCGGCGACCTCAGCGGACGCGAAAGCGGCGGAGAAAGCCCTTGCTGATTGGGTGAAGGACAAGAACTTTAAGGCCATGGCAGAGAACGCCGCCCTGCCCGGCGGTCTCGTCGCCGCATTGTTCGGGCGGATGGTAACGTCGGACCCGAAGGCCAACATCGAGGCGCCAGTCTATGTGGCGCACGCCTTCACGGTGCATGCGGCAGAGACCGAAGGCGATTATTTCACCGCCGTTGATGACCTGAAGCGCGATGATGACGACAGCGGCGCCGACACCATCCAGCAGACCGAGCTGACCTGCGGCCTGTTCTACGGGTATGTGGTCGTTGACATGCCGGGCCTGATCCGCAACTGCGGAGGTGATCCGGAGCTGGCCGCCCGCGTGGTCCACCATCTGGTGCACCTGATCGCCGAGGTGTCGCCCGGCGCCAAGCTGGGTTCGACCGCGCCGTTCGGCCGGGCCGACCTGATGCTGATCGAGGCCGGCGCGCGCCAGCCGCGCTCGCTCGCGACCGCTTTCCGAAGGGCGATCCCGCACGACGCAGGCAAGGCCGTGGCCGCGCTCGCCAGCGAGGTGAGGAGCTTCGATGAGGCCTACGCGACAGGGGAAGCGCGCGCCCATCTGTCGCTGCGCGGCGGGCTTGAAGGGATCGAGAAGATGCCGCTCGGCGCACTCGCGCAATGGGCGGCCAGATATGTGGGCGAGGCGCCCCGTGATTGAGCCGCCAACCCCCGATCACCGCTGGCTGATCCTCACACTGGAAGGACCGCTGCTTGCGTTCGGCGGCGTGGCCATCGATCATATCGGCGTGACGCGCGACTTCCCGGCCGCGTCCATGCTCACCGGCCTGTTCGCCAATGCGCTGGGATATGAACGCCCGGACTGGGCCGCGCATCAGGCGCTGCAGGACCGGCTCGTGTTTGCCGCCCGCCGCGAGCAGGCGGCGGGCCTGCTGACCGACATGCAGAACGCGAAACTGGAGAAATCTGACCGCGGCTGGACCACCTGGGGCGTGGTAGAGGAGCGGGCGGGCGCGAGCTACGACGATCCTCACCGGCGCAAGCGCGACTACCATATGGACGCCAGCGTCAACGTGGTGCTGAGGCTGGAGCCCGAGGCCGGCGCGCCCGATCTCGATGAGCTGGCGCACGCGCTCGACCATCCGCGCCGGCCGCTATTCATCGGCCGGAAGCCTTGCCTGCCGAGCCGGCCGATCGTTGGCCAGGGGCGGGACCGTCAGGCGAGGCCCTTCGTCTTGGCGGCCACAGCCTACGAAGCGCTTCGCCGTATTCCGGGTGTCACCGCCCAGCGCGCGCTCTGGCCGCGCGGGCAGGGGCCGGAGACCGAGCCAATGGCGGACCGCGTCGTCCACCTCGCCGACCTGCGCAACTGGCGCACCGGCCTGCACGGCGGCACGCGGCAGGTGGTGGAGGGGCGCGTCGAACCCCTAACGGAGGTCGCATGAGCACGCTTTATATGCTGAGCCTTCCCGTGGACCTGGGCGAACTCAGGCGCTGGAGCGCGGTGTGCGGGCTGGAGGCGGACGAGGGCCGCGCCTTGCACCATCTGCTCTGCGAGACCTTCGGCAAGACCGTGGCGCAGCCGTTCCGCCTGATGCCGGGGCGCGACGGGGCGCGCCTGGCGAGCCTCTATGCCTACACCGGGACCGCCGAGGAGGAGCTCCGACGGACGGCCGAGGAGGCCGGGCTGCCGGAGAGCGCCCGCATCCTTGGTCTGACGGCGCTGGCCGTGAAGACGATGCCCGAGAGCTGGGCCACCGGCCGTCGGCTTGCGTTCGACGTCCGCGTGCGCCCGGTCATGCGGCTAATGACGCAGCTAAATGCCCACAGCCGCGAGGCCGCGCGCGCCAGGCCCCCCCATCGCGCAGAAACCTACGCCAAGGGCGCGGAGGTGGACGCCTTCTTGGTCGCGCGGCTGCGCGCCTCGCCCGATGGCCTGCCCGAGGCCGGGGGGGCGTCGCGTGAGGAGGTCTACCGTGACTGGCTGACCAAGCGGCTGGGAGCGGCGGCGGCCATCGACCCCAAGGCGACGCGGCTGGTCAGCCATCAGCGCACCATCGCCCTGCGCGGCGGCACACGGCTGGAGAGGCCGGATGCCACGCTGCATGGGGAGCTGACGGTTCAGGACCCGGCAGCTTTCGCAAAGCTGCTGGCAGGGGGCGTCGGCCGGCACGGGGCTTACGGCTACGGCATGCTGCTGCTCCGGCCGGCGCGGAGCTGAGCCATGTTGCTGGGGCGACTGGGGCTGGAGAAGGCGCGCATCCCCCACACCGACCGCCACGGGCTGGTCTGGCTCGACCGCGGCCGCCTGGAGGTCGAGGATGGCTGCCTGCGCTTCGTTACCGCAGGCGGCGAGCTGGCGGCGGGCGACTACCAGATCCCGCACCAGTCGCTGTCGATCGTGCTGCTGGGCCCGGGCTCCAGCGTCACGCATGATGCGCTGCGGCTGCTCGCCCGCCATGGCTGCGCGCTGGCCGCGATCGGGGAGGGGGCTGTGCGGTTCTACACCGCCCCGCCTCTGATGCCCGACAGCTCGGCGCTGGCGCGCCAGCAGGTGCGCCTCTGGGCCGACCCCGCGACGCGCATGGAGGTGGCGCGCGCCATGTTCGCCATCCGCTTCGGCGAGATCGTGCGCACGCGCGACATCGAGGTGCTGCGCGGGCAGGAGGGCGCGCGCATCAAGCGCAGCTACCAGCTGGCGGCGGAGCGCCACGGCGTGCGCTGGAGCGGCCGCAACTATGACCGCGACAACTCCAACGCCGGCGATCTACCGAACCAGGCGCTGAACCACGCCGCCAGCGCCATGCGTGCCGCGGCCGCCGTCGCGGTGGCGAGCCTGGCGGCCATTCCCCAGCTCGGTTTCATCCACGAGGACTCCGGCCAGTCCTTTGTGCTCGACATCGCCGACCTTTACCGGCACGACGTCACGCTCGACATCGCCTTCGGCGCCGCGAAGGAGGCCGCCACGGGCCGCGACCCGGTCGAGCGGCTGACGCGCCAGCGCGCGGCGCGGCTGTTCCGCCAGCGTGATGTCATCGCCTCGATGATCGACCGCATCAAGGCGCTCATCGGCCGCGAGATCACCGCCGAGGAGCTACCCTGATGCCGATGGTCGTGATCATCACGCGTGATGTGGCGCCGCGCTATCGCGGGTTCCTCGGCTCGGTCATGCTGGAGCTGTCGGCCGGTGTCTACGCCAACCCGCGCATGAACGCCTCGGTGCGCGCCCGCGTCTGGGAGGTGCTGTCCGACTGGCATTCCGAACTGGGCCGCGGCACCATCGTCATGACCTGGGCGGAGCGCGCGGCGAATGGCGGGCTTGGCCTCTCCACGCTAGGCGAGGCGCCACGCGACATCGTGGCCCACGACGCCATGCTGCTGGTGCGCCGCGCCAACCGCGCGCCCTGACCGACTTCCCGCCGCGTAAACGGCCGCTGTTTGACATCGTGAAGCAGAACAGGCACTTACCCGCCAGAGGTTTCCCCGCACTCGCGGGGATAGGCCCCGCGTGTAGATCAGCAAGCCGCCGCTCTTGTTGGTTTCCCCGCACTCGCGGGGATAGGCCCTCAATGCCATCGTCCATAGCGTCAAAAAGAAAGGTTTCCCCGCGCTCGCGGGGATAGGCCCCTCCCGCGCAATTACCGCAGCGATATCGACAAGGTTTCCCCGCACTCGCGGGGATAGGCCCCTTGGGCATACGGGATAGGCAAAGCGGCACTTGGTTTCCCCGCACTCGCGGGGATAGGCCCCGTGAGAGGCTGGCGCAGGGTGCCGCTTTGAAGGTTTCCCCGCACTCGCGGGGATAGGCCCGGATTGTCAGTCCCCAGCACCGCAACAAGCTTGGTTTCCCCGCACTCGCGGGGATAGGCCCTCCCGCGGTACGGGGCGCGTAGGCATTAAAAAGGTTTCCCCGCACTCGCGGGGATAGGCCCAATCAAGCGAGTGACCGCCGCCCAGCTTCTCCGGTTTCCCC
>JAPLOU010000004.1 GCA_026400535.1 Hyphomicrobiales bacterium
ACGTCCTCATAACCGGCGAGCCTTCCGAACACGGACTGCCGCAACATTCCCACCAGAGCCGTGCCGGCCATTCTTGCCTGTGCGTGCGTCGGCGAGAACATCGCCCGCCATCGCGGAAAGACCCAGCGCGTCGTCGAGTTCCCGATAAGCAAGCAACCCGGCGTCCGAAGTCACCACCGATCCACGGAACTGAAGCAGCAGGCGGCGGTCGAAATCGACCCGGAGAGACCCATCGTTCGATTCACCCGCCAGGTGCGTCATCGGCGAGCCGTCCATGCGTGAAGAAGTCCCTGAAAAATAGAGCTGAATCGTATGTCCAGCGCATCAAATGAGTGCGCCATCCGGTGAATGCGGGTTCAAGGGCCTTTGGGGGATTTGACGATGATGAAAACTGTTTCCGCCACACTCGGCGCCCTGACGCTTCTCGCGATGTTTCCTGGCGCAGCACAGGCCTGCAATCGGGGCGCGGAGGTGTGCAGCTTCACGCTGTTCAACAACACCAGCGTCAAGCTCAATTCGTTCCAGGCTTCGCCTGCACGCGTCAACAAGTGGGAAGAAGACATTCTGGGCAACCGCGTGCTCAATGCGGGGGGCGAGATCAGCGTCAACATGAGCGATCGCCGCCCCGACTGCATCTATGATTTCCGCTTCACCTTCGCTGATGGCGACGTGATCACGCGCAATGCGATCAACGTTTGCAAGCTCGGACGCTACACCCTGAACGAGTGAGCGCAGGCTTGCGCACCTAGCCGACGGTCACGCCCTTGCAGAAGGCGATGCGGCCCTTGATGGCATTGGCCGCATTCTTTGGATCGGGATAGTACCAGGCTGCGTCGCTGTTCTGCGCGCCATCCACCACGATCGACTGGTAATGAGCGGTGCCCTTCCAGGGGCAGAGCGTGGTGGTGGTGCTCGGCTTGAAGAACTCCCGCTTCACGTCTGAAGGCGGGAAATAATGGTTATTCTCGATCACAACCGTGTTGGCGGACTCCGCAATCACAGTCCCCTTCCAGATGGCCTGAACCATGCTGCTGCTCCTTGCACAGACGGATCGTCTGCTAAATCCCAATGACATATGGGGTGCCGGTGGTTACGATGCACCCATCCGCAACGGGTGTTCGGGGGAGCATCCATGATCCACTGGCTGTTCGAGCATCTCGTGATGGTCCACATTGTCGTGGGCGCGTTCGGGCTGGTCGCCTTCTGGGTCCCCGTGATCGGGCGCAAGGGCGGGCTCAACCACAAGCGCTGGGGCCGCTGGTTTGCCTGGGCCATGCTCACCAACGGCATGCTGGCCGCCGGAATGGCCGCCTGCACCCTGATCGATCCGATTGGCACGCACCCCAAAATGACCGACACCCGGCTGATCCGCGGCATCTTCGGCTGGATGATGCTGTATCTCGGCATTCTCACCGCAAGCCTCGCCTGGCATTCGCTCACGGTCGTGAAGAACAAGCTCAACCATGCCGCCAACCGCGAATGGTTTCATGTCGGCATGCAGGCCATCACGGTGACCAGCGCGCTGAACTGCCTCGTGCTCGGCATCATGATTGGCCAGCCCCTGATGATCGCCATGCCCTTCATCGGTTTTGCCGCGGCCGGCACCAATCTTTGGTTTATCTACAAGCCCGCGCCGCCGCGAATGGATTACCTGATCGAGCACTTCAAGGCCGGCGTCGGCGCCGGCATTTCCTGCTACACCGCCTTCCTTGCCTTCGGGGCCGTGCGCTATGCGCCACAGCACGCGCTCAACCCGGTGGCCTGGTCGATCCCCTGCATCATCGGGCTCGGCATCATCATATGGCACGCCCACAAGCGGAATTACTTCGAACGCTTCGGGTGGAAGCGGGCACGGGCAGCGGCAGAGTAGCCAGCGCGGGGTAAACACCCTCGGGCAGTTTTGGCGCGGTGTGCGACAATCAGGCCCATAAAGGTGGCCTCCAGTGCCCCTGGCGCGACGACGCCGATAAGGAGGTGGACGCGTTGCTTGACCACGCCCGGCATGGCTTGGACGGCGCAAAAAAGGAACGGCTGATTGCGGAAGCCCTGGCGATCCGCGCCGAGGGCACGGACGAGCTCCTCGCCCTCAAGGAGAACGGGCCGACGCTCACCGGCGACGTCCGTCTCTTCCTCTTCCTCTTCCTCTTCCTCTTCCTCGACCGCGAGGCGGTGCGCCCTCCACGTCACCGTCGATGGCGACCACGGCTGCATCGTGAGCCGCCGCCATGCCGTCAGACCCGCCGTCACCTGGCTCGCAACCGACCGCGGGTTCCCCGCAGAGCGCCGCTTCCCAGCCCTCGCGAGGCTCGTCGTGGTCGAGGCTCAGGTCGAGCGCGGCGGCCGCACGACCTTCGCTCGGCGTCTCCTGCACAAGGCTGAACGCCCGTTCCTTCACACGCGCCGCGCGCTTGGTGGGGCATCGAGAACCGCCTTCATTGGGTTCTCGACGGCGTCTTGCACGATGACCGCGTCCCCTTGCGAACCCAAGACGGACCCGCCAACATAGCCACAACCCGCCATGCCGGCATGAACATCACCAAAGCCATTCCGGACAAGCCCAGCCTCAAGGTTCGCCGAAGGACGCTCGGTTGGGATGATGACGACCTCGACACACCCATCACGCGACAACGATGAAGCTCAAGCGATTGCCCTGCGATGGCACAACGCCACTTGCAAGGCCAAAGCCTTTGCAATAACCAAGCTCTGAACAGCACGTGTGGAGATCACATGGTCGGCAATGGACGCTCTTCAATGACGCTGGCGTCGGCGTTTATCCCCTTTTTCCTGCCCCGTACGGTGGTTGCGGTCGCCTTTGCGGCCAGCCTCACAGCCTGTGGCAGCCTTGACCTGCCATCGACTATCAGCGCGCCGGCAACGCCTGCCGCGACACCCGGTTCGCTTTCGGAACGCCCGACCACCGTTCGCCGCGAGCAATTGGTCGGCCGTTGGGGCGTCGCCTCGTTCCGGGACGAAAAGGACCGGAACCGGACGGAAGCCATGGCGCGGACGCAATGCCGCTTGCCCTACAACATCACGCTTGGGCCAACGGACGGCGTCATGATGCACGTGGCCGACGACTCCAAACTCTACGAACTTCGGCTCAAGGGCGCTTCGAACGGCAAGACCTATCTTGGCCCTGAAGCGCCCCCCGGCGATCCGCTGGACCGTGAGCTTGTGTCGATTGCCGAAAAGGAGATCGTCATGCGCTTTGTGGATCCGGATGCCCACACTCGGTATGGCACCTTCATCTATGTGAGATGCGCATGAGCGAGCGGCGCGCTGATCGATCTGCGGGGCTGCGCCCCGCTTTGGCGTGCATTGCCATGCTGCTGTCCTGCGTCTCGGCAGCTGCCCAGATTCGTCGGGAGACGCTGGACATCGGCGATGAACCTGGGAGGGTTTCCACCGAAGAGGTCGTGATCGAGGACGGGCCGTATGCGAGGCAAGTCGTTTTCTTCCGCTCTCAGGAAGCCCCTGGCACGGTGGTTGTGCACACATCCGAACGGTTCTTGTACCTTGTCATGCCAGGGAACCGCGCCCTGCGCTATGGCATCGGCGTCGGTCGCGAAGGGTTCACCTGGTCAGGTCTGGTGAAGGTCAGCCGCAAGGCCGAGTGGCCTGACTGGACACCTCCTCCTGAAATGATCCAGCGGCAGCCCTATCTGCCGCGCTTCATGGCCGGTGGCCCAGGCAATCCCATGGGTTCGCGCGCGCTGTACCTCGGCTCGACCGTCTACCGGATTCACGGAACAAACCAGCCCGAAACCATCGGTCATGCGATCTCTTCGGGGTGCTTTCGCCTTGCCAATGGCGATGTGATCGATCTTTTCACCCGCGTACCGGTGGGCACGAAAGTCGTCATCAGGCACGGTCCATCGATTTGAGGGGTCTCACATGATCGACATCATCCGCGCGGTTTCGGGCGCGGTCATCGCACTCGCCCTGGGCTCAGGACTGGCGGCGGCCGATACACTGGCGACCGTCAAGCAACGCGGCAGCCTGATCTGCGGGGTCAGCACCGGTCT
>JAPLOU010000016.1 GCA_026400535.1 Hyphomicrobiales bacterium
AACCTTGTCCGCGCGTCGGCTTCATCGTCACCAAGATGACGCGGCCGGCGGAGAATGTCGTCGGCTCCTGCACCAAGCACGGCACCTGCGGGCAATGGATCAAGGACGGCAAGGGCGCGATCACTTGGACGCGGGCTCGCCTGCCGCTCCCTCGCTTGCAATGCGGTTCGCCTTCAGCTTCACGCGCTCGCCTGCAATCCCGGCAACGTCCTGCGCACGCTGGCGACGCCGGAGCCGATCGCCGACGGGTCGATGACGACGCGGCGCAAGACGCTGATCATGGCGCGGAGGTTGCTGGCCATGCGCGCTCTGTCGCGTTCCAGATCGCCGGGGTCGCGGTTCCGAAGGACCTGTTTGCGGAGATGCTTCAAGTGATCGCGGACCTCAGGCCACCGCCTGTCACGTCACCGTCGTCGTGCGTTCCGATATCGCATGTCCATCGGAGGATCGGTGCATCGCGATGAAGCCGAATTCGCTCTTGCTCCCGCTCACCAACCCAAGCGGCGGCCGGACAGCGGCAGAACGCGGGCCGGCATCCGTTGAGATTGTCAAAATCCGAGGGGTGCCGCAGCTTTGGCTCCTGACCAGCGTCCATCCGGGGAATGTCGGTTGAGCGGTTGTTGACTTCTGCGGTCAGTCCCGTATGTGGTCGGATGTGTCTAATAGAGCCCGGCGGGAGAGTCCGGGTGGTCTTTGAACCATGAGATCCCCCGGCGCCGAAGGAGCAACGGCCCCGGAACCTCTCAGGCAAAATGGACCGCCGGGTGAAAAGGCATTCTGGAAAGCGGCCGTGCGTCCAAGCCCGGCCCACCGACGGAGTAAGCGGACGCGCTGAGCGTTTCGTGAATCTCTCAGGTCCTGCGACAGAGGGGCGCGAGCGGACGACAAGTCCGCGATCGTGGTGTGTTCGGGTGATTCCGGGCATGCGCGCGCGCCAATGCAAGGCAGGACGGATCATGGCTGACGCCTCCGACGGACCGCTTCTCTCGACACCGCTTAACGCGCTGCACCGCGAACTGGGGGCGAAGATGGTGCCGTTCGCCGGCTACGACATGCCGGTGCAGTATCCAACCGGCGTTCTCACCGAGCATAACTGGACGCGGTCAAGCGCCGGGCTGTTCGATGTCAGCCATATGGGGCAGTGCTTCCTGATTCCGGAGGACAAGAGTTTCGAAACCGCCGCGCACGCGCTCGAAGCCCTCGTTCCGGCCGACGTTCTCAACCTCAAGCCTGGCCAGCAGCGCTATTCGCAGTTCACCAATGCGGAAGGCGGCATTTTGGACGACCTGATGATCACGCGGCTTGGCTTTCCCGGGCACGAGCATTGGATCTATCTGGTCGTGAACGCGGCCTGCAAGGAGCAGGATTTCGCGCTCCTGGCCGCTGGCATGCCGAAGGGCGTGACCTTCCGGCGCGCGGACAATCTGGCACTGATCGCACTGCAGGGGCCGCAGGCGGGTGCCGTTGTGGCCCGTCTCGTGCCCGCTCTCGCCGGCCTCACCTTCATGACCTCGACCGATGTGTCGATCGCCGGCCATTGGTGCCATGTCTCGCGCACCGGCTATACGGGCGAAGACGGCGTCGAGATCTCGGTCAAGAACGAGGAGGTCGAGGCACTGACGCGGAAGTTCCTCGCCGATCCGCGCGTGAAGCCAATCGGGCTCGGCGCGCGGGATTCGCTACGGCTTGAGGCCGGTCTTTGCCTATACGGCCACGATATCGACGCGACGACCTCGCCGACCGAGGCCGGGCTCACCTGGTCGATCCAGAAGCGGCGGCGCGTCGAAGGCGGATTTCCCGGTGCGGGACGCATCCAGAAGGAGCTCGCGCAGGGCGTCTCGCGCCTGCGTGTCGGCATCCTCCCCGACGGCAGGGCGCCGGCGCGCGAGGGCACGCCTGTGAAGGCGGCCGACGGCACGTCGATCGGCACGATCACGTCCGGCGGCTTCGGGCCGACCGCGAACGGGCCGGTCGCCATGGGTTATGTCAACCGCCGTTTCGCCGAAGCCGGCACGCCAGTTCTCCTTGAAGTCAGGGGCAGGGACCTGCCGGCAAAGGTCGTTTCGCTGCCCTTCGCACCCCATCGCTATTTCCGCGGCTGAACAGAAGGACCTGAGCGCCATGGCCACGACCAGATATACCAAGGACCACGAGTATGTGCGCGTCGAGGGCGATGTAGCCGTCGTCGGCATCACGGATTATGCGCAACAGGCGCTGGGCGACGTGGTGTTCGTCGAGCTGCCGAGCATCGGCAAGGATGTCGCCAAGGGCAAGGGCGCAGCCGTCGTGGAGAGTGTGAAGGCGGCGTCCGACGTCTATGCCCCGGTTTCCGGCAAGGTGGTTGAAGTGAATGCCGACCTTGAGGGCGCCCCGGGCACGGTGAACGAGGATTCCAGCGGCAAGGGCTGGTTCTTCAAGATGAAGCTCGCCAATCCAAAGGACCTCGACGACCTCATGGATGAGGCCGCCTACAAGGCCTATCTCGCGACGATTTCCTGATCCCTTTCAATAAGATCGAACGGCGGGCACCGACCCGCGCCGGAGGATCCATGCGCTACCTGCCGCTGACCGCAAACGACCGCACCGACATGCTGGCCGCAATCGGCGTGAAGAACATCGATGAGCTGTTTGCAAACGTTCCGAAATCGAAGCTCATGAGGGGTCTGCCCGATCTGCCGCTGACGAAAGGCGAGATCGAGGTGGAGCGGAACATGGGGGCGATGGCGGCCAAGAACCGGCCGGCCTCCGCCGGGCCGTTCTTCGTGGGGGCCGGAGCCTACAAGCACCATGTGCCGGCAAGCGTGGATCACCTGATCCAGCGGTCGGAGTTCCTCACCTCCTACACGCCCTACCAGCCGGAAATCGCACAAGGCACGCTGCAGTATCTGTTCGAGTTCCAGACTCAGGTTGCGCTTCTCACCGGCATGGAGGTAGCGAATGCCTCCATGTATGACGGCTCGACGGCGGCGGGTGAGGCGGTGCTGATGGCGCACCGGGTGACGCGGCGCAAGAAGGCGGTGCTTTCAGGCAACCTGCACCCGCACTATGCCGATGTGATCGAGACGATCTCGCGCATGGCTTCCGACACGGTGGTGCGGCTTGACGCCAATCCGGTCGCGGCCACGGCCGATCTGAAGGCCGTGGCGGCTCAGATCGACGCGGAAACCTCCTGCGTCGTCATCCAGACGCCGGACGTGTTCGGTAACCTTCATGACCTGACGGCGCTAGCGCTGGCTTGCGAGAAAGCCGGGGCGCTCCTGATCGCGGTGGTGACCGAAGTCGTATCGCTCGGTGCAGTGACCTCTCCCGGCGCGATGGGCGCCGATATTGTTGTGGCCGAGGGCCAGTCGATCGGGGTCGGGCTCAATTTCGGCGGGCCCTATGTGGGGCTTTTCGCTGCCAAGCAGAAATATGTACGCCAGATGCCGGGGCGGCTTTGCGGTGAGACGGTGGATGCGGAAGGAAAGCGCGGCTTCGTGCTGACGCTCTCGACCCGCGAGCAGCATATCCGCCGTGACAAGGCGACCTCGAACATCTGCACCAATTCGGGGCTGATGTGCCTCGCCTTCACGATCCACATGACGCTTCTCGGCGAGAAGGGCCTGCGCCAGCTTGCCGCGATCAATCATGCCAATGCCTGCGATCTCGCGGACCGGCTGGGCGCGGTGAAGAGGGTTGAGGTGCTCAACGCCTCGTTCTTCAACGAGTTCACCATCCGCGTGCCGGGCGATAGCGCCAAGATCATCGAGAAGATGGCGAGAAAAGGCGTACTCGGCGGAGTTCCGGCCTCCCGGCTCCTACCGAAGAACAAGGCCGTAAAGGACCTGATCCTGGTCGCCAATACGGAAGTGAACACGGATGACGACCGCGCGGCCTTCGTCGCGGCGCTCGAAGCATCGATCTGAGGACAAGAGCCATGGCCATGAACACTCAAGGTCGCCCGACCTCCGCAGGCGAGGCTTCCACCAAGTCGCACAAGACCTTCACGGGCAATTACGGCCTGCAGATCGAGGAGCCCTTGTCCTTCGAGATCGGACGGCCGGAAACGACCGGCGTCGACCTGCCGGCGCCGAAGAAGATGACATCGCGCCTCGGCAAGCTCGCGCGCGCGGGCGAGATCGGCATTCCGGGCCTTTCCGAGCCCGAGACGATGCGCCATTTCGTGCGCCTGTCGCAGAAGAACTATGGCATCGACACGGGCCTGTTCTCGCTTGGATCGTGCACGATGAAGCACAATCCGCGTCTGAACGAGAAGATGGCGCGACTGCCGGGCTTCGGCGATGTGCACCCGATGCAGCCGCAATCAACGGTGCAGGGCGCGCTCGAACTGATCGACACGCTCGCCCATTACTTGAAGGAACTGACCGGCATGAAGGCCGTTGCGATGAGCCCGAAGGCGGGCGCGCATGGCGAACTCTGCGGCATGATGGCGATCAAGGCGGCGCTTGAAGCCAAGGGCGAAGGCCATCGGCGCACGGTTCTTGTGCCGGATTCCGCGCATGGCACCAACCCGGCGACCGCCGCCCTCATCGGCTTCGAGGTGAAAGCGGTGCCGGCGCAGGCCGATGGTACGGTGCATGTTGCGGATGTGAAGGCGCTGCTCGGGCCCGATGTCGCAGCCATCATGCTGACCAATCCGAACACCTGCGGCATCTTCGAGAAGCAGATCGTGGAAATCGCCAAGGCGATCCATGCGGCTGGGGCCTATTTCTACTGCGACGGGGCGAACTACAACGCGATCGTGGGCAAGGCGCGGCCAGGCGATCTCGGCGTCGATGCCATGCACATCAATCTGCACAAGACCTTCTCCACGCCACATGGCGGCGGGGGTCCGGGCTCTGGGCCGGTCGTGCTCTCCGAACGGCTCGCGGCCTTCGTGCCCTACCCGTTCGTTCACGTGGGCAACGGCTTCGAACTCGTCGAGAACGAGGGGCGCAAGACCAAGGCGGAGAAGCCGTTCGGTCGGCTCACGGCCTTCCACGGGCAGATGGGCATGTATGTGCGCGCGCTCGCCTACATGCTCAGCCACGGCGCAGACGGCATGAAGCAGGCCTCCGAGGATGCGGTGCTGAACGCCAATTACATCCGCGCCGGCTTGAAGGACCTCATGAGCCTGCCGTTCGGCGACCAGCCCTGCATGCATGAGGCTTTGTTCGACGATGCCTGGCTGAAGGACACGGGCGTCACCACGCTTGACTTCGCGAAAGCCATGATCGACGAGGGCTATCACCCGATGACCATGTACTTCCCCTTGGTGGTGCATGGCGCGATGCTGATCGAGCCGACCGAGAGCGAGAGCAAGGCATCCCTCGATCTGTTCATCGCGACGCTGCGCGATCTTGCCAGGGCGGCAAAGCGCGGCGAGGTCGAGAGGTTCAGGGGCGCGCCCTATCACGCGCCACGCCGCCGGCTCGACGAAACGCGAGCCGCGCGCAATCCGGTGCTGCGCTGGACCAAGCCGCAGCCATTGGCCGAAGCGGCGGAGTGATCTCGCCGCCGGGCGGCGGGCAGCGTGCGATCAGGCGCGCGGCCCGTCGCGGAAGCACTTTTGTGTCTCAATTGACGTCAATGAGTTGACCGGATCTCTCGAAAATCCTGTCAACAGGGATCGCTCCATGCTCGCCGGAACGGACATTCCGCAGCCCGCCGCTGCACCCCGGACGACCGCAACCGGGCAAGCCAACCGCGAGCGCATCCTTGATGCCGCGTTGGCCCGTTTTGCCCGCACAGGCCTGAGCGGCACCCGGATCGACGAGATCGCGGTCGATGCCGGCCTGTCGAAGACCAACCTGCTGTATTACTTCCGCACCAAGAACGCTCTTTACATCGCGGTCCTCAGGCGCACGCTGGAGATGTGGCTGGAGCCCTTGCGCCAGATTGACGCGGGCCACGATCCACGTGCGGCGCTTGCCCACTATGTCATGCGCAAACTCGAAGCCGCCCGCGACTTTCCGCAAGCCTCGCGCCTGTTCGCGCTCGAGATCATGCGGGGCGCGCCCATGCTGTCGGGCGTGATCGCGGGAGACCTCAAAGACCTTGTCGACACCAAGGTCGCCCTGCTGCGCCGCTGGCAGATCGAGGGGCGTCTTGGCATCCACGAACCCCATCATCTTCTGTTTCACATCTGGGCCATGACCCAGCACTACGCGGACTTCGCCGTCCAGGTCGAAGGGCTGACGGGACAGACATTGCATGACCCTGTCTTCTTCGAGACCACCCGCCGCGCCATCCTGGCGGCTGTCACAGGGATGGCGTTTGAACGCCCGCAAGCCTGAAGCGCCTTGACGGGCTGGTGAAGTTGCGCCATAGACCGGCCTTGAAAGATTGAACGGCTCCTGCTGGCCGATGCGTGATGCGCATCGGCAGTTTTGTTTGAGGGTCGCGAACAACGAGAAGGACGAAATCAATGTCGCGCCGCTGCGAACTGACGGGCAAGGGTGTGCAGGTCGGCCACCTGGTCAGCCACTCCAACATCAAGACCAAGACCCGGTTCCTGCCGAACCTGGTCAAGGTAACGCTCACATCGGATGCGCTCGGCCGTTCGGTGCGCATGCGCGTTTCGGCCAACGCCCTGCGCTCGGTGGATCACCGTGGCGGCCTGGACGCCTTCCTCATCAAGGCAAGCAATGACGAGCTCTCGACTGGCGCCCTTGCTCTCAAGCGCGACCTGCAGAAGAAGCTTGCTGCCGGCTGAACCTGAAACCCGGCGCTGCGCGTGCACAAGCGGTCCCTGCGGGCCGCTTTTTCGTTGGGCCACCCGGCGGGGCCTTTAGTCCACGCCCGGGAGCAGCTCGAATTCGAGCAGGATCGTGCGCTGCAGCGCCGAGAAATTGTCGTCGGATATCATCGTGACGATGGTGCGCGGGCCTTCGTGATGAACCGAAAGCCCTTCCATGTTGTCAATCTCGTGGGCGAGGTCGGCGTCGAAGAGCAACCGGCCCTGCAGCAGCGCTCCGGCTGCCAGCGTGCGGCCGTCAACCCGCTTCAGTCTTGCGCCGACGCCCCGCCACGGTCTGTACCACCGTTCGAGCACCAGCATGTCGCCGCCAGGCAGGAAGGCCAGGTCCGTGACCTCGTAGCCATCACCGAGCAGATAGCGGAACAGGCCGGGAGCCGGCCCGCCGACGATAAAGCCGGCTGTCGGCTCGCTGTGCGCGCCTGACCGTTCCGCGATCGCCACGATGGCGCCCGCAACCGGGCTTGCCTGCGGCGCAATTCCGACGGCCTCGAGGCTGCGGTTGCCTGGCAGACGCCTGGCCTCGGGCGGCAGCGGAACGGGCTGGCCGCGCGCCATGACGCCGCGCCGCGCCCAGTCGAAGCGCAGGATCTCATGCGTGCGCTCGACACTGACATAGGCAATGCCGTTGTCGATGCACAGCGCCTCGGTGTCGTACGAGCGCGTCCGGGACAGCGCCCGGCCCGACGCATTCAGCATTGGCGCCATCACCGCATCGGCCAGCCCGGACAGGGCGGCGCCCTCGCGCTCGACACGCGCAGTCAGCCAGTGAGCGTTGTCGGTGATGGCGATGAGTTGGGCGCCATCCGCGCTGCGCGACAGTCCCGAAAAGCCGCCGAACGCCGTGGTGGGCGAGGACAGCACCAACCCGCCGCGAAACGCCAGCGCGCCGAAGCGCACCTGATCCGGGTTTCTCGCCATCAAGGACCGGATCGGCTGGCTGCGGACCGCAATGGCTTCGCTATCCAGCGTGTCAAGCCCCGGCCGCGCTGCGACACGGCCGCCACACAGGGCAGACAGCCCGCCGACGCCGAGGCCGAGCGCCCCGCGGCGCGTCAGCCTCACTGCAGTCTCCGGCCAGTCCTCGCAGGCCCGGCCGCACCGGGCGTGCCGCCGACCTGGTTGTCCTCGAACAATTCGGCCAGCTTCTCCGTCATCACGCCACCCAGCTCCTCGGCGTCGACGATTGTGACAGCGCGCTTGTAGTAGCGCGTGACATCATGGCCGATGCCGATGGCGATCAGTTCGACCGGAGAGCGGCTTTCAATCTCGCCGATCACATGCCGCAGATGCTTTTCGAGGTAGTTGCCGGCATTCACCGAGAGCGTTGAATCATCCACCGGCGCGCCGTCCGAGATCACCATCAGGATCTTGCGCTGCTCGGGCCTGACCAGAAGCCGCTTGTGGGCCCAGTCGAGAGCCTCCCCGTCGATGTTTTCCTTGAGCAGCCCCTCGCGCATCATCAGGCCGAGATTCTTGCGGGCACGCCGCCAGGGCGCGTCCGCCGACTTGTAGATGATGTGGCGCAGGTCATTGAGGCGACCCGGCGTGGCGGGCTTGCCGGCCTGCAGCCAGGCCTCGCGGCTCTGACCGCCCTTCCAGGCCTTGGTGGTGAAGCCGAGAATCTCCACCTTGACCCCGCAGCGCTCCAGCGTGCGGGCCAGAATGTCGCCGCAGGTGGCCGCGACCGTGATCGGCCGGCCGCGCATCGAACCGGAATTGTCGATCAGCAGCGACACCACCGTATCGCGGAAATTGGTGTCCTGTTCGCGCTTGAACGAGAGCGGCTGGTAAGGGTCGATGATGATGCGCGTCAGGCGGGCCGGATCGAGCGCACCCTCTTCGAGGTCAAACTCCCAGGAGCGGTTCTGCTGCGCCATCAGCCGGCGCTGAAGCCGGTTGGCGAGGCGCGCCACAACGCCCTGCAGATGGGCCAGCTGCTTGTCGAGATAGGCCCTGAGCCGCGCCAGTTCCTCGGCGTCGCACAACGCCTCGGCCTCGATCACCTCGTCATGCTTGTTGGTGTAGGCCTTGTAGTCGGGGCCCTTGTGCTCGTTGGCGCGCATATCGCGCTGGCGCGGCGCGTCCCCGGCTTCCTCGGAGTCGGCCTGGTCATCCTCCTCGCGCCAGTCGCCGGAGGGGGCATCGGCCGCTTCGGAAGCGCCCTCCTCCATCTCGTCGGAAGCATCCTGGCTGACGTCGACCTCGGCCTGCTGGCCCTGGCTCTGCTCCTCGGCCTCGCCCTCATCCTGCTCCTGCTGGTCCTGCTCGTCCTGGTTCTCGTCGTTGCTCTCGTCATCATCGGGGCTCGACGTCATCTCGTCCGCCATGTCGAGCGAGGCGAGCAGATCGCGCACGGCGCGGGCAAAGCCGCGCTGGTCCTCAAGCGTGCCGGTGAGAGCGTCAAGCTCGCGGCCAGCCTTGTCCTCGATGTGGTCGCGCCAGAGATCGACGATGCGCTGGGCAGAAGGCGGTGGCTTCAGCCCTGTCAGCTTCTCACGCACCATCAGCGCGACTGCATCCTCGACCGGCGCATCGGCCCGGTCGGTGATATCGTCGTAGCGCGCGCCGCGGTGATACTTGTCTTCCAGCATGGCACCGATGTTGCCCGCCACGCCCTCCATGCGCCGCGAGCCGATGGCCTCGACCCGGGCCTGCTCGACAGCTTCGTAGACAGCCCGCGCGCCGTCGCCCTCGGGCATCATCTTGCGGTGCACGGCAGCGTCATGGCACGCCATGCGCAGCGCCATTGAATCGGCATGGCCACGCAGGATCGCCACATCAGCGGCCGTCAGCTTGCGCGGCGGCTCGGGCAGGCGGGCCCGCCCCGGAATCAGCGATGGCTTGTCGGCGGCAAACACGACCTCAAGCTCCGGCTGGCGCGCAATGGCCTTCAGGCACGAGGTCACCGCCCGCTTCAGCGGCTCGGTCGGGGCCTCCTTGGGCTGGCCTGGCTTGCGATTGGAGAGGGTCATCGGCGCCTTGTCCTGATCAGAGCCGCTTCATGAGCGTGTAGCAGGCGTGGCCGGTCGGATAGTCGGGAATCTCCGCGATGACACTGTAGCCGCAGCGCTCATAGAAGGGACGAGCCTGCCAGCCATGGGTGTTGAGATGCACGCCGCGGGCACCAAGCTTCAATGCATGGGCCTCAAGTGCTGCCATCACCTCGGTTCCGAGATCCTGACCGCGCAGGCTGTCATCGATCCACAACAGATCCACGTAGACCCAGCCATGCCAGAACCGGGCCGTCGCGCCGCCCTTGATGATGCCGCCATCGCGCACGCTGACCGCGAAGGTCTTGCTCTTGCCGTCGCCGACCATCGTCCGGTTGTAGGCCGTCAGACCGCTGCCAATGGCTCTCTTCGCTGGGCCAAGGTGCTTCTCAACTTGAACCGTGGCCATGGCCCAACCCTCAGCTCAGCGCGACGTTGACCGCGCTCTCGGGCAGTTCCTTGCCGAAACAACGCTGGTAGAATTCCGCCACCAGCATGCGCTCAAGCTCGTCGCACTTGTTGAGAAAGGTCAGGCGGAAGGCGAAGCCGATGTCCTGGAAGATGTCGGCGTTCTCGCTCCAGGTGATCACCGTGCGCGGGCTCATCACGGTGGAAAGATCGCCATTCATGAAGGCATTGCGGGTCAGGTCGGCGACGCGCACCATCTTGTTGACGATGTCCTTGCCCGCAGGGTTGCCCTTGTAGTGGGGCGACTTGGCCAGCACGATCTCGACCTCGTTGTCATGGGGCAGATAGTTCAGTGTCGTGACGATCGACCAGCGGTCCATCTGGCCCTGGTTGATCTGCTGGGTGCCGTGATAGAGGCCCGATGTGTCGCCGAGCCCGACCGTGTTGGCCGTGGCGAACAGGCGGAAGGCGGGGTGCGGGCGGATCACGCGTTTCTGGTCGAGCAGCGTCAGCTTGCCGCTCTGCTCCAGCACGCGCTGGATCACGAACATCACGTCCGGACGGCCGGCGTCATACTCGTCGAAGACCAGCGCGATGTTGTTCTGCAGCGCCCAGGGCAGGATGCCGTCCTGAAACTCGGTGACCTGCTTGCCGTCCTTCAGCACGATCGCGTCCTTGCCAACCATGTCGAGACGCGAGACATGGCTGTCGAGGTTGACGCGCACGCAGGGCCAGTTGAGCCGCGCCGCGACCTGTTCGATATGGGTCGACTTGCCGGTGCCGTGGTAGCCCGAGATCATCACGCGGCGGTTGCGCGAAAAGCCCGCGAGAATCGCCAGCGTGGTCTGCCGGTCGAAGCGGTAGTCCGGATCGAGGTCCGGCACATGGGCCTCGCTTTTTGAATAGGCCGGAACCTCGATATCGGCATCAATCCCGAAAAGCTGGCGCACCGACACCCTCATGTCGGGCAGGCCTGTGGTGTAGTCCATCGTCGTCATCAGAAGTCTCTCCGGGCAGGCGCTCAGGTCTTGTGCCCCGCCAGCACGCCACGGGGAGCATGCAAGGAGACTGCCATCACGGCTTGACGCAGGACGGCGCGACGCCGCCCACAGCCCTGATCCTTACCGACTTCACGGTGGGGCGGCAATCGCGCAAGCGCGACGTCGGGATTGCAAGCGCTGCAACGGCGTCGCAGGCTGCCGGCGATCCGGCCTGGGCTCAGTCCTTCAGGACGAGCTTGTACTTCTCGATCTCGGCCGGCACGAAACTGGCCATGAAGGCCGGCGTCTGCTCTGCGTCAGTCGGAAGGGCGGTGTCGATCTGCGCAAAGCGCGTCCTGACAAGCTGGCTGCCAACGGCCGTCTGCAGGGCGCGCTGCAGTCGGGCCACGATCGGCTGCGGGGTCCCGGCCGGCACCATGATCGCATTCCAGCCCTGCGCCTGGAAGGCCGGCACGCCCGCCTCCTGCGCAGTCGGCACAGTCGGCAGGTTGGGCAATCGCACCGGCGAGGACACCACCAGACCCTTGACCTGCCCGCCCTGGATCGTCTGCGCCACCGATGTGGCGTTGTCACAGACCATGTCGATCTGCCCGGCCACCAGGTCCTGCAGCGCGGGACCGGCGCCGCGATAGCCGATCAGCGACACCTCGACGCCAGCAGCCTTGAGGAAACTCTTGCAGATGATGAAGTTGGACGAGCCGACGCCGGCATGCCCCACCGTGACCTTGCCCGGATTCTTCTGCGCGTAGTCGATGAAACTGGCCACGGTGTCACCGCCGGCAAAGCCGTTCTTGACGGCGATCACCGGCGAGGTCTTGGCGACCATGCCGACCGTGATGAAGGATTGCGGCGTGAACCTGAGGTCCGGGTAGATGTGGTAGACGGCGGCGGCGGTGCCGCTGTTGCCGATCGCGATCGTGTAGCCATCCGGCGCGGCGCGCGCGACACGGGTCATCGCCGTCGAGCCCCCGGCCCCTGGCGTGTTTTCGTTGACGATGCGCTGGCCCAGCGCCTTGCCCATTTCCTCGCCGATCAGCCGCGCGATCACATCCGACGCCCCGCCGGCGGCGAAGGGCACGATCATCGTGACAGGGCGGTTTGGATAGCTCTCGTCGGCTGCGCCCGGCGCGGCAGCCAGCGTCAGGGCAAGGACGGCAAGGGCGGGAGCAGCGAAGCGCATGGTTGACCTCCGGGGCTTTTCTTCCAACCGATCAAACACGCCCTTGGGGCGATTTTCAACCGTGGCGATGTCTCTGTCCTGACAGCGTCAGGCCCGGCCGACGCGCTTGAGGTGATTGTAGGCGTTCACGATCTCGGTCAGCCTGGCCTCGCGGGAGCGGTCCCCGCCATTGGCGTCGGGGTGAAAGCGCTTCACCAGGTCCTTGTAGCGCGACTTGATGTCGGCCTTGGTCGCAGCCTCCTCCAGGCCGAGTGCATCCAGCGACTTGCGTGTCGGCTCGGTCAGTTTCCGCTGCTCCTCCTCGACCTTGCGCTTTTGCCGGAACTGCGCCTCGAACAGGCCGAACAGGTCTTCCGTCTGCGGCCCTTCCATCGGCGCGCGCTTGGCGCCGCGCTGCGAGGCCCGCGGGTTCTTGGCATTCGTCCCCAGCGTCCAGGTCGGCCGGTGGCCGATGGAGGCATCTTTCTGGAATGCAGCCACGGCAGCGTCGGTCATGCCGTTGAAGTAGTTGTAGGTGGCATTGTACGACTTCACGTGCTCGAGGCAGAAGACGTAGAACTGGCCCTCGTGATCGCGCCCCTTCGGCGCGCGGAACTCGCCCTTGGCCCTGCAGCCCGCATGATCGCAGACACGGTCCTGCGGCCGGGCTTCCGGCTCTGGCTCGCGCTTGACGCGGATGCTGTCGAAGAGGGGCGAGTTGAGGTTCATGGCAACGATCAATAGGTCTGAGGCTGGCACACGGCAAGGGCGGGTTTCCGCAGATGGGGTTTTGCTCCTGGCGCTGCAATGCGATAAGGCTCGCGCATGACAGTTAAGGAACGCATCACCAACGCGCTGATGACAGCGCTTATGCCATCACATCTTGCTGTGATCGACGAAAGCGACCAGCATCACGGGCATGGCGGCTGGCGCGAGGGCGGCGAGACGCACTTCCGCGTCGAGCTCGTCTCCGCGCATTTTTGCGGGAAATCCCGTGTCGAGCGCCACAGGATGGTCAACATGCTGCTGGCCGATGAGCTGGCGGGTCGTGTTCACGCCCTCGCGTTGAGCCTGCGTGCGCCTGACGATGCGGCTCTTGGTCGCTAGAAACGGATGCCGATATGAGTGAGGCAAGGCCTGCCACCTCCCTGCTGCGCATGTCGGCTGCCGCACGGCTTGGTCTGGCGGCTGGCCTTCTGCTCGTGATCTGGACCGCGACGATCTGGGCCATCGGGTGATCGCCATGCTCGGGACCGCCACGGATCACGGCGCGGCGTCGGCCATCATTCTGGACGACCTGACCCTTGGCTATGACCGTCATCCGGCCGTGCATCACCTGTCCGGGCGGATCGAACCCGGCGCGCTGCTGGCGGTCGTCGGCCCGAACGGCGCCGGAAAATCGACCCTGATCAAGGGACTGATCGGCGAGCTGAAGCCGCTGGGCGGGCGGATCTCCGGTGCGCTGGCGGGGCCCGGCAGGCGGCAGGTCAGGCTGGCCTATGTGCCGCAGAAAGATGGCATCGACCTGACCTATCCGGTCTCGGTGTTCGATCTGGTGGCCATGGGCCTGTGGGAGCGGCGCGGCCTGTTCGGCGCTTTCGGGCGCAGCGACACACGGGCGGTGGCGCAGGCACTGGCGCTTGTGGGGCTGTCAGGCTTCGAGCGGCGCCCCGTCGGCACGCTTTCAGGCGGACAGTTGCAGCGGGCGCTGTTCGCGCGCGTCAGCCTGCAGGATGCGCCGGTCATCCTGCTCGACGAACCGTTTTCGGCCATCGACAACGCCACCGTCGACGATCTGATGACCGTCATCGGCGGCTGGCATCGCGAAGGCCGCACGGTGGTCGCTGTCCTGCATGATCTCGCTCTGGTACGGGGCCATTTCCCGCAGACCCTGCTGATGGCACGGCAGGTGATCGGCTGGGGACCAACAGCGCAGGTTCTGACGCCGGAGAATCTGGCCCGATCGCGCGCCATGACAGAGGCCTTCGACGAGACGGCCCCGTTCTGCGAGGTCAGCCCCGAGGGCGGGCACGCCCACACGCATGACCATGCCCACGACAATGGGCACGATCACGGCGACGCGGCCGCCGCGACCGGCAGCCCGGCCGGGCAGGCCAAGACCCATCCCCATGCTTGACGGCCTGTTTGCCCCTTTCGTCGAGTTCGCCTTCATGCGCCGCGCCCTGGCCGGCATTCTGGCGCTCGCCTTCTCCGGCGCGCCACTCGGCGTCCTGCTCATGCTGCGGCGCATGTCGCTGACGGGCGACGGCCTGAGTCATGCCATCCTGCCAGGCACGGCGATCGCCTATGCGGTTTTCGGGCTGTCGCTCTGGCACATGACCCTCGGCGGCTTCCTGGCAGGGGGTGCCATCATGCTGCTGGCCGGCGTCATGGCGCGCACCACCATGCTGAAGGAGGATGCGACCCTCGCCTCATTCTACCTGATATCGCTGGCGCTCGGGGTGATGATCGTCTCCTTGCGCGGCTCGAATGTCGACCTGATGCACTTCCTGTTCGGCTCGGTCCTGGCCCTGGACGACGCCACGCTTCTGCTGGTGGCCGGTATTGCCTCCATAACCCTGGTCAGTCTGGCGCTGCTCTGGCGCCCTCTGGTGCTCGATGGCCTTGATCCGGGCTTCCTGCGCACGGTCAGCCGCACGGGAACGCCGGCCTATTTCGGCTTCATGATCCTTCTCGTGCTCAATCTGGTCGCCGGCTTCCATGCGCTCGGCACGCTGCTCGCGGTCGGCTTTCTGGTTCTGCCGGCGGTGACAGCCCGCTTCTGGGCGCGCGACCTCAGCGCCATGGTGCTGATCGCCGGGATCATAGCCTTCAGCGGCGGACTGGCAGGACTTCTGCTGTCGTATCACGCCAGCGTGCCAACCGGCCCGGCCCTGATTCTGGCGCTGGGCCTGATCTTTGCAGCCTCTGTCCTTTTCGGTCCTGTCGGAAGCGTGCTCGCCACCCATCGCGCGGGTCGTCACCGCACCGGATGAGGCCGGGACCTGTCAGTGCGCCTGGTCGGGCGCTCCTTGCCCATGCGCCTTGGCGGAACAGGCTGCACAATGGCCGTGCAGCTCGACCATCATGCGCGTCGCGTGGAAACCTGATCGGCTTGAGATGGCCGCCAGCTGCTGCTGCAGGGGTCGATCGGTCAATTCGGTCACCAGTCCGCAATGGTCACAGATGGCGAAGGTGGCCATGTCGTGATGGTGCGGGGTCGAGCAGGCGACAAAGGCATTGAGCGATTCGAGCCGGTGCACGAGCCCCTCACGGACCAGCTTCTCCAAGGCGCGGTACACGGTCGGCGGTGCATTGACGCCCTCCCCGCGCAGCTTCCCCAGAAGATCATAGGCCGACAGTGGCCGGCCGGCTGCGCTGAGCAGGTCCAGCACGCGGGTCTGGGTTTGGGACAGGGGCTGGCGACGCACGGTCATGATCGGCCTTGCAGAGATTGACACCCGAAACGGATGTTATACAATAACACTCGTCTGCTCCGGGTGCAGCTGAGGCCTAGCGTGCAGCTCGGTGACAGGCAAGGCCGGAGTCGATCCGCCTTGCACGCCGCAGGCGAGGCGCATGGCCCCCAACAGGAATTGCCCACATGAACAGCAGGCGTGACGTTCTGGCCGGCACGGCGGCGCTCTCGGCAGCTCTCGCCTTCGGCTCCGGCGCTGGGTCACAGGTCAACCGCCCCCCGCTCCCCGTGGTGGCAACCTTTGCGATTCTGGCCGATTTCGTCGCACAGGTCGGCGCAGACAGGATCGCGCTGACATCGCTCGTCGCGCCTGGCGGCGATGCGCACGTCTATTCGCCGACACCGGCCGACAGCCGTGCGCTCGCAGCCGCACGCCTTGTGTTCGTCAACGGGCTTGGCTTCGAGGGCTGGGTCAACCGGTTGATCACCTCATCGGGCACGAAGGCCATGATCGTGACGGCCACCGCGGGCGTCAGGCCGCTCAAGGCCGAAACGGGCGGGCACAGCCACGGCCATGGCGAGGTTGACCCACATGCCTGGCAGGCGGTTGCGAATGCCAGGATCTATGTCGCCAACATTGCTTCTGCCTTGATCAGCGCCGACCCCGCCGGCAAGGACGGCTACGAGGCGCGCGCCAAGGCCTATGACACAGAACTCGATGCGCTCGACGCCGAAATCCGCGCGGGCATCGCACGCATTCCCGCAGCCCGCCGCAGGATCATCACCAGCCATGATGCCTTCCAGTACTTCAAGAAAGCCTACGGCATTGACTTCGCCTCGCCGCGCGGACTGTCGACCAGCGCCGAACCCTCGCCACAGGCCGTCGGCCGGATCATCCGCCAGATCAAGGCGGAGAAGATTCCGGCCGTCTTCATCGAGAACCTGTCGGATGAGCGCCTGATGAAGCGCATCGCTGACGAAACCGGCGCCAGGATCGGTGGCAGGCTCTATGCCGACACGCTGACACCGCCCGGCGGACCGGCCTCGACCTATATCGGGATGATGCGGCACAACCTGCAGCAGCTTACCACGGCGCTGGCAGCGGGCTGATCAGCCGGGCGGACGGGCCGGAGCACGGGCATAGACGACAGCGCTGACCAGCAGAAGTCCGGCAAACAGCCAGTGCAGGGAGGCAAACACGCTGGCTGCCGGCAGCCCCGCCGCACGCTCGGTCGCGATGAACCAGCCCGAGCCGATCTGGACCGCCGACGTGCCGGCAATGAACAGGAAGTTCATGGTCGTCATGCCGCGTCCGATCAGGTTCTCGGGGAAAAACTGCCGCGCATGCGCCATCAGGATCGCATAGTTGAACAGGGCGATGCCGATGGCCGCGAACAGGGCAATCGCCCACAGGCCGCCGAGATGGCCCGTCAAGGCGAGGACGGCAAACAGCACCGCGGCCAGCAGCGTGCTGGCCAGAACTGTCGGCTTGGCGCCTCCCAGCCGCTTCTCGACCCAGCCGAGGGCAAATGCGCCGGCGGTCATCGCAATGGCCATCGCCAGCGCGCCATTGCCCTGCATGGCCCTGTCGAGTTGGCTGACCTGTTCGAGGAAGGGGGCGACCCACAGGCCCCGTGTCGTCGCCAGAATCGCATAGGCGAAGAAGGTGATCGGCGCGAGAAACCATAGCGCCCGGATCCGGACGATGGCCCTCACTCCGGCGATCACGCCATCATCCTGCGCTCTGCGGCCCTCGGCGGGTGCTGGCGGATCGCGCACCAGTGCGGCAGCCACGGCCGAGGCTAGGCCGAACAGCACGGCCATGGCCATCATGGTCGGACGCCAGCCAAACGTGTCGCTGGCGCGGCTCAGCGGCGCCGCCCCGAACAGATTGCCGAGCGAACCCAGCCCGATGAACAGCGACGCCAGCCCTGCGAAGGTCGAGGCAGGCCCCGACCGGGCGAACAGGTAAAGCGCCGCCATGAAGACCGGCGAACAGCCGACGCCCAGCAGGGCCATCGCGATGGTCGCGACTGTGGCGCTCGGGGCTACGGCGAACAACAGCGCCCCGGCCACGCCAACCGCCATGCAGGCCGTCACCGTCAGGCGCGGGCCAAGTCGGTCAAGCGCCCACCCCACGGGAAACTGCATGGCCGCAAAGCTGATGAACCATGCCGAGCTCATCGCGCCAAGTTCCGCCGGGCCGATGCCAAGGTCGGCCATCAGCGGCGTCGCGATCACGCTCAGGAACGAGCGATAGAAGATCGACAGGATATACGCGAGGATGAGGGCAAGAAAGATGCGCAAGGGAAGGTCTACTTCACCCGCTCAAGCACGCTCACATAGTTCGCCACCGCAGCGCCGCCCATGTTGAAGATGCCGCCGAGCTTGGCGCCGGCGATTTGCATGTCGCCCGCTTCGCCCATCAGTTGCATCGCCGTCAGCGCGTGCATCGAGACGCCGGTCGCGCCGATCGGGTGGCCCTTGGCCTTCAGCCCACCGGAGGGGTTGACGGGCAGCCTGCCGTCCTTCGCGGTCCAGCCTTCGCGGATCGCCCGGGCGCCGTCGCCCTCCTTTGTCAGGCCCATCGCTTCGTATTCGATCAGCTCGGCGATGGTGAAGCAGTCATGCGTTTCGGCGAAGGAGAGGTCGCCCAGCGAAATACCGGCCTCTGCCAGGCCGTTGCGCCACGCCAGCGCGCAGCCCTCGAAGGCGAGAATGTCGCGCTTCGACAGAGGCAGGAAATCCTGGACATGCGCCATGCCCCTGAAGCCCACGGCCCGGTTCATTGTCATGGCCGTATCCTTGTCGGCGATCACAAGCGCCGCCGCGCCATCCGACACCAGACTGCAATCCGTCCGCTTCAGCGGTCCGGCCACGAACGGGTTCTTCTCGCTTTCCGCACGGCAGAAGTCGAAGCCGAGATCCTTGCGCATCTGGGCAAAGGGATTGGCGACGCCGTTCCTGTGATTCTTGGCCGCGATGGCCGCCAGCGCGTCGGACTGGTCCCCATGGCGCTGAAAGTAAGCCGCCGCGATCTTGCCGAACACACCGGCAAACCCGCCCGGCGTGTCGCCATCCTCAGGCAGATAGGACGCGCGCAGCAGGTTCTGGCCGATCTGCGCCGCAGGCGTCGTCGTCATCTGCTCGACGCCGACCACAAGCACGGTTCGTGCGGCCCCGGCGCGGATGGCGCGCACCGCCTGATGCACGGCGGCGGAGCCGGTGGCGCAGGCGTTCTCGACGCGGGTAGCCGGCTTGAAGCGCAGCCTGGGGTCGGCCTGAAGCACGAGGCTCGCCGTGAAATCCTGCGCCGAGAAGCCGGCATTGAAATGGCCGAGCACGATCTCGTCGATGTCGTCCGCCTCAAGCCCGGCATGCGCCATGGCCTCGTTGGCGACCCGGACGATCAGGCTTTCAACGGTCTCGGCGTCCTGCTTGCCGAAGGGTGTGTGGGCCCAGCCCACGATGGCGGCCTTGGTCATCGTCGCGCTCTTTCCAATCAAACTGGCCTACAAATGGCCCCATCGCGCCCATCCGGCAAGCCGGCAGCCCGCAAGGCCGGCGTGCATGAACGCACCGGCGCCCTGTGCGGGCGGATCAGACCGCAAGATAAAGGATGCAGGCGACGCCAGCCATGATGAGCAGCATGCCAAGCGACTCGCGCCCGCTGACCGCCTCGGCAAAGAGCTTGCGGGACATGATCTGGGCCAGGAACACCTCCACCAGCGCGAGGGTCCGGACATTGGCGACCGCCGTCAACGCAAAGCCGATGAACCAGAACTGCGAGGCCAGAGCACCCAGAAACCCGGCTGTCAGCGAAGAGCGCCAGACGGTGACGCTCGAGACAAGGGCTTTGCGATCCAGCAGGCCGAGATAAGCGATCAGGATCAGCGCCTGCAGGCCCAGCCCCCAGACGAGGATTGTTGAGGCCCTTAGAAGGAAGCTGCCGCTGTCGAGGGCGAGGATCGATCCGCGGAAGCCGACCGCCGCGAGCGCGAAGAAGGCGCCGGCGAGAACGCCCAGCAGGAGCGGCCGCAAACCGCTTCCCAGGATGCGCTGACCCGGCCTGAACGAGATCAGCAGAACCCCCCAGGTTGCAACCAGCACGGCGCCAAACTTCAGCGGGCTGAGCGGATCGCCCAGCACGAGCGCCGCAAACACCGCCGCCTGCACCGGTTCGGTCTTGGTGTAGGCCGTCGTCACGGCGAAGGAGCTTTCCTTCATCGTGGCAAGCATCAGGCCGGTGGCGAGGATCTGTGCGACCGCGCCGACAAGGCACCAGGCCAGCGCACTGCCGTTCATGGCCGGCGGCGCCGATCCGCTGATCAGGCAGGCAAGCCCCAGAAACAGCAGCGCAAAGGGAAAGCCGAACACGAACCTCACCTGTGTCGCGCCGACGACGCCGATGGCGTCGGTGAGCGTCCGCTGCATGACATTGCGGACCGTCTGGGCCGATGCGGCGATCAGGGTGGCGGGAATCCACAGAAGGGACATCCAGAAAGGGGTCATGGCACTCACGGGCAAGCGATGGGCATCGGCTGATGCCATCAAAAAGGCGGGTTCCCGCAGTTCACACAAGCGCATGGTCAGGTGCTAGGCAAATCACTGCATGACGGGTAGGTATGCAGTCAATGCGGCGCTTCGTGTCCCTTGAGCTTCTTGGATACCCTCCTGTCGTTTGGTCCGTGAACAGCACTCCATGAACGTGTTTCGGCTTTTCCTGCCAGCCCTTGCCCTGTGTGCGGCGGCATCCGGCCCTGTCCTGGCCCAGAGCGCCGGGCCTGCCCTTGTGATCGACGCCTCGACCGGAGCGGTCCTGCATCAGGAGAACGCGTCGCAGGCCTGGTATCCGGCCTCGACGACCAAGATCATGACGGCCTATGTCGCCCTACGGGCAGTCCGTGCCGGGCGGATCGGTCTGGAGACCGCGATTCCCGCATCCGCGCTGGCGGCCAAGCAGCCGCGCGTGAAGGTCTACATCAGGCCCGGGCAGGACATCACCCTCGACAACGCCCTGAAGATCATGATGGTCAAGTCGGCCAACGACATCGCCTATGTCATCGCCGAAGGGGTCGCCGGTTCGGTCCCGGCCTTCGTCGAGATGATGAATGCGGAAGCGCGCCGGCTGCGTCTGAACGACACTGTGTTCCGCAATCCCAACGGCTGGCACGATCCCGAACAGCAGTCCAGCGCCCGCGATATGGCCATCCTGACCATGACCATCCTGCGGGAATTTCCGGATTATGCGGAGTACTGGGGCATCGGCGCCGTCCAGCTGGGCCGCGTGACGCTCAACAACACCAACGGCCTGATTGGCCGCTATTCCGGCGCCACCGGCTTCAAGACCGGCTTTGTCTGCGCTTCGGGCTTCAATGTTGTCGCAACGGCGACGCGCGGCGGCCGCACACTGATCGCCGTCGTGATGGGCGCCTATTCGGGTGCGGAGCGCACGGTGAAAGCGGCCCAGATCCTCGACGCGGGCTTCGCATCCTGGGGCGGGAGCGGCTATGCCGTCACCCAACTGCCGCCGAGCGGCAGCCGCGCCCGGAACATCTGTGCCGATGTACGGGCTTACGGTCGCGGCGCGCCCCTCGCTGACGATGCCGACAGCATGGGGCCGATCTCGTTCATGCCGTCGGGCAACAGCGACAGTGATGTCGTGCGGGCCGGGCTGATGCCCCAGCAGCCATCCTCGGCGTTGGGACGGTCGGCCGCGGGCCGCATCACGCTGGGGCCGCGCGCCCAATTCGCGCCGCTGCCGGTCGCCTATGGCCGCAGCGCGGGCAGCGCGCGCGCACCCTTGGCTGCCAATGCCGGCGGGCGGGCAGGCCCGGCCCTTGCGTCCGTCGGCCCGGCACCTCCCGTTGCGCGGGACGAGGCGGAGGCCGTGGCCGCGCCGTCCGCTGCGCGCGCCAGGCCAGGCGCCATCGCGGCCGGCATGGCAGCGGGCGCGGTGGCGGCTGGCGCGGCCACGGCCTTCGCACCAGCACGCGCTGCAGAGGCGCGCAGCGAGGGTCCTATCAGGCTGCACGGAGCGATTGGCCAGGGCGCAGCCGCGCCCTTGCGCCCATCCGCCGCCGCCGGCATCAAGCCGAAGCCAGCCCCGCAGGCCGCGTCCCTCGCGCCGACCGCTCCTGCCGGCAGGCCGCAGGCTGTCCGTGCTCCGCAGGCCAAGCCCGCAGCGCCGAAGCCCAGGCAGACAACCGCGCCGGCGGCCACGCGCGCGCCCGCCACGCTGGCGCCACGCAGACCCTCGGCCAGCCCCGCAGCCACCGCGGAATGACGACAGGGCTCGACGTGGCGCCACGGCCGGCCAGCCACGCGCGGCTCGGGATGGCGCTCGCCGTGGCCAGCGCTGCCGGCTACGGCCTCAACATCGTCACCGCGCAGATCGCATCGACCGTCGGGATCACAGGCGCGCTGATGGTGTTCTACCGCGTCTTCCTGATGCTGGCCTGTCTTGCGGCCGCATATGCCCTGTTTCGTCCCAGCTTGGCCGTGGTGCGCGCGGAGCGTTGGCCGCTGCTGGTCTTCGGCCTGTCGAGTTCGGTGATCGGGACTGCCTACATGTCGACAGTGGCCTTTCTGCCGGTCAGCGTCGCCGTCGTCATCTTCTACCTGTTCCCGATCCTCATCGTCGTAGCCGAGCCGCTGGTCGAGCGCACGCCGCTTCAGCCGGTGCGCATGGCCGTTGCCTTGCTGGCCTTCATCGGTGTGGCGCTGGTGGTCGGACCGCGCTTTGACAGCCTGGATCCACGCGGACTGGCCCTCGCGCTGCTGGCAGCAGCCGGGGCTGCGCTGCAATTCTTCGCAGCGGCCCGGATGCCGCGCACGCCCATCGCCGCAAAGCTGTTCTGGGGTCACCTTCTGGTTCTGCCCGGCGTCACCGCCACGCTCCTGTGGATGGACGGATTTCACAGCCCCGCCATCTTCGCTGCAGCTCCGGTTGCCGTGGCGATCACGCTCGGCGCCTATGTCGTATCCATGGCGCTGCAGCTGCTCGCGCTGGCCCGCATTCCGGCAGCCGTCGCTGGATTGACCTTCTGCGCGGAGCCGCTGTTCGCCAGCCTGTTCGCGGCCCTGATCCTTGGCGAGCGACTGGCGGGCCTGCAGTATCTCGGAGCGGTGATTGTTCTGGCCGCTATCGCCATCAACGCGGCCCGTTCGGCCGGAACAGGCCGGGCTTGAAGCAGCCCCTGCCCTGCGCCACCTCTAAGAGCGTGACACAGGCTGATTCGCCCCCCGCGTCTCCCGCACCCATTGCCTTGCAGATCCTCACGGGGTTCCTGGGGTCCGGCAAGACAACCTTGCTCAACCGCCTGCTCAAGGCGCCGGAACTGGCGGGCGCCGTCGTCATCGTCAACGAGTTCGGCGAGGTCGGCCTTGATCATCTGCTGATCGAGGGCAGCGGGGACGGCATGATCCTGATGGCGTCGGGCTGCCTGTGCTGCACCATTCGCGGCGATCTGGTCAACACGCTCGAGGACCTGCTGCGCCGGCGTGATAATGGCCGCATCACGGCCTTCGGCCGGGTGATCATCGAAACCACCGGACTCGCCGATCCTGTCCCGATCCTCAACGCGGTTCTGCTGCATCCTTATCTGTCGCGCCGCTACGAGCTTGACGGGGTCGTCACGGTGGTCGACGCCATCAACGGCACCGAAACGCTCAACGCGCAGGACGAGGCGCTGCGGCAGGTGGCGGTCGCCGATGCGATCGTCCTGACCAAGACCGACCTGCTGGGCCCGGACGCTTCACCGGTCCCGCTGACGGCACTGATCGCACGAACGAACCCCGGCACACCCATCCTGGACGCAGCACGGGGTGAGGCAACGGCGGGCGCGCTGATCGGCCTTGGCCTCTTCGACATCGCGGCCAAGCCCGATGTTGTCGACGCCTGGCTCGCGATCGATGCCGTGGCGGCGGATCATGCCGGACACCGGCATGATCCCAACCGCCACGGCGACGTCCGGGCCGTCTCGCTGACGGCCGACCAGCCGGTCCGCTCCCAAACGCTCGACCTGTTCTGGTCGCTGCTGCGCTCGACCCATGGGCCAAAGCTGCTCCGGCTCAAGGGCCTCGTGAACGTGGCCGAGCATCCCGATGCGCCCCTGGTGCTGCACGCTGCCCAGATGGTCATGCACCCGCCCGTGGCGCTTGCCGCATGGCCCTCCGACGACCGGCGCTCGCGCCTTGTCCTCATCGTGCGCGGCCTTGATCGCGCCGTTATCGAGAAGCTCTGGGCCGCCTTCATCGGCCAGAACTGACACACACCGGCAGCTCCTGCCTGCACTGAGGGCTGGCCCCGGACTTGTAGATGATCCGCCACGCGCCGGCGAAGCTGCCGGCACCTGTCACGAACTGGCACGGTGCAGCCCCGGTCCGGCGCATTGAACGGAGTGCTGTTTCACCATGGAGCATCTTGAGCTGGAACCGCTGCGACGCATGGGGCTGGTCAGCTTGCCCCGGGAAACGGCCGTCTCGGGCGCGCACGGCGGCAAGCCGTCGGCGCCCAGGCTCTCGCAGCAGATCGCCGGTCTCGTCGTGGACGTACGGCCACTGGCGGATTGCGCCGAGATCATGCCGCAGTGGCGGGCCCTTTCGGCGGCGGCGCTGCAGCCGAACATCTTCTATGAGCCTGATTTCTGCCTGGCGGCAGCACAGCATCTGCCGGAGGCAGCCGGTCATGCGGCCATGCTGGTCTGGGATCCGCGCGGCGGGGGCGAGAGCAGGCTACTCGCCTTCTGGCCCGTGAAGGGCGCGCTGAGGTCCGGCCGGAAGGGCCTCGCGCGCGGCTTGTCATCCCGCTACGCATCCTGTGGCGAACCCCTTGTGCATCGCCGGTTTGCGGTCGAGGCCATCTGCGCCATCTTGTCGGCCCTTGGCGCGCAATCCTCCGGCCCGGCTGCCGTACTGTTCAACGAGATTGCGCTGGACGGGCCAGTCGGGCGGGCCCTGCGCGCCGCCGCCACGCTCTCCGGGCTGACCACAAGCGAGCTTGACGCACATCAGCGCGCCTGCCTATGGCTTGGCGTTGAAGACGCCGGTCATGATCGTCCCGGCCCGAAGCAGCTCAAGGAACTGGCCCGGCAGAGCCGGCGGCTCGCGGATCACGGCGATGTCCGCCTGCTCAGCGCCACCACGCCCCAGGACGTACGCTCGGCCTTCGAGGTGTTCCTTGGTCTCGAAGCGTCCGGCTGGAAGGCGCGCAGGGGCACCGCAATCCTCAACGCGCAGCGCGACGTGGCCTTCTATCGCACTCTGGCCCGACGCCTGGGACACCGGGGCCAGATGCAGGTGCATCTGCTCGAAGCCGGCTCGCGGATAGCGGCGGCCGGCGTGGTCCTGTCGAGCGGCGGCCAGGCCTGGTACACCAAGACCTGCCATGATGAACGCCTCGCCGCCCATTCTCCCGGCGCGCTCGTCAGCCACCAGATCGGCGCAATCGCCCGCACCATTCCCGGTCTGACCCAGATCGATTCGTGCGCCCTGCCGCATCACCGGATGATCGAGCGCGTCTGGAAGGGCCGCATGCGCGTCGGCGACCTGGCCATCAGCCTGAACGACCGCGGCGAGGCCGCCATCGCGCGCGAACGCACCGCACGGCGGATCCGCCTGATCGCCAAGCGCGTCTCCTACCAGCTTCGTGGCTGGTCGATGCAGGGCCACTAGCCCAAACCGTCAGTCCTGCACCCGCAGCTCGCGCCGGATGATCTTGCCGGTCGTCGTCATCGGCAGGCTGTCGCGGAAAGCAATCTCGCGCGGGTACTCATGCGCCGCAAGATGCCGCCGCACGAAGGCCTGGATGTCCGCGACAAGGGCATCGGACGGCTCATGGCCGGGCTTCAGCACCACAAAAGCCTTGACGATCTCCGTCCTCAGCGCGTCGGGCTTGCCGACGACCGCCGCCAGCGCCACGGCAGGATGCGTGATCAGGCAGTCCTCGATCTCGCCCGGCCCGATCCGGTAGCCCGACGAGGTGATCACATCATCATCACGGCCAACAAAACGGATGTAACCGTCCATGTCCCGGATGCCCTGATCCCCTGTCTTCAGCCAATCGCCGATGAACTTGGCGTCCGTTGCGGCCGGGTTGTTCCAGTAGCCCAGGAACATCACCGGATCGGGCCGCCGAACCGCGATCTGGCCTTCTTCTCCCGGCTCGCAGACCGCGCCATCCGGCCTGATCACGTTCACATCATGCCCCGGAACCGGCTTGCCGATCGAGCCGGGCCTGAGCACGCCGATGGCGGCACAGGAGGCCAGCACCAGGTTGCATTCGGTCTGGCCATAGAACTCGTTCACCGTAAGGTCGAGCGCCTCCCGCGCCCAGGCCAGTGTCTCCACGCCAAGCGACTCCCCGCCCGAGCCGATCGTGCGGAGCCTGAGGTCATGTCGCCCGCGCGGGTTGCTGACCGAGCGCAGCATGCGCAGGGCTGTCGGTGGCACGAAGCAGTTGCGCACCCCGAAGCGCGCCATAAGATCGAAGGCCTCGTCCGGGTCGAACTTTGCGGAAGCGCGCGCCACCACCGCAATCCCGAAATGCAGCGCCGGCAGCAGAATGTTCAACAGCCCGCCGGCCCAGGCCCAGTCGGCCGGAGTCCACATACGGTCGCCGGGCTGCGGCAGGAATTCGTGCGGCATCTGGACACCCGGAAGGTGCCCCAGCAAGACCCGGTGGCCATGCAGCGCGCCCTTGGGGTTTCCTGTCGTCCCCGATGTGTAGATCATCAGGGCCGGATCATCGGGACCGGAAGCAACCGGCGCGAAGTCCGGCCTGGCCGTTGCCAGGACCTGCCGGAAGTCCTCGGCGGTCCCGTCGGCGCCATCCGTGCTGATCACGACGTCGAGCCCGGCGTCGGCGCCAGAGGCGCTTGCCTTCGCCAGGCCCGCGGCATCGGTGATCAGCGCCTTCGCCCCTGCATCGCGCAGACGGAAGGCAATCGCGTCAACCCCGAACAGCGCGGCCAGCGGCACCGCGATGGCCCCGAGCTTGTAGGTCGCCGCATGCGCGACCGGCACCGCGCGCCCTTGCGGCAGCAGGATCGCAACCCTGTCACCCTCCTTGATGCCCCGCGCCCTCAGGCCGTTGGCCAGACGGTCGGACTGATCCTTCATCTCGCCGTAGCTGAACGTCGCGGCCGAGCCGTCAAGGCCAGCTTCGATCACCGCAACCCGCGCCGGATCGGCGGCGGCCCAACGGTCGCAGACATCAACGCCGATATTGTACCGGTGCGGAATGCGCCAGCGGAAGTCGCGGGTGAGGCGGTCGAAATCGCGGATATCGGGCAGCATGCAGGGGTGTTCCATGGCATCGGGCGGCGCACACTAGGGGGACATGGCCGGCTTGAACAGCGCTCGGATCGGGCCCGAAGGTCGCAGACGCCCCGATGGCGGGCTTCTTCCCGGTCGGCCCGGTCAACAACGCGACCAGCACCAGCTTTGCGGCCGCCGGCGCGCGCCGGATCGTTGTCCTGAAGCTGCCGAACGTCAGCGGCGTGCCGCAGTTTGCCGCTGGCCCTGCTGCGGCTCTGGCCGGCTTCAGCAATTCGACCTTCAACTCAGCCCTTCTGGGCTCAGTGGGCGCCGCCGCGGCCGGCGCGCCGAAGCCGAACGTCATCACGGTCGACGTCACCGGCGTCTTCATCGCGCTGCCGGTCCTGCCGTACAGCCCGGATACGCCTTCCGGGACGGCGTGCATCCGACCACCGCAGGACACGCCCTGATCGCCGCAACCGTCACCCAGTATGTTCAGGCTCCCGTTTTCGCGGGCGTCTTCTCCGCCCTTGGCGAACAAACCAGTGATGATCGCCGCACGGGCATGGCACGGGCCCTTGATCGTCTGGACAACATCCGCTTTGGCAAGCCCGGCGTGAACGATGACGTCGTCAACGTCTTCGGCGGCGTGTCCAACGGCGATTCGGCGGCCACCCGCCCGGGCTTCCGGTCCTCCAACCTCGGCGTGAATTTCGGCATGAACCGGGCCCTGACCAGCAATTTGGGGGCTGACAGCCATTGGTTCGGTCGGCGTCGGCACGACCAAGGTTGTGTCGACCCTCAGCGCCGACACCTTCAACGCAGCCTTCGATATCGGCGCCATCTGCAATGCCGGCAGCTTTTTTGCCAAGACCGGGCTCGGACCGGGCTCGGACACGGCGTGACGCGCCCCGGCGACAGGGAGTGCCGGACGCTCGGGCCGCTGGCGAACAGGAGGAGCGTCACGGCCGTCAGCTGCAATGCAGGGTTCGAGGCGGGCCTACATCCACAACCTTGGGATGGTCGAGCTGTCGCCGCGCGCGCCTGGCCTGGCTCGGGGGCCTGGTCGACACGAATTGCGCGCCAGCGCCGCCAGCGTCAACACGCCTGGCCAGAGGGTTTCCGTCACCGCGCTGGTCGGCTACGAGCGCTATGTGATCTATTCCGGCAATAGCCTGCCGGGCCGCCTGCTGGCCAACACGGCGCAGGACTTCCGGAGGTCACCGGCGGTCGTAAGGGCCCGGGCGTCGTCCCCTGGGCCTGGGCATGTCCTCCCAGATGGCGTCGGGTTGGGTGCTGAACGCGGAGTACCGCGCCGCGATCGGCGACCGCAGTCTGGTGCGTCATCACGGGCTGATCGGCGTGCGCACGTCCTTCTGAGGGGATTGCGCACAAGGCCTGCGGCGCGCGCGCGGTCACGGCTCTGCGGAAGGAACCGTTGTCCCGTCTTGCGGCTGTATTCCCGTGTGCCGCTGTGATAGCGGCTCTGTCAACGGCCAGACAGTCTGCGGCCGGCCCCTGGGGACTGACAGCGACATGCCGACAGACACACGCCGGATCGCCCGTGCGCTCATTTCCGTCTCGGACAAGACGGGGCTGGAGGACTTCGCCCGCTCGCTGGCCGCCCAGGGCGTTGAACTTGTCTCGACGGGTGGCACCCGGTCAGCCCTTGCCGCCGCCGGGCTGGCCGTCAGGGACGTATCGGACCTGACAGGCTTTCCGGAAATGATGGACGGCCGCGTCAAGACGCTCCATCCGGCCGTTCATGGCGGTTTGCTGGCCGTGCGCCACAATCCCGAGCATCAGGCCGCCATGCTCGCCCACGGCATCGGCTCGATCGACCTGCTGGTGGTCAATCTCTACCCGTTCGAAGCCACGGTCGCCGCAGGCAAACCCTATGGCACCTGCATCGAGACCATCGACATCGGCGGGCCGGCCATGATCCGGGCGGCAGCCAAGAACCATGGCGATGTCGCGGTCGTGGTCGATGTGGCAGACTATGCCGCGATCGCGGCCGACATGTCCGCCCATCAGGGCGCCGTGACATTCGCCTTGCGCCGCAGGCTGGCGCAGAAAGCCTACGCCCGCACGGCCGCCTATGACGCCGCCATTTCCAACTGGCTGGCCGCCGAACTGCACGAGCCGAACCCGGCCTTCCGCGCTGTCGGCGGAGCTCTGGTCGAGGTGATGCGCTACGGCGAGAACCCGCACCAGACCGCGGCGCTCTACCGAACACCCGAGATACGCCCCGGCGTGGTCAGCGCGCGGCAGATCCAGGGCAAGCAACTCTCCTACAACAACATCAATGACACCAACGCCGCCTTCGAATGCGTCGCCGAGTTCGATCCCGCCCGGGGGCCGGCCTGTGTGATCCTCAAGCATGCCAATCCGTCGGGCGTCGCGCTGGGTTCGACCCTCGCGGAGGCCTATGCAGCGGCGCTGGCTTGCGACCAGGTCTCTGCTTTTGGCGGCATCATCGCGGTGAACACAGAGCTCGACGCGGACGCCGCGCGCCGGATGATCGGCATCTTCACCGAGGTGATCATCGCGCCGGCCGTCAGCGATGAGGCGCTCGCCGTGCTGGCGACGAAGACGAACCTGCGCCTTCTGGTGGCGGGCGGCCTGCCCGATCCGCGGGCGGGCGGGCTTGCCGTCACGGCGGTCAGCGGCGGACTTCTCGTCCAGTCGCGCGACAATGCGGTGGTGGACGACATGCCGCTCACCGTTGTGACGAAGCGCGCGCCCAGCGAGGCGGAGCTGAATGACCTGCGTTTCGCTTTCAAGGTCGCCAAGCACGTCAAGTCGAACGCCATCGTCTATGCCCGCAACGGAGCCACCGTCGGCATCGGCGCTGGCCAGATGAGCCGTGTCGACAGTTCCCGGATCGCGGCCTGGAAAGCCGCCGAGACGGCAAGGGCGCTTCGGCTGCCCGTAACGCTGGCAAAGGGCTCGGTGGTTGCGTCGGACGCCTTCTTCCCCTTTGCCGATGGCCTGATGGCCGCCGCCGAGGCGGGGGCAACAGCGGTGATCCAGCCAGGCGGCTCCGTCCGCGATGACGAGGTGATCAAGGCCGCAGACAATGCCGGCCTCGCCATGGTCTTCACCGGGCATCGCCACTTCCGCCATTGAGCATGCTCTGCGCCACCCATCGACCTCAACCGGAACCTTACCAAGTTTCGCGCCACCCCACTGTCAGAACCGCGAACTGCGCTCCACATGCAGATCACATCCTGGAACACGTCATTGATCAGACCTTTTGTTTCAAATGAAGATCGTGCGGCCGCGCGCGCCAGGCGAATCGCCTACTGGGAACGTCCGATCACCGGTCGCTGGCAGCGGTTGCATGCCTGGCTGAACCTGTTGTTTGTCGACCACGGCATCATCCGCGCTGTCTACCTCAACGAGCATGACGTCTCCGACGAGATGAAACGCTGCGCCCAGCCTTCGCCACGTGATCTGGCACGATTGGCGAAGGGTGGCCTGCGCACGGTGGTCAACCTCAGGGGTGGACGCGAGCAGGGCGGCTGGCCGCTCCAGCGCGAGGCCTGCCAGGAGCTTGGGCTCGAACTGCGCGAACTGACACTGCGCTCGCGCGAGGCGCCCGACCGGGAGACCTTGCTGTCCTTGCCGGCCTTCTTCGAGAGCCTCGCCTATCCGGCCGCTGCGCATTGCAAGTCAGGGGCGGACCGCGCAGGCCTGTTCAGCGCGCTGTACCTGCTCGTGCACAAGAAGCGGCCCGTGGCCGAAGCCAAACAACAATTGTCGCTCCGCTATGGCCATGTCCGGCTGGCCAAGACCGGCATTCTCGACTCATTCCTTGATGTGTACGCCAGCGAGGGTGAGGCAAGGGGCCTGTCCTTCATGGATTGGGTCAGGGATGTCTACGACCCGCAGGCGGTCCAGAAGGCCTTCCACGAGGGCTTTCTCGCCAGCCTGCTGATCGACCGGATCATGCGCCGCGAGTGAGGCGGGCGGCGATCAGCCGTCCAGCATCTGCAGCCGGTAGAGCTTGGCGTAGACGCCGTCGGCGGCGATCAGCGCATCATGATGGCCGCGCTCGACGATCTGCCCGCCTTCCATCACCGCGATCTGGTCCGCGGCACGGACCGTGGACAGCCGGTGCGCGATCACCAGCGTGGTCCGCCCCTTCATCAGGCGGGACAGCGCGTCCTGCACCAGCTTCTCGGCTTCGGCATCGAGCGCGCTCGTGGCTTCATCCAGCAGCAGGATCGGCGCGTTCTTCAGGATCGCGCGGGCCAGCGCCACACGCTGACGTTCCCCGCCCGACAGCCGCGAGCCGCGGTCTCCGACGCGGGTCGCATAGCCATCGGGCAGCGCCAGGATGAACCCATGCGCCGCGGCAGCCTCCGCAGCTGCCTCGATATCCGCATCCGATGCGCCAGGCCGGCCAAAGGCGATATTGGCCTTGATGCTGTCGTCGAACAGAACAATGTCCTGCGCGACGACCGCGATCTGGTCCCGCAGCGACGCCAGCGTGACCGACCGGATGGCCTGCCCGTCGACCGCAATCGTTCCACCCGTCACGTCATACAGGCGCGGCACAAGCGCCAGCAGTGTCGACTTGCCAGAACCGGACCGTCCCACCAGCGCGGTGACGGAGCCGGCCGCGACCTCAAGCCCGACATGGCTCAGGGCGGCATGGTCCTCGCGGTAGGAAAAGCTGACATCGCGGAAACTGATCGCCGCACCATGCACCGTGAGCGGCTTGGCATCGGGCGCGTCGGTGATCAGGGCCGGCTCGTCCACGGTGGCGTAGAAGCGCTTCAGCGCCGCCAGCGCTTCCTGGATGATGGCGTTGAGGTTTCCGATCGAGCGCAGAGGCTGCGCGGCCAGCAGGAGCGCCGTGACATAGCCGGTGAAGTCCCCGATGGTGCCGACGCCCGCATTGACACGGATTCCGATGGCGAACAGGACAACAGCCACCGCGATGCCGCCGCCGACTTCGAGCAGCGGCTCGACCCGGCCGCGCGCGTTGATCGCCTTCATGCGAAGCTTGCGCACCATCTCGAAGGCCGCCCTGGCGCGGCGCTTGAGATAGGGCTCGAGCTGATCGGTCTTGGCCACCCGCGCGCCCTGCAGGCTTTCGGTGATCAGCGCCGCCATGATGCCGCTTTGCTCCTGCTGGCTGGTGGCGACGCGCCGCAGCCTCTTGCCGATGGCGACGATCGGCACGGCAACGATGGGTACGACCACCAGGGCGATCAGCGTGAGCTGCCAGTCGATCCAGAGCATCGCGCCAAACAGGCCGATGCCGGTCAGTCCGTCGCGCACGGCGATGTTGACCAGCCGCGTCAGGGCCTCGCGCACATAGATGAAATCGGTCGTGAAGCGTTGTGTCAGCGCAGCCGGACTTTCGCGCTGGGCCTGCGCCAGATCGGCGTCGACGAGGTGCTCGTAAAGCCGCCCCTGCATGTCGGCTTCGATGCGCGAGACCACGCTGTTGGTCAGCACGATCTGCCCCAGCAGGGCAAAGCCCTTCAGGGATGTGACGACCACCACCATCAGGGCAATGACATGGATCGGGCCGATGCCGGGACCCGTCACGACCACAAGCCACGAGCGCAGGCTGTTGAGCAGCGGATCAGCCGTCCCGCCGGCACCGGTCGCGAACGAATCGAACGCCAGTTTGATCAGAACCGGGTAGAGGCTGGTCATTGCCGCAATGATCGCGACAAGGCCGAGAACCCCCAGGAGCGCGAGGCGGTGCTGGACCAGTTCCTCGCGCCACAACCGCCTCAGCAGCGGCCAGCCATCAGCGGCGTCTCGCGCGGACAGCTTGGCCATGCTCACTGCTCTCCCGTCAACCGGCCACCCGCGTCAGGCCCGACGCCCGAACAGGAGGCCCTCTTCGTGCCATTCGGGGCCAATTGCAAGTTATCTCATTGGCTGAAGGCCCGGACGTGCCAACCGGAAACACATTCGCCCCGCATTGGCCGCGGGGCGAAACAGACATGACGTCTGGACATCAACTGGAGCGGGCGAAGGGATTCGAACCCTCGACCCCGACCTTGGCAAGGTCGTGCTCTACCACTGAGCTACACCCGCATCCGTGGGCTCACCAGCGGTCACCCGCCTTAGAGGCGCGTTCTTTGCCTCAAACTCCTGTCCTCCGCAAGCCCTTTTGTGCCGCTTGTTGACAGTGACTGCTTCCGGGGCGGCACAGCAGGCTTGCCAGAGGGCCCCATCAGCAGGCATGAGACGTCCATTCGCCGTGGCGACGTGTGCTCGACGTCCGCCCGGTTCGTCCAGCAAGGGCACCAAGATGACCGACGCGCGCGCAGCCGATGCCCCTCCCATGTCCCCGGAAGAGGTGCTTGCCTTTCTGGCCAGCCGCGGCATCGAGGCGACCACGACCCGCCATGAGGCCGCCTTCACGGTGGAGCAGAGCAAGCACCTGACCGGCCACATTCCTGGCGCCCATAGCAAGAATCTCTTCGTCAAGGACAAGAAGGGCCGGCTCTTTCTTGTCGTGGCCGAGCATGAACAGCGCATCGATCTGAAGCGGCTGCACGAGGTGATCGGCGGGAACGGACGGCTGTCATTCTGCAGCCCGGAGCAGATGATGACCTATCTGGGGGTGACGCCCGGCTCGGTGACGGCCTTGTCGGTCATCAACGATCGCAACCATGACGTCACGGTCGTGATCGATGCCGGCCTGATCAGATCCCCGGTGATCAACTGCCATCCGCTGGTCAACACGGCAACGACGAGCCTGGCCCGCGATGGGCTGCTCCGCTTCTTCACGGCGACGGGGCACGAACCGCTGATCGTGGCGCTGCCGGAGCCGCCGGTCGAGACCTGACGGGACACGAAACCGCCGCTGCAGCGATTTCGGTCATGGACATACCGGCAGGCAGCACCCACATTGTAGGCAAGAGTTCCAACTGACAGGCACAATGGCAATGTTCGGCAGCAATGATTTGGCCCCGAAGCAGGCGCAGGCGCAGGCGCCGGAGGGGTTGGTGCGCGACACCACAACACAGGGATTCCGTCAGGACGTGATCGCCGAGTCGATGCAGCAGCCCGTGCTGGTCGACTTCTGGGCCCCCTGGTGCGGCCCGTGCAAGCAGTTGACCCCGGTGATCGAGAAGGTCGTGAAGGCGGCTGGCGGCAAGGTCAAGCTCGTCAAGATGAACATCGATGCGCACCCCCAGATCCCCGGCCAGCTCGGCATCCAGTCGATTCCGGCCGTGATCGCCTTCCAGCGGGGGCAGCCGGTCGACGGCTTCATGGGCGCGGTGCCGGAAAGCCAGATCAAGCAGTTCATCGAGCGTCTCGTCGGTCCAATCGGACCCGGCGCGGCAGCCGAGATGATCGCGGCGGCTGAGGGCGCGGCCGAGGCCGGCGACGCGGCCAGCGCAATGGATCTGTATGCCGCGGTGCTGACCCAGGAGCCGGGGAATCTGGCGGCCATCGCCGGCATGGCCAAGCTCCAGCTCGATATGGGCGACATCGAGGCCGCCAGGCAGATTCTGGCCCTCGCGCCAGCCGACAAGGCTCAGGACGCCGCACTCGCCGGGATCCGCGCGGCGATCGACCTCGCCGAACAGGCGGCGGCCCTGGGTGACGTCGCCGGCCTCACCAAGGCCGTCGAGGCCAACCCCAAGGACCATCAGGCCCGCTTCGATCTGGCGCTGGCGCTCAATGCCCACCAGCGCCGCGAGGAAGCCGTCGATCAGTTGATCGCGATCATCGAGGCCGACCGGACCTGGATGGAGGACGGCGCGCGCAAGCAGCTTGTTCAGTTCTTCGAAGCCTGGGGTCCGATGGACGAAGCCGCCATTTCAGGCCGGCGCAAGCTGTCCGCGCTGCTGTTCTCCTGAGGAGCCGTGATGGCGCAGCGGTCAGACCACCGAAGGATCTTCCGGTCATGAGCATGAACGCGGTCTATCGCGGTCCCGTCGATTGTCCGGCCACCATTCCGCTGTTCCCGCTGCCGGGTGCGCTCCTGTTGCCGCGCGGGCAGATGCCGCTCAACATCTTCGAGCCGCGCTATCTCGCCATGTTCGATGACGCACTGAAGAGCCATCGGCTGATCGGCATCATCCAGCCCGATCAGGATGCCGCGGACGAGGTCCGGCTGACGCCAAGGCTTTTCAGGATCGGCTGCATCGGCCGCATCACACAGTTCGCCGAAACGGGCGATGGGCGCTACCTGTTGACGCTGACCGGCGTCGCCCGGTTCGAGGTCGAGGAGGAGCTCAGCGTGCGGACCGCCTATCGCCAGGCCAAGGTCAGCTATGCGCCCTTCCTGACCGATTTCGAGGCCCGTGCCGGCGAGGACAAGGTTGACCGGGTCAGCCTGCTGCGGGCGCTCAAGGAGTTCGCGCTGGCCAACGAGCTCAAGATCGACTGGAAGGGCGTCAACGACGCTCCAAACGAGGCGCTCGTCAATGCCCTGTCAATGATAGCGCCGTTCGGCGCAAGGGAAAAGCAGGCCCTTCTCGAGGCGGCCGACCTGAAGGCCCGTGCCGACATGCTGGTGGCCATCACCGAAATGGAACTCGCGCGCGGCGGCTCCGATACCGACACGACCTTGCAGTGACAGACCGTCCGCCAAGGCGGGCGGTACGCGCCTGGATCATGTTCGATTGGGCGGCCCAGCCCTTCTTCACCCTGATCACCACCTTCATCTTCGCGCCCTTCTTTGCCTCCGCATTGGCGCCGGACCCGGCACAGGGCCAGGCTTGGTGGGGCTACGCCACGGGATTTGCGGGCCTGTGCATCGCCGTGCTGTCGCCCTTGCTGGGGGGCGTGGCCGACATGACCGGCCCGCGCAAGCCATGGATTGCAGTGTTCGGCGCCATGCTGGTCGCCGGCGCGGGTCTGCTCTGGTTCGCTGTGCCGGGGCATCCGTGTGCCGTGCCGATTGCGCTTGCGGGCTTTGTTCTGGCCACGATCGGAGCCGAGTTCGCCACCGTCTTCAACAATGCGATGATGACCCGGCTGGTCCCGCCCGAACGCATCGGGCGGCTTTCCGGCACCGGCTGGGCCGTCGGCTATCTCGGCGGCCTTCTGTCGCTCGTGATCATGCTGGGCTTTCTCGCCGCAAGCCCGGACACCGGCAGGACCCTGCTGGGACTGGCGCCGGCCTTCGGACTGGACCCGGCGCTGCGCGAGGGCGACCGCATCAGCGGACCGCTGACGGCACTCTGGTTCGTGATCTTCGTCGCGCCGATGTTCCTGCTCACGCCTGACATGCCGAAGACGGGCGTGAAGCTCGCTGCGGCAGCTCGCCAGGGCTTTGTGCAGCTCAGGGCCACCCTGGCCGAGGTGCGGCGCTGGCCCTCCATGGCGCGTTTCCTGATCGCCAACATGATCTATCAGGACGGGCTGGTGGCACTGTTCGCCTTTGGCGCCATCTATGCGGCGGGCGTCTTCGGCTGGTCGACCATCGAGGTCGGCATTTTCGGCATCCTGCTGACCGTGACCGGCGTGTTCGGCGCGCTGGCCGGCGGCTGGCTTGACGACAGGATCGGAGGCAAGCCCGTCGTGCTCGGCGCGATCGTGGTGTTGATCATCACATGCATCGGGATTCTTTCGCTCGGCAAGGATCACATCCTGTTCGTGATCCCCGCCGAAGCGGGCCGCCCGGGTGACGGGCTGTTCGGCAGCCTGCCGGAGAAAGTCTATCTTGGCATGGGGCTGCTGATCGGCCTCGTCGCCGGCCCATTGCAGGCGGCCTCGCGCAGCCTTCTGGCGAGGCTGTCGCCCCCGGCCAGAACCGGACAGTTCTTCGGCCTGTTCGCCCTGTCGGGCAAGGTGACGAGCTTCATGGGCCCGACCCTGGTGGCCCTCGCCACCGACCTCACGAACCGGCAGGAAGCCGGGCTGGCGGTCCTGATCGTATTTTTCACAGTCGGCGGCGTGCTGTTGTGGGGCGTGAAGACCGGGCGGCCCTGAGACGCCGCAAAGGCATGCCGCGATTTGGCCGCGATTGCCCGCCACATCACGCAACACAGGCCCGGTTTCTGGACCAACCGGCTTGATCTTGACGTTTCATTAACCCTAAATGCGCAGCGCCCGAAGCCTGATGAGGCGCGGCTGTCCGATTGGATCATGATGCACGAGCGGAAAACCACAAACGCCTTGTCCGCCATCCTGTGGCGTTTGGCTGCCATTCTTGGGTCAATGCTGGGCCTTTCGCTGCCGGCTGTGGCCCATCCCCATGTCTGGGTCACCGCAAGATCGGAGATCATCTACAACCGCGAGGGCCGCGTTACTGCCGTTCGCCACGCCTGGACCTTCGATGAACCCTATTCGGCTTTCGCCGTGCAGGGCCTCGACAAGAACGGCGACGGCAAGCTCTCAGCAGACGAACTCGCCGAGCTGGCGAAGGTGAATGTCGAGTCCTTGCATGAGTTCGATTTCTTTACCGTCGCGAAGGCGAGCGGCGTCAAGCAGGACTTCAGCCAACCGGTCGATTACGCGCTGAGCTACGACAAGGCCCAGTTGACGCTGACCTTCACCTTGCCGCTCAGGACCGCCACCAGCCAGCGGACCTTTTCGCTGGAGGTGTTCGACCCGACCTGGTTCGTGTCGTTCACGCTGGCCGAGGGCGATGACGCGGTCAGGACGGTGGGCGCGCCGCGGGGCTGCGCCCGCACGATCACACGTCCGCGGCCGCTGGAGCCAGCGCAGCAGCAGAAGCTGTCGGAGGACTTCTTCACATCGCTGTCCGGCAGCAATTTCGGCGCGGGCTTTGTCAACCGGGTTCTGGTGGCGTGTCCCTGATCAGTCCGATGGAGGCCCCGGCCGTTCCGGGCCCTGGCCCAAGGATCCTGATTGCCGTCACGGCCCTGTGCCTTGTGGCCGGGTTCATGCTGGCCCTGGCATGGTGGCTCTCGGCCGGTGCGCCGCCACCCCCGCCGCCCGCCCGCAACCCCTTCGGTGTCGGCCCGCGCGAGGCCACCCCGGCCGCGAACGGCCTCGGAGCGATGATCCTGAGTTATCAGGCCGCGTTCTACCGCGATCTGACCGCAGCGCTGCGCGCGCTGAAGCAGAGCAGCGCTGCCCTGCCAACCTTGCTTGCGGTCGGTTTCGGCTATGGCGTGATCCATGCAGCCGGCCCGGGACATGGCAAGGCCGTGATCTCCGCCTACATCCTGAGCGACGACCGCGCCGCCGTCTGGCGCGGCTTCAGCCTCAGCCTTGGGGCGGCGCTGGTTCAGGCTCTGGTGGCGATCGGGCTGGTTGCGCTGTTCACGCTCATCCTCGGCGCGACAGCACGCCAGATGAACGCCGCGACCCGCTGGGTCGAAATCACCGCCTTTGCCGCGATGACGATCCTCGGCCTCACGCTTCTGTGGCGCAAGGCCGGGGTCCTGGTTGGGGCCTTGCGCGGCGATGCAGCCGCCTGTGCGCCCGGCTGCGCCCATGACGCGGTCCTGCCGCTTGCATCACCCCGATCGGTCCGGCAAAGCCTCGCCGTCATGGTGACAGCGGGGATCAGGCCATGCGCTGGCGCCATCATCGTCCTGGTCTTTGCTGCCTCGCAGGGCATCCTCTGGGCAGGGATCGCGACCACCTTCGCCATGGCGCTGGGCACGGCCTTGACGACGGGCGCGCTGGCCATGCTGGCTGTCGTGCTGAAAGGGCTTGCCTTGCGGCTCGCAGGCGGCCGCGGAAACCGCGCCGCCGTGGCGGTCCGGACACTCGAATGCCTTGCTGCAGCGTTTGTGGCCGTCCTCGGCGCCCTTCTGCTCGCCGGCTATCACGCCGCCGGTGCAGGCTGAATCTGGCCCGTCATCGCGGCATGCCGGCCGCTCATGCGAGCCTGGGTCAATCGTTGACTTGCCTAGGCGCCTGTCTATCGTGGCCCTTCAGAAAGGCCGCAAAGGCGGTCCGTTTGCCTCGGGAGGGGTCGTCTCATGCAGGATGCCGCTGCCGTCGCGGACACACGCGCTGCCGCATCGGCGGCCATCGCGCTTTCGGGCATCGACATCACCTTCAACCTGAAGAATGGCGGACGCTACCAGGCCGTCAAGGCCATCAGCATGGCTGTGGCAGATGGCGAGTTCGTGGCCGTGGTCGGGCCGACGGGTTGCGGCAAGTCGACCTTGCTGAACGCCGCTGCGGGCCTGCTTCAGCCCAGCGCGGGCAAGGTCGGAATCCTGGGTGAGCCGCTGGCGGGCATCAATCTGAGGGCAGGCTATCTGTTTCAGCTTGATGCGCTGATGCCGTGGAAGACGGCCCTCCAGAACGTGGCCGTGGCGCTTGAGCCGCAGGGCGTCTGCGCCCGCGAGGCAGAGGAACGGGCGCGCGATTGGCTGGCGCGCGTGGGCCTGCGCGCCTTCACCGACCGCTATCCGCACATGCTCTCGGGCGGACAAAAGAAGCGGGTCGCCCTGGCGCAGGTTCTGATCCGCAATCCAAAGATCCTCCTGATGGACGAACCCTTCGGGCCGCTCGATGCGCAGACACGCCAGATCATGGGCAATCTCTTGCTCGACCTCTGGTCGAAGGACCGCAAGGCCGTGATGTTCGTCACCCATGACCTCGAAGAGGCGATTTCATTGTCCGATCGCGTGGTGGTGATGTCGGCAGGCCCGGCCGCCACCATCATCGGCGACTACCGCGTCAGTCTCAAGCGCCCGCGCGACATCGCCGACATCCGCCTCGACCGGGACTTCCACGCGATTCACCGCCAGATCTGGCAGACGCTCAAGGTCGAGGTGCAGAAGGCCTATGCTGCCGGCGAGGGGAGGGAGATGGCATGAACGCCCATTCCCGCCTCAAGATCACCCTGCTGCAAATCCTTGTCGCCATCGGCTTCCTGCTGGCCTGGCACGTTACCACCACCACGGCGCTGTTTGCCGAGCCGAGGAAGATGCAGTTCTTCTTCTCGACCCCGATCGACGTCATCGCCCGCACCTGGAAGCAGCTGTCCGGTGGCGAGATCTGGTATCACCTTGGCATCACGCTGACCGAAACCGTGCTGGCCTTCGTCTTCGGTGCGACGGGCGGCGTGCTGTGCGGTTTCGTCTTCGCCCGCAAGGAACTGCTCGCCGCCGTCTTTGACCCCTACATCAAAGCCGCCAATGCCCTGCCACGCGTGGTCCTGGCACCGATCTTCGCACTCTGGTTCGGCCTGGGCATCTGGTCGAAAGTGGCGCTCGGCTTCACGCTGGTGTTCTTCATCGTCTTCTTCGCGGTCTATCAGGGCGTGCGCGAGGTCTCCCAGACCGTGCTGGCCAATGCCCGCATGCTCGGCATGAGCGAGCGGCAACTGATGCGGCATGTCTACTGGCCGGCGGCAATGACCTGGATGTTCTCATCGCTGCACACATCGGTGGGGTTTGCGCTCGTGGGCGCCGTGGTCGGGGAGTATCTCGGCTCCGCCGCCGGGCTGGGTTACAAGATCCACGAAGCAGAAAGCGTCTTTGACGTCACCGGCGTGTTCTCGGGCATGCTGATCCTGACCATCTTCGTGTTGATCCTTGATGCGATTGTCACGATGATCGAGAACCGGCTTCTGGTCTGGCGCCCGGGGCAGGCATCCACGAGCGCCAACGGCTGACCATCACACAAGCAGCCGCACGAAGGCTGCAATCCGGAGGAACAGAGACATGACGATCCATCGCAGAACCGTTCTGGCGGGCCTTGGTGCAGCCGGCTTCTCAGGCCTCGCCATGCCGGCCATCGCCCAGCGCGCGCCGGAGAAATCCAAGCTCGTCCTCGGCGTCGGAGGGCGGGCCTTGCTCTACTACCTGCCTTTGGCGATCGCCGACCGGCGCGGCTTGTTCAAGGAGCAGGGCCTTGAGATCGAGATCAATGATTTCGCCGGCGGCGCACGCTCGCTGCAGGCGCTGGTCGGCGGCTCCGTCGATGTTGTCGCGGGCGCCTACGAGCACACGATCCGCATGCAGGCGAAGGCGCAGGACATCCGCGCCGTTGTCGAGATGGGCCGCTTTCCGGGCATCGTGATTGCCGCGCGCAAGGAGATTGCCGGGCGGATCAAGTCACCGGCTGATTTCAAGGGCCTCAAGCTTGGCGTGACCGCGCCTGGCTCATCGACCGCGCTGACCGTGCAATACGCCATGGTCAAGGCGGGTCTGAAAGCGACGGATGCGCCGATCATCGGTATCGGCGGCGGGGCCAGCGCCGTCGCGGCGGTGGTCCAGGGCCAGGTCGACGTGATCTCCCATCTCGACCCGGTCATCTCCAAGCTCGAAGCCGATGGCCTGATTGTGCCGATCATCGACACCCGCACCGAGGCCGGCACCCGCGCGCTCTTCGGCGGCTCCAACCCGGCCGCCGTGATCTATGCGCGCCAGGAGTTCATCGAAAAGAACCCCGAGACCATGCAGCGCATCGTCAATGCCTGCGTCAAGGCGCTGATATGGCTGGAGGGCGCGACTGCCGATCAGGTCGCGGACACGGTGCCGCCGGAGTACCATCTCGGCGATCGGGCGGTATACCTGCAGGCCGTGAACAAGCTGAAGGAGAGCTATTCGCGCACCGGCATCGCCAGCGCGGATGGCATGCAAAGCGTGTTCGATGTCCTCAAGCAGCTTGATCCCGAGCTGGCCAGCGCAACTGTCGACCTGAGCAAGACCTTCAATCCGGCCTTCGCCCTGCGCGCGACACGCTGAGCGTCGCCGCTGCCCGGCTCCGGAAGCTCTCCGGATCCGGGCATCCATGAGTGGATGTCACAGGCGGCATGCTATCTTTTCACTGGAGCTCACCCTTCGACAGGCTCAGGAAGAGCTCCAGCCAGCGCAAAACCATGAACATCCTCTCGATCCAGTCCCATGTCGCCTACGGCCATGTCGGCAATTCATCGGCCGTGTTCCCGATGCAGAGGCTCGGCTGCGAGATCTGGCCGATCCACACGGTGCAGTTTTCGAACCATACCGGCTACGGAGCCTGGAAGGGCCGGGTCTTCGACGGCGCCATGATCGACGAGATCATGGACGGCATCGCCGACCGCGGCGTGTTGCCGGTCTGTGACGGGGTGATTTCCGGCTACATGGGCTCGGCCGACCTCGGACATGCCATCCTGTCGGCGGTGGCCCGCGTCAAGGCGGCGAATCCCGGGGCGCTCTATGCCTGCGATCCGGTCATCGGCGATGTCGGGCGCGGCATCTTCGTGCGGCCCGGCATTCCGGAGTTCATGCGCGACAAGGCCATGCCGATGGCCGATGTGGTGACCCCGAACCAGTTTGAACTGGAGTTCCTCACGGGGCTGCCTGTCAGGACGCTCATCGAGGCGAAGGCGGCGGCGGCCGCACTGCGCGGGAGCGGCCCGAAGGTCGTGCTGCTCACCTCGATGCTGACGGCTGAAACGCCGGACGACGCCATCGACATGCTGGCCCTGGATGGAACAGGCGCCTGGCGGGTCCGCACGCCAAAGCTCAGGCTCAGCATCAACGGCGCAGGCGACGCCATCATGGCGCTGTTCTTCGTGCACTACGCGCGGTCACGATCCGTGCCCCACGCCCTCGGCGAGGCCGCAGCTTCCATTTACGGGCTGCTGAAGCGGACCCTCGATGCCGGCTCGCGCGAAATCCTGACGGTGGCGGCGCAGGACGAGTTCGTGAAGCCGACATGGCGCTTTACGGTTGAACCTGTGTAGAGCTCACCCTGCACCGGCTGCCTTCTGCACCGTCTGGCGCACGCGCAGCCAGTGCATCGCCAGCGCCGCCGTCAGGATGACGGTTCCGGCAATGTCGAACGTGACGTCAGCCGCCAGCAGCAGGCAGCCGCCGATCACGGCCAGGATGCGTTCAACCCAGTTGGCGGGCTTGAGCGCATAGCCGGTTGCTCCGACCACCAGTCCGACCATGGCGTAGGACGAGGTCGCCAGCACGGCCAGCACGCCCATCCAGTGGCCGAACGTATCGGGTAGCTTGCCCTCGGGCGTCAGCATCAGCAGATACATGCCGTCGGGCGTCAGGCAGAACATGAACGGCACCAGGAAAGCCGGCAACGTGTATTTCCAGGCCTGCATCATGGTGGCGAAGGGCTTGCCGCCGCAGATGGCCGAGGCCGCAAAGGGCGCGAGCGCGGTTGGTGGCGATACGTCCGCCAGCACGGCATAGTAGAACATGAACATGTGCGCGGCAGGCTCGGGGATGCCGACCTTGACCAGCGCCGGCACCAGCATGACCGCTGCAATGATGTAGCTGGCCGTGACGGGCACCGCGAGGCCCAGGATCCACATGGCCAGCGCCGCCAGGGCAATGACGAGAAAGCGTGAGCCACCGCCAAACTCGACGATGATGCCCGACAGCGTCAGGCCAAGACCGGTGAGGTTGACCACGCAGACGATGATGCCAGCGCAGGCGCAGGTGGCGATGATGCCGAGCGTCGAGCGGGCCCCGTCAGTCAACGCCGCGATCATGCGGGTGGCATCCTCGCCGACGGGCTTTCCCCCACGTTTGGCCGACCACGCCTGCCAGCCGGAGAAGGCAATCGCGGCTGTCATGCCCCAGAAGATGCTGACTGAAATGCGCCCGTCGAACAACTCATCGGGTCCGAGCCGGGCAGCAAGCCCGCTCGCGCCGAAGGCAAAGGCCAGCACGGCAACGACGCAGCCAAGCCAGAAGGCCGGAAGCGTCACCAGCCGCGAATCCTCCCGCAGCATTGAAAGGCAGAAGGCGATGGCGATCGACCAGAACACCGCCATGAACGAGGAGAAGCCAAGGGCCAGGAACACCGCGATCGCGGCCAGCGACAGGAAATGATAGCCTTGGCTCTTGGTCAGGTCCCACAGCGAGGCGTCGGAGGTCTTGACCGGCTTGATGTCGAGGCGGCGTGTGTCGGCCTCGGTCATCAGCCAGCAGGAGAGGTAGTACAGGATGGTTGGAATGGTCGCGTAGACCAGGATCATCAGGTAGCTGACATCGAGATATTCGGCGATGATGAAGGCGGCGGCGCCCAGCGTCGGCGGAGACAAGGTGGCCCCGATCCCCGCTGCGGAGAGCAGGCCGCCGCCGACATGCGGCGGATAGCCGGACCGTTTCAGCATCGGCCACGCCAGCGACGCCACCGTGACAGTGGTGGCCACGCCCGAGCCGGATACGGTTCCGAGCAGAAATCCCGAGGCGACGACGGCGCGGCCGGGGGCAGCGGGAGAGGGCTTCTTGCCGAACAGGGCGAAGGCCCAGTCGATGAAGAAACGGCCCGCGCCGCCCCGATCAAGCACCGCGCCATAGAGTGTGAACAGGATGATGAACGTGGCGGCCACGTCCATTGGCGTCGAGAAGATCCCCTCAAGTGTCAGGAAATTCTGGCCGACGATGCGGTTGAGCGAGAAGCCGCGATGGTCGAACGGCTCGGGCATCGATGGGCCGAAGTAGCAGTAGAGCAGAAAGCCGATGGTGACGGCCGGCAGGATCCAGCCCACCGTCCGGCGCGTTGCCTCGAGGATCAGCAGGATCAGCGCCGCGCCGAGCACCAGATCGTCTGCGGTCGGCCGTGTCGCCCGGGTCTTGATCTGATCGGCATAGGCCCAGAGGTGGACGGTGCAAAAGATCGCGACAAACACCAGGAGCCAGTCGAAGACCTGCGTGCGCGCAAGGGTGCGGTTCATCGTCACCAGCGGGTAGGTGGCGAAGGCGAGACCAACCGCGATCGCCAGTCCGGCTGCGAAGCTGTCGCGCTGGAAGATGCGGCCCTCGATCACAACGAAGGCCAGCCAGCCTACGGCGAGGATCGCCACGATCAGCTCCTCGATGGTGACAGCCCGCGCTGGCGCATCCTTGCCGCCGCGCACCAGCGGATAGAGCAGGAAGATCAGCGCCAGCGTCAGCGACAGGAAACTGGACCGATAGAAGGTGGTGTTGACCGAGAACTGCGTCCAGAACAGACCGTAGGCGGCAAGGCTGAAGGCGCCGGCCGCGGTCAGCCAGCCGAGCCAGCCAGTCGCCCGCTGCGCGGGGCCGCCTTCTGAATCCGATGACAGGCGTTCCAACTCTTCGGCCGTCAGAGCCACCGCCTCGGGTTTCGCTGCAGCCGGTTGTGCGCCTGTTGCCATGGCCCCAGTTACCTCTCACCCCACGCTATTCCGGGCCGGATTGGCCGGTCTTGTCTTATGCATAACAGAGAAAAGCCCCGGCGCTACTGCGCGGGGGCTTCAATGGGCGCAATTCGTCCTTGATGATGATCAGCCTGGATGCTGCCACACAGGGCGCGGTTCATGACCGGCCTGTGCCCGTGATCGGCCGGCACCATTCTCGCCGGGATTGACCGAGATGGCCGCCACGAGGGGCGGCCATGACGAGGTCAGGACAGCACGCCCTTGGACCTGAAGAAGGCCTCGGCGGCTGGGTGGAACGGCACCGCGGACTTGGCGGCAGCGCCGGCCAGGGTCAGGCGGCGGGCTTCAGGGTGGATCTTCTGGATTTCGTCCAGATTGTTGAACATGCCGTTGAGCACGCCGGTGATCTGGTCATTCTTGGCCTTGGCGCTGACCACCAGCACATTGGCGACGCCAAGCCCGGCGACGGCGGCGGCCTGGCCGGCATAGGCATTGGCCGGCAGGTTGAAGGTACGGTAAAGGCCGGGCCACTGGCGCTCCAGCTTCGCCAGTTCCTCGCCGGTCGGGATGAACTGCAGCGCCGGTTGCCCCGAGGTGGCGAGATCGCGCACTGCGGCGGTCGGCACGCCGCCGATCCAGAAAAAGGCCGCGACCTTGCCATCCTTCAGCGCGCCGGCGGATTCCGCGACGCCAAGGTTGTCGCGCGTGATGTCGGTCTTCGGATTGAGCCCGGCGGCCTCCAGAACACGGTCGGCGATCGACTCGGTCGACGAACCTGCCGAGCCGACCGAAACGCGCTTGCCCTTGAGGCTGGCGACTGTGGTCGCCTGACCCTGAGCACCGACGACATGCAGGAAAGAATCATAGAGCACGGCCAGGACGCGCACGTCGAGCTTGCCGTCCTTGGCGTAGGCGTCAACGCCCAGCATCGCATCATAGGCGGAATCGAGGGTCGAAAAGCCGATGTCGGCATCGCCTGCCGCGACCAGCTTGCAATTGTCGACCGAGCCGCCAGTGACCTGGCTGGTCGCCTGCATGTTGGGCATCTTTTCGGTCAGGATCTTGGCGATGCCGCCGCCATAAGGATAGAACACACCGCCGGTGCCGCCGGTGACGATGGTGATGCGCTGCTTGGCCTGAGCCAGGGCGGGCGCGCCGATCAGCGCTGCCGCGCCGAGCGAAAGACCGGCGCCGACGACGCCGCGGCGGGAAATCAAGTCCGTCATGTCAGTCCTCCCAGAGTGAAACGGCCCTGCCTTCTCGCTATGAGGCAGGATTGCTGCGCTATGTAGGTGCTGCGGAGCGAATGACCAGTGGCTCCTGCAGGTTTGGTTCATCGGACTGGCGCTGCGGCGGCATGGGCTTGATCCAGCCGCTCAATCTGCTTTGCTGGGCTGACACACAAAGGACCCCTGCCCATGGCCAACCCGTCCGTCGTCTGGCGCGAACTCACCTTCGAAGATCTCAATGGGCTCGCGGCGCGCGACGCCATCGTGCTCCTGCCGATCGCCTCCGTGGAGCAGCATGGCCCGCATTTGCCGGTGGGCGTCGACAGCATCCTGTGTGAGAACGTGTGCAAAGGGTCCGCCGAGGCCCTGGTGGGCGAAGTGCCGGTGGTGGTCGCGCCGACAGTCTGGTGCGGCATGGCCGAGCATCACATGTCCTTCGGCGGCACCTTCACCTTCGACATTCCGACCTACCGGGCCGTGTTGCTGGCCTATCTCACCAGCATCCAGAGGGCAGGCTTCAGGCGCGTCGCCATCGTCAACGGCCATGGCGGCAACATGTCTGCCATGAACGCTTTCCTGCCCGACCTCCAGCGCGAACTGACGCTGGCGATCCGGGCCACCACCTACTTCGATCTGGCCGTCGACAAGGCGCGCCTGCACCTCGAACGGCAGTCGAGCGTGATGCACGCCTGCGAGATGGAGACCTCGATGATGATGGTCTTCGCACCGGGCATGGTGAAGCATGAGCGTCTTGGCGAGGCGGTCGGGCCGGTGTTCCAGGACGCCAGGGACGTGCTGCAGCCGAAATGGCAGCGTTTCCGCAGCATCATGGAGATCAGCGCCAATGGCGTGCTGGGCGATGCGCGTGTGGCGACGGTCGAGAAGGGCCACAAACTGGTCGAGGCCTGCCGCGACGGGCTGGTGGCGGAGTTGAGGGCTTGGCAGGCGGAGCGCTGAGGCGGTTGCCGGCTGCCCGGGCGACGATTTCTCATCCTGAGCCGGTCGACGGATGTGTTCCGGTCTTGCACCCTTTGGATCCCCTGTCCCGCGACGGGCTCACGATGAACGCGGTGCGAGGAGCCCACAGAGCGCTCAGCGCCTGATTGGCTCGACCTTGTTCGCCATCTGCACGAACTTCACCATGATGGAGAGCCCGCCGAGTGCGAACAGGCCCATCAGCGCATACTGGATCACGTCACCGAGTTCGAAGATGCCGGCGATCGCCCAGCCGGCGGCGAAGGCGAGCCCGAACACTTCGGTGCCGATCAGGATGGCGGCGCAGATGATGGTGGTGAAGTTGCGGGTGTTGATGGACACGGCGACGAACGCTCCGTTATGCTCCGCGCATTTCGCGCTTGTCGGTCGGATGTGTCTTCGCCTAGCCTAGTCACGCGATTTCGGCAATGTCTGTTGCTGAAGAACCCTGATGTCATTCATGCGAGCTGCCCTGTACCACCCGAAATCCTCATCCTGAGCCTGACGAAGGATGACCTCACATGCGCGCCTTCTGACCCCGCCGCTTCGGCGGGCTCAGGATGAGGGCATTGGGGCTGAAATCACCCAAGCAAACTGAAAAGCCCCGCTCCATGCCTGAAACACCCGTGTTTTCCACTGCCGCTGTCGCTGCGCCCCATCACCTCGCATCGGAAACGGGGCGCAATGTTCTGGCGCAGGGCGGCAATGCCGTGGAGGCCATGATCGCCATGGCCGCCACCATCGCAGTGGTCTATCCGCACATGAACGGCATCGGCGGCGACGGTTTCTGGCTGATCCGCGACAGCAAGGGCAAGATCGCAGCCATCGAGGCCTGCGGACCGGCAGGTGCCAAGGCCACGATCCGGCGCTACCGGGACAAGGGCTATGCGGCGATTCCCCCGCGCGGCCCCGATGCGGCCCTGACCGTGGCCGGTGCCATTGGCGGCTGGCAGGTCGCTGCCGAGATGGCGACCGCCCTTGGCGGCAGGCTACCCCTGAACGTGCTCACCGAGGACGCGATCCGGCATGCACGCGACGGGGTGGCGATCTCGAAATCGGAAGCCCGCTACCGGATCAAGGATGGCGACGGGCTTTACGGCGCTGCAGGCTTCACGACCCTGTTCCGGACACCGGACAGGGCGCTGGACCCTGGCACCATCCGCAAGAATCCTGCGCTGGGGCAGACCCTTGACCACATCACGCGTGCCGGCCTTGACGATTTCTATCGCGGCGATGTCGGGCGCGAGATCGCCATCGAGCTCGACAGGATTGGCTCGCCGGTGACGCGCGAGGATCTTGCCACATTCCATGCGCGCACGACACAGCCGCTGTCCCTGAGGCTCCCCGGTGTCACGGTGTACAACCTCCCGCCGCCGACCCAGGGGCTGACATCGCTGATGATCCTTGGCCTGTTCGAGCAACTGGGAGTCAAGCGCTGCGACAGTTTTGAACATATCCACGGCCTGGTCGAGGCCTCGAAGCGCGCCCTCGGGATCCGTGACCGGGTGATCACGGACCCGGCCCGCCTGATGCATGACCCGGCCGCCTTCCTCGATCCCGCCTGGCTGGCGAAGCAAGCCGGCAGGATCGACATGAAGCGCGCAGCCGAATGGCCGATGAAGGAGGCCGATGGCGACACGATCTGGATGGGTGCGATCGACAAGGACGGGGTTGCCGTGTCCTACATCCAGTCATTGTACTGGGAGTACGGCTCCGGCGCCGTGCTGGACAAGACCGGAATCGTCTGGCAGAACCGCGGCGTGGCCTTCTCGCTCGATGACAAGGCGACCAATCCGCTCGAGCCGGGCCGCAAGCCCTTCCACACGCTCAACCCACCCCTGGCCGTGTTCGATGACGGGCGCGTGGTCTCCTATGGCTGTATGGGCGGCGATGGCCAGCCGCAATTCCAGGCGCAGGTCTTTTCGCGCTACCGGATGGGCATGGGCGTCGCCGACGCGGTCGACGCGCCGCGCTTCCTGTTCGGCAAGACCTGGGGTACCGCCTCGACCACCTTGAAGATCGAGAACCGCTTCGATCATGTCGCTGTGGCGAAGCTGGCGGCTGCGGGCCACGCGCTGGAAGAATGGGGCGTGCCCTATGATGACCAGTTCGGCCATGCCGGCCTGCTCGTAAAGCACCCGAAGGGCCCTGTCGAAGCCTCCCATGATCCGCGCTCGGACGGCGACGCCAAAGGGCTTTGACGCGGCCAGCCCGCGATACGCACTTCTGTGAAGGACGCTGACCATGATCGACAATTCGCTGCGCTGCTGGGTCCCCTACCCCGCTGTCCCGGTCACCAACGCCGCCGACGGTCCGCTGAAGGGCCTGACGCTCGGCGTCAAGGATCTGTACGACGTCAAGGGCTATCCGACCGGCTGCGGTTCGCCGCACATGCTGGCCATGTCCGGCATCAGGAAGGCGCATGCGCCGCTGGTGAGGCTGATGCTGGAAGCCGGCGCGCACTTCGCAGGCAAGACGGTCACCGACGAACTGGCCTTCTCGCTCAACGGCAAGAACGCGCATTTCGGCTCGCCGGTCAACGCCGCCGCGCCTGACCGCATCACGGGCGGCTCATCCTCCGGCTCGGCCTCGGCCGTGTCGGGACGGCTGGTCGATGTGGCGCTCGGCACTGACACGGGCGGCTCGGTCAGAGCGCCGGCCAGTTATTGCGGTCTGTTCGGCATCAGACCGACCCATGGCCGTGTCTCGCTGAAGGGCTGCTGGCCGCTGGCCGACAGCTTCGATACACCGGGCTACTTCACCCGCGATGGCGCGACCTTCGTGCGCGTCGGCGAGGTCTTTCTCGGCAAGGACAAGTCGCCCTTGCCGGAGACGCCGCGCCTGATGATTGCCGAGGACATGGTCCGGCAGGCCGTGCCCGCCGCTGATGTCATCCTCCGGGACGTGGTTCGGCGGCTATCGCTGACCATGGGCGAGATCACCGGCACGACGCTGGCGAAAGACATCGACGCCCTTTACTGGGCCTTCCGCTGGCTGCAGGGCCGAGAGGCCTGGGTGGCGGATGGCGCCATGATTGACACTTACAACCCGCCACTGGGCCCGGGCGTCGCCGAGCGCTTCGCCTTCGCCCGCACCATCACCGATGAGCAGGTCGACGCAGGCAACCGCACAAGGAAAGCCTACCGGGCGCAGGTAAAGAGGCTTCTGGGTGCGGATGGCGTGATCCTGATGCCAACTGTTCCGGACATCGCGCCGTTAACCACGACCAGCGAGGCCGATCTGGACGATTTCCGCAACCGGGCCCTGCGTCTGCTGTGCCCGTCGGGCCTGACCGGTTTTCCGCAGATCTCGATCCCCGTCGCCATGCGCGATGGCGCGCCGCTCGGCCTGTCGATCCTCGGACCCCCGGGCAGCGATCTGTCGCTCGTTCGCCTGGCGGCCAAGATCGCGGCGGCAGCCCGCATCAGGATCGCCTGATGCCGGGCGATCATCATCTCCACCATGATCACGATGATCACTCGCACCTGACGCCGATCGAGGCGCGGGTAAAGGCGCTGGAGAGCATCCTGGTCGCCAAGGGTCTGGTCGATCCGGCGGCGCTTGATGTGATCATCGACACCTATGAGACCAGGATCGGCCCGCGCAATGGCGCGCGTGTTGTCGCGAAGGCGTGGGCAGACCCCGCCTATGCCGCGCGCCTCAGGACGGACGCCACGGCGGCGATCGCAGAACTGGACTACAGCGGACGGCAGGGCGAGCACATGGTTGCCGTCTTCAATGACGCCGCAACCCATCACCTGGTCGTGTGCACCTTGTGCTCCTGCTACCCCTGGGCCGTCCTCGGCCTGCCGCCGGTCTGGTACAAATCCGCGCCATACCGCTCGCGCGCCGTGCTGGACCCGCGCGGCGTGCTGGCCGAATTCGGCGTCATCCTTCCCGCGGCGGTCAAACTGCGCGTCTGGGACTCGACCGCCGAAACGCGCTATCTGGTGATCCCGCAGCGCCCACCGCGAACCGAGGGCTGGGACGAGGAACGGCTGGCCGATCTTGTCACCCGAGATTCCATGATCGGCACGGGCCTTGCGCTCAACCCATCCGGGATCCCGGCATGAACGGCGCGCAGGATCTCGGCGGGCAGATGGGCTTCGGGCCGATCAACCCGGAAGCGCACGAGCCTCTGTTCCATGGCGAATGGGAACGGCGCGCACTGGCGATCACGCTGGCGGCCGGGGCCATGGGCCATTGGAGCATCGACGAAAGCCGCCATGCACGTGAGAGCCTGCATCCGGTCGATTATCTGTCCTCAAGCTATTACGAGATCTGGACCAAGGCGCTGGAGAGGCTTTTGGAACGTCACGGCTTCGTCAGCGCCGCCGAGCGCAGCGAAGGCGTGCCGCTGACACCGTCCACGACGCCCCGGCGCGTGCTCGCGGCGGACAGCGTCCGCGCGGTCCTTGCGCGCGGCGGGCCGACAAGCCGCGACAAGACCGGCGCGCCGCGCTTCAGGGTCGGCGACACAGTGCGCACCATCGTCATCAGCCCGGCCGGCCACACCCGCCTGCCGCGCTACGCGCGCGGCAAGACAGGCGTCATCGAACTGCTGCACGGCGCGCATGTCTTCCCCGACAGCAACGCGCACGGCCAGGGTGAGCAGCCTGACTGGCTCTACACGGTCGCGTTCGGCGCGCGCGAACTGTGGGGCCGCGAGGCCGACGCCAATTCGGTTGTCAGCATCGACGCCTGGGAGGGTTATCTTGAGCCAGCGTGACCTCATCGACGCGGTCGCGGCTGTTGCGCCGCTGCCCTGCGACGCGGCCGGGCCGGTCTTCGCGGAGCCCTGGCAGGCTCAGGCCTTCGCCATGGTGATCGCGCTGCATCGGCAGGGGCTCTTGACATGGCCAGAATGGGCTCAGGCCCTCTCGCAAGCGATCAAGACGCATGGCATGGCGGATGATGGCAGCGGCTACTACGAATTCTGGCTTGAGGCGCTTGAACACCTGGCCATCGCCAAGGGAATATCAACCCATCAGCGCATAGACGATCTGGCGGCAGCCTGGGCCAGGGCGGCCGAGGCCACGCCGCATGGCAAGCCGATCACGCTCGACAACGACCCCGTGACGGGCGGCGCGATCGCGGTCTGAGAGGACAGGGCGCGGATTGAGGTTGACTTGTCGGCCCGCTATGGCCAGTTCCCGGCAGCCCGCCTCGCCGGCAGGCTTTGGGCGGCACGAGGGATGACATGAGTATCGATGGCTGGATGCGCGACTTTGCGGAGTTTGTTCAGGCCAACGCTGCCTGGGCGCCACTGATTGTGTTCCTGATCGCCTTCGGCGAATGTGTTGCCTTTCTGTCCTTTCTGGTTCCGGCAACGGCGCTGTTCACGGTGCTGGCGACGGCCGCTGGCGCAAGCGGCCTGCACCCCTTGCCGCTGGCGCTGGCCGCCACGGCAGGAGCCGGAATGGGCTTCTGGGCGTCGTACTGGTTTGGCTTCGTGGTGGGTCCGCGCGCCTCGCAGTACTGGCCGTTGCGCAAGAACCCGGACTTGCTCAAGAAAGGCCATGATTTCTTCGAGCGCTGGGGCGCGCCTGGTGTGTTCCTTGGCCATTTCGTCGGTCCGGTGCGCGCTGTGATCGCGATCACGGCCGGCATCGTGCAGATGCCGCCGCTACAGTTCCACATCGCCAACTGGAGCGCATCCCTTATCTGGGGCTTCGCCTTCTTCTACGGGTTCGGCCTGTTCGGACAGCAACTGACGCGATAAGGCCATGGCGACTTGACGGGCTCCAACATGAATGCCGCCTGCAGGCCCCATTCAGGGCCGCTTCAGCGCATCATCCTAGAATGATCTTGAACGGGTCTTGAAGCGCGCCGCGTTTCGCGCTCAACTCCGGTTCAAGGCGGGCTTCGCAGGCGCGATTCCCCGTTGACATGCCTGCTCCGGCCCGGCGGAGAGGGTATGCTGTCCCACACCCGGTCGCATCCCCTGGGGGATATGGACATGATGAAGACCCGCTTTCTTGCTGGCGTTGCCGCTCTGGTGATGGCCGCCACACCCGTACTGGCCCAAACGGCCCAGCCCGCGACGCCGACAGCGCCGGCCCCGGCCCGCCCGGCGGCGCCCACCACGGCCCAGCCCACGGCTCCCGCTGCACCGGCGGCTCCGGCCCGTCCGGCAACCCCGGCGCCGGCCGCCGCCCAGCCAGCGGCGCCGGCGACGCGACCCGCCGCAGCGCCCGCCCCTGCTGCCGGCGCAGCACAGGCCCAACGCGTCAATCTCAACACCGCCACGCAGGCCGATCTCGACAAGCTTCCGCAGATCGGGGAAGCGCGCGCCAAGGCCATCATGGCCGAGCGCGCCAAGGGCCGCTTCACCAACTGGGACAACTTCGTCCAGCGCATGACCGGCACCTCGGTCAACCAGACGGCCAAGGACGCGATCAAGGACAAGGTCAGCTTCTGACCACATCGCTTGCAGCCTGGAATTCAGGACCCCGGCGGCCTGTCCGCCGGGGTTTTGTGTTGACTTGGTCGCCTCAAGCCAGCACTTCGGCGCAATGATGCGCAATGCTGGCCGCACCGATGAAACGATCACAAGACTGACGATCTCGGTCATCGGCGCCGCGTTGGCGCTCAGGTTTCTGCTGGCCGCCCTGGTCGGTCTCGGCACCGATGAGATCTACACCGTCGCTGTAGCCCGGCAGCTGTCATGGTCCTATTTCGACCATCCGCCGCTGCACCAATGGCTTGCCCACGTCTCCGCCCTTGCGTTCGGCGAAGGCCGCGCGGTGCGGCTGCCCTTCATCATCCTGTTCGCCGGGACATCCTGGCTGCTGTTTCTGCTGACCCGCCGGCTCTATAGCGCATCTGCCGGTTTCTGGGCTGTCGTCACGCTGAATCTCGCGGGCTTCTTCACCCTGTCCGCCGGCTCCTGGGTCGTACCCGATGGGCCCTTGCTCTTCATGCTGGCCCTCGCCGCATTCGCGCTCGGTCGGCAGTTCTTCCCCATGGCGCAGGAGAGCCCCGCGCCTTTGGCCAATTGGCTGCTTGCCGGCGCCGCGCTTGGCGGTGCTGGCCTCGCCAAATACCACGCCGCGCTCGTGGCGGTTGGACTGGCGCTGTTTCTGCTCTCGACGCCGCGTGGCCGGGCAGAGCTGTCGCGGCCGGCGGTCTGGATCGCGGCGGGTCTCGCGGCGCTGCTCGTTTCGCCGGTGCTGTTCTGGAACGCCAGCAACGGCTGGGTCTCCTTCCTGTTTCAGGCGGGTCGCTCGCAGGGAGCCGGCTTTGCGCCCTGGCTGGCGCCGCTGTCGCTGCTCGCACAGGCGGGCTGGATCCTGCCCTGGGTTTTCGCGCCGCTCGCGACAGGCCTGTGGCGCGCCTTCAGAAACCCGCGGGACCAGCGCTTCTGGTTCCTGATGGCGCTCGGCCTGCCGACCATCACGGTCTTCACGCTGCTGCCGATGTTCGGCAATCTTGGGCTGCCACACTGGGCGATGCCGGGCTGGTTCTTTGTCATGCCGCTGGCGGGCCTTTACCTGTCGCGCCTGGCCGAGACCTCCGAACGGCCCCGGCGCTGGGCCCAGGTCAGCGCCATCGGCTCAATGCTTGTCCTGCTCCTCATCGGCAGTCAGGCCGCCACCGGCTGGCTCGGGCAGATCATTCCGGGCGTGGCCCGCAATGACCCGACCATCGAGGTCTTCGGCTGGGATCAGCTCGACCCGCAACTGCAGGCCGCCGGGCTGCTGGACGGTGGACGTTTCATCGTGGCCGACAGTTGGCAGAATGCCGGGCGCATCGACGTCGCACTGGCGGGCAGGGTGATCGTGATCCCCGGCACGCGTGACCCGCGCCATTACGCCTTTCTGGTGGACCAGTCCCGGCTGCTCGGGCGCGATGCGGTGCTGATCGTCAGGGTGCGGCGCGAGGCCCAGATGCGGGAGACGTTCAAGGATCATTTCGGCAGCCTCGGCCCTTCGGTCCCGGTTGCGCTCGGACGCGGCGGCCTGAAGGAGATCGACCTCGTCGCCATCCCGGCCACGAACTTCACCAAACCGCTGCCCTGGGCCTACGGACGAGCACGATGACCGAAACACCGACGGCAGCGACCACCGCCCCGGCCCTGACAGTCGTGGTGCCGACCTTCAATGAAGCCGCCAATGTCCGCCCGCTGGTGGCCAAACTGACTGCGGCGCTTGCCGGCATCGCCTATGAGGTGATGTTCGTCGACGACAACTCGCCCGATGGCACCTACGAGGAGGTTCGGACGCTCTCCCGGGAGGACGCTCGCATCCGGTGCATCCGCCGGATCGGGCGGCGCGGCCTCTCGAGCGCCTGCATCGAGGGCATGATGGCCGGGCAGGGCGATGTGGTCGCCGTGATCGACGGGGACCTGCAGCATGACGAGACCGTTCTGCCCAAGCTGTTCGCGTTGGTCCGCTCGGGCCAGGCGGACCTAGCCGTCGCCAGCCGCTATGTCGAAGGTGGAAGCGCCGCCGCGTTTTCCGACGCCCGTGGCAAGGCCAGCAGGCTCGCCACGGCATTGGCCCGCAAGGTTCTGAAGGTCGAGTTCAACGATCCGATGAGCGGTTTTTTCGCCACGCGGCGTTCCGTCGTCGAGGCGGCGGCGCCGAAGCTCTCGGGCGATGGCTTCAAGATCCTGCTCGACCTGGCCGCCAGCCATCCCGGCAAGCTCAGGATCGTCGAGGTGCCCTTCGTCTTTGGCACCCGCCTTCATGGCAATTCCAAGATGGACAACCGCGTTGTGGCCGACTTCCTCGGTCTTCTGGTCTCGAAGGCAACGGGCGGGCTGGTTTCGATCCGTTTTCTGACCTTCGCGGCGGTGGGCGTCTCGGGCGTGGTCATCCACCTGCTCGCCCTGCGCGGCCTGCTCGCCGTGCCCTCCCTGCCCTTCGCGGCGGCCCAGGCCGGGGCGACGCTGGTCGCCATGACCACCAACTTTACCTTCAACAACCTGATGACCTATCGCGACCGCATGCTGACGGGCCTGGCCTTCATCCGCGGCCTGCTTGGGTTCTACCTGGTCTGCAGCGTCGGCGCCGTGGCCAATGTCGGCATCGCCAGCTGGATGTTCGAGGGCGACCAGCTGTGGTGGGTGGCAGGGCTCGCGGGGGCCGCGATGGGCGCGGTCTGGAACTACGTCTTCAGCGACCTGCTCGTCTGGCGCAAGAAGCGTTGACGTTCTGCCGGCCGGGGGCCCGCTAGCGCCCTGTGCTACCCGGTGTTACGGTCCTGATCATGCCGGCGCTGGCCGCCACGGAGGCGGTATCGAAGAACTGGGTCAACGACATGATCTGCCGTCCCTCGAACACGATGTGATCGAACACCTCGATCTGCGCCTGCTCACCGGTGGCGACGGAGGTCGACAATGCAGACCAGCGCACGGCGCCGGAGTGCTGATTGACGATGATGTCCTCGATGAAGAAGTCCTGCATCTTGAAGTCGACATGGATCATCCGGATCAGGTCCCTGATCTCGGAATGGCCGACCTTGATACCCGAAAACGGCAGGCCGCTGCGGTGTCCCAGGATGTGCCAACGGGCCTTCGGCGAAAAGGCGCTGAGGAAAAGGTCTATGTCGTTGAGCGAGAGGGCCTCGTAGACCGAGTCCAGCCAATCTTCCTCGACAAGAAAACCTCGGCTCACCGCGCGCCCCCCAGAACCCGGATGCAGGAGCGGCGCAACCCCAGCGCAACATGGCCTCGCCCGAGCAACGATCGACCAGAATCGTGCGTATGACAAACCTTCCCGCCGGACAAGTGCATTCGCGGACATCGGTCAATTTTCAAATCAAACGCAAGAAAAGCCAATGAAATGACCATAATCTACTCGTTTATTGCACACGAAACGACAATTTTGTTTGAGGGCGTTGCTTGGCTGCTGTTTTGGTGATGCATCCTCGCCAAAGGAGCCTCACCTTGGCCACCAGTCTTGTTGTCGCCCTCGCTTCGAAGCTATCGCCGCATGCGGGATTGGGCAAGACGCAGCTTGAGACGCAGCTTGAGACGCGGCTTGAGACGCGGCTTGGGATGTAGTGTCTTCTGATCGTCGGGGCGATCAGCGCACGCATGGTCAATCCGCGTCATCCACTTGCGCGAAACACTGCTGGTCACCACCGAACAGGGCCAGCGGCTTGATCTGCGCTCGCAACTGGCCGAATGCCGGGGGCCGCGCCGCTTCACCGCAACACTTGAAGACATCGGCGACAACAGGCCGTTGAGCCTGAGCTTTGCCGCAAGGCGCATCAAGGGCGGCTAACTCCTGATCGTCGCCAGCGATCGCACCAACCAGAACGTCCTTGCAACCTACCGCAAGCGCCGGGCCATCGAATGCCTCCTCGGCGACGCCAAGAGATGCGGCCTCAATCTTGGGGTCAAACGCCTCATCATGGCCCGCAAACTCTCCCTGCTCATTGCTGTCGTCGCACGCGCCATCGGCTGGACTGCCAAGATTGCCGCCAAACCGCTCCGCCCCGGAAGGCCCATGGCTCCGATGCAAAGTCATGGTTCCGGACGGGTTTCGATAAACGCGGGCGCACCATCCGAACACGCGACAACAAGGCCCTTACGCCTTGGCATAGGGCGAGGGTCGTGTGGTGTGCCTTTGTTGAGGTCTTGGCTCACCGTGTTCAAGACCTTTAGGGACAAGCCCAAGGCCAAACCAGCGCAACAACCGCAAAGGCCCGCGCATGACGCGGGCCTTGAGGCTCTCCAGATCAAGACGCCTGTGAAGGCGCCTCAGTTCCTGGACTTGTCGACCAGCGCCTTGGCCTTGATCCAGGGCATCATGTCGCGGAGCTTGGCCCCAACCTCTTCGATCGGATGGGCGGCCATGCGGGCGCGGGTGGCCTTGAACGAGGTCTGGTTGACCTTGTTTTCCAGCATCCAGTCACGCGTGAACTTGCCAGACTGGATGTCGGTCAGGACCCGCTTCATCTCGGCCTTGGTTTCTGCGGTAATGATGCGCGGGCCGGTGACATACTCGCCATATTCGGCGGTGTTGGAGATCGAGTAGTTCATGGTGGCGATGCCGCCTTCATAGATCAGGTCGACGATCAGCTTGACCTCGTGCAGGCACTCAAAATAGGCCATCTCGGGCGCGTATCCGGCTTCGGTCAGCGTTTCGTAGCCGGCCTTGATCAGTTCGACGAGGCCGCCGCAGAGTACGACCTGCTCGCCAAACAGGTCGGTTTCGCACTCTTCCTTGAAGCTGGTCTCGATGATGCCGGCGCGACCGCCGCCATTGGCCGAGGCGTAGGACAGGCCAAGGTCATGCGCGTTTCCGCTCGCGTCCTGATGGATCGCGATCAGCGTCGGCACGCCGCCGCCGCGCTGGTATTCGGAGCGAACGGTGTGGCCCGGGCCCTTTGGCGCGATCATGAACACGTCGATGTCCTTGCGCGGCTCGATCAGGTTGAAATGCACGTTGAGGCCGTGCGCGAAGCAGAGTGCGGCACCGGGCTTCATGTTGGCGTGCAGTTCGTCACGGTAGATGTCGGCCTGAAGTTCATCGGGCGTCAGCATCATCATCAGGTCGGCCCACTTGGCCGCTTCGGTCGGCGTCATGCAGGTGAAGCCTGCGGCTTCGGCCTTGGCGCGCGTCGGCGAGCCGGCCTTCAGCGCGATGCGCACATCCTTGACACCGGAGTCACGCAGGTTGAGCGCGTGGGCATGGCCCTGCGAGCCGTAGCCGACGATGCAGACCTTCTTGCCCTTGATCAGGTTCAGGTCGGCATCACGATCATAATAAACGCGCATGGGCATGTCCTCTTTGGTGATTCGGCAGCTTCAGGGCTGCACTTGGAAAGTGTGGGCAGGTTCGACAGGTGCTTTAGTGGACCGCTTGCACGCCGTAAAGCGTGGATCATGCACTTCGCGCCTGGGGATCATCACAGCCACTCCCGCGCGAGCGGCCAGAGCGAGGCGACGAGCGCCAGCGCCATGGTGACGTTGAAGACGCGGTTGGCCCTCGGGTCCTGAAGGAAACGTTTCAGCACCACGCCGAACGCCGTCCATGTGCCGGTCGCCGGGCCGCAGACCACAGCAAAGACAAGCGCGACGATGATCACTGTCAGTGTGTAGGCGCTCTCGCTCGTGTAGGTCGCCATCGCGCCCACCCCCATGACCCAGGCCTTCGGATTGATCCACTGGAAGGCAGCCGCCTCGATGAAGCGCATGGGGCGTCTGTTGGGCTGGCCATTACCATCGGCGACGTCGTCGCCAAGCGGGCCTGAATTGGCGATCATCCAGGCCAGGCAGAGCAGGTACAGACCGCCCGCATACTTCATTGCCGTGAAGATCAGCGGCCAGCGCAGCAGGAGCTCATGCAGTCCAAAGCCGATGGCCAGCAGGAGCAGCATAAGGCCGAAGCTGATGCCCAGCATGTGCGGGATCGTGCGCTGCAAGCCGAAATTCACTCCCGACGCCAGCAACATCATGTTGTTGGGGCCGGGCGTTCCGGACATCACGGCCGCGAATACGACGAGCGACCCGAACATCTCCGGCGACATCGCCTCAGCCACCACCCGGCTGCGCCGCCAGCCGCTGGAACAGCATGGCGAGGCAGATCAGCACGAAGCCAAGCCACCACGCGCGCGATTTGAGCTGCGAGCGCTCCTTCGCCTTCTCGGGCGTGTCCAGCCCGCGCAGGCGCTGGATCACCGGCCACAGGAACAGGCCGAACCCGATCGTGGCGCAAATCTTTGCGAGAAGGTCGAGATCGACGGTCACGGCGTTACATGATGTCCGCGCCACGACCCATGGCCGCGATGCCCGTGCGCGACACTTCGGCCAGGCCGCACGGTCCGAGCACCTTGATGAAGCGCTCGATGTCGTCGCTGGCGCCGGTGAGTTCGAACACGAACGAGGTTACCGTGGCATCGACGGTGCGCGCCCCGAAGGCGGTGGCGAGCCGAAGTGACTCCATGCGTTGTTCACCCTTGCCAACCACCTTGAGCAGCGCCAGCTCCCGCTCGATCGACTCGCCCTGAAGCGTCAGGTCGACCACGCGGTGTACCGGCACCAGCCGGTCGAGATGGTTCTTGATCTGGTCGATGATCTTCTCCGAGCCGGACGTCACGATGGTGATACGCGACAGGTGCTTCTCGGCTTCGGTCTCGGAGACCGTGAGGCTCTCGATATTGTAGCCGCGCCCCGAGAAAAGGCCGGCAATACGGCTGAGCACGCCCGGCTCGTTGTCGACAATCACCGACAGGGTGTGACGGCGCACGGTCTGGTCAAAGCTGACGGCTGGATAATGCGAGACGCTCATGGCGGGGGTCCGATCGGAGGTGAGGAGTGCTTCAGGCTGTGGCGAGATGAGGCCGGTAGTTTTCAAGGACAGGTTCGTCGGCCTCGTCTTCCGGCACGATCCAGGGCTCGGCCAGCGCCGCCTTGCGCCAGTTGACGAAGGCCGGGTGGGCATAGATCGCATCGCAGTACGCTTCCGACACGGGATCGACGCTGATCGCATAGCTGCGCAGCCGCGTGGCAACGGGCGCGTACATCGCGTCAGCCGCCGTGAACGCGCCGAACAGGAATGGGCCTGCGGAACCCCAGCGCGCCCGCGCCGCGTTCCAGATCGCCGTGACGCGCGCCACATCCGCCGCCACCTGCGGGCCACGATCCTTCGGCGCATGCCGCTTGCCGAGGTTCATCGGGCAGGCATTGCGCAGGGCCGAGAAGCCCGCATGCATTTCGCTGGAGATATTGCGCGCAAAGGCCCGGGCTGCCCTGTCGCGCGGCCAGATGGCAAGGTCCGGATGCGTATCGGCAATGTATTCCATGATCGAGAGCGACTCCCAGACCTGGATGTCGCCATCGACGAGCACCGGCACCTTGCCCGCCGGGTTATGGACCTTGACCTTGGCCTTCCAGTCCGGATCGTCGAAGGTCGGACCGAACGGGATCAGGACCTCCTCGAACGGTATGCTGAACGCGCTCAGCAGGATCCAGGGCCGGAGCGACCAGGACGAGTGAACCTTGTTGGCGATGATGAGCTTCATGGGGTGATGACCTCGAGCCTTGCGAACGGAGCTGATGCGCGCGTTTGGAGTTCGGTATCGAAGGTTTCGAACTGCGTTGTCGCACAGCCCGCAAGGGGCCGTGCGTCAGCGAAGTCGAGGCCGGAGCGCAGGGCGGCAGCCTCAAGAAGGTTGTCGGCCCGTTCGACAACAACGCCTTCGCTGTCAGCAATCGCATCGAACGCCATGGCGATCTGCCGGCGGGTATAGCGATAGGTGCTGCGCCGGACCCGCTCCGTTTGCATCGCAACCGTCATGCTGGCGACCACCTCTGCGCTTTGAAACATGGCATGAGCACGTGCAGCCTGTTCCGGGTCATCTCGTGTCGGATGGCGGACAAGCACCTGTGTATCGATCGCAATCATGTGCTTGTGCGCGCCCGGCGCTCGGCCATTGCCACATCGACCCCGGGTTGCATGACGTCGAGCGTCTTTGGCGGACCGCTACAGGGCAGAATTCCGGATAGATCATCGATCGTGTCGCGTTTCTTCGCCAGAACGGGCTTGGTCTTCACGCCGTCGCCCTTGGCGACAAACGCGATGGTCATTCCCGCCGACCAATTGCAGATGCCGCGCAATTCCGGCGGCACCACCAATTGCCCCTTGGTCGAGACCTTCGCAGCCGTCATCGCCGTATCCTCGAGGGAAGACAAAGGTCAGCATCTTGCCGAAGACGGCCTATTGCGCCCATCACACCAGTTCCCGGCCCTTCGCGTCGATCACCGTCTTGGTGTCGCCGGTGAAATCATTGAGGATCATCTCGTTGTGCGCCTTCCCCGACGGGATCATCGGGAAGCAGTTCTCTTCCTTGGCGACAATGCAATCGAAGATCACCGGCTTCGGGGTCTCGATCATCTCCATGATTGCGTCATCGAGCTTTGATGGATCCGAGCAGCGGATGCCGTGGCCGCCATAGGCCTCCGCCAGCTTGACGAAATCGGGCAGCGCCTCCGAATAGCTCGACGAGTAGCGCCCGCCATGCAGCAGTTCCTGCCACTGGCGCACCATGCCCATGTACTCGTTGTTGAGAATGAAGATCTTCACCGGCAGGCGGTACTGCAACGCCGTCGACATCTCCTGCATGTTCATCAGGATCGAGGCCTCGCCGGCGATGTCGATCACCAGCGCCTTGGGATGGGCCAGTTGCACGCCGATCGCGGCAGGCAGCCCATAGCCCATGGTTCCGAGCCCGCCCGAGGTCATCCAGCGGTTCGGCTCCTCGAAGTGATAGTACTGTGCCGCCCACATCTGGTGCTGGCCGACCTCCGTGGTGATGTAGGTGTCGCGGTTCTTGGTCAGCTCATACAGCCGCTGCACCGCATATTGCGGCTTGATGATGCTGTCGGACCCTGCGAAGGCCAGCGACCGGCGACCGCGCCATTCATCGATCTGGCCCCACCAGCCCTTCATCGCAGCCTTGTCAACCTGCGGGCTGAGTTCGCGCCAGAGCCGGACCATGTCCTCCAGCACATGGGCGCAGTCGCCAACGATCGGAATGTCCACCTTGACGTTCTTGTTGATCGAGGACGGATCGATATCGACATGGATCTTGCGCGATCCCGGCGAGAACGCATCGATGCGGCCGGTGATGCGGTCGTCGAAGCGCGCGCCGATGTTGATCATCACGTCGCAACCGTGCATCGCGAGGTTGGCCTCATAGGTCCCGTGCATCCCGAGCATGCCGAGCCATTGCGGGTCGGCGGCGGGGAAAGCGCCAAGCCCCATGAGCGTGGACGTGCAGGGAAAGCCAGTGAGGCGCACCAGTTCGCGCAACAGCGCCGAGGCGTGCGGACCGGCATTGATCACACCACCGCCGGTATAGAACACCGGGCGTTTGGCCTTGGCCATCAGGTCGATGGCGGCCTTGATCCTGGAAAGGTCACCCTTCACCGTGGGACGGTAGGTCTTGTGCTGGTTGTTGGTCGGGCGCGAATACAGGCCTCTGGCGAACTGGATGTCCTTCGGGATATCGATCACAACCGGGCCGGGCCGGCCATTCGATGCCACATAGAAGGCCTCATGCAGGATGCGCGGCAGGTCCTCGATGCGCTTCACCAGATAGTTGTGCTTCGTGCAAGAGCGTGTGATGCCGACCGTGTCGCATTCCTGAAAGGCATCCGAGCCGATCAGATGCGTTGGCACCTGTCCCGTGATGCAGACGATCGGGATCGAGTCCATCAGCGCATCTGTCAGGCCGGTGACCGCGTTGGTCGCGCCGGGACCGGAGGTGACGAGCACCACGCCAACCTTGCCAGGCTTCGAGCGGGCATAGCCTTCCGCCGAATGCACGGCGCCGCCTTCCTGCCGCACCAGGATATGCTGGACGCTGTCCTGCTGGAAGAGCGCGTCATAGATCGGCAGCACGGCCCCGCCGGGATAGCCGAAGATATGCTCGACGTTCTGGTCGCGAAGGGCCCGGACCACCATCTCGGCGCCGGTCATCATCTCGCTCATGGTCCTGTCTCCTCGGGGTCGTCTGTCTGGTGGATTGAGGCAATAAAAAAGGCCCCGGAAGGGACCTGAGCTTGCGCGCCGGGAAAGAGGGTTACGGTCCTCAGACCGCCCTCGACCGGCGCATCACTACGACAATAAGTGTGTTCATGACTGGTTCGTTAGCGGAACGGCGCGGCAGCGTCAAGGCTGGGCGGCCATCAAACTGGCATCCGGCAACGCAGCGAGCACGGCCGCCCGCTCCCCGTCATCCTGAAGCCAGCGCCACCCATCCATCTGGTTCCTGAACCAGGTGAACTGCCGCTTCACATAGGCGCGCGTGTCGGCCTGGCCGCGCTGGATGGCGTCATTGAGGATCATCTCGCCGCGCAGATGCGCCATCAGCGCCGGCGCGCCGTGCGCGCGCATGACGGGCAGCAGCGGATCGAGGCCGCGCGCTGCAAGCGCCCGCGCCTCGTCGAGCGCGCCAGTCTCGATCATGAACCTGAAGCGCTGGTTGATGCGCGCATGCACCTCGGCCCGCTCCGGCGCCAGAAACAGCTTGAGCAGGGTCCTGCCGGCCAGCAGCCCCGGCTGGCGCTCGCCATGGAAGCTCGACAGGGACCGGCCAGTGGCCGTAAAAACCTCGAGCGCCCGCATCACCCGCAGCCGGTCGCTCGGCCGCAGGCCTGCCGCGCCAGCCGCATCGAGCTTGGCCAGCCAGGCGTGCAGGTCGATCGTCTCCACGCCTTCGCAAGCCGCCCGGACCTGGTCGCGCACGGTCTGCGGCAGCGCCGGAATGCGCGACAGACCCTGCTCCAGCGCCTGGAAATAAAGCCCGGTGCCGCCCGTCACGATCGGAAGCCGCCCGTCGGCCCAGCATTGACGGATCACTGCCGACGCCGCCTCGGCATAGCGCCCCACCGAGAAGTTCTCGGCGCCGTCGACGAAGCCGTAGAGCCGGTGCTCGGCCTGCCGCTCCTCCTCCGGCGTGGGGCGTGCCGTGAGCACGCTGAGATCGCGATAGACCTGCATCGAGTCCGCATTGAGGATGATGCCACCCGTGACGCGCGCGACAGCCAGCGCGAATGCCGACTTGCCGCTCGCGGTCGGACCTGCAATGAGCACCGCGTCCAGCAACTTCGGAATCCCCTTCGATGGCCTACGTCGCGACACTTGTCTCACACCCGGCCGAAAAGGCCCTGACGCCTGCCATGCTGGCGCACGCCAGCCAAGCACTGCCCCATGCCGGCGCCGCAACCTGGCTCAATCCGGGTATCGCAGCGGACCTGCCCTTTGCAAGGCCGGATACCGCGCTCGCGGACATCGCGGCGCGCGTGCGGGCAGCGGTCTCCGGTCCCATCGACGTGATCGTGCAGCCCATCGCCCATCGCCGCAAGAAGCTGTTTCTCGCGGACATGGACTCGACCATGATCGGGCAGGAATGCATCGATGAACTCGCCGACTTCGTTGGCCTCAAGGCCGAGGTCTCGGCGATCACCGAGCGCGCCATGCGGGGCGAACTGGCCTTCGAGCCGGCCTTGCGCGAACGGGTGGCGCTGCTCAAGGGCCTGCCGGTCAGCGTGGTCGATGAGATCATCGCCAGCCGCATTAGCCTGACACCGGGCGGACAGGCGCTCGTCGGCACCATGCGGGCCAGGGGAGCCTACACAGCGCTTGTGTCCGGCGGTTTCACCGTCTTCACCTCGCGCATCGGCACGATGATCGGCTTTCACGAAGACCGTTCGAACTGGCTCGACATCACCGATGGCAAGCTGAGCGGCACTGTGCGAGAGCCCATCCTGGGCAAGCAGGCCAAACGCACCGCCCTGGTCGAGTTGCGTGGCAAGGCCGACCTCCTCGCCGAGGAGACGATGGCCGTCGGCGACGGCGCCAATGATCTGGCCATGCTGGGTGAAGCGGGTCTCGGTATCGCCTTCCGCGCCAAGCCGGCGGTCGCGGCGGCCGCCCATGCGCGGATCGACCATGCCGATCTGACGGCGCTGCTCTATGCGCAGGGCTACCGTGCCGACGAGTTCGTCACGGCCTGACCGGGCTGCCAGCGCGGCTACGGCCAAACCACCCGGCCCGACATCATCCCCCTGCTTCATCCTGAGCCCGTCGAAGGACGAGGATTTCAGCGGCGCGCCAACCGGATATCATCCGTCGACGGGCTCGGGATGGGGATCCGTGGCGTGGCCTGGCGGATTGCTTCACTCCGCCCGCAGTGACGGAGCCATCGCCTCCAAAAAAGAAAAGCGGCCCGGAAGGCCGCCTTTCCTCAGGCATGCAACCCTCGTTCAGTTGATTGCCACGGCGACGAAGCGCACATCGCCGGCGGCGTTCTGCACCTGAAGAAGGGCCGCGCGGCGCCCGTCCTTCTTCAGCTGGTCGACGCGGCGGCTCACATCCGCAGGCGTGGCGACCGGCTCCTGGCCGACCTCGAGAATGACGTCGCCGGCGGACAGCCGCTTGTCGGCGGCGTTCGAATTGGGATCGACCCGCGTGACGACCACACCCTTGACGCCGTCCTTGAGATTGAAGCGGCGGCGCACCGGATCGGTCAGCGCGGTCAGATCCATCCCGAGCACGGAGGTCGTGGCCTGAGGGTTGCTGGGCTGGTTCGGCTGGTTGCCGAGCGCCGCCTGCTGCTGGCGCTCGCCATCCTCAAGACGTCCGAGCGTGACCTTGCGGGTCTCTTCCTTGCCCTTGCGCATGATGCGCACATCGACTTCCTTGCCGACCGGAGTGGCGGCAACGATGCGCGGCAGGTCGCTCGACTCCCTGACGTCCTTGCCGTCAAACTGGGTGATCACATCCCCCGTTTCGAGGCCGGCAGGGCGGGCGGGCCCCTTGTCGTCGATGCCGGCGATCAGCGCGCCGCGGGCTCGGCCCATGCCGAGGGCTTCGGCGGTGGCGTCGTCGACATTCTGGATCCTGACCCCGAGCCAGCCCCGGCGCGTTTCGCCAAACTGGCGCAGCTGGTCGATTACAGGCATGGCGAGGGCCGAGGGCACCGAAAAGCCGATACCGACCGAGCCGCCCGAGGGTGACAGGATCGCCGTGTTGATCCCGATCACCTCGCCGGCCATGTTGAACAGCGGGCCGCCCGAATTGCCGCGGTTGATGGCGGCGTCGGTCTGCAGGTAGCTGTCATAGGGGCCGCTCTCGATCCGCCGGTTCTTGGCCGAGACGATTCCGATCGACACCGAACCGCCGAGGCCGAACGGGTTGCCGATGGCCATGACCCAGTCGCCGATGCGCGCCTTGTCGCTGTCGCCGAACTTCACCGACTTCAGCGGCGTATCGGACTTCACCCTCAGCACCGCCAGATCGACCTTCGGATCCTTGCCGACAACCTCGGCCTTGAGGCGGCGGCCATCGGAGAAGATCACCGTGATATCGTTGGATTCGCCGATGACATGGTTGTTGGTGATCACGATGCCTGACGGATCAATCACGAAGCCCGACCCGGCGGACTGGCCGCGGCGCTGCTCGGGCTGCTGGCGCGGCGAGCCGGGGGCCTGGTTCTCGCCCTGCCGCGGCGGTTGGCCCGGCGCACCGGGTTGACCGGGCTGCCCTTCGCGGCGGCGGTTGAAGAACTCTTCGAACAGATCGCCGAACGGCGTATCAGGCCCGAGGCCTGGCACATTCGGCATCGTGCGGTTGCGCGTTTCGGTCGTGGTCTGCGCGGAGATGTTGACCACCGCCTCCATGACCTGCTCGGCGAGGTCGGCGACGGAAGGCAGGGCGGAGGCCCGCACGCTCTGCGCCTGTGCGGGCTGCGCCGACAGCAGCAGCGGCTGGACACCGGCCGGCACGGCGATTGCCGCAACCACAAGTGCCCGCACGGCCACCGATCCGCAGCGCCGCAGCGTCGGGGTCACCAGAGAGTGGTTCAGACGGTCAGCAATCAGGCTCATCGAGATCCTCACGGGAATGGACGTGGCGCCACAGGCTATATGCGGCTGCATCCGATTGATAGTGGAAATGGGTCCAAACCGCGGCGGGTAAAAGGGGTGGCGTGGCCTGAATTTGCACAAGAGCGGTCAAGACGCGGAATCGTGATGCGCCGGACCACGATCAGAGGCCCAGGAAACGCCGCGCGCCCCAGATCACGGCCACCCCGACCACCGCCGAAACCAACCCGACGATGCGCAGGATGTCGGCGGGCGTTTCCGCCGCGCTGCGCATCGCCTCCTGCGCCTTTCCGGGCAGCAGGGCGAACAGGACGCCTTCGATGACAAGGACGAGGCCGACGGCCACCAGGAAATCTGTCATCGCGGGCGCTTCCCGTCAGCAGGCTGGAGCGCCCCTCACTTCTTGGCATCGGCGCGGGGTCGGCCCTGCGGATCATTGAAGAAGCGGAAGAAGTCGGAGTTCGGCGACAGCACCATGCGGGTTTCGCCGGCCTTGAGGCCGGCTTCATAGGCCTGCATGGAGCGGTAGAACGAGAAGAACTCCGGGTCCTTGCTGAAGGCCGCCGCGAAGATGCGGTTGCGTTCGGCGTCGCCCTGGCCGCGCGTCTCGTCGGATTTGCGGCCTGCTTCGCCGAGCAGCACCTGCACGTCGCGGTCGGCGCGGGCGCGGATCTCCTGCGAGGTCTGCGAGCCATTGGCACGCAGGTCAGCCGCTTCGCGCTGGCGCTCGGTCTGCATGCGCTGGAACACGGCCTGGCTGTTGGCGGCAGGCAGATCCACGCGGGTCAGCCGCACGTCGACGATCTCGATGCCAAAGGCGCGGGCCTGACGGTTCACATCGTCCTGGATGCGGTTCATCAGGGCCGCGCGATCCGTGCGCACGATTGCGGTGTAGGTCGAGTCGGCCAGGATGTTCCGGATCGACGAGTTGGCGATGCGGTTCATCTGTGCGTTGGCACCATTGATGTTGTTGACAGTCTGGAAGAACAGCAGCGCATTGGCGATGCGGTAGCGCGCGAAGGCGTCAACCGAGAGCCGGTTCTGGTCGGAGGCGAGCACTTCCTGGACAGGCAGGTCGAGGTCCAGCACGCGCTTGTCGATCGTGATCACCGAATCGATGAACGGCACCTTGAACTTGAGGCCCGGATCCGTGACCACGCGGTTGATCGCGCCAAGGCGCAGCACGAGCGCCTGCTGGGTCTGCTGCACGACGAACGCCGACAGGCTCGCCACCAGGGCGACCGCGCCGAGCACGATCATGGAAATCAGTCTGACTGTGCTGTTCATGGCGTTGTGCCCCGGGTCTGATTGGGCGCCGGCGCGCGGCGCTGGAGCTGGTCAAGCGGCAGGAAGGGCACGACGCCATTGCCGTTGCCGCCGGCGCTCTGGTCGATGATCACCTTGTCCATGCCACCGAACACGCGTTCCATGGTTTCAAGGAACAGCCGCTCGCGTGTCACGGCCGGTGCCAGCCTGTATTGCTCGTAGATCTGGCTGAAGCGCGAGGCCTGACCGGTCGCTTCCGCAACCGAACGCTCGCGATAGGCTTCCGCCTCCTGCACGAGGCGGGCCGCCTGGCCGCGCGCTTCGGGCACGACGCGGCTGGCATAGGTCTCGGCCTCGTTGCGCAGGCGGCTCTGGTCCTGCTGGGCGGCCTGCACATCGCGGAAGGCCTCGATGACCTGCGCGGGCGGGTCAGCCTTCAGCATCTGAAGGCCGGTGATCAGGACGCCGGCATTGTAGGAATTCAGGGTGTCCTGAACGAGATTGCGGACCTCGGTCTCGATCGGCACGCGGTCCGTGGTCAGGATCGGCTGGATGGCGCGGCGGCCAATGGCTTCGCGCATCGAGCTTTCGGCAACCGCCCTGATATTGCTTTCCGGGTTCTGGATGTTGAACACGAAGTTCTCCGGGCGCGCCGGGTCGATCTGCCACTGCACCTGGAAGGCGACATCGACGATGTTGCCGTCGCCGGTCAGCATCAGGCTGTCTTCACTGCCGACGCGCTGCACCTGCTGGCCGCGCTGGTTCACGACCAGCGCCGAGCCGATTTCCATGCGGTTGATCTGCGTGACGCGCGGCTTGATCACCGAACCGATCGGACCTGGCCAGTTCCAGTCAAGGCCCGGCCCGGTCTTGGTGGTGTAACGGCCGAACACGGTCTTGATGCCGATCTCGTCGGGACGAACTGTGAAGAAGCCGGTGGCGAGCCAGCCGAACACCGCAAGCAGGCCGATCAGCACAATACCCTTGCCGCTCAGCCCGCCGCCGGCACCGCCCGGCATGATATTCTTCAGCCGGTCCTGGCCCTTGCGCAGGATCGCTTCAAGATCAGGCGGAACGCCGCCCGGCCCCGAAGGGCCACCACCGCCGCCGCCCCAGGGACCGCCCCCATTGCCGCCACCGCCGGCGCCGCGGTTGCCCCAGGGGCCGCCGCTCCCGCCACCGCTGCCGCCGCCACCGCTCTGATTGCTCCAGGGCATTGCAAACCGCCTTTGTTGAATATCGTCTGTGGCGCACGCATCCGGCACACCGCGTCGTGCTGTGAATTGGGCATGAAAGGCCTTGGCGTCAACCGATCAGACGTCAGATGCGACGTTTGAGATCAAGAAAGGTGAACGGATGCTCATCGTCCGGCCCTTGCGGATGGTCCTCGCGCAAGGTCTCAAGCCATTCGCTGCGGGTAAAGGCCGGAAACAGCGCATCGCCTTCGGGCTCGGCATGCACATAGGTCAGGTGCAGCCTGTCGCACAGGAGCAGGGTCTGGTCATAAAGGTCGGCCCCTCCGCCGATAACCACCGCATCCGCGCCATGCTGCCGCGCAAGATCCTGCCCGGCGGCGAGCGCAGTCTCAAGCGAGTGGGTGACGGTGACACCCTCCGCCCCAAAGTGGGGATCCCGTGTCAGGACGACCGTGTAGCGGCCCGGCAACGCCTTGCCGATCGATTGGAACGTCTTGCGGCCCATGATCAGCGGGCGCCCCAGGGTGAGCGCCCGAAAGCGCCTGAGATCGGTCTTGAGCCGCCAGATCAGCCTGTTGTCGTTGCCAATGACATGATTGTCGGCGAGCGCCGCCACGGCGATGAGAGGGATGGTCATACCGCGATTGGCGCCTTGATGGCCGGGTGCGGGTCATAGCCTTCGATCACGATGTCCTCGAAGCGGAAGTCCTCAAGCCGCCGAACAGTCGGGTTGAGCCTGAGCCGCGGCAGGGCGCGATGCTCGCGGCTGAGCTGCAGCCGCGTCTGGTCGAGATGGTTGATGTAAAGATGCGTGTCGCCGAAGGAATGCACGAACTCGCCCGGCTGCAGCCCGGTGACATGCGCCATCATGTGGGTCAGCAGCGCATACGAGGCGATATTGAACGGCACGCCAAGAAACACGTCCGCGCTGCGCTGATAGAGCTGGCAGGATAACCGGCCATTGGCGACGAAGAACTGGAACAGGCAGTGGCATGGCGCCAGCGCCATCTTCGGGATGTCCGCCGGGTTCCAGGCCGAGACGACCAGCCGCCGCGAATCCGGATTGGTGCGGATTTCATGGGTTACCCAGGCGATCTGGTCGACCACTGAACCGTCCGGGGCAGCCCAGGAGCGCCACTGGCGGCCATAGACGGGGCCGAGGTCACCCTTCTCGTCGGCCCATTCATCCCAGATGCTGACGCCATTCTCCTTGAGGTAGCGCACATTGGTGTCGCCCTTGAGGAACCAGATGAGCTCATGAATGATCGACTTAAGGTGCAGCTTCTTGGTCGTGACCAGCGGAAAGCCGTCATTGAGGTCAAACCGCATCTGATGGCCGAAGACGGCAAGGGTGCCTGTCCCCGTCCGGTCATGCTTGGCGACGCCCTCGTCGAGCACACGCTGGAGAAGATCGTGATAGATTTTCATGCCGACAGCCATACGCGATCAGCGGTCGATTCGCAGCCCTCCGCCTGCCAATCCCCATCATCTTTGGCGCAATCTCGGCCAATGACCATCAGCCGATGCAATGAAGCCCGGGATGTTGGTCTGCGAGGTCTTCTGGGCAACGGCATTGTCGTTGAGGACGAGACGCTCACCCACGATCTTCCCGTTCTGCGGGCCACCCAGGCCATGTAGGCCCGCGCGGCGGCCCAGGAGCAGTAGCGCCCACAGGACGGCGCATAGCGTTCCTCGGCGGTAGCGAAAGCATCGCGGTTGGCTACGCTGGCCAAGCGCCACTGTGCGCCATTCCAGACATGCATGATCCGGTCGGAGCCTAGCACGGGGCGTCCGGTCGTGAACCAGGCCACCACCTCATGGCCGCCGGCTCCGACGCCGGAAACAAGATCGGTGCAGACTTCGGATCCTTTCGCGGGTGACATCCAGCAGCCGGTCATGACGGCAGCGCCCGGCGCCGCAGCTCAGAGGGCGGTCAGCGCCGTCCGGCATGAAACAGGCCTTGCCATGGTGTCCTGCTCCGCTGCAGCCGTGCGATGACAGGAATTCGGGACAAAGAGCGCTTTATGACATCGGGCCCGCCGGCGGCCTTTCATCCGGCTCAGTTGATCGCTATATCAGGCGTGCCGGAGCAATCCGGATATGGCGATAAACGGCAATCGAAATAAACCATTCGGACCCGGGGGCGGTACCCGGCGCCTCCACCTGACCTCAGCGTGCTGATGTCAGGCGGGGGCGAAATAGGATCGACGAGGGTGTAAAGGGTTGGCTTTTGCTCGGCATGGTTCCACCGTCATCGGGCCATAGCATAGTTGCCAATGACAACAATGCGCGTGTTGCAGTTGCCGCGTGAGCGGTAATTACACACAAACCTAAGTCCTTGCGCTTCGCAGCGTAAGGCGGGGCCCGGAGGAGCCTGGCAACAGAA
>JAPLOU010000020.1 GCA_026400535.1 Hyphomicrobiales bacterium
CAGGTTTGCGGTGATGCCAATAACAGTCTGACCGTCGCAGGTGTCCAACCCTACTTCCGGCCCTGCGTCCAGCCCAGGTGCCGGGGCGCAGTTGGCGTTCACCGGTGTCAAGGCCCCGGAAACCGCATCCCTCTCGATCCTGCAGCCGGATACCAGCAACCCTGCAACCATCGCGGCGCAGCATAACAAGGCGACCCGGACTGTCCCGGCGCACGCAACGGGGGGGCTTGACAAAGACAAACGGAACACCGTGATTGCACATGGTTGCCCTGCATTTATCTTGGATTAACCTTAATCAAATGTTACCTAAGGGAATTAAACGCCAACTTAAGTCTCGCGGCTGCCGGTTCCTTTCCAGCCGCATCCACGATTGGTGAGATGGTCGCGGCGTGTCCGGTCAGCGGCCACGGGGTCCGGTTGCCCGGGCGCGCGCTGGAGCGCTCCGACGGGCCAGCCGTCGGCAGTCCGTGTTGCCGCCCACCAGTGTTCAGGCAGCCTTGCCGATCAGCCACGCCAGCCGTTCGACCGCCAGTTCGTAGCCCTGTACCCCAAACCCGGCGATCACCCCGTCGGCGCGCAGTGACACGTAAGAATGGTGCCGGAAGTGCTCGCGCTTGTGGACGTTCGAGATATGAACCTCCAGGACCGGGCCCTCGAAGGTGTTCAGCGCATCGAGGATGGCGATGGAGGTATGGGTGAAGGCGCCCGGATTGATAGCGATACCGGCGGCAACATCCCGCGCCTCGTGGATCCAGTCGATCAGTTCGTACTCGCGGTTCGACTGGTGAAAGCGCAGGTCGAGGCCGTGGCTTGACGCAAGCTTCCGGCAGCTGGCCTCGACATCCGCCAGCGTCTCGTGGCCATAGATCGCCGGCTGGCGCTTGCCGAGCAGGTTGAGGTTCGGCCCATTGAGGACAAAGATCAGACGGGACATGGGCACCATGGGTTTGCGGTTGGGTCAGCCAGCATAGCCGAACCGGCGCGGCAGCCAAAGCACCGTATCGGGCACAAGGATCATGAACAGCAAGCAAGCGACCAGCACCAGAACCCAGGGCCAGATCGCGTCGATGATGACCTTCAGCGGAATGCCGGTGATGGCATTGAGCACGAACAGCAACACGCCATAGGGTGGTGTGATCAGCCCAATCATGCAGTTGACCACGGCAACGACGCCAAAATGCACGAGATCGATGCCCAGCGCCTTCACGGTCGGGATAAAGACCGGGATGATGACAAGGATGATCGTCGATGCGTCGAGGAAGCAGCCGAGCACCAGGAAGAGCAGATTGAGCAATAACATGAACATCAGCGGCGAGATGTCGACGCCTTCCATCATTTTTGCGACCTGGGCCGGGATGTTCTCGCTGGCGATGATGTAGTTGAAGATCAGCGCCGAACCGATGATCAGGCCGACGGAGGCGGAGGAGCGGACGCTGTCGTGCATCACCGTGCGGATCGTGGCGAAACTCAGGGCGCGATAGACGAACGCCGCCACGAGGAAGGCATAGGCGGCTGCGATCGCGGCAGCTTCGGTCGGCGTGGTCGCGCCCCCATAGATGCCCGCCAGCAGGATCACCGGCATCAGCAGCGCCGGCAGGGCGCGGAAGGTCACACCCGGGATCGCGCGCAGCGGCACCGGTTCTTCGAGCGGAACATCAAGCTTGTAGGCCGTGTAGGTGTTCAACAGCATCATCGCGGCCGCCATGACGAGGCCCGGAACCAGGCCACCCAGAAACAGGTAGCCGATCGAGGCATCCGACACGATCGAGTAAAGCACCATCGGAATCGACGGCGGGATGATCGGTCCGATCACGGCGGTGGCGGCGGTGATCGCTGCCGCGTAGCCGAGCGGATAGCGGTTGTCCTTGATCATCATGTCGATGGACATCTTGCCCATGCCGACAACATCCGCCACGGCCGAGCCTGACATCCCTGCGAAGATGACGCTGGTGACGACGTTGACATGGCCCATGCCGCCCTTGAGCCGCCCCACAATGGCGAGGCAGAAATCGGTGAGCCGGGCCGAGATCGTTCCGGCATTCATGACATTTGCCGCGACGATGAACAGCGGAATTGCAAGGATCACGAACGAGTCATAGAGGCCCTGGATGATCTGCTCGGCCGCCAGCCCGAGATCCTGCCCCTTCACCGCCAGATAGACGATCGCCGACACGATCATCGACAGGGGAATCGGCGCGCCGATGGTTGCGAGCGACACCAGCGCGCACAGGCAGGACAGCAGCGCGATGCTCATTGCACGTGGTATCCGTCGCCAGCCTCGCGTCCGTCCAGATGATCGGGATCGGCGCCCCGCAAGAGCAGCCAGGCCCGCCATGCGTAGCGCACCGTCAACATGGCCGCGAAGATGCCATAGATGCTGAACACAATGTCAAGGCGGATGCCGATCACTGACGAGCGCTTGATCTGGTAAAAGTCGATGTAGCTCCAGGTGGCCGGCAGCGCGGCCAGGAAGCCTCCGGAGATGGCGACGGCCGAGATCAGGGCAAACCAGCGCTGAACCCGCGGCCGCACCGCGCCAAAGAGCACATCGAAGCGCACATGGTCCTTTTCCTGCAGCACGAAGGCGCCGGCCCAGAACACGACCCAGAGCCAGAGGGTGAGGCAGGCTTCGAGCGTCCACAGCAGCGGCGAGCCGAAGAGATAGCGCGCTGCAATCTGGATGAGGAATATGACGAACAGTGCCCCCAGCATCAGCGCGGCGATGTCGAGCGCAGCCATGCGCAGACGCCCGATCAGCCCCGACATCGCGTCCTCGCCTTCGGTTCCACCCGCGGATCAGCGCACCGCGTTGATGCGCTCGACCATGCCCGCCGGCCAATCCTTCGCGAACTTCGACGCAAGGTAGTCGGCCTGCACCTTCTTGCGGAAGGCCTCGACATCGGGCGTGTAGACCTTGAGCCCCTGCGCCTTGAAGAAATCCTCAAGCTCGACCTCGAGCCTGAGCTGGCGCTGGCGGGCCTGCTCCGAGGCGTCGTCGGCCGCCTTCTGGATCGTGGCCTGCTGGGCCGGGGTGAAACGGTCGAACACGCGCTTGGAAATGGCGAGGTAGTTCTGGTCGACCAGATGCGAGGTCAGCACGATCTGCTTGGTCACCTCGAAGAACTTCGAATCCCTGACCGTCGGCAGGGGATTGTCCTGTCCATCGACCGCGCCCGTCTGCAGGGCCGTGTAGATTTCGGTGAAGGCGAGCGGCAGGGGATTGGCGCCGAGCGCCGTGCCAAGGAACAACCATGCTTCGGAGTTTGGCATGCGCAGCTTGACGCCGGCGAGGTCAGCGGGCGTCCTGATCTCCTTCTCGCTGCGCAGGTTCACCTGACGGCGGCCCAGATACATCACCGAGAGCAGCTTGACCCCGAGGCGGTCCTCGGTGGTCTTTTTCAGGTCGTTCATCAGCGTGTCCGCGAACACCTTCTTCTGGTGGTCGGCATCGCGCAGCAGGTAGCCGGCAGTGAAGATCGACCAGGCCGGAATCAGCGTTGCGAGCTCCTGCGGCGAAGTGATCGACATCTCGAGATTGTTGCGCGCGATGGCCTCAAGTTCCGTGCCCTGGCGGAACAGTGTGGCGTTCCAGTGCGGCTGAAAGGTCGCGAAATCCTTGACCGCCGGGCCAAATATCTCTGTCAGGGCGATGGCGCGCTGGTCGGTTGGCGTGGCGGGTGCCGACAGCCGGAGCGTGACGCCTTGCGCCTGGGCCGGGGCAAGCCCCGAGGAGAGGCCGACCGTGCCGGCTGCTGCAGCAAGACGGAGCATGGTGCGGCGGTTGATGGATGTGCTCATGGTCTTGGTCCTCCCTGGCGGACGATGTTCAAGGCGTTGGTCGCCTTGCCGTTCTTGCTTGATCTGAAGGCCGGTTGACGATCAGACATACCCGGTGCACGGTTGTACGAAATGGTTACTTTGTCAAATGGCGGCTTCCGATCCTCCCTTCAAACGCCGTGGTCACGCGCGCGGACCGCAGCCGGCAGTGCGCCATGAAGCCCAGGGCGAGGCAGGCGCCTCGGGCTGGAAACAGGATCCTGACGCGGTCAGGCGGAACATCCTCGAGACGGCCCGGCGCGCCTTTGTCGACAAGGGTCTGAGCGGCGCGCGGATCGACGCGATCGCGGCTGGCACAGCGACCAGCAAGCGCATGATCTACTACTATTTCGGCGACAAGGAGGGCTTGTACCGGGCGGTCCTCGAAGATGCCTACACACGGATCCGGAGGCTGGAGCAATCGCTCGATCTGGGGGCACTGGAACCGATGGACGCCCTTCGGGCGCTGACGGGACTGACGTTCGACTATCACGCCGACAATCCCGATTTCGTCCGGCTCGTCATGATCGAGAACATCCACCATGCCCGGCACCTCAAGACCTCACAACAGATCGGGGCCCTGAACCATACCGCGATCGACATGCTCGCGGACATCTACGCGCGTGGCCTCGAGGACGGGGTGTTCCGCGCCGGCATCGCGCCGATCGACCTGCACCTGACGATCAGCGCGCTGTCGTTCTACAACGTCTCGAACCAGTCAACGATCAGGCAGATTTTCGGTCATGACATGGCGCAGCCGGGCGTGCGCACGAGACGCCGCGCGATGGTCATCGAAACCGTCCTGCGCCATGTCCGCGTCGTGGAAGCGGATCGCTCAGAGGCGAACGGATGACGAGGCGCCGAAGGCTTCTGCAGCCTGGCGCTGCTGCATGTCGAGCACGCCATACCAGACGCAGGCGGCAACGAGGCTGAACGCAAGCGCGGCAAAAAAGGCTTTCATCGGGGAACCCTCCGGTTTCTTGGGCGGATTTCGTCGCGACGAACCCGCTTTCCAGACCTATCTAGTCGGCATGCCGCCGCGGATCAAGCCACGAGACCACGCGCGATGAGGCCTTCGGCTTCGGCAAGATCGGCCGGTTCGTTGGCGTTGAAAAACGGATCGACGGGATCGGTCTGCCAGGTGCAGGTGGCAAGCCGGTATCGCGCCGTGAAGCGGTCGATCTTGCGTTCATGTTCGACGGCGAGCGCATGATGCAGCGCCTGACGAAGCGTCACCGGCCACAGGCCAATGACCGGATGGCTCCAGCCACCCGAGGCCGCGACCGCCAGTTCCGCGCCGGAGGTGGCCATGTCGGCGACGAACCGCTTCACGAGGTCGCGCGGAATGAACGGCGTGTCGGCCGCGACGCTGACCACATGGGTGATGGCAGGCCGATGGACTGCGGCCCAGTCGAGGCCCGCCAGAATACCCGCCAACGGCCCGGCAAAACCATCGACACCGTCAGCCGCCACCGGCAGCTGCCAGCGCATGAAGCGTTCCGGATCGCCGTTGGCGTTGATGATCAGCCCGGCGCATTGCGGCGCGAGGCGCTCAATGACGTGATCGAGGATGGTCCTGCCGGCAAGGGTCTTCAGCGGCTTGTCGCCGCCACCCATGCGCCGGGCAAGCCCGCCGGCGAGCAGCACGCCAAGGACAGGACCCGTGTCAATCATCCCCACCCGCTCCCTTGCGCCGTGACCCGGCGCTTTCATCGGCGACGAAGCGCAGATCCTGGTCGAAGACAATCCGCTCGGCGCCGGCCAGCGCCAGGAAGCGCTTGCCGCGCGCCCGACCGATCAGGGTGAGACCGGCCTTGCGCGCCAGTTCCACGCCCCACGCGGTGAAGCCCGAGCGCGAGACCAGCACCGGAATGCCCATGCGCACCGTTTTGATCACCATCTCCGAGGTCAGCCGGCCCGTTGTGTAGAAAATCTTGTCCGCCGCGCTGATCTTGTGGCGGAACATGTAGCCCGCGATCTTGTCGATGGCGTTGTGGCGGCCGACATCCTCCATGTAGATGATCGGCCTGTCAGCGACGCACAAGACGCAGCCATGAATCGCGCCCGCCTCGAGATAGAGCGAGGGCGTGGTGTTGATCTTGTGGGTAAGCGCGTAGAGCCAGGAGGTCCGCACCTCGGCCTGCGGCAGGACAAGGCCCTCGATCACATCCATAAGATCGCCAAAGGCGGTGCCTTGCGCGCAGCCGGATGTCTGGGTGCGCTTCTTGAGCTTGCTCTCGAAATTCGTCTGTGTGTCCGTGCGCACCACGACGACGCCGAGTTCCTCGTCCACGTCGATGCCGGTGACCTCATCCGTAGGCTTCAGCATGCCCTGATTGAGCAGGAAGCCGACCGCGAGTTCCTCGGGATGATCGCCAATCGTCATCATGGTGACGATTTCCTGGGCGTTCAGATAGAGCGTCAGCGCCTTCTCATGGATCACGCGGGTCTCGACGCTCTGCCCGGCCTGGTCGATGCCGGCGACGATCGTCGACAGATGCGGATCATCGGGATCTGGGCGGACAAGATAGTCCATCAGCGGCGGCAATTGTGCGGGCATGGGCAGTCCTTCGGGGCGGGCGCACCATAGACAGTGTGCAGATCGGGCCAAGACCATCATCGCGAACGATCACCGCAATCATGGTTAACAGAGCTTTACCCTGTTGCCGGAACTCTACAGACGCAAGAGTTCAAGTCAGGCTATTGTGACGCGGGGTGACAAGGTGGACAGGCGTCCGCCATGCCTGCAGGGCGGGGCCGAATGAGCGACTACCGGATGAGGCCTGGAGATGGACGCCGGACGCTTGACCCAGCGCAAGACTCTGCGTTGCTGCTGCAGCGCATCGGGTTTTTCACCCTGGGCGTCGCCCTTCCGGTGTCGTCGATGCTGTCGCGGCGCGCCGCCGTGGTGCTGGTCCCGATCGGCGTGGCGCTGCTGATCATCGCCGCGCTCCTGACCGAACCCGAACGCTTTGTCCGGTCGTTCCGGCGCAGGTGCCTGAGGGCTACCACACTGGCACTCGGCTTGTTGATCGGATGGTGCCTTCTGTCGCTCGGCTGGGCGCCGAAGGGCGGCGCCGACCGGATTCTCAACATGCTGTTTGCGCTCGCGCTCGGGATCGCCGCGATCGCGGCCCTGCCCGAGCGGATGCGAGCGGCCAATCTCAACGCGCTGGCGGTGGGCGCCGGCAGCGCCATTGCCATCCTCATCGCCATGGAAATGACTGGCTTCGGGCTTGGCGACAGGGATGACGACCTGACCCTGGTGATCCGAGGGCTTGCGCTGATCATCACGGTGTCCGGGCCGCTGGTGTCCTGGCTGCTGCTGCGCGGACGGACACGCGGCGGCCTCGCCCTGTTTGGCCTTCTGGCCGCGGTGACGCTCGTCGACGCCGAACCGGTCCTGGTCGTGGCCATGGCGGCCGGGACGCTGGCATTTGCCGCCGTGCTTGCGATGCGGGGACGCTCTGTCGAATGGCTGGCGCTCCTGCTGGCCTTGATCGTCATGGCGACGCCGATCACGCCCTGGATCATGCTGGGCGCCGTCCAACCCGTCCTGCACCTGGATGATCAGACCCTCGCGCCGTTCAGCGCCTGGGCCGCACTCATCGCACAGGCGCCCATCAAGCTGGTGACAGGCCACGGCTTTGGCGCCAGCGCCCTTTCGCCACAACTGCCGGGCTCGCTGCTGGTCGAGGTCTGGCACGACCTCGGCATGGTCGGCGCCACCGCGATCGCGTTGTCCCTCTGGTTCGCCGTCTCGGGACTCAAGGTGCTGCAGCCCGTGATCCGGGCCGGGGCGGCCTATGCCTATGTCGTCGCCTTCACGTTTGGCGCGCTCGGCCTGGCCGGCTTCAGGGCATGGTGGCTGATGACGATGGTCGCCGCGGTAATCGTGACCACTGCCGTTGCGCGCGGTCAGGCGCGTACGGACCGGCCGGTGGCGACCTTTGTCCGGGCAAGAGCGCCGGACGGGACCAGCGCGCCGCCGGCAAAGCCGGACAACACGCCCTGATCAGGCCGGGACGGGCATTAGCAGGGTCCGGCCTTCGACAACCGCATGGCAAGCGACGCCGTTGATGGGCAGCGGGTTTTCCGCGCGGCAGCGCTCATTGGCCAGGGGACAGCGCGGGTGGAAGGTGCAGCCGCTTGGCGGGTTGATCGGGTTTGGAATCTCGCCGGCGACCGGAATGCGGGCGCGCCCGCTCATCGCAAGGTCCGGAACGGCGTCGAGCAACATCCGGGTGTAGGGGTGGCGGGGATGGCTGAACATCTGCTTCGCCTCCGACACCTCGACCAGACGCCCGAGATACATCACGCCGATCCGCGTCGCCATGTGCCGGACCACGGCTAGGTTGTGGCTGATGAACAGGTAGGTCAGCCCGAACTTCTCCTGCAGATCGCGCATCAGGTTGAGGATCTGTGCCTGCACGGAGACGTCCAGCGCCGACGTCGGTTCATCGCAGACGATGAAGTCCGCATTCGAGGCGAGCGCGCGGGCAATCGCGACGCGCTGGCGCTGGCCGCCCGAGAACTCATGCGGGAATTTCCGGCCATCATCTGGATGCAGGCCGACCAGCGTCAACAACTCGCCGACGCGCGCCACGATGTTGGCCTCGCCCTCGACCACGTTGAAGGCGCGGATCGGCTCGGCAATGATACGGTCGACGCGCCAGCGCGGATTGAGCGAGGCGTAGGGGTCCTGGAAGATCATCTGCATCTTGCGGCGCAGCCTGGCCCTTTGCGCGCGCTGGGCAGGGTCGGTCATCGAGATGTTGTCAATGGTGACTTCGCCGCCCGAGACGCCGAGCAGGCCCACGACCATCTTGGCAACCGTCGACTTGCCCGAGCCCGATTCACCGACCAGCGCGAAGGTCTCGCCCTTCCTGATGTCGAAGGACACGCCATCCACCGCCTTCAGGATCTGTTTGGGAGAGCGCTCGATGACGCGGTTGAGCCAGGGCTTTGAGACGTCGAAGACCTTCTTGAGGTCCGTCACCTCGACATAGGGACGCGGGCTCATCGAACGGCCTCCAGGGTCTCGTAAAGATGGCAGGCTACATGCCGCCCGCCGACCGGCAACGGAGCAGGCTGATCGACGCAGCAGCGTGCGAAGGCCTCGCCGCAGCGCGGGTTGAAGGCGCAACCGCGCGGGATCGAGGACAGGCGCGGCATCGAGCCGGGGATCTGCACCAGCCTGTCCGTGGCTGCTTCCAGCGTCGGGATCGCGCCCATCAGACCCTTCGCATAAGGATGCATCGGCCGTTGCACGACATCACGGACGGGTCCGATCTCGGCCACGCGGCCGGCATACATCACAGCCACCCGGTCGGCGGTTTCGGCGATCACACCCATGTCATGGGTGACGAGCATCACCGCCATGCCGCGCTCGCGACCAAGCTTCTTGATCAGCGAGATGATCTGCGCCTGGACCGACACGTCGAGTGCCGTGGTTGGCTCGTCCGCCACGATGAAATCCGGCTCGGCGCAGAGCGCGAGCGCAATCACCACGCGCTGGCGCATGCCGCCGGAGAACTCGTGCGGATAGCCGTCGATGCGCTTCTCAGGCGCGGGAATGCCGACTTCCGTCAACAAATCGATGGCCCGGTCGCGGGCCTGGCGCTCGTTCATCGGCAGATGGGTACGGATCGTCTCGACCAGTTGCTCGCCGACACGAAACAGCGGATTGAGCGAGGTCAGTGGGTCCTGGAAGATCATGGCGACCTTGCGGCCACGGATCTTGCGCATCTCCTCCGGCGGCAGGTTGTCGATGCGGCGGCCATTGAGCAGGATTTCGCCGCCCGAGATCCGTCCAGGCGGCTCGATCAGGCCGATGATGGCCGCGCCGGTCACGGACTTGCCCGCGCCCGATTCGCCGACGACGCCGAGCACCTCGCCTCTGGCGATGTCGAAGGACACGCCGTCGATGGCGCGCAAGGTGGCCCGCCGGGTGACGAACTCGACCTGCAGGTTGCGGACGGAAATGACGGGATCGCTCATGGTGTCTTTGCCCGTTGGCGCAGGAACTGACGCATCACGGTCCTCATCTCAGTTTGGGGTTGAGCGCATCGCGCAGCCAGTCGCCAAGCAGGTTGATGGCCAGCGCCAGAATGACCAGAATCATCGCCGGGAACAACAGGATCCACCATTCGCCCGAGAGCAGGTACTTCTGCCCCGAGCGGATCAAGGTGCCGAGCGAGGGCTGGGTGATTGGAAGGCCGACGCCGAGGAAGGACAGTGTCGCTTCCTCGATGATGGCGAGCGCAAGATTGATGGTGGCAATGACAAGAACAGGCCCCATCACATTGGGCAGCACGTGCCGCGCCATGATGCCGAAGCCGGAAATGCCCATGAGGCGCGCCGCCTGCACATACTCCTTGTTGCGCTCCACAAGTGTGGAAGCACGCACCGTGCGGGCATGCTGCGCCCAGTTCGACAGACCGATGGCGATGATGATGACAAAGACGGCGGTGGTTTCGTATTGCTGCGGTGGGATCAACCCGCGCGCCACGCCAAAAATCAGAAGCGCGATCAGAATCGCCGGAAACGAGAGCTGGATATCAGCCACGCGCATGATCAGCATCTCGATCTTGCCGCCGCGATAACCTGCGATCAGGCCAAGCCCGATGCCGAGCACCATCGAGAAGATCACCGAGGCGACGCCGACCAGCAAGGACAGCCGCGTGCCGTAGAACAGCGCCGAGAAGATGTCGCGGCCCTGCTCATCCGAACCCATCACGAACAGCATGCTCGAGCCCATGCCGCGCTCCATCGGGTGGGCGAAGCCGTCGAGCAGGTTGAGCGCCACCGGATCAAAGGCATTTTGAGGGGCGAGGACATCGGCGAAGATCGCCGCGATCACGATCAGCAGCGTTACGGCTGTTGATAGGATCGCGACCGGAGAGGCCTTGAACGACAGCCAGAGGTCTGAATCGCGCCAGATGGCGACACGGTCCTTCAAGGTCAGCTTCAGCCGTGGGGGCGGTGTGGCGGCAAGATGGCTCATGATGTCACCTCGCCGGCACGGTCGCGCCGCCGCGCAGGCGCGGATCGACGAGGAAGTAGAGCATGTCGACGATCAGGTTGACGACCACGAAGACGAGGCCGACGAACATCAGGTAGGCGGCCATCACCGGAATATCGACGACCTCGACAGAGCGCACGAACAGCGCGCCAAGACCAGGCCAGTTGAACACGGTCTCGGTCACGATCGCAAAAGCGATGATCGAACCAAGCTGCAGGCCGGTGATGGTGATCACCGGCACCATGGCATTGCGCAGCGCATGGCGGAAATGCACAGAGCCGTCCGACAATCCGCGAGCCCGCGCGAACTTGATGTACTCGGTGCGCATCACCTCCAGCATTTCGGCGCGCACAAGGCGCATGATCAGGGTGAGCTGGAAGAAACCCAGCGTGATCACGGGCATGATCAGCGATTTCCGACCGGAATCGGTGAGAAGCCCGGTGGTCCACCAGCCAAACGCCACCACATCGCCGCGCCCGAACGAGGGCAGCCAGCGCAGGTATACTGAGAACAGGAAGATCAGACCAATGCCTATCAGGAAGGTCGGCAACGAAACGCCAATCAGCGACAGGCTCATGACGATGTTGGCGATGACGCCCTTGCGGTTCAGCGCGGCATAGATGCCGAGCACAAGACCCAGGCAAAGCGCAACAAGGGCCGATAGCAGCGCCAGTTCGATGGTCGCAGGCAGCCGCTCGATCAGCAGGTCCGCGACAGGACGACCCTGGCGATAGGAAATGCCGAAATCGCCTTGCACGGCATTTCCGAGAAACCGCGCGAACTGCAGAGGGAATGGATCGTTCAGGCCGAGCGAATCCGCCAGTTCCTGGCGGTCCTTGAGCGTCGCATCCTGTCCGACGATGGACGCCACCGGATCACCCACATAGCGGAACATCGAGAAGGCAATGAACGCCACCGCCAGCATCACCAGCGTGGCTTGCGTCAGGCTTCTCAGGAGGTAGGCCAGCATGGAACACTCGTTTCAACGCGCCAAAGAACAAGGCCGGGATGGGCGTTCAAAGCCCATCCCGGCCAGGGGATGTATGTCAGTTCACGAACCGCGTGCGTTGAGGAAGCGCATCTTCGGGGTATTCTCGACATCGGTGGGGATGTTCCACTCGCTGCGCATCGCCCCTGCGATGAACTGCATGTGGATCGGTGCGTAGACGTCGTTCTCCTTGATCCACTTCCAGATTGCGGCAATCGTCGCATTGCGCTTGGCCGGATCGATCTCGGAATTCAGGCTGTCGATCTGGGCATCCAGGGTGGCGTTTGAAAGGCCCGTGCCATTCCAGGTGCCGGCACTTGGGGTCTTGGTGCGATACAGATCGTTGAAGACGTAGTGGCTGTCAAAGGTCGGGATGCCCCAGCCAAGCAGATAGAAGTCATACTCGTCCCTCTGGATGCCCGGGAAATGCACGCGCAGCGACTGTGCCACCAGCGTGGTCCTGATGCCGATCTGGCCCAGCATCGAGACAGCTGACTGGCAGATGCCTTCGTCGTTCACGTAGCGATCATTGGTGCAGTGAAGTGTAACCGAGAACCCGTTTGGATAACCGGCATCAGCCAGCAGCTTGCGCGCCGCAGCCACGTCATATCTCGGCCAGGTGTCGAGCTCCTTGGTATAGCCGTTGATGTAGGGGGTTGCGATCACACCAAGCGGGGTCGACTGGCCACGCATCGTCACACGCTGGATGGCCTCACGGTTCAGGGCCGTGTTGACAGCCTGGCGAACGCGAACGTCAGCAAAAGGGTTCTTGCCCTTGACGTCAGATGACCGCAGCTCCGGCAGGCCGACATTCATGCCAAGAAAGATTGGGCGGTTCTCAGGGCCAGGATTGACGCGAATACCGGTCGAGCTCTGGAGCCGAGCGATATCCTGGACCGGCACATCCTGCAGGTAGTCGATTTCACCGGACAAAAGCGCCGCAACACGGGTCGCAGCTTCCGGGATCGGACGATAGACAATCTCGGTGATGCCATGGTTGGCTTCGCCCGCTCCCCAGTGCCCGGCAAAAACACGCAGGACGGTGCGCACGTCAGGTTCACGGGTCACAAGCTGGAATGGACCTGTGCCAACAGCCTGGCGGGTCGCGCCATTCTCGACCTTCTCACGCAGATTCTGCGGGCTGGCGGCGTTGTTTGCCTCGGCCCACTCCTTGTCCATGATCATCAGGTTGGTCAGGTTATTGACCAGCAGCGGGTTCGGACCGTTGGTCTTGAAATGCACCGTGAGGTCATCGACCTTTGTGATGTCCGTGACGCCGACCAGCAGCGATTTCATGTCGGCAGCGGGCATCAGGGCGCGCTTCATCGAAAACACCACGTCGTCGGCCGTGAACGCATTGCCGTTATGGAATTTGACGTTCGGACGCAGCTTGAACTCCCAGGTGGTCGGATCGGTGGGCAGGACACGCCACGATGTCGCCAAGGCGCCGGTCAGCTTGCCATCGAACGAGCGGATCACGAGGGGCTCGTAGATGTTGTGCGCCAAAACGTGGTTCGGGCCGGTATTGCCCGAATGCGGGTCAAGCGTGGTCGCATCCTGGCTGCGCGCCCAGCGCAGCGTCTTTGCGTCCACGGCCACGGTCGTGAGGAACGTCGCAGCCATCAAGGTGCCAGCGATGGCGAGTGTCTTGAAGGGTTTCATCATGTTTCAACCTCCCGGTCCCGCTCCGTGCGGGCTTCCAAAGACCGCAAGCTAGAGCGGCCTTGATCATCTGTCACGTGGGAGAGCCGACAAAGACATGAATGGCGTGCCTGAAACAGATGACGGTCGCCGATTTCTTGTGCTGGGCTCATCTCAACTTCGGATTGAGCGCATCGCGCAGCCAGTCGCCCAAGAGATTGATGGCCAGGACCAGCGCCGCCAGCGTCAGGCCCGGGAAGATCACCACCCACCACTCACCCGAGAACAGGAATTCGTTGCCGATGCGGATCAGCGTACCGAGCGAAGGCTCGGTGGGCGGCAGGCCCACGCCGAGGAAGGACAGCGTCGCCTCGGTGATGATCGCCAGCGCCATGTTGATCGTGACAATGACCAGAACAGGCCCGATCACATTCGGCAGCACGTGCCGAAACAGGATGGTGATGCGGCCAAGCCCGATCAGCCTTGCAGCCTGCACATACTCCTTGTTGCGCTCGACCATGGTCGAGCCGCGCACCGTGCGGGCATACTGGACCCAGAAGCTGAGCCCGATCGAAACCACCAGAACCCAGAAGACCAGCACTTCGGATCGCGCGGTGCCCACAAGGGCGCGCATCGTGCCATCGATCAGAAGCGCGATCAGGATGGCCGGGAAGGTCAGTTGCACGTCCGCGATGCGCATGATCACGCTGTCGACCGTGCCGCCCAGATAGCCGGAGACAAGGCCAAGTGTGATCCCGATCACGGCGGCGAGCACGACGCCGAGGAAGCCGACAATCAGCGAAATCCGCATCCCGAACAGGATCGAGGACAGTACGCAGCGGCCCTGCTGGTCGGTGCCGAGGGGAAAGCGCCACGCGCCGTCCGGCGACCAGAAGGGCGGTTTTCCACCATCGAGCAGGCTTAGCGAGGCCAGATTGAACGGATCGTTCGGGGCGATCTGATGGGCGAAGATCGCCGAGACGATCAGGATGAAGGTGACCAGGGCCGCGATCATGGTGATCCATGAGCGGGTGAAGGAATGCCAAATGTCGCTGTCGCGCAGGCGGGCCAGCATCGAGCGGGACGGCTCTGGCTTGCCGGCGGCGGTACCGGGGCTGCTGCTCAGGGTCATGACCTCAGGCCGCCTTGCCGGACAGGCGGATGCGCGGATCGACCAGCGCGTAGAGCAGGTCGACGATCAGGTTGATCAGCACGAACAGGGTGGCGACAAGCAGCAGGTAGGCCGACATGATCGGGATGTCGACGGTCTGCACGGCCTGCAGGAACATCAGGCCCATGCCAGGCCATTGGAATACGGTTTCGGTGATGATCGCGAAGGCGATGATCGAGCCAAGCTGCAGGCCGGTGATGGTGATGACGGGGATCAGCGTGTTCTTGAGCGCATGGCGATAGTTCACCGCGCGCGGCGTCAGGCCGCGGGCCTTGGCGAACTTCACATAGTCGGTGCGCAGAACCTCCATCATTTCCGAACGCACCAGCCGCATGATCAGCGTCATCTGGAACAGGCCGAGCGTGATCGAAGGCAGGATCAGCGACCGGATGCCCTCCCAGGTCAGAAAACCGGTGCTCCAGAAGCCGAGATTGATCACACCCTGCCGCCCGAAGGACGGCAAGAGTCCAAAACTGACCGAGAAGATGAAAATCAGGAGAATCCCGATCAGAAACGTCGGAAGCGAGATGCCAACCAGCGACACGGTCTGGAACAGCCGCGCCAGCCATGAATTGGGCTTGAGGCCGGCATAGACACCCATCGGGATGCCGACCAGCAGGGCAAACATCGCCGAGGCGAACGCAAGTTCCATCGTGGCGGGAAAGCGGTCACCGATCAGTTTGGCCACGGGCTGGCGGTTCTGGTAGCTGACCCCGAAATCAAAGCGCGCGGCGTTGCCGATGAAGCGGGCGAACTGCACGACGACCGGGTCATCGAGGCCCAGATTCTTCCGGATCTGGAGACGTTCTTCCAGCGTCGTGTCCTGGCTGGTCATCTGCTGGGTCGGGTCGCCGACGAAGCGGAAGAGCGAGAACGAGATCAGCGCGACCGTGAGCAGGACGAGGATGGCCTGTCCGATCCGGCGCAGGATGAAGGCAAGCATGAACGCGCCCCTTGAAGAAGAAAGGGAACGGCGGAATTCCGCCGTTCCCTGATGTCAAAGCACGATCCGCGCCGTTACTTCTTGGTCACCCAGTAGAACAGCGGCTGGTTGTCGGCGCGCTGGACAAGTTCGACGTTCTTGCCGGTGCCCCAGGCGAGTGCCTGCTGGTGCAGCGGGATGTAGCCCACGTCCTCGTGCAGGAGCTTGAAGGCCTCGAGGATCATGGCGTCACGCTTCGCGATGTCGCCTTCGACCAGCACCAGATCGGTGAGCGCATCGACGCGGGCGTTGGAGTAGCCGCCATTGTTGAACTGCCCACGGCCGCCGGAGCCGTCAGGCTTGCGGGTGTGCATCAGGTCGATCAGCACGTTATGGGCGTCGCCCGTGCCCGGGGTCCAGCCGAGCAGGTAGAACGGCGTGTTGTAGATCGGGGAGTTGATCTTGGCGAAGAACGCCGCACGCGGAACCGCCTGCAGGTTGATCTTGATGCCGACGCGCGCCAGCATGGCGGTCACAGCCTGGCAGATCGGGCCGTCATTGACGTAGCGGTCATTGGGGCAATCGAGATCGACCTCGAAGCGGACGCCATCGGCGCCACCGACGCGCGGATAGCCCGCATCATCGAGGAGCTTGTTGGCTGCTGCCAGATCAAACGGATGACGCTTGATCTCGCTGATCTGCGGGAAGAACAGCGGCGAGATCAGGGAAGCGGCCGGAACCGCCGCGCCGCGCATCACCTGCCGGCGGATCGCCTCGATGTCGACAGCCTGGTAGAAGGCCTTGCGGACCCGCACATCCTTGAACGGGTTCTTGCCCTTCACCGAGGAGGCGGTGAGTTCAGGCCGCATCTGGTCGAAGGACAGGTAGATGGTGCGGACTTCCGGTCCTTCCAGCACGCGCGCATTGGCCGAGGCGTTGATGCGTGGCACGTCCTGCAGCGGAACCGGATCGATCACGTCGACTTCGCCCGAGAGCAGCGCGGCCACACGGGTCGGCGCCGAGGTGATCGGGGTGAAGATCACACGATCCAGGTTGTGCTCGACCTTGCCCCACCAGTTCGGATTCTTCTCGAACACGGTGCGCACGCCGAGCTGGTGCTCGGTGACGCGGAAAGGACCGGTGCCGTTGGTGTTGATCGTGGCGAAGCCGGGCGTCGTGGCCTGGGGCGCGGGCGGGATCTGGGCGTTGTTGGCCTCTGTCCACTCCTTGTCCATGATGTACCAGGTATCCCACGCATAATGCAGGATCGGGTTCGGGCTCTTCAGCTTAACATCGACCGTGAAATCGTCGACCTTGACGAATTCCGGGTCGCCGGACAGGCGCGAGGTCAGCTGCGAGTTGTTGGCGACCACGCGCTGGGCGGAAAAGACCACGTCATCGGCGTTGAAGTCGTTGCCGTTGTGGAACTTGACGCCCTTGCGCAGATAAAAGCGCCAGCGCAGGCCATTGTCGAGAACCTCCCAGCGCTCGGCGAGGCCCGGAATGATCTTCAGTTCCTTGTCACGCTTGGTCAGGCCTTCATAAACGTTGCCCTGCAGGCCGAGCGTGGTGGTTTCATTGATGCCATAAGGATCGAGCGTGTTGAGGTTGCCCTGGAACGCCCAGCGCAGCGTCTGCTGGGCGCTGGCGGGCGCCGCACCGAGGCAGGCGCCAGCCACCAGCGCAACGCCGGCAGCGAAGGCGAAAAGTCGTCGCTTCGAGATCATGATGGGTAGTCTCCCTGTTAGAGCCGGTTGGTCCCCCTGCAGGACCGCGCCCGATCTTGCTCTGATCAGGCTTGCTGACACTAAACAGGCGAACTGTTCCGGCGTCCAGTCGCCAAATGTCACAAACCGAACTGATCGCGCCACGCGGCCACGTCTTCCAGCGCCACGTTCGAACCGCACAGGATCAGTCCGACGCGCGCCCCCGGCCCGAAGGCCGCGCGCCGCAACATGGCTGCGGCAAGCACGCAGGACGCTGCCGGTTCGACCAGGATACGCTCGTTCTGCAGCAGCCAGACCAGTTCAGCGATGGCGTCCCGGTCGGAGACGACCACGATGTCGTCGAGGAAGGCGCGCGCGGCGGCCATGGTCCGCGCGGTGGCGAAGGGGGCGCCGAGTGTCCGCGCAATCGACGTTGGCCGCACCGCAACCGGCTTTCCGGCGGCAAGCGCCTCGGTCATCGTTGTCGCGCCTTCGGTTTCGACCCCGATGATGTGCAGCGCGGGGTTGAGCGCCTTCATCGCCGCGCCGACGCCGGCCGAAAAGCCGCCGCCTCCGATCGAGATGAACAGGTGCGTCAGGCCTTCCGCCTGCCGTGCGAATTCGAGGCCGAGCGTTCCGTGGCCGGCGATGATCAGGGGATCATCGAAGGAATGGATGTTGGTCCGGCCCCCGGCCGCATGAACATCCGCCCTGGCGAAGGCCACGATCGCGTCCTCGCACAACTCGACCTTGCCGCCAGCCGCCTCGGTCAGCGCGATGTTGAAGGGCGCGACGGTCTTCGGCATCAGGACCAGCGCGTGCGAGCCGAGCGCCCGCGCCACCTGACTGACTGCGATCGCGTGGTTGCCGCCCGACACCGTCACCACGCCACGCGCCCGTTCCTCCTCCGTCATGCTCAGGAGCTTGTTGAACGAGCCTCGCACCTTGAAGGAGCCGGCGTTCTGCAGGCATTCCAGTTTGAGGAACACGGTTGTGCCCAGCCGCGCGCCGGCAGCCGCACTCTGGATGGCCGGGGTCTGGCGGACCCGTCCGGCGATGCGCGCTTCAGCCGAACGGATATCATCGAGGGTCACGTCAAACGGCACGGGGATCGGCTCGCGAAAACAGGAAACGCATCCAGCGTCGCGGTCCCGTCTTGTGTCAAGCCCGCACAGCCGTTACCGATACGGGATGCACATGACACCGACCGAAATGCTCGCCCGGCTCGTGGCCTTCCCGACAGAGCCGCACGCCAGCAACCTGCCGATCATCCATTTCATCCGCGATTATCTCGCCAGCCACGGCGTCGACAGCCACATCGTGCCGAGCCCCGACGGAACCAAGGCCAACCTGTTCGCGACGGTCGGGCCGATGGTCGACGGCGGCGTGGTTCTCTCCGGCCACACCGATGTCGTGTCGGTGGCAGGGCAGGACTGGACGAGCGACCCATGGACCCTGACCGAGCGCGACGGCAAGCTCTACGGGCGCGGCAGCTGCGACATGAAGGGCTTCGATGCCCTTGGCCTCGCGCTGGTGCCCGACATGCTCAAGGCCGGGCTGAAACGGCCGGTGCATCTGGCGCTGTCCTATGACGAGGAAATCGGCTGCGTCGGCGCACCGTTCATGATCACCGAAATGGTGCGGCAGGGGCTGAAGCCCTCGGCGGTGATCGTCGGCGAGCCGTCGATGATGCAGGTGGTCACCGGCCACAAGGGCGGGACCCGCCTGCTGACCACGGTCAAGGGCTATGCGGTCCACTCAAGCCGGATGGACCTCGGCGTCTCGGCGGTGATGGTGGCGGCCCGGCTGATCGCCTGGCACGAAGACCAGATGCACCTCAGGGCGGCGAATGCCGACCCGGCCAGCCCGTTCGTCCCGCCCTATGCCACCTTCCACTGCGGAGATGCACCTCAGGGCGGCGAATGCCGACCCGGCCAGCCCGTTCGTCCCGCCCTATGCCACCTTCCACTGCGGAATCGTCAATGGCGGGACCGGCGCCAACATCACGGCGGAAAAATGCGTGTTCACCTCGGAGTTCCGGGTCATTCCGCCAGAGGATCCGCACGAGGACATCGCCCGTTACACGGCCTATGTGCGCGAGGTGATCGAGCCCGACATGAAGCGCAAGTCGCCCAAGGCCGGCGTCGAGATCGAGGTCATGACCTCGGTTCCGCCGCTGCGTCCCGAAGCCGACGGTGAGGCCGAGCGCCTTGCGCGCCGTCTGACCGGGGACAATGGCAGCCACGTCGTTGCCTATGGCACCGAAGGCGGGCAGTTCCAGGAGGTCGGCTGGTCGACGGTGATCTGCGGACCCGGCGACATCGCGCAGGCCCATCAGCCCGACGAGTTCATTGCCATCAGCCAGATGCAGGCAGGCGAACAGTTCATGCGTCGGCTGATCAGCGACCTCGCACGCTGACAAGCCGCTGCTCTGCCTGCTGCGTCATGGCACGGATGCCCTGATGGTGCTGGCATTGCAGGTGCGCTCTGGTAAGCTCGAGCCCATCGCCTAACGCCCCGAACCTGTCTGTCCCAACACAACCGTCCCGGTGATTTCATCATGACCATCCACCCCCGCATTGAAGCCATGAGCAGCGAGATCGCCGAGTGGCGCCGCGACTTGCACCGCAACCCGGAGCTGCTGTTTGATGTGTTCCGCACGGCCCAGGTGGTCTCGGACAAGCTGAAGGCCTTCGGTTGCGACGAGGTGGTGACGGGCATCGGCCGCACCGGCGTGGTCGCCGTGATCAAGGGCAAGGGCGCGCCATCGGGCAAGGTCATCGGCCTCAGGGCCGACATGGACGCCCTGCCGATCGACGAGCAGACCAACCTGCCCTACCGCTCGGCGACGCCGGGCAAGATGCATGCCTGCGGGCATGACGGGCACACCGCCATGCTGCTGGGCGCCGCCAGGTATCTCGCCGAAACACGCAATTTCAGCGGCACCGCCGTGATCATCTTCCAGCCTGCCGAAGAAGGAGGCGGCGGCGGCCTTGAGATGGTCAAGGACGGCATGATGGAGCGCTTCGGCGTGCAGGAGGTCTATGGCATGCACAACATGCCGGGACTGCCCGTCGGCTCCTTCGCGTTGCGCCCTGGCGCCATGATGGCCGCCGCCGACCGCTTCCTGATCACGCTCGAAGGGCGAGGCGGGCACGCCGCCAAGCCGAATGACACGATTGATCCCGTGATCGCCAGCGCCCAGATCGTGTCCGCCCTGCAGACCATCGCATCGCGCAACTGCGATCCGCTCGATTCGGTCGTGGTGTCGGTGACGGCGGTGAAGGCCGGGGAAGCGTTCAACGTCATCCCGCAGACCGCTGAGATGAAGGGCACTGTGCGTACGCTGTCGAAGCAGATGCGCGACATTGCCGAAGAGAGGCTGAGGGCCATCGTGACCGGGGTCGCCACGGCCATGGGTTGCAAGGCCGAGATCGCGTACGAGCGCGGCTATCCGGTGACCTTCAACCATGCCAAGCAGACGGATTTCGCGAGCACGGTGGCATCCCGCCTCGTCGGCGCGGCCAATGTCGACACGTCTGTAGCGCCGACCATGGGCTCGGAGGACTTCTCCTACATGCTGGAAGAGTGCCCCGGAAACTACATCTTCATGGGCAACGGCGACAGCGCCGGCCTGCATCATCCGGCCTATGACTTCAACGACAAGGCGATTCCCGTCGGCGTCGCCTACTGGGCTGGCCTTGTCGAGGCGGCGATGCCCGCCTGATCATTCCGGGTCATGGCGGATATCGACTGCATTGTGGCAGGGGCCGGCGTCGTCGGCCTTGCGGTTGCACGCGCGCTGGCGCTCAGCGGCCGTGAGGTGCTGGTGGTTGACGCAGAGGGGGGCATCGGCACCCAGACCTCCTCGCGCAACAGCGAGGTGATCCATGCCGGGCTCTACTATCCGGAGGGATCGGCGAAGGCACGTCTTTGCGTGGCGGGCAAACAGGCGCTCTATGCATATCTGTCCGAGCGCAGCCTGCCGTACGGGCGCTGCGGCAAGCTGATCGTCGCCACACGGCCCGACCAGGTCACGAAGCTCGAAGCGATCATCGCGCGCGGCAAGGCGGCGGGCGTCGCGGATCTGCAGATGATCGGCCCAGCCGAGATTGCGGCCCTGGAACCGGAAGTGTCCGCCGTTGCGGCGGTCTGGTCGCCATCAACCGGTGTGGTCGATTCCCACGCCTTCATGCTGTCGCTGCAGGGCGATGTCGAGAATACGGGCGGCGTCTTTGCCTTCGGGGCGCCCGTTACAGGGCTGAGGCGCGAGGGCAGAATGCTGGTCGTGTCGACCGGTGGGCCGGAACCGGCCGAGATCAGCACGGATCTGTTCGTCAACAGCGCCGGCCACGGTGCGCCGAAGCTTGCCGCGCTGCTCGCCGACTATCCGGCGCAGCTCCTGCCGCGTCAGGCCTATGCCAAAGGCAACTACTTTTCGCTGGCGGGGCGCCAGCCCTTCCGCCGGCTGATCTACCCGACGCCGGAAGCGGCAGGGCTTGGCGTGCATGCCACCATCGATCTGGCGGGGCGGGTGCGGTTCGGCCCGGACGTGGAATGGGTGGCCTCCGAGCACGACCTTGCGGTCGATCCGGCCCGGGCCGCGAGTTTCTACGCCGCCATCCGCAGCTATTGGCCGGGCCTGCCTGACGGGACGTTGACGCCCGATTATGCCGGCATCCGGCCGAAGATCCATGGCCCCGCCGAGCCCATGCCGGATTTCCGCGTCGAGGGCCCGGCGGCGCATGGCGTGCCGGGCTTCGTCACCCTGTTCGGGATCGAAAGCCCGGGTCTGACAGCGAGCCTCGCCATCGGCGAGGAGGTCGCACGGCTGGCCTGCTGAGCAGGCCTCAGTCCTTCGCGCGTTCGACGTAGGTGCCGTCCTCGGTCTGCACAACGATGCGCGTGCCGACGGCAATATGGGGCGGGACCATGACGCGCACGCCATTGTTCATGATGGCAGGCTTGTAGGAGGACGACGCGGTCTGGTTCTTGATCGCCGGCTCGGTTTCGGTCACCTCAAGCACGATGCGGGCGGGAAGCTGGATGCCGACGGCGTTCTCTTCGAAGATCGAGAGCTGGCAGATCATGCCTTCCTGCAGGTAGGGCGCGTAGTCGCCAACAACGTCCGCCGACACCGTCAGCTGCTCATAGTTCTCGGGGTTCATGAACACATAAGTCTCGCCATCCTGATACAGGTACGAGAACTCGCGATCTTCGACAAAGGCGCGCTCGACCTGTTCGGTCGTCTTGTAGCGCTGCGAGGTCTTCACGCCGTCCGACAGGCGGCGCATGTCGATCTGGGTGGTGGGCGTGCCCTTTCCGGGAAAGAAGCTCTCCGCCGACAGGACGGCATAAAGACGGCCGTCAACTTCAAGGATGTTGCCCTTGCGCACGGTGCTGGCGATGACTCTGGTCACGTGTTGTCCTTGGCGATACATCAGGCGCGAAAGCGCGGCTGATCGAATGATTTGGCGGGCGTCACTGACAGATTTTGCTGCAGAAGGAAAGCCCCATGGCGCATGGGCCAGACGACCGGGCGCGTCCGACGCCACCATCGCGGCGCTGGTGGCAGACGGACGAGCATCTGCGCCGGCGGCCTTATCTGCTGAAGCGCAATGCCATCATGGCTGCATTTCGCGCCTGGTTCGCCGCGCGCGATTTCATGACAGTCGAGGGCGCGGCCTTGCAGGTCTCGCCGGGCAATGAGACGCATCTGCACGCCTTTGCCACCAGCGAGATCGGTCCCGATGGAACCAGGGCGCCGCTTTACCTGCACACATCCCCCGAGTTCGCCGCCAAGAAGCTGCTGGCCGCCGGCGAAACCCGGATCGTCGACTTCGCGCGCGTGTTCCGCAACCGCGAGCGCAGCGCACTGCACCATCCCGAGTTCACCATGCTCGAATGGTATCGGACCCACGAGCCCTACGAGGCGCTGATGGATGACTGCGCGGCGCTGCTGGCGCTGGCCGCCAGAACCGCGGCCGCCAGCCAACTGGTCTTCCGCGGGCGCACCTGCGATCCCTTCGCCAGCCTCGAGCGGCTGACGGTCGCGGAAGCGTTCCTGCGCCATGCCGGCATCGACCTCATGGCGACGGTTGACAGCCACGGCGCGGGCGCCAGGCCCGGGCTGGATGCGCAAGCAAAGCGGATCGGCGTGCGGACGGCCGCCGATGACAGCTGGAGCGACATCTACAGCCGCATCCTGCAGGAGCGGGTCGAACCCTGCCTCGGGCTCGGCGCTGCCACCATCTTGTGCGAATACCCGATCAGCGAGGCGGCCCTGGCGCGGCCCAAGCCGGCCGACCCCCGCCTTGCCGAACGCTTCGAATTGTATGCCTGCGGAGTGGAACTCGCCAACGCCTTCTGCGAGTTGACCGATGCTGTCGAGCAGCGCCGACGCTTCGAGGACGACATGATCCAGAAGCAGGCAATCTATGGCGAGCGCTATCCGATCGACGAGGACCTGCTGGACGCCCTGCCACTGATGCCACCCACCTCCGGCATCGCGCTCGGCCTTGACCGTCTCGTGATGCTGACCGTGGGCGCGGACAGCATCGCCGATGTGATCTGGACGCCGGTGGCTGAACAGGCCATGACGGTGCCATGACCACGGGGACAACCTTGCGAACACCGGCCGATCTGGCGGCCGCCGGCGTGATCGGCGCTGGCCAGATCGATGCGCTCGAGGCCGTCGCACGGCGCTACGCCATCGCCGTCACCCCGGCCATGACGCAGCTGATAAGGAACGCCGACGACGCCATCGCGCGCCAGTTCGTGCCGGACGTGCGTGAACTTGCGACGACGCCGGATGAGCGCGCCGATCCGATCGGTGACGCGGCGCATTCGCCGGTGGAGGGCATCGTCCACCGCTATCCGGACCGGGCCCTGATCAAGATGGTGCATGCCTGCCCGGTCTATTGCCGGTTCTGCTTCCGGCGCGAGATGGTCGGACCGGGTGGCGCGGCGCTGACCGGGGCCGCCTTCGCGTGCGCCATGGCCTATCTGCAGAGCCAGACCGGCATCTGGGAGGTGATCATCACCGGGGGCGATCCGTTCATGCTCCCGGCGCGGCGCGTCGAGGCGCTGATGCGCCGGCTCGGCGAGATGGCGCATATCCGCGTCGTGCGCTGGCATACGCGCGTGCCGATCGTGGATCCGGCTCGCGTCAGTCCGGCCTTGGTGCGCGCGCTCCGCATCGGCGGCAAGGCGGTTTATGTCGGCATTCATGCCAACCATCCGCAGGAGTTCACGACCGAGGCACAGACCGCCATCGCCATGCTGGCGGAGGCGGGGATCGCGCTGGTGAGCCAGAGCGTCCTGCTCAAGGGCATCAACAACGACGCTGCGACACTGGCGGCGCTGATGCGCCGCTTCGTCGAGAACCGGGTTCAGCCCTACTACCTGCATCACCCTGACCTTGCGCCGGGAACGTCGCATTTCCGGGTCACTCTTGACGAGGGCCAGGCCTTGATGACGGCGCTCAGGGGCCACCTGTCCGGGCTTGCGCAACCCAGCTATGTTCTCGATATACCCGGCGGCCACGGCAAGGTGCCGGTCGGGCCATCCTTCCTCGCGGCCGACAGCGATGGCGTGGTTCGCCTCATCGACCGGAACGGCGTGGCTCATCCTTATCCGCCGAAGGACAGCGCCGTCCCATGACAGACCTGCCACGGCGCACAGCCGCCATCATCGGGGCGGGGCCGGCGGGCCTGTTTGCCGCCGAGCATCTGGCGCAGGCCGGCCTCATGGTCACGGTGTATGAGCGCATGCCCTCGCCGGCCCGGAAATTCCTGATGGCAGGGCGCGGCGGGCTCAATCTCACCCATTCGGAGCCCATCGAGCGGTTCAACGGCCGCTACGGCGAGGCCGAAGGCTGGATTGCCCCGATGCTTGCGGAACTGCCGCCAACAGGCCTTATCGCCTGGTGCGAGGGGCTTGGCCAGCCGACCTTCGTCGGCAGCTCGGGCCGCGTCTTCCCCACCTGCTTCAAGACATCACCGTTGCTGCGCGCCTGGCTGTCGCGGCTGGACAGCCTCGGGGTCAGTCTCGTGACCGGCGCCACATGGGCCGGCTGGACCGATGACGGTGCGCTCCGGTTGGTCCGGGATGGCACCGAAAGCCGGTTGACGACCGATGTCACTGTGCTGGCGCTCGGCGGGGCCAGCTGGCCGCGGCTGGGCTCTGACGGCCAATGGGTGCCGCTCCTGCGCGGCGCCGGGGCTGCCGTGTCAGACCTCTCGCCCGCCAATGTTGGCGTCCTGGTCGACTGGTCTGCGCCGGTGCGGGAACGCGCCCATGGCGAGCCCCTGAAACGGATCGCGCTCAGCCATGGCGGTCGCAACCAGCGGGGCGAGGCCGTCATCACCCGTACCGGATTGGAAGGCGGGGCCGTCTATGCTCTCGGCGCCTCGATCCGGCAGGCCCTCATGGCCGCGCCGTCGACAACCCTGATCCTTGATCTCAGGGCCGACCTGACGCTCGAGGCGCTCGCGTCAAAGGTGGACGGCCCACGGCAGGGCGCATCGACCTCAACCATCCTGCGCAAGCGGGGCGGGCTCTCGCCAGCCGCCGCCCTGCTGGCCCGGGAAGCGGGGCCGCTGCCAGAGGGATCCAAGGAACTCGCCCAGCGCATCAAGGCCGTTCCGATCCGGGTGACGGGGCTGTCTGCCTTCGAGCGCGCCATCTCGTCAGCAGGCGGCGTCATGCATGAGGCGGTCGATGCATCCCTGATGCTCAGGGCACGGCCCGGCGTGTTCGTGGCCGGCGAAATGCTGGACTGGGAAGCGCCGACGGGCGGCTATCTGCTGCAGGCCTGCTTCGCCAGCGGTCTGACTGCGGCGCGCGGCGCGCTCGCCTGGCTTGGGGCCAGGCCTGTCCATCCGGACCCGGTCGAAAGGTAAGGGGTTCGCGCGCGTCGCCGACCGCTTCAGCGGCGGCGCGGCGGCGGTCTGCGGTTGCCACCCCCCGGGGGGCCGCCCACGGCTGCGGTCTTCTGACGGAAGTTGATGCGGCCGCGATCGAGGTCATAGGGCGACATCTCGACGACAACACGATCGCCTGCAATGGTCCGGATGCGGTTCTTCTTCATCTTGCCCGCAGCATAGGCCAGGACGATATGGTCATTGTCCAGCTTGACGCGGAAGTGGCCATCGGGCAGCACTTCCACGACGGTCCCGTCAAATTCGAGCAGCTCTTCCTTAGCCATCCAGGCTCCATCCAATCTCAGGTTTGCATCGGGCCCTTGCCCCTCGCGTGAAGGCTGCTCTTAGCGCTTTGTGCGCAAAAGGAAAAGCATGATGCGTGCGTTATTCCTCACATCGTCACATGACAGCCCATGATCGTGCTGGACAACGGGTTCTTCCGCGCGACCTTGTCAGCTGAACATGGCGCGATCGTCACCGGGCTTGAGTGGACGCCGGCGGGCGACCCCGGCCACCGGCTGCTGTTCAGTCCCGATGGCGCGAGGGCCGGCACCGCCGCGCCGAACCGCTTTGGCCTTTGGCCGATGGTGCCGTTCGCAAATCGCGCCTTTGGCGGAATCGTCGATGATGGCTGCCAGCGCCTGAGCCTGCCGGTCAACGATCCGGACATGCAGGCCACGATCCATGGTTTCGGCTGGCAATCGGCCTGGGCGGTTGCCGAACAGTCCGCTGACCGCGTCGCGATGGTGCATTCACGCAGCAGCACCAGCGACCCTTATCGCTATCTGGCCAGGATGACGGTGGCGCTGCTTGACGACCACGCCCGTCTCGACCTGGCGGTGACGAACGATGCGGCGCAGGCCCTTCCCTACGGTCTGGGCTTCCACCCCTGGCTGGACTGCCCGCCCGATACCGTGCTGACGATGCGCGCGGGCGGAACACTCGCCTTTGCGCCCGGCTACCGCGCCATCGGCCTGTCCGCTTACGATGATGGCGGGCCGTATCGCGCCGGACGCGCGATCGCGCAGCCGGATGAGCTCGCCCTCAGCTTCGTCGATTGGGTGGGGCCGGCGCTGTTCGCCGCGCCGTCACGCGGGCTGGGCATCGCGATCACGGCAAGCGAGACCCTGCGCCACCCCGTCCTGTGGACCCCCCCGCATTCAGGCTTCGTCTGCTTTGAGCCGCAGAGCCATGGCATCGGCGCGCCGAGCGAGGCTGCCGCACGCGCCATCACGCCGCTGGCCATGCTGGAACCCGGCGAAACCCTGTCCGGCTGGATGCAGATCAGGCCCCATCGGCTGTGATGATCATGCGATGAAATGTTTGGAGAGCTTCAGCGACTGGCCCTGATAGTTGGATTTCAGATCCGCGCCATAGAGCGCCCTCGGGCGCCGGGCCATGTGCTCATAGACAAGACGGCCCACCACCTGCCCATCCTCCAGGATAAAAGGGACATCACGCGAGCGCACCTCGAGCACGGCCCGCGCGCCTGCGCCGCCCGCGCCCGCGTGGCCAAAGCCGGGATCGAAGAAGCCGGCATAGTGGACGCGGAACTCCCCGACAAGCGCATCGAAGGGTGTCATCTCGCAGGCATAGTCAGGCGGGACATGCACCGCTTCCTTTGACGCGAGGATATAGAATTGCCCCGGATCGAGGATCAGCGAGCCGGAGCCGTCGGCATCAAGCCGCTCCCAGAACTCCTGCACCCTGTAGGCACCGACCCGATCGACATCGATCAGCCCGGTGAAGCGCTTGGCGCGATAGCCGACAACGCCCTCGAAGCCGGCGAGGTCGACGCTGACGGCCACCCCGCCCTGAATGTTGGGCTCGGCAGAGGCCACCAGCGTCTCGCGGCGGTGCACCTGCATGAGCTCGGCATCGGTGAGCCGCGCCCCGCCAGACCGGAACCTGATCTGGCTCAACCGCGAGCCGGTGCGGACGAGGACCGGGAAGGTGCGCGGGCTGATCTCGATATAGAGCGGGCCGTGGTAGCCCTCCTCGACCACATCGAACGCGGCCGAACGGTCCGTTATGACGCGCGTGAAGACGTCGAGACGCCCGGTCGAGCTCTTGGGATTGGCGGATGCGGCCAGCCCCCTGGGCAAGGCGAGGCCTTCCAGCAGTTCGGCTATGTAGACGCAGCCGGTTTCCAGAACCGCGCCCCTGGTCAGGTCGATCTCGTGCAGTGCGACCTGGTCGAGCCGCGTCATCAGAAGGCGGTCGCGCCCGGGCAGAAAGCTGGCGCGCACGCGCCAGGCCTTCGCCCCGAGGCGCAGATCAAGACTAGACGGCTGGATCTGGCCCGCCACAAGCGGCTGGCCGGGCCGTATGATTCCGGCCTCGACCAGGCCCGCGATAATGTCGTCGGACTGGATGCCGGGCAGGATGCCCGCAGCGCTTCGTGATCTGGTGACGGCCATGGCGTGACTGTTGCCAGCAGGCCTGTCCATGCGCAACCGGGCGGCGCTGGCGCCGCTCAATCGCGGAAAGTTGTCCACGCGATTATCATGCGGCTGATCGCCGTCAGCAGCACCATGGCGCAGAAGCCATAGGCCAGCCAGACAAAAGCCGCGGGGAACAGGAGCATCAGCACGAAGACAAGGATCGTCTCGGAGCCTTCGGCAAGGCCCGCCGTGAAATAGAGTGTCTTGTGGCCCCGGCTGTCCGTTTCCAGCCCGCGCCGCGCGGCTATGGCTGCGAAGGCCAGAAAGGTCGCTCCGTTGACATAGAAGCTGAACAGCAGGACGGCCGCCGCCAGGGCATTGCGATCCGGCGCGTAGACGGCAAAGGCCAGCGGCAACGCACCGTAGAAGGCGAAGTCGCAAACAATATCAAGAAAGCCTCCCCGGTCCGTGCGCTGGCGCGCCGCCGCGACCGCGCCGTCAAGCCCGTCACAGAGGCGCCCTGCCGCCAACAGCAGCAGCGCAGCGCCGAACTGGCCGAACATGACGGCTGCCGCCGACGCAAGGCCGAAGGCGAGGCCGGCGAGCGTGATGTCGTCCGCCCGTAATCCGCGGCCCGCCAGAATGCGGCCCGCCCGAAGCAGCGGCGGGTCGATGATCTGGCGCATCCATCCGTCGAGCATCGCCCATCCGCCATTGCGTCATTCTGTCCGGCACCGGCGGGGGACTTAACACCTCGCCAGCGATCTGTCCCCTGTGCGACAGTTGTGACATAAACGAAGCGCGGGAGGCACCAGACGATGTACACGGCCATGACCAGAGGCGTTCACGTGTCGGTGATGCCGACATTCATGGAGAGTGAATCGTCCCCGCGTGACGGTCGCTTCTTCTGGGCCTACACGATCGAGATCATCAACGAGGCCCGGACCACCGTGCAACTGTTGGCGCGGCATTGGCGCATCACCGATGGCTGCGGCCAGTTGCATGAGGTCAGGGGTCCGGGCGTCGTCGGCGAGCAACCGGTGCTGCGCGTTGGCGAGCGCTTCAGGTACACCTCCGGCTGCCCCCTTGATACGCCCCATGGCAGCATGACGGGGTTCTACGAGATGGTGACCGACGACGGCGAAAGCTTCGAGGCGGCGATTCCTCCGTTCCCGCTGCAGAGCCCCTACGCCAAGATCACGCTGCACTGAACCGAGCCGATGCCGATGTCCCCGCCCCGCTACACCGCGCTTGAACTGCTGGCCCGGCTCGTCTCGTTCAACACCGAGAGCGACCGCTCGAATCTGGCGCTCATCGCCTTTGTCGAGGACTATCTAGCCGCCTGGCAGGTGCCCTTCGTGCGCCTGCCCAATGCGGCGGGTGACAAGGCCGCAATCGTCGCCACCATCGGACCGGCAGACCGTCCGGGCATCGTCCTGTCAGGACACACCGACGTGGTGCCCGTCGCGGGCCAGAGCTGGACAAGTGACCCTTTCACCCTGCGCGTGGCCGATGGGCGGGCCTATGGCCGCGGCGCGGTCGACATGAAGGGTTTTCTCGCGCTCGGCCTGTCGCTGGTGCCGGATTTCCGCGCCGCCAGGCTCAGGACGCCAATCCATCTGTTTCTCTCCTATGACGAGGAGACGACCTGCCGCGGCGTGGATGACGGCATTGCCCGCTTCGGCAGCGAGATGCCCATGCCGCTCGCGGTGATCGTGGGCGAGCCGTCCGACCTCGAGATCGCGGATGCGCACAAGAGCGTGGTGACCTTCAACACCACGGTCACGGGTTTTGAGGCGCATTCATCAAAGCCGTTTCTCGGCGCCAGCGCGATCACCATGGCGGCGCTGCTGATCGCCGAGCTTGACCGGATCGACCAGGACATGGTGGCGCGGGGCGATCGGTCCGGGCGTTTCGATCCGCCCTGCACCACGATCCATGTCGGACGACTCAACGGAGGGACGGCCCGCAACATCATGGCGAAAACCTGCGCCTTCGAATGGGAGTTCCGTGGCCTGCCCGATCTCGATCCTGCGGAAATCCCGGCCCGCCTGGCGCGTTTCGGCAATGAGGTCGTCCTGCCGCGTTTCGAAAAGGGGCTTCCCGGCGTCGGGATCGAGACCGTCAACAACATTTCGGTGAACGGCCTTGCGCCTGCGCCTGGATCGATCGCCGAAACCCTTGCCATGCGCCTGTCCGGCAAGAACCGCACCATCACGGTGCCCTACGGAACGGAAGCGGGCTCCTTCCAGCGCGCCGGCGCGCCGACCGTGGTCTGCGGGCCCGGCTCGATCAACCAGGCCCACCAGCCCGACGAGTACATCACCTTGCAGGCGCTGACCGATGGCGAAGCCTTCATGCGCAGGCTTGGCGACTGGTGCGTGGCTAACTGAGCATGGGCGCATCGGTCCTGCCTGAATCAGTCCCACCGCGACGTGCTCCGCGCTTAGGCCGGGGGCGTTTGGGCCGGGCGTTGCACCCGTGGAAAGCTGCCGTTGCCGCGCTCGCGCTGACGGTGATCGTGCCTGCCGGAGACCTCCGCTCCCAGGAACTGCGAGGCCATGGCGGGCCGGTCCGGGCGGTCGCGGTCTCAGCCGACGGCGCAATGGCGGTCACCGGGTCCTTCGACCAGACTGTGATCCTGTGGCGGCTGCCGTCAGGCGCCGCCGAGGCCGTGCTGCGGTTCCATGATGGTTCCGTCAATGCGGTGGCCAGCCTGGCGGACGGGCGGTTCGCCTCGGGCGGGGAGGATGGCCGCATCGCGCTGTGGCGCGCCGGCAAGCCGGAGCCCGACCAGATCATCGCCGCCCATGCAGGCCCTGTGGCCGCGCTCGCGGCCTCGGCGGACGGCACGGCGCTGGCATCGGCCTCATGGGACGGGACGGCGCGCGTCACGCCGCTGGCGGGTGGACCGGCACAGGTCCTCGAAGGGCACAAGGGACAGGTCAATGGCGTGGCCTTCCTGCCCTCGGGAGGCGTCGTCACCTCGGGCTATGACGCAACCGTGCGCTTCTGGCCCGCGGACGCAAGCGCGCCGCGCATCATCACCCTGCCGAGCGTGCTCAATGCCGTGGCCGCCGCGCCGGATGGCGAGGTCATCGTGGCTGGCGGTGATGGCATCCTGCGCGTAATCGCCGAGGGCCGTGTGGTCGCCGAGATGGCGGTGGCCGAGGCGCCGCTGGTGGCGCTGGCCATCTCGCGCGACGGGTCGGCGCTCGCCGCAGGCGGCATCCGCGGCAATGTCGCCATCATCGAGCGCGCCACCCGGCGGGTTCGTGCCAATCTGGTCGGTCCGGGCCTGCCGGTCTGGTCTCTCGCCTTCAGCGCCGATGGCCGCGAGCTTCTGTCCGGCGGCGCGGATCGTCTGGTGCGGCGCTGGGATGCGCGCAGCGGCGAACATCTCGGGCCGGTCATCGCCCGCGCGGCCGAGAACCCGCTGGGCAACATCCCCGGCGCCGCCTCCGGCGAGCGCGGCGCGCAGGTCTTCCGCGCCTGCGCCGCCTGCCACACGCTGACAAAGGACGACGGCAACCGCGCCGGGCCGACGCTGCACGGCATCATGGGCCGGCGCATCGCCACTGCGGCAGGCTATGCCTTCTCGCCGGCGCTGAAAGGCATGGACATCGTCTGGAGCGAAGAGACCATCGCCCGCCTGTTCGAGATCGGCCCCAACGCCATGACGCCGGGCACCAAGATGCCCGAACAGGTCATCACCACGGCGCAGGACCGCAAGGCGCTGGTGGAGTGGCTGGCGCGGGTGACGCGCTAGCCCAGCGGGTCCTCGCCCCTCTCGCGGCGCTCCCTGAGGTAATCCTCGGTGGTGCGCGGGGCGGGGCGGGGGCGATTCTCGTGCGGGTCGAAGCTTTCGTTGACCACAACCTCGACGCGGCAATCCTCGCACATGCGGATCAGCGAGGTCCGCTTGGCCATGTCGCCGGTGAACATCCAGTGCTTGTTCTCAAGCTTGGCAATGATGCGGTTGATGGTCGACTGCACGCCGAAGGGCTTGCTGCACGTGATGCACAGCGCCGGTTGCTCCTGTTTGACGACCCGTGGCGGCTGGGCCCAGGCCGCAAAGTCGACCTGTGGCACCAGCGTGATCACCTTTTCGGGGCAGGTGGCGGCACACAGGCCGCACTGCACGCACAGATCCTCCTGGAATTTCAGCGTCGGCAGATCCTTGTCATCCTGCAGGGCCTGAACCGGGCAGGCGGAGACGCAGGCGAGACAGAGCGTGCAACCCTCGGCATTGACGGCAAGCCCGCCGAAGGGCGCGCGCGCCGGCATCGGCACGCTGGCGACAGGCGCTGGCGCGGCGCGGTGCATTTCCATGATGGCCGTGCGCAGCAGGGAGCGGCCCTCGCCCATCGGGCGGAAGCGGGCCGGCACCGGCGCAGTGACCCCCGGCGCGATGGCGTCGAGCGCCGCGCGCAGGGCGTCGGGATCATCCGTCTCGATCAGCCCCGCACGGGCCTCGCCGTAGCCCAGCGCGGCGGACAGCGAGTTGGCGTAGTCGATGTTGCGGGTCAGGCCGGACAGATCGTGTCTCGGCCTGGCGCGGCCGAGAAAGCGCACGGCAGACGCGCCGAAGGCGAAGGCAGCGGCGCAGAGATCGAGACCGACCTGCGTCACCTCGTTGACGCGCAGCGGCAGCACATGGGCGGGCAGACCCTTGCCGAAGCGGGCCAGCGCGTCGATCAGCGGCTCGCCATGGTCGCCATCATGCACAAGCACGACAGGGGCCTTGCCACCCGCCTCGGCATAGGTGACCAGCAGGGTGCGCAGCTTGCGCATCACCAGATCCGCTGGCGGCAGCTGGTAGGTCACTGCGCCGGTCGGGCAGACCGAGGCGCAGGCGCCGCAGCCGGCGCAGATCTCGTGCGAGATCGCGACATGGTCGCCATCCGGCGTGATCGCGCCGGCAGGGCAAAGCTCGATGCAGCGGGTACAGCCCGTCTTCTGCGAGCGCGTATGGGCGCACAAGCCTTCGTTCAGAGCCACATATTGCGGTTTGTCGAACTCGCCGACCATGCCGGCGGCCTCGGCGATCAGCGCCTCAATGGCCGTGCGGTCGCCGGGATCAGCGCGCAGATAGCCTGCGCGCAGGTCGCCCCCCGCAAACAGCGAAGGGCCGCCTGATACATCGATCACGATCGCACAGGTCGACTGCGCGCCGTTGCGGGCGTCGCCAAAGGCCAGCCGCGCGCGTGAGGACGGCGCAGGGGCGGCAAAGTCGTTGATGGTGAGTTCGAAGGCTCCGAGCCAGCCCGTCGCAGCGGCAACCGTGCCCTTGAACACCGGAAAATCGGCGCTGCGGGGCGGCGCGATGTCGCCGGGCCGGGTCAGGATCACCGTGACGTCCAGGCTGTCACAGAGGCGCTGCGCCATCGCGATCGCCCGCTCGTCGCGGCCATAGATCAGGGCGACGCCGGAACTGCTCAGCGTGGTGAAGCGCGTCGGCGCCATGGGTTCGGCGCTGGCGGCGAGAAGAGCGGCCATCTTCGGGCCCGAAGAAGCGGCCTGATCGGACCAGCCCGCGAGCTCGCGGATGTTGGTGAAGCTGATCTCGCCGGGATAGCTGAGATCTTCAGCGACTTCCGCAAACAGGGGCGCCTCCTGCGTGCAGGCGACCATGATCGTGCTGGCGCCATCCCCAAGCATGGCCTTGAAGTCCGCGATCTGGCTGCGGCACAGATGCCGTGCCGCGCGCAACTGCGCCGTCCCCGTGCCCTTTGCGATGGCCGCGAGGTCAAGCGGCATCGTGTCCTCGCACGAGCACACCGCGACAACGCGCTTGCCTTCCGCCATCAGGTCCTCCGAACGTCTTGTTTCCGGGCCTTGCCGCGACACCGCGACCAAAGGCCCTGCACTTGCGCCATGAGCGTCTTATATGGGAGTGACACGGAACAAAACAGCCATCTCAGGACGTCATCCGGGAGAAACATCCGCCTCATGTCCGCCAGCGCCTCATCCCGCCTCGCCTCGCTCAGACGCGATCCGGTTCTGCCGCCGGGCTTCAGCGCCTCGACGCTGCGCGAGTCCGGCGACGCCTTTGCGCACGCCGTCCGCCACGCGCCGGAACTGGGCGCGGCCTCGCTGGTCTGGGTGCGGCGTTACGACCTGATCGAGTTCGCCGTGGTTCTGGAGCCCGAAGAGCCGCTGATGACCGCGCGGCTCGCCCACTACATGGGCATGAACGCGCTGGCCGACATGATGGCGATCCACTGCCCGCCGGAGAGACCGCTGAATTTCGGCTGGCCGGACGCGCTGCTGCTCGACCATGGCCTGATCGGCGGTGGCCGCACGGCCTGGCCCAGCGCCTGCGCCGATGACGAGACGCCCGCATGGCTCGTGTTCGGGGCCATGCTGCGCGCCGTGGCCATGCCTGGCGACGACACGCGCCGCAGCTTCGCGGTCGGGGCCGGGATCGCAATGGACGAACTCGGCTTCGCGAATGTGACGCCGGTCGACATGGTGGAAAGCTTCTGCCGCCATCTGATGCTCGGCAGCGACGAGTGGGCGACGCGCGGGCCCAGGGCTGTGGTCAAGCGCTGGCTCGACCGGCTTGGCCGAGAGCCCGGCCTGCGCCACGGGATCGAGCCCAACGGCGACCTGTTGATCAAGAGCCAAGCGGGCGAGGAGCATCGCAGCCTGATCGCCGCGCTCGCGGCGGCCGATTGGCTTGACGCCGAACGTGGGGAGCCGAAGCTGTGACAGCCGCCAAACTGTTGCGCACGATCAGGCTTGATCCCTCCGACAGCTTCGTCTTCGCCAGGGCGGCGGAGCCGGGGGAATGGGCGGTTCCGGGCAGCTTCCTGTTCGTCGATGCCGATGTCGCGGCGATGGCTCCAAAGGAGCGCACCGCCTTCCGCTCCGGCTTTCTGGGTGTTTCGTCCTTCGGCTGGTCGACGCTGGCGATCGTCACGCCCGTGACCGAGGCCGAGCGCGAGGAGCTTCTGACGACCCTTGCCAACCGGCTGATGCGGGATCTCGGCGCACCGGACATCGAATCGGCCCGCCACGCCGCCGCCGAGGAGATCGCCTTTGCCGCCTCCTTGTGCGATCACCCGGCCCAGACCCTGGTGGCGGTGCATCGCAGCGTCGAGGATGGTGAACTGCGCGAGCGGTTCCGCACGCTGGTTCCGCGTGCAGAGGCGCTCGGACCGGAAGCGGTCAAGGGCGGTTTCCGCGCCTTCGATTTCTTCGAGGTCGACGGCGAGGACGAGACGCCGGCGGACGAGGTCGACCTCGTCGCCTTGATGAAGGACAAGGCCTGATGGGCAAGCATTTCTGGGCCTCTTCCGGCCATGTCCTGCTGGAGCACAACGCCGCCGGCGGGCTGGTCGTGACCGACGAGTACCTGAAGGCCTATCTGGCCCGCAAGGAACTGATCCCGCCTGACGATGCCTGCGACGCCGAGCGGGCCTTGCACGCAAGGCTTCTGGACGATCCGCGCGCGCCGGTGTCCGGGGCCGAGATCGCCGCGCTGGCTGACGCCGACGCCCGCGAGAACTGGCAGTTCATGGTTCAGTTCCGGGACCGGCTGGTCACAGCCCCGACCCTTGAAGCGGCCTACACGGCGCTGGTTCGGAACGGCTGGAAGGGCGTGCCGCCGCTGTTCATGCTGCAGATGGCCCATGTCATCCTGCGCAACGCCCTCGATGCCTGCGATGATCCCTTCGTGGTGCGCGCCGCCGAATGCCTCTACCGCTCCCAGCGCGTGACCGTCCAGGACGGTACGATCCTGCTGGCCGACAGCGACATTGTCGAGCTTGCGGAAGAGGAACGCCACGCCTCGCCGCTGCTGTCGATGATGGGCGAAGCGGCCGCCAAGAGGCTTGATGTGCTGAAGCCGGCGAATGCCGACGGTTACTGGCAGCGCTCGGATGCGTTCGATATGGTACTGGATCTTGGCGGCGCCCCCGCCGGGAGGGCTGCATTGGCCGAAGCGTTCCAGATCTGGATCGCGCATCTGCACGGTCTGTCCGTGACGGTCCAGCCGTTGGACAGGATCGAAGACGGCGACTGGCGCTGGTTCGTCGGCCTCGACAGCGACGCGACCCGGATCGGCAACGCGCTGTGGAGCGGCAAGGCCGTTCCGCCCGACCTGATGGCCCGCGTCATCGGCCTGTTCCGGATGACGATCCATGACGAGGACCGCGTCAGCCCCGAAGCGCGCGGCAAGCCCGTCTATCTGCTGATGGCCATGACCGAGGACCGGCACCTGCGGCTGAAGCCGCACAACCTTGTCACCGGCCTGCCCCTTCTGGCGACCAATTGAGGAGCAGGCCATGCCGATTGCCTATCTGACCGTCGGCGTGGTGGTGGAGCGTCGCGAATCCGACAGCCCATGGATCGACCATGCCTTCAAGCCGGTGGCGGTGCTGCCCGACGCGCCCGACGTGCCGCCGTGGACATCACTGGGCAAGGACGGGCGGACGGAGCGGTTCTATGCCGGACCGGCGACGCTGAGCCTGTTCTCGTCCGACACCGGACAACTGATCGAGAACTTCGTCTCTGGCCATGGGCAGCTCTGGGTCTCGATTCGTCCAACCGGAATGGACCCGCCGGTCGAGGTGGTCGGCGTCACCGCCGATCCGTCCGAGGGCGAGGGCTATCTCGAAGGCATGGGCGACGTGGTCGAGCCCGTAGCGATGCCGCAGCACATTTCCGATCATGTGCTGGCCTTCTACAAGACCCACCACGTCGAGCGGCCCTTCATCAAGCGCCAGCGCGACAAGGCCAGGACCGATGTGTTTGGCATCCGCCCCGGCGGGAAGACACAAGGCAGCCAGGGGGGCACCTCATGAGCACTGAAGGCGCCGATGACCGCGACGAAGGCTTCCTGAGCCGCTGGTCGCGCCGCAAACGGGATATCATGGTGGCTCCGCCCGCGCCGGCGCCGGTTCAGGCCGAGCCCGTGCCGGAGGCTGGCGCTGACGATCGTCCGAAGGATCCCGAGACCGGCGAGATCATCGATCAGGACCTCGTCGGCTCGCTGCCAGACATCGCCACGCTGCAGCCCGGCGCCGACCTCTCCGCTTTCATGCGCAAGGGCGTTCCGGAGGCGTTGCGACGACAGGCGCTGCGCGCGCTCTGGTCAGCCGACCCGGCCATCCGCGACTTCGTCTCGCCGGCTCTGGACTACGCCTACGACTACAATGCGCCCGGCGGCGCGCCGGGCTATGGCCCTCTCACCGAATCCGATATCGCCCAGGCAAAAGAGTTTCTGGCGAGCGTCTTCAGTGATCCGAAAAGCGCATACTCACGGTCGGCCGATGTCATTCCGCCGGAGCACGGCGACGTTCTGCCGCAGCATGACCCACCACAACCTGACATCTTGCCCAGCGCTGTCCGCCGCACGGATGTTGCGACGCACAATCACCCTGAGACTGATGCGGGGACACGCCCTGCAAACGGAGCGTCACAGCTCGAAAACACCCCGGATTCGCCACAATCGGCGATGCCGCCGATTGTGCGGCGCAACATCAATGACCTCGCCGTGGATCCGCTTTCGACCGAGAATCAGGCACTTCAGACCATGAAACGGCGACGCGGCGGCGGCGCGACACCGGTTTAAACGGTTCAGAGGTCTGTCTGGCCTGTTGCAAAGTGGTGTGATAAGGGATCATTATCACTGCACTGCCTATGGCGGCATCAAGACTGCCAAGTCGACCAAAAATCGAGGAACGCCCCCTGATGAGGGATCCCGGACTGGACAAGGCCATCGAAGCAGCGGGCGGCGTGCGGGCGCTGTCGCGTGCCCTCGGCGTTTCGCAGCCGGCTATTTCCGCGTGGAAGCGGGTGCCAGCGGACCGGGTCGTGGCGGTTGAACTGGCAACCCGCGTTCCGCGCGCGACGCTGCGTCCCGACCTTTATGTCGACATGCCCGCTGAATCTGACATCGCGCCGGAAGATGCAGCCCGCGCCGATGAATACGCCTTGCTTGGCGCGCTGCTCTGGCGGGCGCCGACGGCCGAAGTCCTCGCGCAGCTCGCGACGCTCAAGGGTGACGCCTCGGAGCTTGGCGCGGCGCATCTGATGCTCGCCGACGTCGCGGCCCGGAGCGATGCGGCGCAGCTGCAGCGTGAATTCTTCGACCTGTTCATCGGCGTCGGGCGCGGCGAGATCCTCGCCTATGCCTCATTCTACCGCACCGGCTTCCTGAACGAGCGGCCGCTGGCTGACGTCAGACGCGACATGGAAGCCCTGGGCCTGGCGCGCGAGGAGCGCGTCGGCGAGCCGGAAGATCATGCCGCGATCCTGTTCGACGTCATGCGTGGACTGATCATGGGCGAGTTCGCGGCTGACGGCATTGGCGACCGCGTCTTCTTCGAGCGGCACCTGAGGCCATGGGTCTCGCGCCTGTTCCTCGATCTGGAAATGAGCCAGACCTCCGAATTGTATCGCACGGTTGGCCTGATCGGCCGGCTGTTCATGGATATCGAAGCCAGCGCCCTGGCGCTGGCGGCCTGACATTGTGGACTTGGGAAAGGACATCGATCATGTCTGAGATGAAAAACAAACAGTCGCTCGACCGGCGCGGCTTCCTGAAGGTGGCGAGCCTCGGCAGCGCGGCAGCTGCCGCCTCTGTCGCGCCCGGCATCGTTACCCCAGCGCAGGCCTACAATCCAGGCAAAGAAGAGACGAAGGGCCGTTATCGCGAGACGGACCACGTCAAGGCCTTTTACCGCACCAACAGCTACTGAGGGACGCGCCATGTTGATCAAACGCAAGAGCGCCGACGTCACGCGCGGCAAGCTGCAGGCAGCCCTTGGCGGCCTCTCATCCGGCGTGATGGACCGCCGCTCCTTCCTGCGCCGCTCCGGCTCCGGCCTCGTGGCCGGCGGCGTCGCCCTGGCAGGCGGCCTGCAGATCGGCGCGGTCCGCAAGGCCGAGGCTGCCGGCATGGGCCCTGCCACCGGCACCAAGGTGGTGAAGAACATCTGCACCCATTGCTCGGTCGGCTGCACGGTCAAGGCCGAGGTCGCCAACGGCGTCTGGGTTGGTCAGGAGCCGGCCTGGGAAAGTCCGATCAACCGGGGCACGCATTGTGCCAAGGGTGCGTCGGTGCGCGAACTCGTCCACGGCGACCGCCGCATCAAGTACCCGATGAAGCTCGTGGATGGCCAGTGGACCCGCATCAGCTGGGATCAGGCCATCAGCGAGATCGGCGACAAGATGATGGACATCCGCGCCAAGTCCGGCGCCGACGCCGCCTACCTGCTCGGGTCCGCGAAGTTCTCGAACGAAGGCGCCTATCTGTTCCGCAAGTTTGCGGCCTTCTGGGGCACCAACAACGTCGACCATCAGGCCCGCATCTGCCACTCCACCACCGTGGCCGGCGTCGCCAACACCTGGGGCTATGGCGCCCAGACCAACTCGTACAACGACATCCGCAACTCCAAGACCGTCATCGTGATGGGCTCGAACGCGGCCGAGGCGCACCCGGTCTCGATGCAGCACGTGCTGAGCGGCAAGGAGATCAACCGTGCCAACGTGATCGTGTTCGATCCGCGCATGACCCGCACCGCGGCCCATGCGACCGAGTATGTCCGCATCCGTTCCGGCACCGACATCGCCGTGATCTGGGGCATGATGTGGCACATCTTCAAGAATGGCTGGGAAGACAAGGACTTCATCAAGTCCCGCGTCTACGGCATGGAGACCGTCCTGAAGGAGGTCGAGAAATACGATCCCAAGACCGTTGAAGAGATCACGGGCGTCCCCGAGGCGCAGTTGAAGCGCGCCGCCGAGACCTTTGCCAAGATCAAGCCTGCCACCTTCATCTGGTGCATGGGCGTGACCCAGCATACGGTCGGCACCGCGAACGTCCGCGCCATCTGCAATCTGTTGCTCGCGACCGGCAATGTCGGCTCGGACGGCAGCGGCGCCAACATCTTCCGCGGCCACTGCAACGTGCAGGGCGCGACGGACATGGGCCTCGATGTGGGCAACCTGCCACTCTACTACGGTCTGGTCGAAGGCGCGTGGCGGCACTGGGCCCGCGTCTGGGATGTCTCCTACGACTATCTGCAGAGCCGCTTCGACGAGGTTCCGGCCAAGGGCGGCCGCCCGGCGCGGCCGCGCAAGGCCAACATGGAGCTGTCCGGCCATACCTCGACGCGCTGGTTCGACGCAGCGATGCTGCCGAGCGAGCAGGTCGACCAGCGCGACAACCTCAAGGCAATGATCGTGTTCGGCCATGGCGGCAACACCATTCCGCGCGTGCCGGATGCCGTGAAGGGCCTCGAGAAGCTCGAATTGCTCGTGGTGGCCGATCCGCATCCGACCAACTTCGTGTCGCTCGCCCAGCGCAAGAACGGCACCTATCTGCTGCCGATCTGCACACAGTTCGAGTGCGACGGCTCGCGCACCTGTTCCAACCGCTCGATCCAGTGGGGTGAGAAGGTCGTCGATCCGATCTTCGAATCGGCCAATGACTACTGGGTGATCTACAAGCTGGCCCAGAAGCTCGGTTTTGCCGGCGATATGTTCAAAAACATCACCCTGGTGAAGGGCAAGTACGGTGACGAGCCGCAGCCTGAGTCCGTGCTGCGCGAAATCAACCGCGGCGGCTGGTCGACGGGCTACACCGGCCAGTCCCCGGAACGCCTCAAGCTGCACATGGCCAACCAGGACAAGTTCGACATCGTGTCCTTGCGCGGTGCCAAGGGCTCCCCGGTGGAGAACGACTTTTACGGCCTGCCATGGCCATGCTGGGGCACGCCCGAGCAGAAGCATCCGGGCACCCATGTGCTCTATGATACCTCGCTGGAGCCGAAGAACGGCGGTGGCGCCTTCCGTCCACGCTTCGGCGTGGAGCGCGAGGAAACCCTGCCGGGCGGTGCCAAGCGCACGGTGACCTTGCTGGCCGAAGGGTCCTATCCCAAGGGATCGGAAATCCGTGACGGCTATCCCGAGTTCACGATGGGTATCCTGAAGCGGCTCGGCTGGGACAAGGATTTGACCCCGGCGGAGGCAGCCACGATCGCCTGGATCGGCGGCAACAACATCGATGCCGTCAGCTGGGCCAACGACCTGTCCGGCGGCATCCAGCGCGTGACGCTTGCCCATGGTTGCGTGCCCTTCGGCAACGGCAAGGCCCGCGCCGAGGCGTGGAACCTGCCCGATCCGGTGCCAACCCATCGCGAACCGATCTACTCGCCGAGGCCCGACCTCGTCGCCAAGTGGCCGGCGCGTCCGGACGAGCGCACGCTGCGCATTCCAAACCTGCACACCACCTTCCAGAAGGCGGCTGTGGAAAAGGGCGTGGCCAAGGCCTTCCCGATCATCCTCACCTCCGGGCGACTGGTGGAATATGAGGGTGGCGGCGAAGAAACCCGCTCGAACAAGTGGCTGGCGGAATTGCAGCAGGACATGTTCGTCGAGATCAACCCGGCTGATGCAGCCGAACGCGGCGTCAAGGACGGCCAGTTCGTCTGGGTCTCGGGGCCCGAGAACAACAGCCGGGCGCGCGTCAAGGCGCTCGTCACCGAACGCGTCGGCAAGGGCGTCGCCTTCATGCCGTTCCACTTCGGTGGCTGGTACCAGGGCGTCGACCAGCGCGGCAACTATCCGAAGGGCACCGACCCCATCGTTCTGGGCGAAAGCGTCAACACGGTCACCACCTATGGATACGATCCGGTCACGGCCATGCATGAAGGCAAGGTCACGCTGGTTCAGATCGCAGCGGTCTGAAGGAGGATATGAATCATGGCTCGCATGAAATTTCTGTGTGACGCAGACCGCTGTATCGAGTGCAATGCCTGCGTCACGGCCTGCAAGAACGAGAACGAGGTACCATGGGGCATCAATCGGCGCCGTGTCGTCACCATTAATGACGGCAAACCCGGCGAACGCTCGATCTCGATGGCCTGCATGCACTGTACGGATGCGCCCTGCGCCGCTGTCTGCCCGGTTGACTGCTTCTATGTGACGGTCGACAAGGTCGTGCTGCACTCCAAGGACCTGTGCATCGGTTGCGGCTACTGCTTCTACGCCTGCCCGTTCGGGGCTCCGCAGTACCCGAAGGTCGGCAACTTCGGCTCGCGCGGCAAAATGGACAAGTGCACCTTCTGCGCCGGCGGCCCGGAGGCGGACCTCTCGCCCGCCGAATTCCAGAAGTACGGCTCGAACCGTCTCGCCGAAGGCAAACTGCCGCTGTGCGCCGAGATGTGCTCGACCAAGTCGCTGCTGGCCGGTGATGGCGACATCATCGCCAAGATCTACAAGGAGCGGGTCGTCAAGCGCGGCTACGGCTCTGGCGCCTGGGGCTGGAAGACAGCCTACAAGGAAACCGTCGCCATCTGACGCGATGGAGGCCGCAAGCCTGCTTGCGGCCTTTCGCCCTTTCCCAAAGTCACAGTTTCAGGAGGGACACTATGCGTCTTTCGCGGTCCATTCTTTCGCTTTTCGCCGTGCTGGGCGTCGTCCTCGGCCTTGGTCTTTCAAGCCCCGCCACGGCGCAGCAGAACGCGCCGATCAACCCGACCGCCAGCTCCGTGCGCGAGGACCAGTTGCTGAATGCGCTCAAGCCCGGCGGCGCTGCCGAGATCGGCGGGCGCATCTCGATCCCCGACGGAACGGCGGCAACCCTGATCCGCCCGGCCGGGCGCGAATGGCGCGAGTTCCATCAGGGCACGATGCATCTGGTCGGCGCCATCGCCATCCTCGGCATGCTGGCCGTGCTGGTCGGCTTTTATCTCACGCGCGGCAAGATCATGATCTCTGGCGGCCCGTCAGGTTCAACCATCACACGATTCGGGGCCTTTGACCGGTTCATCCACTGGACGACCGCCGGCTGCTTCATCGTGCTGGCGGTCAGCGGCCTCAACATCACCTTCGGCAAGGTGCTGCTGATGCCGATCATCGGCGAAGTCGGGTTCGCCGCGCTGTCCCAGCTCGGCAAGTATGCCCACAACTACCTCGCTTTCCCCTTCATGATCGGCCTTGCACTGATGTTCCTGGCCTGGGTCAAGGACAACATCCCGGGCATGATCGATGTGCAATGGTTTGCGTCAGGAGGCGGACTGGTCGGCAAGGGACATCCCAAGGCCAAGCGCTTCAATGGCGGCCAGAAGATGGTGTTCTGGTCCGTGATCCTTGGCGGTGCGGCCCTCTCTGTCTCCGGCTGGTATCTTCTGTTTCCCTATACAGCAGGGGGTGTGCTCAACCTGCAGTTCTGGAACGTCGTGCACGGCATCGTCGGCGTCGTGCTGATCGGCGCGATGCTGGCCCATGCCTATATCGGCTCGATCGGCATGGAGGGCGCGTTTGATGCGATGGGCTCCGGCGAGGTCGATCTCAACTGGGCCAGGGAGCATCACATCCTCTGGGTCGAGGACGAGATGAAGAAGGGTGTCATTCCGGCGCGCCTTCAGGCAGCGGAGTGACCGCTTCCGCGCTGACGGCGGAAGTCCCTTCCGCAAACTCCGATTTTTGATAAATGACAGCCGGGCGCAGGAGCGCCCGGTTTTTTGTTGGACGTGAGCATGACGCGCGTGATCGGGCTGGCCGGCTGGAGCGGCGCCGGCAAAACCACACTTCTGGGCAAGCTGATCCCGCTCCTCATCGGTCGCGGCCTGACGGTCTCGACGATGAAGCACGCGCATCATGCCTTCGACGTGGATGTTCCGGGCAAGGACTCCCACAACCACCGCCTGGCCGGCGCAAGCGAGGTTCTGGTCTCGTCCGGCCGACGCTGGGCGCTGATGCACGAGCTGCGCGGCGAACCGGAGGCGACGCTCGGCGCTCTGCTGACGAAACTGGCGCGCGTTGACCTGGTGATCGTCGAAGGCTTCAAGACCGGACCACACCGCAAGTTCGAGGTCCACCGCGCGGCGAACGGCAAGCCTCCGCTGCATCCGGGCGACCCCACCATCGTCGCGGTGGCGTCCGACGTGCCCTTCCCTGCGGCCCAGAGGCCTGTGGTGAACCTTGACGATACTGACGCCATCGCTGGCCTCGCGCTTGCCTTTGCCGAGCCTCTGGACGAGGTTCTGATCAAACTGTCCCGGAGCGACCCCGATGGCCCAGCTCACGGATGACTGCTTTGCCTTCGGCGGTCCGCTGATGACCATCGAGGATGCGGCCCGCCTGATGGCCGCGCGCATCAGCCCGGCCGGTGGATCTGAACCGTGCCCGCTCCACGCCTGCCAGGGCCGCTATCTTGCGGCGGACCTGCTGGCCCCACTGCCGTTGCCGCCCTTCCGGAACTCTGCCGTGGACGGCTATGCGGTCCGGATCGTCGACCTGAACCCGGATGGCGAAACCACGCTGCCCGTCGCCGGACGGGTCGCGGCCGGTCATGCAGCTGCCGTGTCGGCACGGGGCGCCGCCATCCGTGTCTTCACCGGCGCGCCGATGCCCCCCGATGCCGACACGGTGTTCATGCAGGAAGACGTGGTGCTCGCGGGGCAGCAGGTCCGGCTTCCTGCGGGCCTCAGGCAGGGCGCCAACATGCGTCCTGAGGGTGAGGACGTCGCGCTTGGCGCCGTCGCCCTGACGGCCGGCACGCGGCTGGGACCGCAGCATCTGGCCATGGCGGCGGCGCTTGGCCAGTCATCCCTTGATGTCCGGCCCCGCCTTCGCGTGGGTGTGTTCTCGACCGGTGACGAGCTGGCCGAGCCGGGCGCGGCGCTCGGCCCTGCGGCCATCCATGATTCCAACCGCAGCATGCTCCTGGCGCTCGTGGCGCGGGCCGGGGCGGACGCGGTGGATCTCGGCATCATCCGCGACGCGCGCGGCGAACTGGCGGCGCGGCTCAAGGAGGCTGCCCGGCATTGCGACCTCGTACTGACCTCGGGCGGGGTGTCGACGGGCGAGGAAGACCACGTCAAGCCGGCGGTGGAAAGCATCGGTTCGCTGGTGTTCTGGCGCATCGCGATCAAGCCGGGACGACCCGTGGCCATGGGCGTGATCGACGGGGCGGCCTTTGTCGGCCTGCCCGGCAACCCGGTCGCCGTCTATGTGACCTTCGCCTTTGTGGTCCGTCCGCTGCTGGCACGCTTGTCCGGCGCGACATGGCGCGAACCACGCCGGATGCCCGTGGTTGCGGCCTTTTCCTACACCAAGAAGGCCGGCCGGCGCGAATACGTGCGGGTCAGCCTGTCTCAGCGGACGGACGGGCTGTTCGAAGCGACAAAGCACGCCCGCGACGGGGCGGGCGTGCTCAGTTCCCTGACCGAGACAGACGGTCTTCTGGAGCTTGGCGATGACGTGACCCGGCTCTCAGCCGGGGACAGCGCCGGTTTCATCGCCTATGGCGATCTGGCGTAAGGGCGGGAGCCTTCCGGCCCCGCAAGACGTGCATGCGGCTGTCAGGATGTTGCCGCGCTCCTGGACTTCCAGCTGCAGCCGTCCGAGCTGCTCTGCTCGACCTGCGGCGCCTGCTGCGATGATGTCTGGGCCGTCGCCGCTGTCGTGGCGAGCGCGACAAGGACAAGGGCAAGGCTGGTGAGGCGAAGGGTCTTCATCACAGTCTCTCCGTCATGATCAGGGCCCTGACCATCAGCGCCCGACTGGCAATATGACGCACACCGCGCGCCGCGCTAGATGTGGCGCTTGGGCCGGACACTGCGACGCAGCGACGCATGCTGGAGCGAGATCACCCCTGATGCACCGCCTCGGGCAGGTCATTCAGGAAGCGCCGGCGCTCGATGATGGCGCGCGAAAGCTGGTCTATGGCGAGGCGATAGGCCGACAGGCCCGAATCATCGATGTGCTGCCGGGCCATGTTTTCGAGTGTGCGCGCCAGAATCACGTCGGCCTCGGTTTCCAGCTCGAGCAGCGTCGACAGTCCATCGGCGTCTCGCGCCTCGGTAATCATGGCGACGATGCGGGTCAGTCCCTCCATGGCGTTGCGCCGGCGCACGGACGAAGCCTGACTGAGCATGGCGGCGACGCCCGAGCCCAGCAGGGAGAAGGCCATCACGCCAAGATAGAACCAGTCACCGTAACGGTCGAAGAAGGTGCGTTCGTTGCCATCAAGATAGGCCGATGCGCCGTTGTGGACCGGCAAGGCCGAATCCTTGGCCGTGTTCGGCGCTTCGATGCCCTGCATGGCCGGCACCTCAACCGCCAGGGTGGCGCGCTGTGTCAGGATCATGCGCGTCAGCTCCGAGATGGTCGTGTCGGCGACCGTGGGGTCGGAGACAAGCCGATGGGTGACGGAAATCGTCGGCAACGGGTCTGCCGGTCGTGGCGGATCACCCCCAAAGGCGCCACGCACGATCTCGCCCGGCTCGAGGGCGCGATTGCGCGAGGCCAGCGCGTCGGCTTCCCGGATCGCGATGAAGGTTGCGTCATTGCCCCAGGCCTGCCTGATCAGGTTCACGCCCTGTGACAGGGTCCGCGCCGTCAGGGCGCCAACAGCAAACAGCGCCTCAATCTGCCCGTTCTGGACCGCAGCGGATATCTCGCTGGCGGGCAAGCCGATGATGAGGACCTCGTTCTGGGGCACCTCGTAGTAGTTGAGGACCGTCTTCAGCAGGTCGACATTGCCGACCGGATTGTTGACCACGCCGATCTTGCGGCCGCGAAGGTCGGCGATGCGCTCGATGTTGGTGGCCTTGGCCGTGACGATGAAGGGAAAGAAGCGGCGCGTGATCAGGACTGTTTCGCCCTTGGCCGGCATCGCGATGTCGGGACGGATGATCGCCAGTTCAGCGCGGCCCTTGTCAAGGGCAGCGGCACTGTCCGCAAGGCTCTCGGTGAGGACGAGCTTGAGCCGGACGCTGCTTTTCTCGCGGTTCAGGCTCTGCACGAAAGCGGCGGCCATGCGCACGTCTTCCGATCCGATCGGCCCGACGGCGAGGCGCAGCACCGTGGGGGCCGTGGCCAGATGAAAGGACAGCGCGACGAGGGCCGACAGTGCAAACAAGCCGGCCAGCGCCAGAAATCCGCGTCGTCCCATGCGTCGAATACCCCTCGTGTCCCTGCTTGACCTGGGATAAGCACAATCATGTCACATCTGTGGCCCGGGAAGCGAGGAGCTTTCAGGCCACGCCTTTCACAGTTCGGTCAGAATGACGGCCTTCAGCATCAAGATCTGCGGTCTGAGCACGCCAGGGACGCTGTCTGCCGCCCTCGATTCCGGCGCGGACATGGTTGGCTTCGTGTTCCATCCAAAGAGCCCACGCTTCGCCACGCCGGAGCGCTTTGCCGACCTGGCGCGCCGGGTGGAGGGCCGCGCCCGCAAGGTCGCGCTGATGGTCAACCCCACGGATGACGATGCCGCGGCCTGGGCGGACTGCATCGGGGCAGACCTCGTGCAGTTGCACGGGGCCGCGCTGCTGACCGGAGAGGACTGCGACGAGACACCGGAGCGTGTCGCCCAGCTTGGCCAGCGGTTGGCGCGGCCCATCTTGAAGGCCGTCGGCGTGTCGGCGCCGGCAGACCTTGCGCTGGCGCGCGCCTACCAGGACACCGCGGCCATGATCGTGCTCGACGCCAAGCCGCCGAAGGACGCCGCCTATCCCGGCGGCCATGGCCGGCCCTTCGACTGGGACATGCTGGCAGGGCTTGATCCGGCTCTGCCGGTGATGCTGTCGGGCGGGCTGACGCCGGCCAATGTGGCCGAGGCGATCGCGGTTGCGCGCAGCTGCGGAATCCATCTTGCCGGTGTCGACGTGTCCACTGGCGTCGAGAGCGGGCCCGGCGTAAAGGACATCGCGAAGATCGGGGATTTTGTCGCTGCGGCCCGCTCGGCTGCAGGACGCAGATGAAGAGACCAGCCAGATGACCGTTCAACCCGTCCAGAACTCCTTCCGCAACGGGCCCGACGAGGCTGGGAAATTCGGCATTTTCGGTGGCCGTTTTGTCGCCGAAACGTTGATGCCGTTGATCCTCGATCTGGAAACGGCCTATTCGGACGCCAAGGCCGACCCCGCCTTCCGGAGCGGCCTTGACAGCTACCTGAAGCACTATGTCGGCCGGCCGTCGCCGCTCTACTTCGCCGAGCGGCTGACCGAACACGTCCGTGGCCTCGGCAGCGCCACGGGCGGAACGGGTGGCGCGAAGATCTACTTCAAACGCGACGAACTCAATCACACCGGCGCACACAAGGTGAACAACGTCACCGGCCAGATCATGCTGGCGATGCGCATGGGCAAGAAGCGCATCATTGCGGAAACCGGCGCAGGACAGCATGGCGTCGCCACCGCGACCCTGTGCGCCCGCTTCGGCCTGCAATGCGTGGTCTACATGGGCGCGGTCGATGTCGAGCGGCAGAAGCCGAACGTGTTCCGCATGAAGATGCTGGGCGCGGAGGTCATTCCCGTGCAGTCCGGCACGAAGACGCTCAAGGACGCCATGAACGAAGCGCTGCGCGACTGGGTGACCAATGTGGCGGATACCTTC
>JAPLOU010000025.1 GCA_026400535.1 Hyphomicrobiales bacterium
CCTCAGCGTAGTTGGGAGCAACCATCGGATAATCCTGCGGAAGACCCCACTTCTCGCGGTACTGCTCCGGGGACATGTTGTAAGCGGTGCGCAGGTGTCGCTTCAGAGATTTGAACTTCTTCCCATCTTCCAGGCAGATGATGAAGTCATTCGTGATCGATTTCTTCACCGGTACAGCAGGCTTGGCCGGCTCGAATACAACCGGAATGTCCTGACCTGCCGAAACTTTGACAAGAGCGGAATGAATATCACTGATCAAGGATGGTATATCACCTGCCGAGACGGTGTTGTTCGCAAGATAGGCCGACACGATATCTGCCGTGAGCTCGATAAAGTTCGGGACAGCCGATTCGGACATTGATCTTCTCCAGATGAAACAATTGCTGCTTTCGTTTCGGAAAACGTCTTTAACCCGCGAAAAGCGGGGGCAACGAGGCCAAGACGACCCCAGGCAGCAACCGCAAAATCACCACTGCTTCCATAAATGTCAAATAGCTGACAATCAAACGGTAAGTCATGAGGAATCTAACATCAAGTAAAATATATCGCAGAAAATCGGGTTCCGACATCAGGCCCGCCAGACGCACGGTACCAAATTGGCAAGACAACCGAACGATAAAAATCTTGTCTCGCTCCAACGTCATATCAATATATGATTTAAATTAATTATATAAAACGAATACTTTAGAACATCTTCATCGTCTTGTTTCAATTTATTTTTCAATTTTTTTGACTGATAAATCAGACATGACGATGAATGATCGTTTATCATGATAAATGACTCATCAACTGTTATTATGAGAACTGAATTCTCTCCGTCATTGCCTTTTGGACGAAAAAAAGCTGATCACTGAAGGAGGGCACAAGCCTTGCTGTCACTTTGTGAGCAATCCTTGTCCGAAGCCCACGTGGCGGTCGGCCAGCGCAGTGCTCGGAGGACATGTCGGAGCGGACTGGCGTTGCTTCGCCTGAGCGATACACAGCGGCCCGCCCCGGTGATACAGACTTGGTCGTGACGCCGGGACGGCCCCGGCAATCAGAAGCGTGAGACCTGTCGATGAGCTTTCTGCCCGCCCCCAAACCCCCGGTTGCCGACAAGCGCGTCGTGACACATACCGCTCACGGGCAGAACTGGAGCGATGAATACGACTGGATCAGGGCCGAGAACTGGCAGGAGGTGCTGCGGGATCCCGGCGCGCTTCCGTTCGACATAGACCGGCTGATGCGCGCCGAGAACCGCTATTCCAAGGCACTGATGAAGGACACGGCCAGCCTGCAGAAGCTGCTGGTGGCGGAGATGCGTGCCCGGATCAAGGAAGACGACAGCGCTCCGCCAAACAAGGATGGCCCATTTGCCTACTACAGCCGCTACAATCGCGGAGGTGAGCATCCCGTGATGTGCCGCAGGCCACGGGACGGCGGCAAGGAGCAGACGCTGCTCGATGCGCACAAGCTCTCGCGCGGCAAGGACTTCTTCGATCTCGGATCGGCAGCTCATTCACCCAACCACGCGCTGCTCGGCTGGAGCAGCGACGAGGCGGGCTCGGAGTTGTACACGATCCGCATCCGGGCACTCGCATCGGGCCAGGACCTTGCCGACACCGTGAAAGAAACAGGCGGCGACCTGGTCTGGACAGCCGATTCGGCAGGCTTCTTCTATATCCGGTTGGATGCGAACCACCGTCCGTCCAGGGTCTATCTGCACCTCATCGGCACGGACCCTGCAGCGGATCGCCTTGTCCATGAGGAACAGGATGCTGGCATGTTCGTCTCGATCAGCGAGACGCAATCGGGCGCCTATCTGCTGATCGAGGTCGGCGACCATGAGACCTCCGAGGTGAGGCTGGTCGACCTCACCGCACCGACGCGGCCCCCACGCCTCGTGCATCCGCGCCAGGAGGGGCTGCGCTACGACGTGGAGCATCATGGTGATCGCTTCCTGATGCTCACGAACAAGGACGGAGCCGAGGACTTCAAGATCATGCAGGCCCCCGTGGCCGCGCCGGAGATCGGCAACTGGACGGATCTGGTGCCTCACCGCGCCGGCTGCATGATCATTTCGCATGTCTGCCTCAGGGGGCGGCTGATCCGGATGGAACGGGAGAACTCGCTGCCGCGCATCGTCATCCGGGACCTTGCCAGCGGCGAGGAAGGCGCGATCGCCTTCGATGAGCAAGCCTACGGGCTTGGCATGGATGCAGGCCTTGAGTTCGACACCGACTGGCTGAGGTTCACCTATGCGTCGATGGCCCGGCCGGCCGAAACCTACGACTACAACATGGCGACGCGCGAGCGCATCCTGATCAAGCGGCAGGAAGTCCCCTCGGGCCATGATCCGGCGAACTACACGGTCAGGCGCGTGTTCGCCACGACCAGGGATGGGGCCGTAATCCCGGTCTCGCTGCTGCACCGCGCCGATCTCGACCTCGACGGCACGGCGCCTTGCCTGCTCTACGGCTACGGGTCCTACGGATCGTCGATGTCGGCTTCGTTCCGCGTCAGGCCGTTGTCCCTTGTCGACCGCGGCTTTGTCTATGCCATCGCCCATGTCAGGGGCGGCACGGAAAAGGGTTGGACCTGGTACCAGGACGGCAAGTTGGCCAAGAAGCCCAACAGCTTCACAGACTTCATCGCCGTCGGCGAGGAGCTGGCCCGGCTTGGCTACACCCGGGCAGGCCGGATCATCGCCGAAGGTGGCAGCGCGGGTGGGCTCCTGATGGGCGCGGTGGCAAACCTCAAGCCGGACCTGTTCGCCGGAATCATCGCGGACGTTCCCTTCGTCGACGTGCTCAACACGATCATGGACGCGAGCATGCCGCTGACGCCGCCCGAATGGCCGGAATGGGGCAATCCGATCATGGACCCTGACGCCTTCCGCACGATACAGAGCTATTCGCCCTACGAGAATGTCACGGCCCAGAGCTATCCGCCGATCCTCGCGATCGCCGGTCTGACCGATCCGCGCGTCACGTACTGGGAGCCGGCAAAGTGGGTGCAGCGCCTGCGCGACCGCATGACCGGCGGCGGGCCGGTGATGCTGCACATCAACATGTCGGCCGGCCATGGCGGCTCCACAGGACGCTTCGACTCGCTGAAAGAAACCGCGCTGGCCTATGCCTTTGCGATCAAGGCGGCGAACGCGTTCAGGCCACTGGGAGAGGGCGTGGCCTGATGCGGCTCCAGCAGCGGTCCTCTCATCTGGTCATCATCGATGTGCAGGAGCGGCTTCAGCCGGCCGTGCTGGAGCCGGACGGCATGCTGCGCAATCTCGGGCTCTTGCTTGCCGCCGCCACCCGGCTCAATCTGCCAACGACGCTGACGGAACAGTATCCAAAGGGTCTCGGGCCAACTGTCGCGTGCCTGAAGGAGCAGATCCCGCCTTGGGCCGTGACCGTGGAGAAGACGCGTTTCTCGGCCTTCGGCGCCGCGCACTTCGCGGAACGCTGTGAGGAGTTGCGCATCGGAGGGCGCGGCACACTTGTGGTCTGCGGCGCAGAAACCCATGTCTGCGTGCTGCAGACCGTGCTTGACGCGCGGCTCGTGGGCTACCGTGTCGCCCTCGTCGCGGATGCGGTCTCGAGCCGCGCGCCGATCAGCATCCGCACGGGGCTTGACCGTGCCTCGGCGGCAGGCGTGGAGATCGTCACGACGGAAATGGTGGTGTTCGAGTGGCTCGAAGAAGCCGGCACCTCTGACTTCAAGGCGCTCGCGCCGCTGATCCGGGGGCCGGATTGATTGCTTCACCCGCGCCGGATTTGAGCAGGCGTCGGGGGGGCTCAGGCCCCCGACGCCTGGCTTTGCAAGCGGCGCTGCGCCATGAACTGCTTCAATTCGTCCATGGACCTGAACAGGTGCTGCTCGTCGGGCGTGGTCACTCTGATCCGCCCATCGGCCAGCATGGCGTAGGCACTGTCCCCGACAGTGTAGGCTGCCACGATGCCTTCGTCCGACGCGACCGGTTCGGGAGGTGCTTCCGGCGCGGCGGGACTTGCGGGAACGAACGCATCCGGCGCGACGATGGACGGGACATCGGCTGCCCTGTCGTCCAGCGCGTCAGGCCTGGCGGCTCTTGCCTCCTGGTTCAGCACGGGCAGCGGCGACCGAAGGTCGGCCCGCAGATCGTCGAAGATCGCATCGAGAGGCGTTGATTGTTCAGGCTCATCCGCGACGGGATACGGTTCGGCGTGCTGCGACCGCTTCATCGCTGCCGGCATCTCGGCTTTCAGGCTCCTGACGACATCATCGACCTTCGCCAGCAGATCTTCCGTCCGCAGCGCCGGAAGGGCTGGGCTGTCAACCGCGCGATTCTCCTTGACCGCGCCGGGCTCGGAATGCGGTGAAGCGGGCGTCTCGCGCGCCAGATCGGGGCCGCGCTCGATCTCGCGGAGCAGATCATCGAGCGAGGCGCGATCGTCATCGCTGATCGCAGGGGCTGGAGCCGGGCCTGCCGCGACCAAGACCGAGCGCGGCGCCTCGACCGCATCCGTCCAGGTGACAGAGCCACCGACGCCGGACGGGGCTGGCTCGGGGATAGTGTCCGTCCCGGTCGCAGGCTCGGTGAGGTCAGTGGGCGTTTCCGGTGCGGCACTGACGGAGCCGAAAATGGATTTTGCGGCCATGGCGAGCCCGCCCGCCGCGACGCCTGCGACGGCAACGGGCGGCAGAGCAGTGGGCGTTGTCGCCTCTGCCAGCGTCGGTGTGGCCGACAGGGTACGGGCAGGCTCGACCGGCGCAGCTGTGTCAAAGGCAGGGATGATGGCCCTGTCGAGCGCCTGTACCGCCCGCAATGCCAGAAGATCCTCGCGCAAGGCACTCAAACGGATGAGGACCGTTCCGATCAGCACACAGATCAGCCCGGCGGACCCGAAAACCGCGCCGGCCATGACCAGCGTACCCCCCCAATCAAGCATGTAGTATGGGGCTCCCCAGCCAGCCAGTCCAAGCCCGGCCAGAAGCAACACAACCCCGACAAACTGTCCCAACCGCCCCAATGCACCCGCTCCCGCATTCGTGCAACCACGCAAGATCTCGGGATTTCTCATACAACCTATCCGGACAATTGCCAATTTAGCCAAGCCGCGCGGGCGACGCCCGGTTGCTGTTGCGCGTCCGGCAGCTTAACTAGGGTTCACGTCGCCCGGCAGCCGCCGGGCGCGCGCCGGATGGTTCGCCGAAAGTGGTCCGCCGGCCTGTCCATTGTCCTGAGGAGACGTCGATGTCGTTCACGCTGCCGGATCTGCCCTATGCCCATGATGCGCTTCAGCCCTACATGTCCAAGGAGACGCTGGAGTACCATCACGACAAGCACCACCTCGCCTATGTGAACAACGGCAACAACCTGATCAAGGGCACCGAGTTCGAGGGCAAGAGCCTTGAAGACATCGTGAGAGGCTCGTTCGGCAAGAATGCGGCGCTGTTCAACAATGCCGGGCAGCACTTCAACCACATGCATTTCTGGAAATGGATGAAGCCGAACGGTGGCGGCAGCATTCCCGGCGCGCTCGAAAAGGCCATCATCGAGGCCTTCGGATCAGTCGCCAAGATGAAGGAGGACTTCATTGCGGCCGGCGTTGGCCAGTTCGGCTCGGGCTGGCACTGGCTGGCCGTCCAGGGCGGCAAGATTGTGGTGATGAAGACCCCGAACGGCGAAAGCCCGCTGGTCCATGGCGCGACGCCGATTCTCGGCAACGATGTCTGGGAGCACAGCTACTATATCGACTACCGCAACCGCCGCCCGGATTACTGCAAGGCGTTCATCGAGAACCTCGTGAACTGGTCGTATGTGGCGGAGCTGCATGCCGCTGCCATCACCTGAGCGGTTCTGGGCACGGCTGAGCCATGACGGGGCCTTGCGGCCCCGTTTTCAGGCCGGGCCAAGTCCGGCAAAGCGGGCCACGGCCCACCTGGCAGGGAGCGCCCCAGCGAGCAGCGCGGCATGCTCCAGCGGTCTTGTCGCCACCACGGGCTCAAGGCGAACGAGTTCGTCATCGACATGGCCGGGATGGCACATGACGAGATGGCGCGGACCAGGGGCGACCAGAAAGCACGCCATATCGGCGACGACATCACGGGCCGGATCGAAGGGCGAGACGCCGGCAAAGCCGCGGTTGGTCGCAAACCCTGCTGACCTTGCCGCTGTCCCGAAGCCTGCGGCGAGGCCCCCGATGGTCAAGGCCTTGGCCACAGCGACGCCACGCGCACGGATGGCGCCAACACTGTCCGCAGGGTCCCGCAGATACGGCTTTGCGCCAGGATAGCGTCGCAACAGCTCGGCCAGCACAAGCCCGCGCAGGCCGGGCATGGCGTGGACATGCTGATGGCCGTCGACAAAATCCGGCGCGCGGCCCATCACGTCTTCGAACGCATCGACCTGCCGCGTGATCTCGGCGGCAATCTCGGCGCGCGCGGACGGTGACAGCAACGCCGCGCGAATGACCGCACCCAGGGAGGGCAACGCATCGCCAGGCGCCAGGCGCGGCATGGGTCCGAGCGGGGCGGCGCATGTCAGATTGAGATGCACCCCAATATCGATGGCATGGGCGTGCAGTGCGATCTCGCGGGCCCATATGCGCCAATGCGGCCGGTTGGTCATCGCGCCGGTTGCGCTGAGCCGACCCGCCGCAGCCAATTCGACGATGGCACGGCTGACCCCCTCGGTCAGGGCGAAATCATCGGCGCAGAGCACGAAACGGGTCATGTTCGGTTCACATCAGGGACGTCATTCTGGTTCAAGCACATGCGACAATCGGCTTGGCAAAGCAAACCACAACGCACTTCGGGCTTGTTGGAGCCGCGCCGGTCCGCTTGTGTGCCGACATACTGACCTAAACGACATATGGAACCGACGTGGTGACACCTGTCATATCCAGACCAGAGATTGAGCTTTCGGTCGTCATTCCGGTTTTCAACGAGGCGCGCAATCTCAGGCCGCTGATCGAGGCCCTGCGTCCCGTCCTCGACCGCGAAGCCTCAGGATGGGAGGTGATCTTTGTCGATGACGGCAGCGCCGATGATTCGCTTGCCGTGATCCGGGAGCTCAACCGCATCGATGCGCGGCTGCGGGCCGTGTCATTCAGCCGCAATTTCGGCAAGGAGATCGCCATTGCAGCAGGTCTGGACCATGCCCGCGGGCGCGCCGTCGCCATCATGGACGCTGACCTGCAGCACCCTCCTGCAGTGCTGGCGATCTTCCTCGCCAGATGGCGCGAAGGCTACGGCATGGTCTACGGCGTGCGCTCGGACCGCAACGGCGAAAGCCAGATCAAGCGCAGCTTTGCACGCGCCTTCTACAAGTTGTTCGAGCGCTTCGGCGAAACGCGCCTGCCGGAGGGGGCGGGCGATTTCAGGCTGATGGACCGCAAGGCCGTCGACGCGCTGTGCGCCATGGGCGAACGCGCGCGCTTTTCGAAGGGGCTCTATGCTTGGGTCGGCTTCAAAAGCGTTGGCGTCGAATTCGACGTGGCCGCACGGCTGCATGGCGCAACCAAGTTCAACTTCCGCAAGCTGTTCAGTTTCGCCTTCGACGGCATCTCCTCCTTCTCGACAGTGCCGCTGAAGATCGCCACCTATGTGGGCGTTGTCATCGCTATGTTCGCGACGGGGCTCGCCACCTTCTACGCGCTGCGGACGCTGTTGTTCGGCACGGACCTGCCTGGCTTTCCGACGCTCGTTGTGTCGATCATGTTCTTCTCCGGCATCCAGCTGATTTCGCTGGGGCTGATCGGCGAATATGTCGGCCGCATCTTCGCCGAGGTGAAGCGCCGCCCGCTCTATCTGGTCGGCGAACATGTGGGAATTGCCGAGGACCATCCGCGGAAACCCGCAGCGATCACCTGATCGCGTGATCGGGCCTGCGCATGGTTGACCACATCCTGCAGGCGCGCGACGGTCCGGCCTGACCATGTTCAGGACGATTCTCTCGGTTGGCGGATTCACGCTGCTCTCGCGCCTCACGGGGTTCGTGCGCGACATCGTGCTGGCCGCTATCCTCGGTGCCAGCCAGATGATGGATGCCTTCGTGGTGGCGCAGCGGCTGCCCAACCAGTTTCGCGCCATCTTTGGCGAAGGCGCGTTCTCCTCTGCCTTCATTCCATCCTACAGCCGCCTGCGCGAGCAGGCCGGGATTGCGGCGGCGCAACTGTTCGCGGACCGGGTGTTCACGATCCTGCTCTTTGTGCAATTGGCCATGCTGGCAGTGGCGCTGCCGCTGATGCCGTGGCTGATCGCGCTGGTGGCTCCGGGACAGAAGGCCAATCAGGAGGCCTTCGCGCTGACGGTGGCGCTGGCGCGCATCGCCTTTCCCTACCTGCTGTTCATCACCCTGGTGACCTTGCAGGCCGGCCTCCTCAATTCGGTCGACAAGTTCGCCGCGGCAGCCTTCGCGCCGGTGTTGCTCAACGTCGCGATCGTCATCGCGCTTGCGCTGTCTTTCCTGTTTCCCTCCGCCGCCCATGCCGCCGCCTGGGGCGTGACCGCGGCAGGCGTGGCCGAATGGGCGCTGCTGACCCTCGCGGCCCGACGCGCAGGCGTGATGGCGACACTGGCCCGCCCAGCCGTTGACCAGGACGTGACGTCCTTTCTCAAAGCGCTGGGCCCGGCGGTGCTCGGCTCGGCCGGGGTGCAGATCGCCGTGCTTGCTGACATGATCATTGCCTCGTTCCTGCCGGCGGGGTCCTATTCGGCGATCTATTTTGCCGACCGCATCTACCAGTTGCCGGTCGGCGTGATCGGGATCGCAGCCGGGACGGTGGTGCTGCCCACCATGAGCCGGCTGATCGCGGCAGGGGATGCGGCCTCCGCCAACCGCGCGCAGAATCGCGCCATCGGCATGACGCTGATCCTGTCCATGCCCTTTGTGGCGGCCTTCCTCACGATGCCCGACATGCTGGTCAACGCTCTGTTCGCCCGCGGCGCCTTTGACGCGCGGGCGGCCGCCATCGCGGCACAGGTCCTGTTCGCCTATGCGATCGGCCTCATTCCGGTTTTGCTGATCCGGTCGGTGGTGGCCAGCTTTTTCGCACGGGGCGACACGACGACACCGGTCATCGCCTCGCTGACGGCGCTTGGGCTGAACATCCTGTTCAAGGTCATATTCGCCGAACAGCTCGGAGCCGCCGGCCTTGCCCTTGCCACGGCGCTGGGAGCCTGGATCAACCTCGGCATCCTCTACGTGCTGGCGCTGCGGCGGGGCTGGACGGCTCCGACAGACATGCTGGCCAAGGCCCTGATCATTGCCTTTGTCGGTGCCATCGCCTTTGAGCTCTGGGTGCTGGTCGCGCGTGACCCGTTCGTCAGCCTGAGCGGCTTTCTGCCGCGCGAACAGGCGTTGTTCGCAACAGCCCTTCTCGGCGGCTCGTCACTGATCGCCTATGGGGTCGCGGCCTGGGCGGGAGCGAAGCTGCTGCGCTTTCCGCTGACGCTGCCGCGCAGAGGCAACGCCGCTCCCGCCGAACCCGCATGACAGGTTCAGAGGCGCGCGCCGAGGGCGAAATCCATGTAGGCTTCGCGGGCCTTCCGGGTCACAGGACCGGGCTGCATCTGGCGATCGTCGATGCGCGTGATCGGCATCACCTTCGAATAGTTGCCAGATGAGAAGATCTCGTCGGCGGCCTCGAAGTCGCTGTAGCGCAGCGTGGTCTCCTTGACCGTGTAGCCCGCGTCCCGCAGCAGGGTGATGGTGCGCTGCCGGGTAATGCCATTCAGGAAAGTGCCGTTGATGGCCGGCGTCTTCACGATGCCGTCCTTGACCATGAAAATGTTCGAGGTGCTGGTTTCGGCAACGTTGCCGAGCATGTCGAGCACCAGCGCGTTGTCGAAGCCGGCCTCCTTGGCAGCGCGCAGCGCGCGGGCGTTGTTCGGATACAGGCAGCCAGCCTTGGAATCGGTCGGCATGCTCTCCAGCGTCGGGCGGCGGAACTTCGAGAGGGTGACGGAAAAACCGGCTGTCGGCGGTGGCATCGGCGCCTCGAACAGGCACAGGCAGAAGCGGGTGGAGTCCGGGTCCGGCATGATCGTGCTCGGCCCGTCGGCCTCGCCCCAGTACATCGGTTTGACGTAGACCGCCTTGCCGGGCGCAAACCTGCGTGCCCCGTCACGGGCAAGATCGACAATCGCGTCAGCGGCCATGGTGGCCTTCAGGCCGAGGCCAGCGGCCGAGCGGTTGACGCGGGCCGCATGCCTGTCCATGTCGGGCATGAGGCCGTCGAAGATGCGCGCGCCATCGAAGACTGTCGAGGCGAGCCAGGCCCCGTGGCTGCGAGGCCCCATGATGCCGGGGTTGCCCTCGACCCATTCTCCGTCGATCCAACTCCAAGTTTGCGAATACCAGGCCATGGTCTTGTCCTCGAGAAGCAGCCGAAGGCCGCCTGATGCAGATGCACGTCATCGTTCGGGCTTTGCGGCCCCGCGTCAACCGCATGAGCCCGGCGATTGCATGACATTGCCTGATCAGTGCCATCATATCGGGTGAACCGTTTGCTTCGCGGCGAACACGCGCCCACCGCTTGCACCCGGTGCTGCCACCGCCTACACACGCGGCTTGTCGTGATCCCGTTCTGTGGAGCCTCCATGCGCCCGTCCAAACGCCAGCCTGCCGCGATGCGCGCCGTGACCATGGAGCGCGGCGTCGTGCGCTATGCGGAAGGCTCCTGCCTGATTACCTTCGGTGAGACGCGCGTACTGTGCGCAGCCACAGTGGAGGAAAAGGGCCCGCCATGGCTGCGCAACACCGGCAAGGGCTGGGTCACGGCGGAGTATGCCATGCTGCCGCGCGCCACGCTCGAGCGAACACGGCGCGAATCGACCACCGGCAAGCCATCTGGCCGCACACAGGAAATCCAGCGGCTGATCGGCCGCTCGCTGCGTGCTGTGGTTGACCTCGGAGCGCTGGGCGAGCGCCAGATCGTGGTGGACTGCGACGTGCTCCAGGCCGACGGCGGAACGCGGACCGCCTCGATCACCGGCGCCTGGGTGGCGCTGCATGACGCGCTGAAGTGGATGGAGGGGCGCGCCATGCTGCAGGGCCGCCAGCCGCTCAAGGATCAGGTAGCCGCCGTGTCCTGCGGGATCGTGGCGGGCCAGCCGGTGCTTGATCTCGACTACATCGAGGACTCCGGCGCGCAGACCGACGCGAACTTCGTGATGACTGGCAAGGGCGGCATTGTCGAGGTACAGGGCACCGCCGAGGGCGAGCCTTTTTCCGAGGAGCAACTCGCCGCCATGATGGCGCTGGCGAAGGCCGGGATCGCCGACCTCGTCGCCCTCCAGAAGAAGGCCATCGGCGGGTGATCGGAGCGGTGCCCGACGCCAAGGCGGAGGGATCGCGCCAGTGGCGGCCGCTGTCAGGCCGCGTGGTCATCGCGACCCACAATGCGGGCAAGCTGGCCGAAATGGACGCCTTGCTGGCGCCTTATGGCGTCATGACATCCTCAGCCGGCGCGCTCGGCCTGCCCGAACCGGCAGAAACCGGGTGGATGTTCGCGGAGAACGCCGCGATCAAGGCCCAGGCCGCCGCCACGGCGACCGGCCTGCCCGCCGTCGCCGATGATTCCGGGCTGTGCGTGGACGCCCTCGATGGTGCGCCGGGCCTGTTCACGGCGGATTGGGCTGGGCAACCGCGGGACTTCCTGGCCGCCATGACCCGGGTCGTCCGGGAGCTTGAGCGGCGCGCCGTGCCGCAGGACAGGTGGCAGGCCCATTTCGTCTCGGCGCTGGTCATCGCCTGGCCGGATGGTCACCAAGAGTTGTTCGAAGGCCGCGTCCATGGCGCCTGTATCTGGCCGCCGCGCGGGCCGGGCGGCTTCGGCTACGATCCGATGTTCAGGCCGGACGGTCATGTGCGCACGTTTGGCGAGATGAGCGCCGACGAAAAACATGGCATCCCGGCGGATGGCAGCCAGGGACTGTCGCACCGGGCCCGGGCTTTCCAGTTGCTGGCGGCAGCCTGTCTGACGCCCTGCATGAGACCGGAGAAAGCAAGATGACCGAGCAAGCCATCAAGGTTGCCGTGGTTCCCGTCACGCCGTTCCAGCAGAATGCCTCGATCATCTGGTGCACACGAACGATGCAGGCCGCGATCGTCGATCCCGGTGGCGACGTGCCCAAGCTGCTCGACGCGGTCAGGAAGCTCGCGGTGACACCAACCGCCATCTGGCTCACCCATGGCCATATCGACCATGCCGGCGGCGCAGCGGAGCTGGCCGAGGCGCTCAACCTGCCTGTCGTTGGTCCCCACCGTGATGATCAGTTCCTGATGGACAATCTGGCCGAGCAGGGCCGGATGTTCGGGCTGTCCGGCGCGCGCCCCGTGACATCAGGCCGGTATCTCACCGACGGCGACACCGTGATGCTGGGCGAGGCCATGTTCTCGATCATGCATGTGCCCGGCCACTCACCCGGTTCGGTGGTGTTCTATTGTGAACCATCCCGGTTCATGCTGGCCGGCGACACCCTCTTCCAGGGGTCGATCGGGCGGACCGATTTTCCCTACGGCGACCACGACCTGTTCATCCGGTCGATCAAGGCCAAGCTGATGACGCTGCCCGACGAGGTCGCCTTCCTGCCGGGGCACGGACCGCCATCCACGATTGGCGATGAGAAGGCCAGCAACCCGTTTCTGGCCTGACAAGAGGCCATCGCGCCGTGGCATGGTTAACCTTCCATAGACGGAGCTGTGGGAATGGTGGTCTGCTGTTCCAGCGGCATGCTGGCAGGAGACCATGTCCATGCGTACCCGGCGCCACCTTCTGCTGCTCCTCGTGGCTTTCGCCACGGTGATGTTGCCGGCCTTGGCCATGGCGATCGAGCCCCAGCCTTCAGGCGCCGCAGGGCCGCCGCGCCTGACGCCGGCAGCCCCCGCCACGCCGTCGACACAGGCGATCGTCGACGACGCAAGGTCCGCCCTGCCCCAGCACCGCAACCCGATGTACGGGCCGCAGACGCTTGAACACACCCGCGCGGCGCTCGCCTTTTATGAAGAGCTCTCGGCCAGCGGCGGCTGGGCCATGCTGCCTGCGCAGATCGCGGGGCTCAAGGCCGGCGCGCGCGGCGGGCTGGTGGAGCAGCTCAAGATCCGGCTGATCCTGACCGGGGACCTCGACCCGGACGCTGCCCATGGGGACAGCTTCAACAAGGCCACTGAGGACGCCCTGAAGCGATTCCAGGTGCGGCATGGCCTGTCGCAGACGGGGTCGGTCGGGCGGCTGACGATGCGGGCGCTGAACGTGCCGGTCGATGTCCGGCTCAACCAGTTGCGGGCTTCGATCCACCGGTTGGAGGGCAACGCCTTCGCCTTCAGCACCCGCTATGTCGTGGTCAACATTCCGGGCGCGCAGGTCGAGGCGATCGACAACGGTCTGGTCGAGCGGCGGCATGTCGCGATCGTCGGGCGTCCGGACCGCCCCTCGCCCGTCCTGGCCACGCGCATCACGGCGATCAATCTCAATCCGAACTGGACCGTACCGACCTCGATCGTCAAGGCGGACATCATCCCGCACATGCGAAAGGATCCGGGCTTTCTCGCCAAGAACCACATGCGGGTGATCGGCGCGGGCAACCAGGAGATCGATCCCGCCACGATCAAATGGGCAACCTTGCAGAACCCTAACTTCTTCGTCCGGCAGGATCCGGGCCCGCTCAACGCGCTGGGCCAGCTCCGGATCGACATGCCCAATCGCGACGCGGTGTTCATGCATGACACGCCGAAGAAGGAGCTGTTCCGCAACGACGTGCGCTTCAACTCCTCCGGCTGCGCCCGCATCGAGGGCGTGCGCGACCTCGCGCGTTGGCTGCTCACGGGCACGGAATGGGAAGACCGCAGCCGCATCGATGCCGCGATCGCCAGCAACGAGCGCAAGGACATCAAGCTGACGAAGCCGGTTCCTGTCGCCTGGGTCTACCTCACCGGTTGGGCGGCCGGTGACGGCCTCATCCATTTCCGCGATGACATCTACGGACTCGACACGCCCGAGGGACTGGTGACCTCGACGATTTCACCGCGCAAGCCGGCGCCCGCGCGAGCCGATGTCAGGCCGGCGATGGCCCCACAACCGCCTGCGCGGCCGGCGACACCGGTCGCCTACCGCTGATCCGCAGGCCGATGCCTGATGCGGTGTCAACCGGTTCGACGTGTTACACCGCGCCGAACTGGCCGTTTTTTTAACCCCAGCGGTCTAGGCTCGTCTGGCCGAAGGTCAGGATGCATTCGATGTACCGCGCTGCCACCATCGCCATGCCCGCCACTGTCCGGAAGAAGCTCGAGAGGATGGCGGCCGGGTATCGCCGGGACGATGGCGGCGATGGCGCCGGCACGGCTGTCACTGTGATCGTCGTGGCTGCCGTGATCTTCGGCGTCATCTTCGTGCTCGACCTGATGTTCGGCATGATGAGCCGGCATGACTGGACCGTGCTCGCGGCGGGTTCGGCGGTGATGATCCTCTTCGCCGTCGTGCCGTCGGTGCTCGCGTCCCGCAAAAGCGCGCCCGCCTTCAAGGCGCTGGCGGGCGAGATCGAGCGTCTGATCGCACGCGGCCAGATTGAACATGTCGTCGTCGAGATCACTGACCGGCACTGGTTCATCGAACATGAGCACGGCGTGATCGCGCTCCTGCCGGCTGGCGAACGGCGCACGCTCTATCTGGACCTCAGCAGCGTGGCGCATGATCCTCGTCACGACCGCTGGTGGACGAAGGGGAGAATTTTTCACCACCGCTGGAGCTGGCATTGCGCAAGGGCAGACAATGGAGAGCCACTGGCGGCCCTGTCCTTCAAGGTGGCCGGCGAGCCCTTCAGCCCGCGCCGGTTCGCGCGGGACGCGGGACGCTACGATCCCGATATCGGAGCCGACCTGTTCGAATGGCTTGGCAGCCCGGCCGATGGCGACCTGCTCGACAGGGATTTTGACGAGATCGACGGCTGGCTGTGCGCGCGCCTCCCGGCGATGGCCGCGTAAGGGTAGCCCCTTACTTTGGCGCGAACGGATTGACCCAGCCCCGCGCGCTGCCGCGCTGTTCCGGGTAGGCAACCGTCAGATAGTCCAGCAAGACCTTGCGCATCGCGGCATCGGGCGCCGGCATGCTGTGGCGCGCGGTCATCCATGTCAGCGTCTCGTCCCAGCGCTCGCGGCCCATGCCCTGACGACCGACCACCTGAAAAGAGTGACAACCGATGCAATAGCCGAAGGTCTCGTCACGACCCGGGAAGTTTGGCAGCGAATCGGGCGTTTCGGTCGTCTCACCGGTGCGCGTAGAGGCCAGCCCCGCAGCAGGCACGATCAGCGACACGGCAAGCAGGACCGCGGGCAGGACGCCCGCGGAAACAACAAGATGGTGCTTCATCCGACCAGAACCGCGATCCGGTGGAACGGGTTGGCACCGTAGCCCTGGGGGTTCCAGTTGACGGCCGTGTGCGGCGTGAACTTGCCGCGGCTGTCGCGGGCCCTGACCCAGAGCTCGAAATAGCCATCGCCCGGCAGCGCGATGCTGCCATTCCAGCGCACCCAGTCGTACTTGTTGCGGCGGGGCGTAAGCGCCATGCGCCGCCAGGTTTGCCCACCATCGGCCGAAACATCGACACGCGTGGGGTGCTGCTCACCGCCCCAGGCCGCACCACGGATCGTGATCTCGCGGGTGCCCGCCGCGAGCCGCGCCCCATTGGCCGGGGCCGTGATCACCGCACGCGTCGGCATCGAGGTCATGTCGGCAAAGTTGGTTCGGCCGTCGGCGTTCGCGCCAGGAACGATCGGCACGGTCGGAACGCGGTAGGAGGTGCCGCCCATGCCAGAGCCGTCATGCGGATCCTTGCGGATCAGCACGCGGGTCAGCCATTTCTGCGACAGCGAGCCTGGCCAGCCGGGCACCACCAGACGCACCGGACCGCCGTGGATAAAGGGCAGCGGCTCTCCGTTCATGCCCCAGACAATCAGCGTGTGCGGATCGAGCGCCTTGGCGATCGGCATGCCGCGTGAAATGGCCTGGCGGGTCGCATCGCCCGACAGATGCGGGTCAGCGCCGAAGAAACCGGTGAACCTGCCGTCCGGCTTCAGCCCGGCGGAACGCAGCACATCTGAAAGCGCAACGCCCGTCCACTCCGCACAACTGGCTCCGCCATTGGTCCACTGGTTGCCGCGCGCCGCCGGCATGAAGAAGGAGCGCCCGTTGCCGCCGCATTCGAGCACCATGCGATAGGTGCGCGCCTTGAACCGCTGCTTCAGTTCGCCCAGCGTGATGGCCAGCGGGCGTTCGACCTCGCCGTCGATGCGCACCGACCAGGCATCGGCGCTGGCGGTCCGGTCTTCCGGCAGCAGGCCATTGTTGCGGACGAAAAACCGGCCGACCGGTGTGGTCGGGTCATCCATCAGGGCTTCGGGCGTTTCAGCCACCAGTGGCCGGTCGCCGAGCACGACAAGGCCGCGGTCCTTGCCGGGATAGTCGAGCAATTGCGGGCCCCTGGGCGCGGCGGGAGGAGCAACCTGAGCCGGCGCGGGAGGCGTTGTCTGGGCCATTGCTTCGCCTGCGCCACCCATGGCGGCGGCTGCCAGCGCGCTCACGCCGGCTCCCGCAAGGAAGACGCGCCTCGACGATGTCAATCCGGTTGATTCGTCCTGGGGCGTGACGGGACCGTTGTGGCCCAGCGGCGTTCCTGATGATTGCATCGGTTCCTCCCGGCACGCATTCTGCTTCAGCTTCAGCGCCTGTCTCGTTGCGGTGAGACTAGCGCAGTCTGCCGGGTGTTGTCATGCAGGAATGTCAAGTCGGGGGCGCGATGGCTCCACCGCCAGCGGGTCATTTCGTGACCGCCACAGCCACCTCGTTGCGGCGCAGGAAGGGCGGGGTGAAAGGGGGATCGTAGAACAGGGCGAAGGGTTCCCCTGCCGCCTTCCATGGTGTCGGCGCCAGGCTGTCCAGCAGCTCGCGCTTGCGGGCAGACAGGTCATCACGTGATGCATGGCCGCTGAAACGCAGCACGGCGAGGGTCTGTCCCGGCACGCTGCCGATGGTGACACGGGCGTCATCCGGGATCGGCGCTGTTTCAGCCGAGACCGATGACGGCAGGAAAAAGCGCATCCGCAGCGCACCGTCCTTCGCCCGCGCGGTCTCGACGGGAGCCGTCATCGCGATCGTCTGCGCGGTCTGACCACCGCTCGTCTCGACCGGGGCCGTCATCGCCATCCTCGCGCGTGCGCGGTTCTTGCCGAAGATGTAACCGGCCAGCCGTGAGAACGCCTCGGATCGCGCCGCATCGTCGCCAAGGCCCTTCACCGTGGTCTCCGCCGCCAGGCGGACACCATATTGCCTGATCTCGACGGAGCCGACGGCTTCAACCATGGTGAAGGGCGGCTGCTCGCTCAATCTGACCCCCACGACGGATGCGGCGGACTCGACGATTGTCTTGACGAATGCATCCATGGGACCTTGACCTCGTCGCAAGCCGCCGCGCAAGCGGTGAAGGCCACATGAACAGTGCCGGCCTCGACAGGCGGAACGCCCCGGCCCCGGAAAAGTTCCCTCAATCCATCTTCAGCGCGGCGATGAAGGCTTCCTGCGGGATGTCGACCTTGCCGAACTGGCGCATCTTCTTCTTGCCCTCCTTCTGCTTCTCCAGCAGCTTTCTCTTGCGCGTGATGTCGCCGCCATAGCATTTGGCGGTCACATCCTTGCGCAGGGCGCGGATGGTTTCGCGGGCGATGATCTTGCCGCCGAGGGCGGCCTGGATCGGAATCTGGAACATGTGCTGCGGGATGAGTTCACGCAGCTTCTCGCACATCACGCGGCCGCGCATGTCGGCGCGGGAGCGGTGCACCAGCATCGACAGCGCATCGACCGGTTCGGCATTGACAAGGATCGACATCTTCACGAGGTCGCCTTCCTTGTACTCGGTGATGGCGTAATCGAAGGAGGCGTAGCCCTTCGAGACCGATTTCAGGCGGTCATAGAAGTCGAACACCACCTCGTTGAGCGGCACGTCGTAGACAACCTTGGCGCGGGAGCCGACATAGCCCAGATCAATCTGGATGCCGCGGCGGTCCTGGCAGAGCTTCAGCACCGAGCCGAGATACTCGTCGGGCGTGAGGATGGTGGCACGGATCCAGGGCTCCTCGATCGCCTCGATCTTCATCACATCGGGCATGTCGGCCGGATTGTGCAGTTCGATCACCTCCCCGTCCGTCTGCAGGATGCGATAGACCACAGACGGCGCGGTGGCGATCAGGTCGAGATTGAACTCGCGGCTCAGACGCTCCTGCACAATCTCGAGATGCAGCAGGCCAAGGAAGCCGCAGCGGAAGCCGAAGCCGAGCGCTGCCGAGGTTTCCATCTCGTAGGAGAAGCTGGCGTCGTTGAGGCGCAGCTTGCCGAGCGCCGAGCGCAGTTCGTCGAACTCCGCCGCATCGACCGGAAACAGTCCGCAGAACACCACCGGCTGCACAGGCTTGAATCCCGGCAGCGGCTCGGTGCAGGGCTTGCGGTCATCGGTGATGGTATCGCCGACGCGGGTGTCCGCCACCTCCTTGATCGAGGCGGTGATGACGCCGACCTCGCCGGGCCCGAGGCTTTCGACGGTGACGAGCTTGGGCGTGAGATAACCGACACGCTCGACATCGTAGACGGCACCCGCCCGCATCATCTTGATGCGCTGGCCCTTCTTCAGCGTGCCGTCGATGATCCGCACGAGAACCACGACGCCGAGGTAATTGTCATACCAGGAGTCGACAAGCATCGCCTTCAGCGTCGCGTCCGGGTCGCCCCTGGGGGCCGGCAGCCGGGTGACGATGGCCTCCAGCACCGCCTCGATGTTAAGGCCGGTCTTGGCCGAGATCGGTACCGCCTGCGAGGCGTCGAGGCCGATCACCTCCTCGATCTGTTCCTTCACCCGCTCCGGCTCCGCGGCGGGCAGGTCGACCTTGTTGAGGACCGGCACAATTTCGTGATTGGCGTCGAGCGCCTGGTAGACGTTGGCGAGTGTCTGGGCCTCCACCCCCTGGCTGGCGTCGACCACCAGCAGCGAGCCTTCGCAGGCGGCGAGGCTGCGCGAGACCTCGTAGGCGAAGTCGACATGGCCGGGCGTGTCCATCAGGTTGAGGATGTAGGTCTTGCCGTCATGGGCCTTGTAGTGCAGCCGGACGGTCTGGGCCTTGATGGTGATGCCGCGCTCGCGCTCGATATCCATCGAGTCGAGCACCTGCTCGGTCATCTCGCGGGCCGACAGGCCGCCCGTGAGCTGGATCAGCCGGTCAGCCAGCGTGGATTTGCCATGGTCGATGTGCGCAACAATCGAGAAGTTGCGGATGTTGTCGATGCTTTGCGTTGTCATGCGTGCGCACATAGCAGCGGCACCCCCTTTCGTCGAGGGTTGCGGTGTCGCGGCGCAACCCTTGCAACATCTCAGAGGCGACGCCTCCCCTTGCGCGCGCGACGAGCGGCCTTGATCGCGGCGATGCGCTCAACATCCTCGGCCTGCAGGTAGACGCCGCGCTCGAGGATTTCGAGGACGTATTCGTCGAAGGTCAGCCCCAGCGCTTCGGCCTTCCGGGCGCGTCGCACCATCGTGTCATGTCCGGTCGAGCGCCAGGCTCGGCGATGGGCCGCCTTCCAGGCGAAATAGTTGCCCGGACCGCCCATGCCCCATTCCGGCATGTGCGGCCTGTCCTCAAGCGGCGGGCCGCCATTGTGACCCACCGAGCCGGACACGGGCTTGCATGTCCGCGCCATGGCACCTCCAGAAAGCCGCTTGTTTTCCTCGATTTGAGAATTATTCTGCTATAATGGATCATGATGTCAACCACCGACTGGCCGAGCGCCTCAAGCAGGCCCGAAGCGCACGCGGCTGGACCCTGGAGCAGTTCGCCGAAGCCTCAGGCGTCAGCCGCGCGATGATCTCGAAAATCGAGCGGGCCGAGGTCAGCCCGACGGCGGCCGTTCTGGCCCGTCTGGCCGCGGGCCTTGGCACAAGCATGGCCTCGTTGTTTCCGGCGCCACGCTCCGCGCCGGACCGCCTCAGCCGCTGGGATGACCAGAGCGACTGGCAAGACCCGGCCTCGGGCTACATCAGGCGCAACGTCTCCCCGGCGGGAGCTGCCGCCGAGATCGTTTATGTGACCTTCCCGGCCGGCAGGAGGGTCGTCTTCGACACTTACACCGCCCCGCACGGCATCGAGCAGCAGGTCTGGGTGCTGGAAGGCGAGATCGAGATGGGCATCGGGCCGCAGGTCACGCGGCTCGGCACCGGCGACTGCCTGCTCATGCGGCTCGACCAGCCGATCACCTTCCACAACCCCGGCGACAGCGCCGCCCGCTACATCGTTGTCCTGTCCAAGAACCGCCATTGAAACGTCCGTGCCATGCCCGCTCCCGCTCCCGACCTCATCATCCGTGCGCTCGCAGCCGACGAGGTGCAGGCCTGCGCCGGCGATCTGGCCGACATCCTGCTCGACTGCATCGCGGGCGGCGCCTCGGTCTCGTTCATGGCCGACATGACGCGCGCCCAGGCTGTCCGGTTCTGGGGACGCGTGGCTGAGGGCGTCGCGACGGGTCAGCGCATCCTGCTTGTGGCGGAGAGCGCGGGCCGCCTGGTCGGCACGGTGCAGGTGGTTGCCGCGGGCGCCCCCAACCAACCGCACCGGTCCGATCTTGCCAAGATGCTGGTGCACCGCGACGGGCGCAATCGCGGCATCGGCGCGGCGCTTCTTCACGCGGCGGAAGCAGCCTCGCTTGCAGCGGGTTGGTGGCTGATGGTTCTCGACACCGCCGAGAACAGCGCGGGCGAACGACTCTATGCCCGCTGCGGCTGGAAGCGCGCCGGCGTCATACCCGACTATGCGCTCTGGCCGGCTGGCGGACTGTGCGCAACCGTGTACTTCTACAAGGATGTGCGGATGAACGAGGCCACCGGCAGCGCAAACGCCGATTGAAAGACCATTCCATTGCCTTGCGTGACCCGAGGGTCTCCATGATCGGGACCCTTCCCTTCCTCGCCATCATGGCAAGCGCCCTGCTCCACGCCGTCTGGAACGCTTTGGCGCGCTCGCACAAGAACCCTGGCGACATCATGGTCAGCGCCGTGATGGCGTCCGGGCTCATGAGCATCCCGCTCCTGCTGGTCACCGGCCTGCCCCCGCGCGCGGCGATGCCGTGGCTGGTCGGCGGCGTGGTCATCAACAGCATCGGCATCCGCGCTGCGATGATCGCCTACACACGGACGAGCTACGGGCTGGCCTACCCGATCATGCGGGCCGGTATTCCACTGCTGGCCCTGCCAACCGCAATCCTGCTGTTCAATGAGTGGCCGACCGCGGGAGGCGCGGTCGGTGTGCTGCTGATTTCCTGCGCCCTGATCCTGCTGGCCCTGATCGCCAGCCGTTCAGGCAAGGCGGAACTTTCAGGCGTAGGCTATGCCCTGCTGGCGGCCTTGTGCGGCGCCGGCTATGTCACCTCCGATGCGATGGGCGTGAGGCTCAGCCCGCTGATCTGGAGTTATGCCGGAGCGGTCTCGCTGGGCAATGGCCTCGTCCTGGCGCTGATGATGCGCCTCGAAGGCCGCAACCCCGCGAAACTGCTTGCCGCCAACTCCGCCCGCGCCTTTTTCGTGGCCAGCATCTCGACATCCAGCTTCTTTCTGTACGTCTGGGCGCTGAACGTCACGCCCGTCGCACTGGCGGCGGCCCTGCGCGAGACATCGGTGCTGTTCGCCACGGCGATCGCGGCCTTTGTGCTCAAGGAAAAGATCACGACGCTGCACTGGTGCGCCGCCAGTCTGGCCCTGGCCGGTATCGTGTCGATCAGGATGTTCTGAGGGCTCGGCGCTTTTCTGTTTCGATTGTCTCGGCGGCCCAAGTGTGGGATGGCACCGCAATGGCGACCATCTCCCCGATCGACGAACTCATGACCCTGCGCGACATCCTGCGCTATGCCGTCAGCCGCTTCCGGGCGGCGGACCTCGTGCACGCCCATGGCACCACGACGGCGCTTGATGAAGCGGCCTATCTCATTCTCGAAACCCTGCACCTGCCCGTCGACCAGCTCGAGCCCTTTGTCGATTCAAGGCTGACGCGGGCTGAGCGCGAGACGCTGATCGGCCTGATCGAGACACGCATCGCCACCCGCAAGCCGGCCGCCTATCTCACCGGCCGCACCTACATCCAGGGCGTTCCCTTCAAGGTCGATGAACGTGTCATCGTGCCGCGCTCCTATATCGGCGAAATGCTGTTTTCCGGCCTGTTCGGTGGTGACGACTTCACGCTGATTGACGATGTGCAGGCGGTGACAAGCGTGCTGGACCTGTGCACGGGCTCCGGCTGCCTTGCCATCCTGGCAGCGCACATCTTCCCCAATGCCCGGATCGATGCGGTGGAGCTGTCCTCCGATGCCCTGGCGGTCGCGCGCGAGAATGTGGCGCAGAGCGGTTTTTCCGATCGGATCAGCCTGTTCGAGGGTGACCTGTTTGCACCAGTGACGGGAAGGAGCTATGATCTCATCATCACGAACCCGCCTTATGTCGATACACAGACAATGGCCGAATTGCCGCCTGAGTTCCGTGCTGAGCCGCCCATGGCGCTCGACGGCGGCGAGGACGGCATGGACATTGTCCGCCGCATCCTGAACGATGCCGGCCGGCATCTGACGAAGGCGGGCGGCATGATCTGCGAGATCGGCACGGACCGCGAGATTCTCGACGAAGAGTACCCGGCCATCGATTTCCTCTGGCTCGATAGCGTCGAAAGCAGCGGCGAGGTCTTCTGGGTCACAGCCAATCAGTTGCGCAAGATTTGAGCAGATTGCTGCGCTGCACAACAAAGTGACTTGACCGAACGGTCGTTTCGCACGGTAGTGCAGGGATGACAAAAGACCTCTTGCTGGCTCCCTTGGTCGTGGCCCAACGCGCGCCGCTGCTCTGGCTCGAAATGTGTGGTCTTGGCGGGGGGTCGCGCGAGACCGAACGCATGGTTGAAGAGAAGTTCGCCGCAGCCGCCGAAGGCGCCATGGCGATGCAGGCTGAGCTCCAGTCCATCTGGTGGCAGTCGACGCTGGCCATGTGGCAGGGGATTCGCCCGCCGACCTTCGTCCAGGCCGGAACGCGCCTCACACAGGCAGCGCTCAGCCCCGCCGCCCGGCGCGTCAAATCCAACGCCAAACGGCTGGCTGCGCCCAAGAGGCGTTAGCCTGCAGGAGTGCGCAGCCGCTGTGCGCATTCACCCTGAGGCCAAGCCGATGCGAATGCGCTAGACAGACGGCATGATCAACGCCGGTCCCTGCCCGCAATGACCCAGTTCAACCTCACTGAAGACCAACTGGCCATGCGTGAGATGGCCCAGGGCTTTGCCGCCGAGAAGCTTGCGCCCCATGCCGTACGCTGGGACGAGACGAAGCACTTCCCGATCAGCGAGATGCGCGAGGCGGCGGCGCTCGGGATGGGCGGTGTTTACATCCGCGAGGATGTCGGCGGCTCCGGCCTCAGCAGGCTTGATGCAACCTTGATCTTCGAGGCGCTCGCCAGCGGCTGCCCGACGATTTCGGCCTACATCTCCATCCACAACATGTGCGGCTGGATGATCGATGCCTTTGGCTCGGATGAGCAGCGCCGGCGCTTCCTCCCCAAGCTGTGCAGCATGGAGCACCTGGCCAGCTATTGCCTGACCGAGCCCGGCGCAGGTTCGGATGCAGCAGCACTGAAAACCCGCGCGGTGCGCGATGGCGAGCACTATCGCGTCAACGGCCAGAAGCAGTTCATTTCCGGCGCGGGCGTCTCGGATCTCTACGTCACCATGGTCCGGACCGGCGAGGACGGCGCCGGCGGCATCTCGACCCTGGTGATCGACAAGGACGTCCCGGGGCTCAGCTTCGGCGCGGAAGAGAAGAAAATGGGCTGGAATGCCCAACCGACGCGTGCGGTGGTTTTCGATCAGGTCCGCGTGCCGGTCTCAAACCGCCTCGGGCCCGAAGGCATCGGCTTCAAGATCGCCATGGCCGGGCTCGATGGCGGTCGTCTCAACATCGGGGCCTGTTCGCTTGGCGGAGCGCAGGCTGCGCTGGACAGGTCGCTCACCTATATGGCCGAGCGCAAGGCCTTCGGCAAAAGCATCGACCAGTTCCAGGCGCTGCAATTCAAGCTTGCGGACATGGCGACGGACCTCGAATGCGCCCGCACCTTCCTCTGGCGCGCCGCTGCTGCGCTGGACCGCAAGGACATCGACGCGACCACGCTTTGTGCCATGGCCAAGCGCATTGCCACCGACACAGGTTTCAAGGTGGCCAATGACGCGCTGCAACTGCACGGCGGCTATGGCTACCTCAGCGATTACGGCATCGAGAAGATCGTGCGTGACCTGCGCGTGCACCAGATCCTCGAAGGCACCAACGAAATCATGCGCCTGATCGTGGCGCGGGGCCTGATCGGGCGCGGAAACAGGGGATAGACATGGCACAGATCGCCTTCATCGGCCTCGGCAACATGGGCGGGCCGATGGCCGCCAATCTCGTCAAGGCGGGCCATGCCGTCACCGGCTTCGACCTTGCGCCTGCCTCATGCGCCGAAGCAAGGGCGGCAGGGCTCACCATTGCGGCCAATGCGGTCGCTGCGGTCAGCGCGGCCGATGCCATCGTCACGATGTTGCCGGCGGGCAAGCATGTGCGCAGCGTCTGGGCCGAGATCACGCCGCAGGCGAAAGCCGGCGCACTGGTCATCGACTGCTCCACGATTGATGTGGACAGCGCCCGCGCCGTGCATGCGGTTGCCAGCGCGGCGCACCTCAAGCCTTTGGACGCACCGGTCTCGGGCGGCACGGGCGGAGCCAGGGGTGCGACGCTCACCTTCATGGTCGGCAGCGAAGCGGATGCGTTTGCGGCCGCAAAACCCATTCTCGAACAGATGGGCAAGAAAGTGGTGCATTGCGGCGGGGCAGGCGCTGGACAGGCTGCCAAGATCTGCAACAACATGATCCTCGGCATTTCGATGATCGGCGTCGGAGAAGCCTTCGCTCTGGCCGAAAAGCTGGGGCTGTCGCATCAGGCGCTGTTCGATGTGGCGTCGACCTCGTCAGGCCAGTGTTGGTCTTTGAGCACCTATTGTCCCGTGCCCGGGCCGGTTCCGACATCGCCCGCCAACAATGGTTACAAGCCCGGCTTTGCCGCGGACCTGATGCTGAAGGACCTGAAGCTGTCGCAGGAGGCCGCCGCTGCGGTCGGGGCGTCAACGCCGCTCGGCGCCGCGGCGGCCCAGCTCTATACGCTGTTCAATAGTGCTGGGCATGGCGGCACGGACTTCTCCGGCATCATCGAGATGCTGCGCGGCCAGAAGGCGTGAGGCTCGCCTTCGCCAGCTCAAGGGCCTCGGCCAGTACGATCTGATCGCCGATCTGATTGGCGAGAATCAGCACCAGCGCGGCGTTGAGAGCGGCGCTATCGTCATCCGACAGGCCGCGATGCGCCGAAATGATGGCGCGATAGGCCGCGTCGGGATCGGGAAAGCGGGCATCGAGATCAAGCGGCATCAACCATCCCTCCTGCCCGCGTCAGCGCCACCGACAGCCGGTTCGGATCGAGTTTGCGGAAGCGCGCCGCGACATGGCCGTCGGGACGGAGCAGATAGGCTTCCTCCCCCCTCAGGCCATAGCGCTGCCCCATCACCGTGTCCGCATCCGACATCCGCGCCAGCTTCAGCCCACCCGGCAGATCGGGCAGTGCAGCCTTGGACGCGGTCAGCAGCAGGAAGCCACCTGCCAGGTTCTCGCTGAGAAATCGCTCACCCATCGGCGCATCGATGAACGGCGCGCCGGGCGGCGGACCCGATGGCCAGGGCTCGTGGTCCGGGGTCGACAGCGGACTGCAGCGATAGCTGGTCGGCAGCGACAGTCGCCCGGAATTGACGAAGCTGCGGCCGAATGGAGCGGCTCTCGCCAGCGCGAGCGCTGCGTTGCGAAAGCGCGCCTCAACCACATTGCGCGGCGCAATGAAGTCGGTGGCACGGGTCGAATTGAGGATATTCTCATCGGCAGCCTCGGAGCGCTCGGAATCATAGCTGGCGAGAAGATCGCGCTTGGCTGCGCCTGCAGCGACGGCCGCCAGCTTCCAGCCGAGATTGTCGGCATCCTGAATGCCGGAATTGGCGCCCCGTGCGCCGAAGGGCGAAACCTGATGCGCCGCATCGCCGGCGAAGATCACGCGGCCGTGGACAAAGCGCTCAAGCCGGCGACACTGGAAGCGGTAGATCGAGACCCATGCCAGCTCGAAATCGGAATGCCCCAGCATCCGCGCGATACGCGGGCGCACCACGTCGGGCTTGCGCTCATGGTCGGCGTCGGCCTGTGGCGAAAGCTGCAGATCGATCCGCCAGATGTCGTCCGGCTGCTTGTGCAAGAGGCAGGACTGGCCGCCATGGAACGGCGGATCGAACCAGAACCAACGCTCGACAGGGAAATCAGCCGTCATTCTCACATCGGCAATGAGGAACTGGTCCTCGAATTGTTCGCCAGCAAACTCAAGATCCATCATCGTCCGCACGGGCGAGCGCGCACCGTCGCAGGCGATCAGATGATCGGCCTTCAGCGCATAAGGGCCATCAGGCGTCTCGATGGTCAGCGTCACGGAATCCTGGGCCTGTGACACGGCACTGACGCGGTTCTTCCAACGCAGATCGACGCCGAGTTCCAGCGTGCGGTCGACAAGGAACTTCTCGACATGGAACTGCTGGAGGTTGATGAAGGCCGGCATCTTATGGCCCGCCTCGGGCAGGAGATCGAACCGGTAGAGTTGGTGGTCGCCCTGAAACACCTTGCCAACCTGCCAGCGCACGCCTTTCGCCAGCATCGGGGCGGCGACGCCGAGGCGATCGAAGATTTCGAGGGTGCGTTTGGCGAAGCAGATGGCACGCGAGCCCTCGCCGATCCGGTCGGAATCATCAAGCAGGACGGGCTTCAGGCCGCGCTGCGCAAGGTCGATCGCGAGCGTCAGCCCCACCGGCCCAGCGCCCACGATGACGACAGGGTGTCCAGCCACCTCATGCGCGGTCTGGTCAGGCGAGCGCCTGTAGCTGAACTGCGCAAAGGGTTTCGCCTCCGGCTCCATGCTCAATCCTGCAAGGCCTTCCACATCGCGATGTCGCGCTCATTGGTCCAGATGCGGGGCCAGTCGATGCCGCGCGCTTCGTCATAAGCGCGGGAAACATTGAAGGGCAGGCAATGCTCATAGATGGCGTAATCGCCGAAGGGCTTGTCCATCACCTTGCGCACCGCGGCCGCGGTTTCCTTCAGGGTCAGACCCTTCGCCACAGCACGTTCCGCCGTGCCATACAGCGCGCCCAGGAAGGCGCTGGTGCCCTCCATAGCGGCCTTGACCGTGGCCGCGCCGACCAGCGCGTCACCACGCCCCGGCACCAGCGCCTCGGGAGCATAGGCCGCCAGCTTCCGGATCGTGCCAGGCCATTCGCGCAGGAAGGCGTCGCCGCAATAGCAGGCAGACCGGTATTCGACGAGATCGCCGGAGAACATGACGCCGGCATCCGGCACCCAGGCGATCGTGTCGCCTGCCGTGTGCCCCCGTCCGGGATGCCATATCTCGACGCGGCGCTTGCCAAGCCACAGCGTCAATGCGCCGGCAAAGGTCTGCGTCGGCCAGGTGAGGCCCGGCACCGTATCGACACCGCGGAAGAGGCGCGGAAAGCGCCCGATCTCGGAGGCCATGTCCTCAGCCCCGCGCTCGACGATCAACTGGCGCGTCGCCTCATGGGCGATGATCTCCGACGCGCCATAGGCCGATGCACCAAGAACCCTCACAGCATGGTAGTGCGACAGCAGGACATATTTGATCGGCTTGTCGGTGACCGCGCGCACGCGCCCGATCACGTCGCGGGCCATCAACGGCGTCGCCTGCGCATCGATCACCATGCAGCAGTCGTCGCCGATGATGATGCCGGTGTTGGGGTCGCCCTGCGCGGTGTAGGCGTAAAGCCCCTCTCCAATCATGGAAAAGGTGATCACCTTGTCTGCCGTGTCAGCGTGGGAGGCAAATGTTTTGCCGGCCATCGGGTGCTCCTTGGTTCATTCCGCGTCAGGTTGCCGCGATGGCACCGCCATCCGGAAGGCCTCGATCTGGGCGAGCGCCGCGTCGGTCCGCGCCATCAGCGGAAAGCGCGTGAGGTCGAGGCCGAAGCGTCGTGCGTTGAACAGTTGCGGCACGAGGCAGACGTCCGCCAGCGTCGGCGCATCCCCATAGCACAGGTGACCGGGCGTGCTGGCCAGCCGTTTCTCGATCACCTCGAACCCGCTTTCCATCCAGGTCCGGCACCAGGCGGCGCGGGCCGCCTCGTCCGCATGATAATCGTGGGTCAGCTTGTCGAGCACGCGCAGATTGCCCAGCGGATGGATATCCGTGGCGATGGTCAGCGCCATTTCGCGGATCAGCGCGCGGTCGCGCGCCGATCCGGGCAGCAGCGGTGGATCGGGATGCAACTCGTCGAGATACGCGATGATCGCCAGGGACTGGGACAGACCAAAGCCCTTCTCGCTCCAGAACGGCACCAGCCCCGCGGGATTGCGGCGCTTGTAGTCATCCGCGCGCTGTTCGCCCTTGCGCAGGTGGACGAAGCGGTGTTCGACCTCGAGGCCCTTCAGGTTCAGCGCAATCCGCACGCGATAGGCAGCGGAAGAGCGGAAGTAACCGTAAAGGACCCCCTGATCAGCCATGGGCAACCACATGCTGCTCAATCGCGCCGAAGATCGAGTGGCCTTTTGTGTCCTTCATCTCGATGCGGACCGTGTCGCCTGGTGCGAGGAAGGGCGTTTTCGCCGCGCCGGAGACGATGGTTTCCACGACGCGCTGCTCGGCGATGCAGGAATAGCCGACACCGCCTTCCGCGATCGTCTTGCCCGGACCGCCATCGGCGCCCTTGTTGGAGACCGTGCCCGAGCCGATGATCGAGCCAGCCGACAACCGGCGCGTTTTCGCCGCGTGCAGGATCAGTGTTGGAAAATCGAACGTCATGTCCACTCCGGCATTGGCCTTGCCGAAGGGCTTGCCGTTGATGAAGGTCAGCAGTGGAAGCGTGATCCGGCCACCATCCCAGGCCGCGCCCAACTCGTCCGGCGTGACCGCGACGGGGGAAAAGGCTGAGGACGGCTTGGACTGGAAGAAGCCGAAACCCTTGGCCAATTCGCCGGGAATGAGGTTGCGCAGCGAGACATCGTTGACCAGCATGACCAGTCGGATTGCGGCGGCGGCCTCGGCGCGGGTTGCGCCCATCGACACGTCGCCGGTGATGACTGCAATCTCGCCTTCGAGATCGCAGCCATGGTCCTCGCTGGCGAGAGCAATTGTGTCACGTGGCCCGAGGAAGGCATCCGACCCGCCCTGATACATCAGGGGATCGGTCCAGAAACTGGCAGGCATCTCGGCACCGCGCGCCTTGCGCACAAGTTCGACATGATTGACGTAGGCCGAACCGTCCGCCCACTGAAAGGCGCGCGGCAGGGGCGAAGCGCAATCATGCTCGTGAAAGCGGAAGGACGGGACTGACCCGAGTTCGAGCTGGGCTGAAAGGTCCGCCAGCTTCGGCGCAACACGCGGCCAGTCATCAAGGGCTGCCTGCAGGCTGGGCGCAAGGAAGAACGCGTCGGTGGCGCGGGTTAGATCGTTGGTGACAACCACAAGGCGACCGTCACGGCCCTGTTTCAGCGAGGCAAGTTTCATGATTGGGCGTTGATCCTTTGGCGTTGTCCGTCGCGACCGCAACGCGTGTCGGGATTGGTTGCGGTTCGCGGTGTTGCATCCTCATGCGCGAGCCTGAGGGGCGGCGAGTCATCCCGTCTTGAAGGCTACGCCGCAGCCGGGGCCGCGCCAATCGAAATCACCAAGGCTTCTTCTGTTTCGGGTCGAAACGCCGGCTTAGGCCGGCCCAGCAGTCGATATACCCTTTCTGCACGGTCGGCAGGCCCGCCGCATGCGCCGTCAGGCGCTGGGGGAAGCGTGTCTCGAACATAAAGGCCATTGTCCCGGTCAGCCTGACCGGCTTCAGCTCCACGGTCGATGCGTGCTCAAACGCGGGCGCATCGGGCCCGTGCGGCAACATCTGGTTGTGGAGCGAGAACCCTCCAGGAACGAACCCTTCCGGCTTTGCGTCATAGACGCCATACACCAGCCCCATGAACTCACTCATGATGTTGCGGTGGTACCAGGGCGGACGGAAGGTGTTGTCAGCCACCATCCAGCGTTCGGGGAAGATCACGAAGTCGATGTTGGCTGTACCCGGCTCGCCGGACGGCGAGGTCAGGACCGTGAAGATCGACGGGTCGGGGTGATCATAGGAGATCGAGCCGACAGCGGCGTAGCGGCGCAGATCATACTTGTAGGGGTAATAATTGCCGTGCCAGCCCACGACATCGAGCGGCGACTGGGCAATGTCGGTGACAAACAGGTCTCCGCCCCATTTGACATAGAGCTTCGAGGGCACCTCGCGGTCCTCGTAGGCGGCGACCGGCGTGAGGAAGTCGCGCGGGTTGGCGAGGCAGTTGGCTCCGATCGGGCCACGGTCCGGCAAGGTGAAGGCGCCGCCGTAATTCTCGCAGACATAGGCCCGTGCCGGGCCGCCGACGAGTTCGCAGCGGAAGATGACGCCGCGCGGAATCACGCAGATCTCACCGGGCTCGATCTCGATCACGCCGAATTCGGTGCAGAAGCGCAGCGCATTGTGCTGCGCGACGATCAGATACTCGCCGTCCGCGTTGAAGATGTACTCGTCCCGCATCGACCGGGTCATCACAAGAATATGGGCTGCCATGCCGGCTTGCGTGTCTGAATCACCCGCCGTCGTGATGGTCTGGAGGCCCTCGACGAAGGACACCGGGGTCTCGGGAAGCGGCGACGGGTCCCAGCGCAACTGGCCCAGCATCGGCTTGCGCTCCGCGCTGTTGGGGGCTGTCCGGATCAGACCCAGGCTGATCGGCGCATAGCGCTGCGAATGCTTGACGCTGGGCCGGATGCGATAGAGCCAGGAGCGCTCATTCTTGCCTTGCGGCGCCGTGAAGGCCGAGCCCGACAACTGCTCGGCAAACAGGCCGTAAGAGCATTTTTGCGGTGAATTGCGGCCAACCGGAAGGGCGTCCGGCAGCGCCTCGGTCTCGAAGGAGTTGCCGAAGCCGGACATATACCGCAAGGCCGATTCGACCGTGGTGCGGGCGCCGCCGCTCATGCCGTCCGCCTTGTCGCGCGCGATGCCGGGTGAGCCCAGCCGTGATGAGACTGAATCTGCCATGCCATCCTCCTGTCCGCTGCGTTATGGCGCAGACTGCTGAAAGTTGCAAGATAGTTGCAGATGAAACTTGTTTGACCCCCTGCAGGCAGACCGGAGCTTGGGCATACGCGCCGGTGGGGGCTCACATGGCCATTCTCGCCGCCAGCGCCTCGATCTCGGCAGAATGGGGCAGACTTGGCTGGGCGCCGGCGCGGGTGCAGGCAAGCGATCCAGCCGCGATGCCGCGCTGCAACGCGCCGGAGAAGCCCAGGCCCCGGTGCAGGCTGGCCGCGAAGGCGCCGACAAAGGCATCGCCCGCTGCAACCGTGTCGACGACGCGGACAACCGGGGCGGGCAGCGAGCGCCGGACGCCGTTGGCCCAGCCGATGCAGCCTTCGCCGCCGAGCGTCGCGATGCAGGCGATGCCGAGCTCGCGGTCGGCGCGGGCCGCAATCAGGTCCGGATCGCGTTCGTCCCAGTCCAGCGACACGGACAAAACAACGGCTTCATGTTCGTTGACGATGAGCACGTCCAGAAGGGCGATGAGCTCGGGACTCAAAGGACCTGCTGGCGCGGCGTTCAGGATCACGCGGGCGCCACCTGCCTTTGCCGCCTTCGCCACCGCAATGCTTTCACGCTCGGGTGTCTCGCATTGCAGAAGGAGCAGATCATCCCTCGTCCAGACATGATGGCCAAGGCTGGCAGCGCTCGCCTGCAGGTTGGCCCCGGCGGTGACGATGATCTGGTTCTGGCCTTTCGCGTCAACGCCGATGAAGGCTGCGCCAGTGGGCATATCCACTTTCCGGACCCCGGACAAATCAACATCGCCCTCGGCCAGAAGCGACAGCGCGGCATCTGCGGCGGTATCGGTGCCGACAGCGCCACCAACCAGAACGGGTGCGCCGGCGCGCGCTGCCGCAAGGGCTTGATTCGCGCCCTTTCCGCCCGGGAATATCTGGTAGGACGGGCAGATGACGGTTTCTCCCGGTCCAGGCAGGCGCGGCACGACCGCGACGTGATCAAGGATGATCGAGGCGAAGACGACAATCATGACGCGGGCCTCACCTCACATCGTCGCGCCAAGCTGCCAGGGCACGAACTCGGCATCGCCATAGCCGAGTTCCTCGGACTTCGAACGCTCGCCAGAAGCAACCTTGAGCAGATAGTCAAAGATCTCCTGACCCTTGGCTTCCAGCGAGGCGCCATCAAGGATGTCGCCACAGTTGATGTCCATGTCGTCGAGCATGCGGCGGTAGATGTCGGAATTTGTGGCCAGCTTGATCGACGGTGTCGGCTTGCAACCATAGGCCGAGCCGCGACCGGTGGTGAAGGCGAGGATGTTGGCACCGCCCGCCACCTGCCCCGTCGCCGAGACCGGGTCGTAGCCGGGCGTGTCCATGAAGACGAAGCCCTTGCCGGTGACAGGTTCGGCATAGTTGTAGACGCCGGTCAGCGCCGTCGAGCCGCCCTTCGCGGCAGCGCCGAGCGACTTCTCCAGAATGGTCGTCAGGCCGCCGGCCTTGTTGCCGGGCGAGGGGTTATTGTCCATCGACTGGTTGTTGCGGGCCGTATACGCCTCCCACCACTTGATGATGCTGATGAGCTTTTCGCCGACCTCCCGGCTGATGGCGCGCCGGGTCAACAGATGTTCGGCGCCGTAGATTTCGGGCGTTTCGGACAGGATGGCCGTGCCACCCTGCGCCACCAGCAGGTCGACGGCATGGCCGAGGGCCGGATTGGCCGTGATGCCGGAATAGCCATCCGAGCCGCCGCACTGCAGCGCCAGCATCAGTTCGGACGCCGGCGCGGTTTCACGGGTCTTGCGATTGGCGATCGCCAGCATGTCGCGGACGGCTGCGACGCCGGCGGCCACGGTCTTGCGGGTGCCGCCGACATCCTGGATGGTCATGGTCCGGAAGACATCGCTTTCGGACAGACCGTAGGCCTCCTTCATCTTGGCGATCTGGAAGCCTTCGCAGCCCAGCCCGACGACGAGGACGGCGGCCATGTTCGGATTGCAGGCATAGCCCCAGGTGGTGCGCTTCAGCACATCGAAGGCCGGTCCGGAATAGTCGATGCCGCAGCCCGTGCCATGGGTCAGCGCAATCACGCCGTCGACATTGGGGTAATCCGCCAGAATGCCCAAGCGGCGCACCTCTTCCGCCATGAACTTGGCGACGGAGGCCGAGCAGTTCACCGAGGTCAGGATGCCGACATAGTTGCGGGTGCCGAACTTGCCGTTGTCGCGCCGGAAGCCCTGGAACGTGGCGCGGTCGGCGTCCGGAACATAGTTCGTCGCGAGGGCCGCGCTGGCATGCGCGTAGTCGAGCACAACCGAAGCGAACAGGCAGTTGTGCGTGTGGATGTGCGCGCCAGGGGCGACGTCATCAGCGGCATAGCCGATGATCTGGCCGTACTTGCGGATCGGCTCACCCCTTGCGATGGGCGCGACGGCCAGCTTGTGGCCACGGGGAATGCGCGCCAACGCCGTCACGCCACCTGCTGAGACACCCGCATCAACCGGATCAACGGCAACCACGACATTGTCGGAGGCGCTCAGTTTCAGCACGCGCGGCGGGCCAGCAGGCGCGCCGCTCGGCGGCCGTGAAATCAGGTTCATCGTTGGTCCTCCGGACGTCTTGTCGTTACACCATCAAAGCAAGGCAGCGGGCCGGCGGCAAGCCATGTGGTCCCGCGATCAAAGAACAGCACCCGGATTGAGAATGCCCGTCGGATCGAGCGTCGCCTTGATCGCTCGCATGAGGGCCAGTTCCACCGGATCCTTGACGCCGGGCAGCAGATGCCTCTTCAGCCGACCGATGCCATGTTCCGCCGAGATCGAGCCGCCAAACTCACGCACCACGTCGTGCACAGCCTGGTTCACCTCATCCCAGCGCGTCAGATAGGCCGCCTTGTCGGCGCCGACCGGCTGCGAGATATTGAAATGGATGTTGCCGTCGCCGAGATGGCCGAACGGCAACGGCCTGCAGCCGGGGATCATCGCTTCGACACGCGCAAGCGCGCGGTCGAGAAAAGCCGGAACCGCGGCAACCGGAACCGACACGTCATGCTTGATCGAGCCGCCCTCGAAGCGCTGGACATCGCTCATCGCCTCCCGGATGCGCCAGAAGGCGCTGCGCTGTTGCAGGGTTGCAGCAATGGCCCCGTCAGTGATGAAGCCCGCGTCAAACGCTGTCTCCAGAAGCGCTTCGGCCTGCGCTTCGAGGCCGCCGGCGGCCGGCGACGATATCTCCATCAGCACGTACCAGGGCGACGGCAACGCCAGCGGATCGCGCGTGTCAGCGGCATGGCGCAGCACGACCTCGAGGCCGAACCGGGGCATCAACTCGAACGTGGTCAACGGCCCACCCGCCGCCTTCGCCAGATTGAGCAGCGCGAGGGCATTCGCTGGGTCGGCAACCGCAAGGAATGCGGTCGCTCGGGCCTGCGGCTTCGGGAACAGCTTGAGCGACGCCGCCGTGATGACGCCGAGCGTGCCTTCGGCGCCGATGAACAGGTTCTTCAGATCGTAGCCGGTGTTATCCTTGCGCAGGGTCCTGAGGCCATTCCAGATGCGGCCATCGGCCAGCACCACCTCAAGCCCGAGACACAGATCGCGGCTGTTGCCATAGGCGATCACGGCCGTGCCGCCAGCATTGGTCGACAGGTTGCCGCCAATCGTGCAACTTCCTTCCGAGGCCAGCGAGAGCGGAAACAGGCGGTTGGCCGCGTCGGCTGCCGACTGGACAGCCTCAAGCGTCATGCCGGCCTCGACCGTGATCGTGTCGCCTTCAGGATCGATCGCGCGCAACCTGTCCATCCGCGCCAGCGACAGGATGATTTCGCGGCCGTCGCTCACCGGGATCTGGCCGCCGACCAGGCCCGTATTGCCGCCCTGCGGCACGATCGCCGTGCCGGTCTCATGGGCGAAGGCAAGCAAGGCCGAAACCTCGGCCGTCGTGGATGGCTTCACGACGGCCCGCGCCTTGCCGACGAACAGGTCGCGCCACTCCCTTAAGTGGGGGGCCATGTCTGCCGCCTCCGTCAGGACATGCCGCGCTCCGACAATGGCGCCAAGGCTGCCGATCAGGCCATCCGCGCTGTCCATGGCAGGCTACCTCTTTCTCGCCCTGGGCTTTGCAAACACGCCCACCAGCTCGACATGGGCAGAGTAGCGGAACTGGTCGACCGGTGTGACATGCTCCAGCGTATAGCCGCCCTGCAGCAGCATGGCCGCATCGCGCACGAAGCTGCCGACATCGCACGAGACATAGACGACTTTCGGCACCGCCGCCTTTGCGAGCCGGGCGCACTGCGCCTCGGCGCCGGCGCGCGGAGGATCCAGCACCACCGCATCGAAGGGCTTCAATTCCTCAGGGAGGAGCGGACGGCGGAACAGGTCCCGCGGTTCGACGGTCACGCGCCGCAGTTCAGGCGTGGCGCGGGCGGCCTTGTCGAGCGCCGACAGCGCGGCAGCCTCGCCTTCGACGGCATGAACAGTGGCGTGTTCGGCAAGCCGCAGTGCGAACGGGCCGGAACCGGCGAAGAGATCGGCCACATGTCTGGCGCCTTGCACAGCCTCGCAGGCCAGGCGCGCCAGTTCGGCCTCGCCTTCGACGGTCGGCTGCAGGAACCCGCCGGGGGGCACGTTGACCCGCGCCTTGCCCATCTCCTGCAGCGCCGCGCGCCGCGCGACGATCACGTCGCCGTGGATCGAGAGCCGCGCCAGATCAAGCTGCGCGGCAAGGTTGGTCAAGCCGATGCGCTGCTTGTCACTCGGCGGGCCGTTGCCGCGCACATCGACGTCGAGGCCGCCGGTGGTCGCAGTGATCAGGATCGTGAGGGGCTTGGCCGACGCCGCCAGCGCGCCCGTCAGGGCGCGGGCCACCTCCGGCGCGCGCACCAGAGCCGGGCTCAGGATCGGGCAGGCGCTGACCGCGATCAGGTCGTGGCTCCTGGCGCGCATGAAGCCGGCCAGCGCTTCGCCATCCCGCCGCCGCCCATGCAGGGTCACGCGCCGGCGCCCCACGCCGTGACCATCGACGAGCGGGCGAACCAGTGTGTCGATCCGTGCACGCTCCAGCGCGTCCGCGACCAACCCGCGCTTCCAGACGGCGTAGGCAGCGGGCCCGACGTGCTGGGTGGCGCAGCCGCCGCAAGCTCCGAACAGCGGACAGAGCGGTGCAATACGGTCGGGTGATGGCGTCACGACGCCCCGCAAGGCGCGCTGCTCGCCCGCCGGGTCGATCTCAACAACTTCGCCGGGCAAGGCGCCGGGCACGACGATGGCGGCATGGCCATGCCCGGCAATGCCGTCGCCCCGCACACCGAGGCGTTCGATGGTCACCGTGCATGGCTGTGGCAGGGTTTCGGACACGGGCTCGCCTTTAGTGGATGAGGGTGACGCGCACCCGCGCTTGGCCTATCAGGTTCGGCAGTCCGGGCAAACAGCAAGAGGCATGGATCATGACCATCCGCAACGGCATCATCGAGGCGATCGGCAAGACCCCGCTGATCGCCCTGCGTCAGGCATCTGCGATCACAGGCTGCCGCATCCTGGGCAAGGCCGAGTTCATGAACCCCGGCCAGTCGGTCAAGGACCGCGCCGCCCTCGCCATCATCCGCGACGCCGAAGCGCGCGGCGCGCTCAGGGCCGGCGGCGTGATCGTCGAGGGCACGGCGGGCAACACCGGCATCGGTCTTGCCCTTGTCGGCAATGCGCTGGGCTACCGGACGGTGATCGTGATCCCGAACAGCCAGAGCCAGGAAAAGAAGGACATGATCCGGCTGGCAGGGGCGGAACTGATCGAAGTGCCGCCAGCCCCTTTTGCGAACCCGAACAACTATGTGAAAGTGTCGGGGCGCCTCGCCGAGGCACTCGCCGCCGTGACCCCGGACGGCGTGGTCTGGGCCAACCAGTTCGACAACACGGCCAATCGCGAGGGTCACGCCTCAACCACAGGGCCCGAAATCCTCGCGCAAACGGCCGGCGAGATCGACGGCTTCATCTGCGCGGTTGGCACCGGTGGCACGCTGGCCGGCGTGGCCAAGGCCCTGCGTGCCGCGAAGCCCGGCATCGCCATCGGCCTCGCCGACCCGATGGGCGCGGCGCTGCATGCCTTCTACACGACCGGAAGCTTGAAGGCCGAGGGATCGTCGATCACCGAAGGAATCGGGCAGGGGCGCATCACCGCCAATCTGGACGGCTTCAGGCCCGATCTATCGTTCCAGATCCCGGATGAGGAGGCACTGCCGGTCTGCTTCGATCTGCTCGAGCATGAGGGGTTGTGCGTTGGCGGTTCGGCCGCGGTCAATGTGGCTGGCGCGATCCGTCTTGCCCGTCATCTGGGGCCGGGCAAGACCATCGTGACGATCCTGTGCGACTCTGGCACGCGCTATCAGTCCAAGCTGTTCGACCCCGTCTTCCTGCGCGCCAAGGGCCTGCCGGTGCCGGCCTGGCTGCAGCGCGAGGGCCGCGTCAGCAGACAGATGCTGGGCCGGATTCTGGCCGGATAATCAGCGTGCTCGACCGGGCCAGGGCCGCGGCATGCCGGAAGCGCAAGCCGGCGGTACGGTCCTCAGCGTCTCGCCATTTCGCTGCGCAGGGCGGCGATGTCCGCACGCATGGCCTTGAGTTCGGCGACAACGTCCTCGTTGCTGTGCGCCGGATGGGTCAGTTTTGGCGCCTCGCTGGCGGTGACCTCGTCAAGCGCCGTCACGACGACACCGATGAACAGGTTGAGGACCATGAAGGCCGAGAGCACCATGAACAGGATGACGAAGATCCAGCCCCAGTGATGGCCCTTCTCGATGAGCGGCTTGACGATGCCGTTGGACCAGTCATCGAACGTCATGGACTGGAACAGGGTGTAGGCGGTGGTGCCGATCGAGCCGAACAGTTCGGGATTTGTCTCACCGAAGAGCTTGGTGCCCATCACGGCGAAGACGTAGTAGACGAGCAGCAGCAGCAGGCCAATCGACCCCATGCCCGGCATCGCGCCGATCAGGCCGGCGACAACCTTGCGCAGGGATGGCACGACCGTGATCAGGCGCAAGGCACGCAGCACCCTCAGCGCCCGCAGGACCGACAGCGATTCGCTGGTCGGCACCAGGGCGATGCCCACGACGAACAGATCGAACAGGCTCCAGGGATCCCGGAAGAAGGCCGCCCGCTTGACGATGATCCGCGCGACAAGTTCGGCGACGAAGATGCCGAGAATGACCTTGTCCAGCAGCATCAGGGCCGGACCGTAGTCGGCCATGATCGTTTTCGACGTTTCGAGTCCCAGCGTGACGGCATTGATGATGATCAGTATCATCACGATGCGTTCGGTCCTGGGGTGGTTGATGATCGAGGCCAGCAGCGCAGTCATGCAGCATCCGGGGGTTGGGAAGGATTTCTGCCGGACATTGTTCATCGTGCCCGAAAAGGCAACGACCGCGCCGCCGCCAACATGGCCTTTCCAAATTTTTTTTGCGCTTGCGCGGTTCACAGACCGTCGAACAGCGCGCTCGAGATGTACCGCTCGGCAAAGGACGGGATGATGATGACAATGTTCTTGCCCGCCATCCCCGGTCGGCTGCCCAGTTCGAGTGCGGCAGCCACGGCGGCGCCGGAGGAAATGCCGCCCGGAATTCCCTCCAGCCGGGCCAGGGCGCGGGCCGTCTCGAAGGCTGTCTGGTTGCCGACGGTGATGACCTCGTCGATCACGCTGCGGTCGAGCACATCGGGAATGAAGCCCGCCCCGATGCCCTGGATCTTGTGCGGGCCGGGCGCCCCGCCCGACAACACGGGCGAATCCTCCGGCTCCACAGCGACAATCTTCACCGAAGGCTTGCGCGCCCTGAGGACCTGCCCGACGCCGGTGATGGTGCCGCCCGTGCCGACGCCCGAGACAAACCAGTCGACGGCGCCATGGGTGTCGTTCCAGATTTCCTCCGCTGTGGTGCGGCGGTGGATGTCGGGATTGTTCGGGTTCTGAAACTGCTGCGGCACGATCGAACCGGGGATCTCGGCGAGCAGTTCATTGGCCTTGGCGACCGCGCCGCGCATGCCCTGGGAGCCGGGCGTGAGCACGAGCTCGGCGCCCAGAAGGGCGAGCATCTTGCGGCGCTCCAGCGACATGGTCTCCGGCATGACCAGGATCATCCGGTAGCCGCGGGCGGCAGCCACGAAGGCCAACGCGATGCCCGTGTTGCCGGACGTCGGCTCAATCAGGGTGCCGCCGGGCTTCAGCTTGCCAGACGCCTCGAGCGCATCGATCATGTTGACGCCGATCCGGTCCTTGACGCTGGCGATCGGGTTGAAGAACTCGAGCTTGGCAAGCAGGTTCGCCTTGACGCCGCGCTCAAGGGCGATCCGCCTCAGACGGACGATGGGCGTATCGCCGATTGTGTCCGTGATCGAATCGTAGATGCGCCCGCGTCCCGGGATACGTGTCCCGGCAGGATCGGTCTTTCGGGCGGCTTGTGTCATGGCGCTTTCCTCATCCAGAACGAGCAGGTGAGGCGTGATGCCATATTTCACAACGCAGGTCGATGAATAAAAAATTTCACAATCTATATTGTGAAATCTGCGGTGGCCAGATCCGTGCCGAACACCTTCCGTGCTTCGGTATTCCTGCACAGGTCCTCGACCGTGATCCCATCCAACCGCGCAAGAAACGCCTCGCCGGCGGCCTTGACCTCCGGCCCGACGATTTCGTCGACCAGACGCGAATGCGGCAACGGCGGCAGGTCGTCCTCACCGGTTGCCGACATGGCGGCGCGCACGATGTCACCGGCCGTGATGCGGCGGCGCTCCCTGGCAACCTCGTAGCCGCCGCGCGGCCCCCGCACGCCTTTCAGGATTCCGTGCCGCACGAGCGCCTGCAGGACGGTCTCAAGGTGGCGCGGCGGCAGATCGTGCCGCACCGCAAGCATCTTGGCGGAAACGGGCTGGGGACGCGCGTGCAGGGCGATGTCGACAACGGCCGCAATCGACAGAAGGCTCCGGCGGGACAGCAGAATCATGATTGCAACACCTTTCAAGACACTGGCGCAAGCGCTCCATGCATCACCTCTTCAGGAGCTGACGCCGGTCGAACCGAAACCGCCGGTCCCGCGTTCGGTCTGTTCAAGACTGTCCGCCCTGTGCAGCACCACGCGCGCGACCTGCGCCACGACGAGCTGGGCGATCCTGTCACCCCGGCGGAGCGTAAACGGCTCCTGACCGAGATTGATCAGGATGACCCTGATCTCCCCACGATAATCGGCGTCGATCGTCCCCGGGCTGTTCAGCACGGTGACACCATGCCTGAGAGCCAACCCGGAGCGCGGTCGCACCTGCGCCTCGAAGCCCTCGGGTAACTGGAGCACCAACCCCGTCGGGACAAGGCCTCTTGCACAGGGTCCGAGCGTGAAGGCGTCGCCATCAGGGATCGCAGCAACCAGGTCAAGGCCCGCGGCGCCCGCGCTGGCATAGGACGGCAAGGCCAGATCTTGGGCATGCGGCAAGATGGTCACGCGGACGGCGGGTGACGCGGCCGATGGCATCAGGCCCAGCCACTGTCCAGCGCGCCGAGATGCGCAATCAGCTTCACCGCCACCTCGTCCTTGCCCATGACGGGCCATGACACGACGCCCGACGCGCTCACCAGATGCACCGCATTGGCATCGCCGCCGAACACGCCGCCGGCGATGCCCGAGCCAGTCAGGCTGACATCGTTGGCGACAAGCAGGTCACAGCCCTTGCGCTTGAACTTGGCCGTCGCGTTGGCGATCACGTGTTCGGTTTCAGCTGCAAAGCCCACCACGCAAGCCGGACGGCCAGCCTTGAGGTGCGCAACCGTCGCGAGGATATCGGGATTTTCGGTCAGGGCCAGCGCGGGCGCGCCGGAGGCCGGCCCGGCGGTCTTCTTGCGCTTTTCGTCCGCCTCGTTCGCCACCCGCCAGTCCGCCACCGCCGCCGCGAAGATCGCTATATCCGCCGGCAGTGCAGCCTCGGTTGCGGCGAGCATCTGGCGCGCGGTCGTGACATGCACGGTCGTGACGCCCGGGGGGTTCGCAAGATTCACCGGCCCGGAAATCAGTGTCACCCTGGCACCTGCCGCGGCTGCCGCGACGGCGATGGCATGCCCCTGCTTGCCCGACGATCGGTTGGCGATGTAGCGCACCGGATCGATCGGCTCGTGGGTCGGTCCGGACGTGACCAGCACGTGCTTGCCCGCCAGCGCCTGACCAGGCATCGGTTTTGAAACGCAGGTCATCAGCTTGGCCTCAATGGCGGCCAGCAGGTCCGGCGGCTCGACCAGCCGACCGGGACCGAACTCGCCACAGGCCATGGCCCCTGTCGCCGGCCCGACGATGGTGACGCCGTCCCGCCGCAAGGTCTCGAGATTGCGCTGGGTCGCGGGATGGTGCCACATGCGCACATTCATCGCCGGCGCGATCAGAATCTCCTTGTCCGTCGCCAGAAGGGCCACGCTGGCCATGTCATTGGCGATGCCATTGGCCATTTTCGCGATCAGATCGGCCGTCGCCGGGACCACCACCACCAGATCAGCCGAGCGCGACAAGGCGATATGTCCCATCTCGACCTCATCGGTCAGGGAAAACAGATCATCATGGACCTTCGCGCCCGACAGCCCGGCCAAAGAGAGCGGGGTGACGAACTGAGCCCCCGCCTTGGTCAGGACCGGCGTCACCGAAATGCCTTTGCGGCGCGCAAGACGCACCAGTTCGAGGGCCTTGTATGCAGCGATGCCGCCGCCGACGATCAGGAGGATGGATTTTCCGCTTGGCACGAGATGACCCCAGTTCCGCAAACGTCCTATCACCGGAACGGCGGCTCATCAAACGAGCGCAGCTTGCGCGAGTGGATGCTGGAGCCCGCCTGCTTGAGCAGTTCCACGGTCTCGATGCCGATCTTGAGATGCTCGTTGACCGCGCGCTCGTAAAAGGCATTGGCAGCGCCCGGCAGCTTGATCTCACCATGCAGCGGCTTGTCGGAGACGCACAGAAGCGTGCCATACGGCACGCGCAGCCGGTAGCCCTGGGCCGCGATCGTTCCTGATTCCATGTCAACCGCGATGGCCCGCGACTGGTTGATGCGCTTGCGGGCCGGCGTCCACTGGAGCTCCCAGTTGCGGTCATCGAAGGTGACCACGGTTCCCGTGCGCAGCCGGTTCTTGAGCGCATCGCCGCTCTCGCCCGTAACGCGGGCCGCTGCTTGCTGGAGCGCGATCTGGACCTCGGCCAGCGCCGGAATCGGAATCTCCGGAGGCAGGAGATCGTTGAGGATGCGGTCCTGCCGGAAGTAGGCGTGGGCCAGCACATAGTCGCCGATGACCTGGGCCTGCCTGAGACCGCCGCAATGGCCGATCATCAGCCAGGTGTTGGGGCGCAGCACCGCAAGATGGTCCGTGATGTTCTTGGCATTGGAAGGGCCGACCCCGATGTTGACGAGCGTGATGCCCTGCCCGCCCTTCTTGACCAGGTGATAGGCCGGCATCTGGAAGCGGTGCCAGGGCGCCGCGGCCAGCCGCGCAACCGCCGACTCATCGGCCGAGCGCGCGTCGATCACAAGGCCGCCGGGCGCAACCAGCCGTTCGGCCTCGCCGGCCCGGATGACCTCAATGCCATGACGCACGAACTGGTCGACATAGCGATGGTAGTTGGTCAGCAGGATCCAGTGCTGGACCGAACGCCAGTCGGTGCCGGTGTAGTGCACCAGGCGCTTGAGCGAGTAATCGGTGCGCACGGCGTCGAACAGGCTGAGCGGCCTTGGTCCATCGCCCGTCATGTCGAAGGTCCCGTCCGCGATCTCGTCGCCAATGGCGGACAACAGCGGCACGGGAAAATGCTGGGCCAGTTCGGCGGCTGTCACGCCGCCCCGTGCCAACTCGTCGCCGCCCTGCAGCGCATAGGGATAGGGGATTTCCTGCGTGCTGACGCCAATGTCAACCATGGCACCGTAATCGCGCATCAGGGGCGTCAACTGGTCGAGCAGATAATCGCGGAACTCGGCCGGGTGCGTGACCGTGGTGGCATAGACACCGGGCGCCGCAAACTTGGCATAGGTCCGGCGCGACTTGCCCGGCAAAGCGTCGGGTTCATAGGTGACGCGCAATTCGGGATACCGGAAGCGCGCCCGTTGTTCAGGGCTCGGGACCGTCCGATCGGTCAGATAGGCGTCGAGCGCCTTGCGAATGGCGCCGGTGGCCTTCTCATAGAGCTCCTGGAGCTTGTCGATGGCGTCGTCAGCGTTGGCGGCGCGGTGGTAGGGAAGGTTTTTCTGTTCCGTCATGGCTCAGATAAGCCAAACGCCCGTGCCGTTGCAACCTTGCCCGGATCAGTCCGGCGCCGCGGATGCGGGCCAGCGCGCATCCCTGGGTTGCACCGTCGGCGGTGTTGATCCAGCCGGCTTGCTTCTCACGATCGGGCCAAGACGGCCCAGGCCAGAAGCGCGGCGATCAGCCAGAGCGCAAGATTGCCCCAGCGATTGCGCGCCGCTTCCGCACGGCCAATGGCCGCCACACTGTCTGCATCAAGCGCGAAGCCGCGCGCGGTGGCCTCTTCCAGATGAGCGAGCAGCCGCTCGCCGCGCGCGACGGTATCGGGCAGTTGAGCGACTGCGCCGGCGAGCGACATCACACCGCGTCCCGCATCCTCAATCCGCCCAACCGGCCCCAGATTGCGGGTGATCCAGTCACGCACGACGGGCTCGGCCGTGCGCCACATGTCGAGTTGCGGGTCGAGCATGCGCCCGACGCCTTCCACCACCACCATCGTCTTCTGCAGCATCACCAGTTCGGTCCGGGTCTTCATGTCGAACAGGCCGGTGATCTCGAACAGCAGGGTCAGCACCTTGGCCATGGAGATCTGGTCGGCGCTGCGGTCGTGGATCGGCTCGCCCACGGCCCTGATCGCCTGGGCAAAGTCGTCGACCGAATGGTGCGCCGGTACATAGCCGGCCTCGAAATGCACCTCCGCTACACGCCGGTAATTGCGGGTGATGAAGCCGAGGAGGATCTCGGCCAGGAAGCGCCGCTCCTTCGGACCAAGCCGCCCCATGATGCCGCCATCAACCGCCACGATCCGGCCTTCGGCATCGACGAACAGGTTTCCAGGATGCATGTCCGCGTGGAAAAAGCCGTCCCGCAGCGTGTGCTTGAGAAAGGACTGGATGATGCTGCGTCCCAGAACCACGCGGTCATGGCCGGCCGCATCGATGCCGGCGAGGTCCGACAGGCGGATGCCGTCGACCCACTCGGCCACGAGCACGTCGCGGGCCGTCAGCTCCCAATCGGGCTTCGGTACACGGAAATCGCTGTCCTTGGTGGTGTTCTCGGCCAGTTCGGACAGCGCGGCGGCCTCGAGCCTGAGGTCCATTTCCATGGTGACCGATCGGATCAAGGTGTCGACCACCCCTGTCACGCGCAGGCGCTTGGCCTCGGGCGAGAACTGCTCTGCGAGTTCCGCGCCGCGCCGCATCGCCTTGAGGTCGCGCGTGAAGCGCTCCCTCACCTTGGGGCGGAGAACCTTCACGGCCATCTTGCGCCCGTCATGCGTCAGCGCCGGGTGAACCTGCGAGATCGACGCTGCGGCAATCGGCGGATCGAAAACGCGGAACACCGCGCCGATCGGCTTGCCCAGGGCGGCTTCGATGGTCTTCACCGCAATGGCCGTGTCAAACGGCTCCATCCGGTCCTGGAGCTGCGCGAGATCTGACGCGACCCGCATGCCGACCACATCCGGCCGCGTGGCCAGGAACTGGCCGAACTTGACATGGCTCGGTCCGAGCCGCGTCAGTGCCGCCGCCAGCCGCTCGGCCGATCCGCCGACATTCGGGCGCTCGATCAGGCGCGCGAGCGTCAGACCCCAGCGCGGTGGTCCCGGCGGCAGCGCAGACGGCTCGACCAGCGCCAGCGCGCCCTCACGCGCCAGCACAAAGCCGACGCGCGCCAGTCTCGCCAGCGATGCAAGCGTTGAAAACAAGGGAATTCCTAAAGCTTCCAACCGGAGTGGATCGCGACGACGCCACCGGTCAGCATGGTGTGGCTGGCCCGGGAAAAGCCGGCTTCGGTGATCAGGCCGTCAAACGCCTTCGGTTTCGGAAACTTCCGGATCGATTCGACGAGGTACTGATAAGGCCCGGCCTCGCCTGTCACCATCCTGCCCATGGGCGGAATGACGTTGAACGAGTAGGCCTCGTAGACCTGATCGAGCAGCGGCACGTCGACATGGCTGAACTCGAGGCACAGGAAGCGGCCACCGCGCTTCAGCACGCGGTAAGCCTCGCTCAGGGCCCTGTCGAGGCGGGGCACGTTCCTGATGCCGAAGGCAATGGTGTAGGCGTCGAATGTCCTGTCCTGAAAGGGCAGGTCCTCGGCATTGGCCTCGACGAATGCGAGCCGCCCATCGTCGGCAAAACGCTTGTCCGCCCGCGCGCGGCCAACCTCGAGCATGTCGCCATTGATGTCGAGTACTGTGACCGCGGTCTGCGGGCCGCCGGCTTCCAGGACCCTGAAGGCCACGTCGCCGGTGCCGCCGGCCACATCGAGGTGATGGAAAGCCCGCGCCTTCGACGGCTTTATCATCGCGACCAGCACATCCTTCCAGATGCGGTGCAGGCCTGCCGACATGACGTCGTTCATCAGGTCATAGCGGGCCGCCACCTTGTGGAAGACGTCATCGACCTTGGCCTGCTTGTCCGCCAGACGCACGGTCTCATAGCCGAAATGGGTCGCATGATCCGAATCGGGGGCGGAGGATGGCGGTGTGTTGCGCGTGCTCATGGGCGTTGTCATAGCGAAAAGCGCCGCGGCGCGCTATGCGGGCATGACGCCACAGTGAACGCGTCCACGAGAACAGGAAGACATCGCCCATGCCCGAGCTGCCCGAGGTCGAAACCGTCCGCCGCGGCCTTGAGCCGGTGCTGGTCGGAGCGCGCGTCGAGCGGCTCGTCCTCAACCGCAAGGATCTGCGCTTTGCCTTGCCTGACCGCTTTGCCGAGCGAGTGGCGGGCCAGCAGGTGAAAAGCCTCTCGCGCAGGGCGAAGTATCTCATCGCGGAGCTTGGATCAGGCGAGGCGCTGATCATGCATCTGGGCATGACTGGCCGGTTCATCCTCGAAGTCCCCGGCGCGCCGGTGCAGGAGCCGGGTGTGTTTCACGCCGATGCGGGCCGCCATGTGATCCACGATCATGTGGTGTTCGAGCTCGGCAGCGCTGGCCGCATCACCTACAATGACGTCAGGCGCTTCGGCTTCATGGACATGGCACCGATGGCGGCCCTGGCTGCGTCGAAGCATTTTGCCGGCATGGGCATGGAGCCGCTCGGCAATGAGCTGTCCGGCGAGACGCTGGCGGCCCTGTTCGCCGGCAAGGCTGCGCCGCTGAAGGCTGCGCTTCTGGACCAGCGGCTGATCGCCGGCCTGGGCAATATCTATGTCTGCGAGGCGCTTTTTCGCGCCGGTTTGCATCCTCGATTGCCTGCGGGCGTGATCGCCACCAGGAACGGACGGCCAAGGCCCAAGGCGCATGACCTGGCCAGGATCATCCGCGATGTGCTGACCGAGGCGATCGCGGCAGGCGGCTCGACGCTGCGCGATTTCGCCCATACGGACGGCTCGCTGGGCTATTTCCAGCACGCCTTCAAGGTCTATGACCGCGCCGGGGAGGCCTGTGTCACGCCAGGATGCAACCATCGCGTCCAGCGCCTCGTACAATCCGGACGATCCAGCTTTTTCTGCGCAGGTTGCCAGCCTGATTGATGGCGCTCACCCCAGGTTGAGCTCCTTGAAAAAGTCATTGCCCTTGTCATCAATCACGATGAAGGCCGGGAAGTTGCGGACCTCGATCTTCCAGATCGCCTCCATGCCCAGTTCGGGATAATCCAGCACCTCGACCTTGGTGATGCAGTCCTGCGCAAGGCGGGCGGCCGGCCCGCCGATCGAACCGAGATAGAACCCGCCATGCCGGGCGCAGGCATCGCGTACGGCGGCGGAGCGGTTGCCCTTGGCGAGCATGATCATCGAGCCACCAAAGGCCTGGAACTGATCCACATACGAATCCATCCGTCCGGCCGTCGTCGGCCCGAACGAGCCCGAGGCCATGCCCTCCGGGGTTTTCGCGGGGCCGGCGTAGTAGATCGGATGATGCTTGAAGTAGTCCGGCATCGGCTCGCCGCTCTCGAGCCGCTCCCTGATCTTGGCATGGGCAAGGTCGCGCGCGACGATGATGGTGCCGGTCAGCGACAGACGCGTCTTGACGGGATATCGCGACAGGGTCGCCAGAATCTCCGACATTGGGCGGGCAAGATCGATGTCGACGACAGGGCCGCCCAGCGTCGCGACGTCGACATCGGGCATGAAGCGGGCCGGATTGCGCTCCAGTTCTTCGAGATAGACGCCCGAAGGCGTGATCTTGCCGACCGCCTGGCGATCCGCCGAGCACGACACGCCGATGCCGATGGGCAGGCTGGCGCCGTGGCGCGGCAGGCGGACGACACGGACATCATGGCAGAAATACTTGCCGCCGAACTGCGCGCCGACGCCAAGCGATTGCGTCAGCGTGTGGACCTGTGCCTCCATGGCGAGATCCCGGAAGGCATGCGCCGCCTCCGACCCTTGCGTGGGCAGGTGATCGAGATACCTGGTGGAGGCGAGCTTGACCGTCTTCATGGTCTGCTCGGCGGACAGCCCGCCGATGACGATCGAGAGGTGATAGGGCGGGCAGGCCGCGGTGCCGAGGGTGAGGATCCTCTCCTTCAGGAAGGCCATCATCCGGTCATGGGTCAGCAGCGACGGCGTGCCCTGAAAGAGCAGGCTCTTGTTGGCCGAGCCGCCACCCTTGGCGATGTAAAGAAACTTGTAGGCATGCGGATCAAAGCCCTCGCCTTCGGCATGCAGCTCGATCTGCGCCGGCAGGTTGTTGCGGGTGTTGCGCTCCTCGAACATCGAGATCGGCGCCAGTTGCGAATAGCGCAGGTTGCGCTTGAGATAGGCGTCGAGGACGCCCTGACCGATGGCGCCCTCATCCGTCCCGTCCGTCCAGACCAGACGACCCTTCTTGCCCATGACAATGGCCGTGCCGGTGTCCTGGCACATCGGCAGCACCCCGCCGGCGGAAATGTTGGCGTTCTTGAGCAGATCGTAGGCGACGAACTTGTCGTTGGACGTGGCCTCGGGATCATCCAGAATGGCTGCCAACTGCCTGAGATGGGCCGGGCGGAGCAGATGGTTGATGTCGATGAAGGCTGTTTCCGCCAGAAGGCGCAGTGCCTCCGAATCGACCATCAGCACTGCGTGGCTGCCCAGTTTCTCGACACGCACACCCTGGTCGGTCAGCTTGCGGAACGCAGTCGTGTCAGGGCCAAGGGGAAAGAGCGTGGTGGGCGCGGTTAACATGAGCAATCTCCGGGCAGCCCGCCGCTAAGTTCCAGCCTTCAGAGGGCGCTCCGCTCCTTAGCTCCCGCTCGCGCTCTTTCCAAGTCCGCCATAAGCCTTAGGGGCACCATGCGGCACGGGCAGGCGGCGGCAGTCAGGCGGCGGCAGTCAGGCGGCGGCAGTCAGGCGGCCTTGGCCGTGCTTTCGGTGAGGATCGCGAAGACCGCACTGGCGTCATGGGCGCGGCGGATGCGCTCGAGCGTGGAGCGGTCGCGCAGGACGCGGGCGACGCGGGCCAGGGCCTTCAGATGGTCGGCGCCTGCGCCTTCGGGCGCAAGCAGCACGAACAGGATGTCGACGGGCTGGCCATCAAGCGCCTCGAAATCAATCGGCTTCTCGAGGCGGACGAACAGGCCGCGCAAGCGATCGAGCCTGGCGGAACGTCCATGGGGAATGGCAATGCCGTCCCCGATACCGGTCGAGCCCAGCCGCTCGCGCTGCAGCAGGGTTTCGAAAATCTCGCGCTCGCTCAGACCGGTGATCGCCGCCGCCCGCTGGGCAATGTCCTGCAGCGCTTGCTTCTTGCCGTTGGCTTTCAACGGAGAAATGATGGAATCGGGCGTGAGAAGATCATGAAGCAGCATGGTGATCCGGCATATGCATCAAGCGTGCCGGGTCAGAATCCCAGCCTTGACGCTCTTTAAATCCATTCAGTCTGTCAAGACAAGGACGTCGGTGGATCAATCCACCCGATATTGCCGTCGCGGCGTCGATATACGATGTTCACACGGCCATTGCCAGCATTTCTGAACACGAGGACGGGTGACCCGGTCAGGTCCAGGTCGGAGACAGCGTCGCTGACGCTCAGTTCATGCAACGATCTGGTCGTTTCGGCGACGATGGCGGGATGGGCACCTGGAGCCTGAGGCGTGTTGTCCTCCTCGACATCCTCGTCAGGGGCCTCGATGACATAGGACGGGATCTGCATCAGAACCCGGCGATTATGGGCGTTGCCCGAATGATCCTTCAGCCGGCGCTTGTAGCGCCGCAGGCGCTTTTCCATGCGCTCGACCATCTTGTCGAGGCTGAGATAGGCATCATGGGCACTGCCCGATGCTTCGAGCGTGATGCCTGAGGACAGGTGCAGCACCGCATCGCTGCGAAACCCGGTACCGTCCTTCGCGACCGTGACATGCCCGTTGTAACTGCCTTCATAGTACTTTCCGAGTGCCGATCCGACCCTTTGTTCCGCCTGCGACCGGATTGCTTCGCCAACATCAAGGTTCTTGCCAGAGACACGCAGACCCATGCCTTCTCCTCCAAAGTTCAGCGGGACTGCCGAAGCCGGACAGGACAGGCCCGGCCGCCGGCGCCGAAGATGGTCCGGAATGGAGCCATCCGACCGCACCGTGCAACCTGAAGGTGGTCCTTTCCCCAGGTCCTGTCAACGCATTCCGGGGCCTGACGGGCGGGCTCGCGGACCCTGTACGGCGCTGCGGCCTCAGCGCGCGCGCGCGCCGCCCTGGAGCTTCTCGCGCCGCCGCTCCATCGACGAGCCGATACCGAGGGCCTCGCGGTATTTCGCGACAGTTCTGCGTGCAATATCAATGCCCTGCTCGCGCAGCTTGACAACGATGGCGTCATCCGAAAGCACCTCGCGGACAGCCTCGCCATCGATCATCGACCTGATCCGGTGACGCACGGCCTCGGCGGAATGCGCTTCGCCATAGCCGGTGCTGGCGATCGAGGCGGTGAAGAAGTACTTCATCTCGAACAGGCCGCGCGGGCTGATCAGGTATTTGTTCGAGGTGACGCGCGAAACCGTCGATTCATGCATGGCGATGGCGTCGGCCACGGTCTTCAGGTTGAGCGGCCGCAAATGCTCGACGCCATAGGCGAAGAAGGCGTCCTGCTGGCGCACGATCTCGCTGGCGACCTTCAGAATCGTGCGGGCGCGCTGTTCGAGGCTGCGCGTCAGCCAGTTGGCGGTCTGCAGGCAATCGGCAATGAAGGCCTTTTCCGCGTCGCTGCGGGCGGCCTTGCTGACACGGGCGTGATAGGTCTGGTTGACCAGCACGCGCGGCAGGGTGTCCGGATTGAGGTCGATCAGCCAAGAGCCGTCCGGTGCCGCACGGATGATGACGTCCGGCGTGATCGACTGGACGGCGGAGCTGCCGAAGCCGCGGCCTGGCTTGGGATCAAGCTGCCGTATTTCCGCGATCATCTCGGTCAGATCCTCATCGTCGACACCGCAGATCCGCCTGAGCTGGGCAAGGTCCCGTTTGGCCAGCAAGGGCAGGTTGGCCACCAGCGCCGCCATTGCCGGATCAAACCTGTTCTTGTCCTTCAACTGGATGGTCAGGCACTCGGCCACGTCGCGCGCGCCGATTCCACTCGGCTCGAAGGTCTGGATCAGCGCGAGCAAGCCCTCCAGGCGCGCCGTGGCGACGCCAAGCCGCTCAGCCATCTCGGACAGATCATCGGCAAAGTATCCCGCCTCATTGATCGCGTCGATCAACTGGCGGCCCAGAAGGCGCTCCGCCGCGTCCGTGGTGGCGACATCAAGCTGCTCGATCAGAACGGTGTGGAGATCCTGCTCGACCGCCAGTGTTTCCTCCAGGCCCGGCAGATCATCGTCAAAACTGGCCGAGCCGCCGCTGCTGACCGCACCGCCACCCATGACCGGAAGCATGTCCTCGGCGGTCCGTTCATGGCGCGCCGCCTGCGGCAGATCATCCGGAAAGACATTGTCGAGACGGGTTCCGAGGTCTCGCTCGAGGCTCTCGCGCCCGGTCGCCAGTTCGGTTCCGAGCCAGTCGCCCTGACCACCCTCATCGGTCGATCCGGCGATCTCGGCGGATGGACCTTGATTGAACTCGTCCTGACCACGCTCCTGTTCGCCGATGTCCGGGCCGTCATCGCCATCGGCCCGCTCCAGCAGCGGATTGCGTTCGAGCTCGGCGTCCACAAAGTTCTGCAGATCGAGATGGGACAGCTGCAGCAGCTTGATCGCCTGCAGGAGCTGCGGCGTCATGACAAGGGACTGCCCCTGCCTCATCTCAAGCTTGGCGGAAATGCCCATCGCGTCCCTGTCAGTCCTTCAGCGCGCTGATTCGTGCCAATACCCAGTCGGCATGAAACTTGCGTTCCTTTAAGAACCTATGACTCCGGGGAGCGAAGGTCAAAGGAAGATCGTCACAAGAACAAGGTGCTTAATGCCGGGTTGACAGCCGGGTCTGCCGTTCGGCAGTCCCTCAGAGGCGGAAGTCCTCGCCGAGATAGACGCGCCGGACATCCGGGTTTGCGACGATGTCTTCGGGGCTGCCCTCGGTCAAAACGCGGCCGGAATGGATGATGTAGGCCCTGTCGACGAGCCCGAGCGTCTCACGCACATTATGGTCCGTGATCAGCACGCCGATGCCGCGGTCGGTGAGTTGGCGGACCAAGGCCTGGATGTCCCCGACCGCAATCGGATCAATGCCTGCGAAGGGTTCGTCAAGCAACACGAAGGACGGGCGCGCCGCGAGCGAGCGGGCGATCTCGCAGCGCCTGCGTTCGCCACCCGACAGGGCGATCGACGGCGCCTTGCGCAGGCGCGTGATCTTGAACTCGTCCAGCAACGCGTCGAGTTCCGCCTCGCGCCGCTTGCGATTCGGCTCGACAACCTCAAGAACGGCACGGATGTTGTCCTCGACGGTCAGGCCGCGAAAGATCGACTGTTCCTGCGGCAGATAGCCGATCCCGAGGCGTGCGCGGCGGTACATTGGCAGGTGCGTGATATCATTGCCATCAAGGGTGATGCGGCCCTGGTCTGCCGCGACAAGGCCGGTGATCATGTAGAAGATCGTGGTCTTGCCGGCGCCGTTCGGACCCAACAGGCCGACCGCCTCGCCGTTGCGGACGTTCAGGCCGGCATCGTTGACAACCGTTCGGCCGCGGTAACTCTTGCGCAGACCCGTCACCGACAGGACGCCGACGCTGGCGTTGAGCGCTTGGGATTGGGTCTGCGCGGCGGCAAACACCGTGTTTGCCGTGGCCGGTGTGGTCGTCGCTGCCTGCCGCTCCGCCTCCTCGGCCAGCAGTTCACGCAACTGGTCTGCCGCGCCCAACGCAGCGCTGCCCGGCCGCGGCACCTGGACGGGCAGGGATGGCGCGGCGGGAACCGCGACCCGCGTCTTGCCGAAGCTGAACGGAAACTTCACGTCGACGATGCCCCTGCCTGCCGGGAGTCAGCTATCCGCATGGACCGGCACGCCGTCAATTGGTTGCGGAGCCTGGCTGGCCAGAACGCGCAGGCCTTGCCGGGACTGCCGCGCCGGGCGGCTCAGCCGATCCCGGCACGAAGAAGCCGCGCACACGGCCGCCATCGAAATTGGCGATGCCGGTCTTGGTGTTGTAAACCAGCCGCTCGCCACGCGTCACATTCGGCCCCTTCGCGAGCGCGACGTCACCGGTCATGACCACCAGGTCATTCTCCCGATCGAAGACCGCCTTCTGGCTGGTGGCCACCTGATCCTCGGATGTGACCGTGACTGGCCCGTCGCATTCGAGGCGCTTGATGCCGCCGTCGCCGCCCACGCTGGCAGGAGAGGCAGCCGGTTGAGGCCTCGGCGTGCGGCCCGTGGCGGTCCCGGCGGCCGTTTGGCCACGATTGTCGTAGAAGATCGTCATCTTCGAGCACCGCATGGTCGTCTTGCCCTGGACGGCCACGACATTGCCAGCAAACACCGCCTTGCTCTGCTTGTCGAGGACGTCAAGCCGGTCGGCGTCGATCTTGATCGGATCCTTCGAATTGCTTCCCAGACTGCTCAATGGCGCATTGGTGGGCGTGGCAGCAACCGGCCGGGCCGACTGGGCCATTGCAACGGCTGGCATGAGGACCAGGGACAGCCCGAGGGCACAGCAAAGATCGCGCGAGACCATGTTCTGGAAATCCTTCAGGGAGCGGGACGCACGGGAACGGCGCGGCCGTTGGCCGGGTCAATGATCGTCACCCCGCGCAGGTTGATGGCAGGCGCAGCCGTGACCGGGCCGGGTGGAACGGACGTGGCGATAGACGGGGCCGGCGCAGGCGCGGAGGGCGACGCAGCCCCGGACTTGGCAGGCGAGGCGGCAGCGGCCCTCGCGCTGTCCTTGTCGTCGATCAGGGCGGACACCCGGCCGATGAAGGCAATCTGTGCGCCGTTGTCGACCACCTCGAGACCGTCGGCCGAGACGCTCATGTCCGGAAGACGCACAGTGACAGCCTCCCGCGAGGTCACGGTCCCGGCCTTGAAGTCCACATCGGCGGACGTCAGGAATGCCTCCTGACCGGATTGCGTGCGAAGGCGGACATCCTCGCGCAGCTTGAGCTGTTCCTTCTGGCTGTCAAAGACCGCCCTCTTGGCGGTAAGGTTGAGCACGCTGTCATCGGTGTTCACCAGACGGGCGGTCATCTCGTTCATCTCGATGATGTTGGGAATGCGGATGTCCTGCACCGCGCTGACGGCCGTCACCTCATAGGGCTTGTTGTCCTTGCGATGGCCTGCGAGCCGGGGCTGCTCCATGGTCACGCGCGTGCCGTCCATCTTGACCGCGCCCACGCGCACGCCGGCGGCACGGAACGGATTGATGAAGGGCACCACGATGAAGCCCGCGAAGCTCAGAACAGCACCGAGCGGAATGGCCAGCCTCAGAACCCGCACCAGCCGGCTGTGCCTGCGCGCGGTGCGATAGGCGCGGATGGCCTGGTCACGCCGCTGCGCCTGCTGCGCGCGGCGCGCCGCATCCACGCTGTCGGTCATGCTGGCCATGTTCACAACTGTCATGCAGCGGGTCTAGGCCGTCCTCTGGGCTATTTCATGACGCCGGTCGCGGCGAGCCGTCAATGCAACAACAATGCCTGTCATCTCTCACGAATGCGCAAAGATGTCCGCCTCTGGCCAGCCCTGCAGATCGAGTTCGGCCCGCGTCGGGAGGAATTCATAGCATGCCTTCGCAAGTCCCGCGCGTCCTTCACGGTCGACCAGCACGTCGAGCTTTGCCTTCAGCTGATGAAGATACAGCACATCGGACGCTGCATAGGCCAGTTGCTCCTTGCTCAGGTCCGCCGCGCCCCAATCCGACGACTGCTGCTGCTTGGATAACTCGACGCCCAGCAGTTCGCGCACGAGGTCCTTGAGGCCATGCCGGTCGGTGTAGGTCCGCACAAGGCGCGAGGCGATCTTGGTGCAGTAGACCGGCGTGGTGACCACCCCGAAGCTGTGCCGCAGCACGGCGATGTCGAAGCGGGCAAAGTGGAAGATCTTCAGGACTGACGGATCGGCGAGGATGGCGCAGAGCACCGGGGGTGATGCTGCGCCCTTGGCGATCTGCACAACCTCGGCGGAGCCGTCGCCCCGTGACAGCTGGATGACGCACAGCCGATCACGATGCGGGTTGAGGCCCAATGTCTCGGTGTCGATGGCGATGGACGGGCCCGGATCATATCCGGCGGGCAGATCGCCCTGATGCAGCGTGATGGTCATGAACGTGCCTTTTTCTCGCGGCAAGAGAGGGACAAGGAGGCAGGCCTGGCCGCAGCACTGCCAGGACGCATCCCATCGGATGTAGAGCAAGTCGAGGCAAAGTGGAATCCGCTTCCGCAGCGGCGGCTGGCGGGCTACATGGACTGCCTGGCTTCCAATCTGCGCGAGTGATCCCGATGATCGATGCAGCCCTGTGGCGAAACCTGCGCCGGTCAGGCGCGCTCGCGGCGAAGCGTTCCATGCGCGCGCTGTTCGCGGCAGATCCGGAGCGCTTCTCGCGGTTCTCGCTCAGCGATGGCGACCTTCTCTTCGATGCGTCCAAGACGATGCTGACGCCAGCGGTGATGACGCAGCTTTTCGCCATCGCGCGCGCTGCCGATGTCGAGCGCCGCCGCGACGCCATGCTCGGGGGCGCGACGATCAACATCACCGAAGGTCGCGCCGTGCTGCACACCGCGCTCCGAAACCGCTCTGGCCGCCCCGTAATGGTCAACGGTCGCAATGTCATGCCGGATGTCGAGGCCGTGCTCGGCGCCATGGGCGCGTTCTGTACGGGCGTCCGCTCCGGTGCCATCGCCGCCCATGACGGCAGGCCCTTCACGGATGTTGTCAACATCGGCATCGGCGGCTCGGATCTCGGACCGGTGATGGCGACGCTGGCGCTCAGCCCGTACCATGACGGGCCGCGCGCCCACTTCATTTCGAACATCGACGGCGCGCACCTGTCGGACACACTGAAGGGCCTCGATCCGGCGCGCACGCTCGTCATCGTCGCCTCGAAGACTTTCACCACCATCGAGACGATGACCAATGCGCAATCGGCGCGGCGCTGGATCGTGGCCGCGCTTGGCGAAGCCGCGGTCGCCGCGCAGTTCTGCGCCGTCTCGACTGCGCTCGAGAAGGTGGCCGCCTTCGGGATTCCGCCGGGGCGCGTCTTCGGTTTCTGGGATTGGGTCGGCGGCCGTTACTCGGTCTGGTCGGCGGTCGGCCTGCCGCTGATGCTCGCCATCGGACCGGACCGCTTCGGGAGATTTCTGGCCGGCGCGCATGCCATGGATGAGCATTTCCGCACGCAGCCACTCGAACGGAACCTGCCGGTCTGGCTCGCGCTGGTCGGCATCTGGCACCGCAATGGCTGCGGCCATGCCACGCGCGCGGTCCTTCCCTACGACCAGCGGCTGGCGCGATTGCCGGCCTACCTCCAGCAACTCGACATGGAATCGAACGGAAAGGCCGTCCAGCTCGACGGATCGGCGGTTGCGGCGCCAACCGGACCCGTGGTCTGGGGCGAGCCGGGAACGAACGGCCAGCACGCCTTCATGCAGCTCCTGCATCAGGGCACTGACCCCGTCCCCGCGGAATTCCTGCTGGCGGCCGAGGCGCATGAGCCCGATCTTGCCCAACACCACGCCATCTTGTGCGCCAACGCGCTGGCCCAGGCCGAGGCGCTCATGCTGGGACGGACGCTTGGTGAGGCCCGCGCGCAACTCATGGCGCGAGGCCTGCCGGCAGGCGAGATCGATCGGCTTGCTCCGCACCGCGTGTTTCCGGGCAACCGCCCCTCCACCATGCTGCTCTACCGCAGGCTCGACCCTTTCACGCTCGGCCGGATCGTCGCGCTTTATGAACACCGCGTTTTCGTCGAGGCCACGATCTGGAACATCAATGCCTTCGACCAATGGGGCGTCGAACTCGGCAAGGAACTGGCCACAGGGCTACAGGCCATGGTCGAGGGGCGGCAATCGGCGGACGGGCGCGATGGCTCCACACGCGGTCTGCTTGGCTGGCTCCACGGACAAAGGACGAGGCCCTGAGCGAACGTGGCCCTGAGCGAACATTGACAACACCGTCCTGTGTCAGCATAGTCGCATCCGCCGTCGGGCCCCGTCCGACGGCGTTTGATTTTGCGCCGTCTTTGATTGTGCGCCGTCATCGATCGGTCGAGACTGATGAGCAGAATGGGCTGGAACGGAACGAGGTCGCGCGATCGACGATGACCCCTGCGACGGCGCGCGGCAACGCGGCGCCCGTGTGCTGTGATGTTTCCTTCGCCTGTTTCCGCCCCCCAGCGCCGTGAAACGCGCCATGCATCGATCTTCAAGGACTGTTCTGATGATCACGCCCATTCTTCCCACCTATGCCCGCGCCGATGTCGCTTTTGAACGGGGCGAAGGGCCCTGGCTGATCACCACCACCGGCGAGCGGTATCTCGACTTCGGTTCCGGTATCGCGGTCAACTCGCTTGGCCATTCGCATCCGCATCTGGTCAAGACCCTGCAGGATCAGGCGGCCAAACTCTGGCACACCTCGAACCTCTACCAGATGCCGGACGGCAAACGCCTCGCCGAGCGGCTGATCGCCAGCACTTTCGCGCAGACGGTTTTTTTCTGCAATTCGGGAGCGGAAGCCAACGAGGCCGCGATCAAGATGGCGCGGAAGTTCCATCACGCCCATGGTCATCCCGAGCGCTACCGGATCATCACCTTCGAAGGCGCCTTCCATGGCCGCACCCTGGCGACCATCGCCGCCGGCGGACAGAAGAAGTACCTCGAGGGCTTCGGGCCCAAGGTCGATGGCTTTGATCAGGTCGCATTCGGCGATCATGATGCGCTGAAGGCCGCGATCACCCCCGCGACTGCCGCAATCATGATCGAGCCTGTCCAGGGCGAAGGGGGCTTGCGGCAGGTTCCATCCCAATGCCTGCGCGGCCTTCGCGAACTGTGTGACGAGCACGGCCTGCTGCTGATCATGGACGAGGTCCAGACCGGCGTCGGCCGCACGGGCAAGCTCTTCGCCCATGAGTGGAGCGGCATCACGCCCGACATCATGTCGATCGCCAAGGGCATCGGCGGCGGCTTTCCGATGGGAGCGTGCCTCGCCACGGAGGCGGCGGCTGTCGGCATGACCGCCGGCACGCATGGGACCACGTTCGGTGGCAATCCGCTGGCCATGGCGGTCGGGAACGCCGTCCTCGACGTGGTCTTGGCCGAGGGCTTCCTCACCCATGTCAACGACATCGCCCTCTCGTTCAAGCAGAAGCTGGCGGCCTTTGCCGACCGCCACCCGAAGGTCATCGAGGGCGTCCGCGGACAGGGCCTGCTGATCGGCGTCAAGTGCCGCGTGCCGAACACCGAGTTTCAGGCCGCCGCCCGCAAGGCCGGCCTGCTCAGCGTCGGGGCCGGCGACAATGTGGTGCGACTGATCCCGCCGCTGACGATCACGGAAGCAGACCTCGCAGAGGCCATGGCGCGGCTGGAGCAGGCCGCTACCGCCGTGGAAGCCGACCTGTCGCGCGCCGCGGCCGAGTGAGCATCCTCACCTTTGTTGGAGTGCCGCGATGGTGCGTCATTTTCTTGATCTGTCCGATTTCACCACGGCCCAGTTGCGGGCGCTGCTTGATGCAGGCTCAGGCATCAAGGCGCGCCGACGCACGCCGGCCGCCGACGCCGACAAGTCCCTTGGCGGCAAGGTCGTGGCGATGATCTTCGACCAGCCATCCCTGCGCACGCGCGCGTCGTTCGAGGTCGGCATCCACGAGCTCGGCGGAACGCCGATGTTCGTCACCGGGCGGGAGATCCAGCTCGGCGAGCGCGAGAGCGTGGCCGACACGGCCCGCGTGTTCTCGCGCTATGTCGACGGCATTATGATCCGCATGCTCGATCACGAACAACTGCGTGAGTTCGCCGAGTACGCCACGGTGCCGGTGATCAACGGGCTGACCAAGACCTCTCACCCGTGCCAGGTGATGGCCGACATCATGACCTTCGAGGAGCATCGTGGCCCGCTGAACAAGCGCAAGATCGCATGGACCGGCGACACCAACAATGTGCTGACCTCATGGGTCCATGCCGCCGGCCGCTTCGATTTCGACCTGCACATCGCCACGCCGGAGGAACTGCAGCCGCCCGCCCACCTGCTCAACTGGGCGACGGAGAACGGCGCGAGGCTGACGCTCACCCGCAGGCCCGAGGAGGCGGCAGAAGGCGCTGATTGCGTCATCACCGACTGCTGGGTGTCGATGGGCGACACGGAAGGCAACCGCCATAATCTGCTGCGTCCCTACCAGGTCGACGAGGCGCTGATGAAGCGGGCCGACAAGCACGCCGTGTTCATGCACTGCCTGCCCGCCACGCGCGGCGAAGAGGTCACGGACGCGGTCATGGATGGCGCGCAATCCGTCGTCTATGACGAGGCGGAGAACCGCCTTCATGCGCAGAAGGCGATTCTGGCCTGGTGCTTCGGGCAGGTTCAGGCCTGAGGGATGACCGAGACTGTTCTGACCGCCGCCGCCGAGCAGGATGACCGCGTCCTGCCCTTCACCGTCGGGGCGCTCGACGTGCGCGGTCGCGTGGTCCGTCTGGGACCTGCGCTTGATGCGATCTTGCACCGCCACGGCTATCCGGAGCCTGTCGCGCGCGTGCTGGGCGAAGCGGCAGCGCTGACCGCCCTGCTCGGCACCGCGCTGAAGTTCGAAGGCCGCTTCCAGCTCCAGACCAAGACGGATGGCCCGATCGAGATGGTGGTGGTCGATTTCGACGCGCCGGACCGTCTGCGCGCCATGGCGCGGTTTGACGCGGAGCGGCTGGGCCACGCGGTCGCCAGCCAGCAGACCAGCACGGCTGCCCTGCTGGGCTCGGGCTATCTCGGCATGACCATCGACCAGGGCAGCCATGCCTCGCGCTATCAGGGCGTCGTGCCGCTTGACGGAGCCGATGGGCTTGAGGCCGCCGCGCATCGCTACTTCCGGCAGTCGGAGCAGATCCCGACGCGCCTTCGCCTCGCTACGGCGCGCGTCGTCGGCTCGCAGGGGGAGAGCTGGCGCGCCGGCGGGATCATGGTCCAGTTCCTGCCGACGTCGCCGGAACGGCAGAGGCAGCAGGACCTCGATCCCGGCGACGATCCCAACAAATCATCCTTGCCGGAACGCGACCCCGACGGCGTGGCCGACGACGCCTGGACCGAGGCGCGCGCCCTGATCGACACCGTCGAGGACCATGAACTGGTTGATCCGATGCTTGAAAGCGAGCGGCTGGTCTACAGGCTTTTCCATGAACGCGGTGCAAGGGTGTTCGAAGAGGCGCCCGTGCGGGAGGTCTGCCGCTGTTCGCGCGAGACCGTCCTCGGCATGCTGCGGAAGTTCTCGCCGACGGAGCGGCGGGACATGGTGGCCGACGACGGCAAGGTGAAGGTGACGTGCGAGTTTTGTTCGCAGGTTCATGAGTTCAGCCCGGACGGCATCGAACCCGACGGGTCGCCGCAGCCCTGAGCCTGCTACTGCCTGACCCATTCGATGGCGTCTTCGAGGCGGTCGTCGCCCCAGAAGATCTCGCCATCCTGCGTGACGAAGGCGGGGGCGCCGAAGATTCCGAGCGACTTGGCAAGCTCGGTTTCTGCCTTGAGGCGGCCCTTGATGTCCTCGCTCTTGGACTGGCTCAGGGCTGCCTGTGCATCGATATTCGCCACCCGCAATGCCTCGACAATCACCGCTTCGTCCTGGATCGAACGCCCTTCGCCGAACCCAAGGTGAAAGCAGGCCTTGGTGAAGGGTGGCGTCCACCCGGCGTCCCGACCAGCCAAGGCGACGCGTGCGCAGCTCAGCGAATTCTGCGGAAAGGGCGCCGGGCGCTTGAGCGGCAGGCCATATTTCTGGCAGCGCCGTTCCATGTCCCGCCACATGTAGCGGCCCTTGGCGGGAAACAGGTTGAACGGCGAGTTGTTCCAGCCCTGCGCAGCAAAGATCGGTCCCAGAAGGAAGGGCCGCCAGCGGATCTCAACTGCCGCATCATCCGCCAAGCGTCCGATGCGCATCACCGACAGATAAGAATACGTCGAGGCGAAGTCGAACCAGAAGTCCAGGGAAGGCCGCGACGGCATTGGCTCCTCACACGATTCGGAATGGTACTGTAAGCATCCGCCCGCAGGCCGCAAGGCCATGGGCCCGGAGGCCACGGCCCTGAACTGCGATTAACGGTCCTATCGCGGCTGGCGTGGGCCAGATTCAAGGGATGGATGCTGAAGCAGGCATCCCTGTTTGGGAGTGATCGCCCGCGTTTGCCGGTTCTGCTGGATTATGGCGGTTTGCTTGAGGATGATCGCAAGCGCTGGCGTGTGGCGCATCTGCTGCCCGAGGTCTTGCTGCTGGTGGTGTGCGGGACGATCGGGGCCGGCGACGATTTCGATGAGTTGGTGGAATGGGGCGAGGATAACCTGCCTTTCGTGCGGCGTTTCGTGCCCTTTCATCACGCCATCACCAGCTCGCGCCGGCTGCGGATCGTGCTGAACCGGATCGATCCCGGGCTGTTTTCGGATCTTTCGTGTCCTGCGCGATGAGGCTGAGGCCCGATGCGCCGGCTCTGGTGGCGATTGATGGAAAGACCTCGCATGGCAGCCATGACAGGACGAACGGACGCGCGGCTTAGCATCAGGTCTCAGCCTTCGCCACGCGCGAGCGGCTGGCGCTGGGCCAGGCAACGATGGCGGCGGGAAGCAGCGAACAGGAGACGATCCCCCTTCTGCCGGAGCGGCTGGCGCAAAAATCAGCGCGGACACTCAGGCCGGCAAGGGCCATGGCCGTGTCGAGGAGTGCAAGGCCAGCGTCTCATCCAGCATAGACCGGCTGAACGGCGAGCGCTGCTTGCCCGGAGAACCTCGCTTTCCCGCCATCGCAGCCATCGCCAAAGTCGAGGCAACTGTGCATGAAACAGGCAAGAACAGCAGCCAGACCCGCGCCGGCGTCACCTCAAGGCCCCTCACCGCAGCCGCTTTCGCCAAAGCTGTCCAGCGCCACCGGGCCATCGAAAACTCTTTGCACTGGGTCCCGGTGTCACTTTCCGTGACGATGCAGCACGCTCCCGAACAGGCCACGGCCCAGCCAACATGGCCGTCGTCCATCCCTTTGCTTTCAACATCCTGCGAAGTCACAACGCCTAAAGAAACCTTGCGCCACGCCGCAACAAAGCGGTGAGAAACCCCGCATGCCTCACCGAGATCCTCAACCGGTGAACGTTAGCCAGGATTCAGGGCCGTGGCCGGGAGGCACGGTTGCGCCGTCAGAGATGTTCGGCTACCGGACGGTCTCATGGATCGTCCTTCGCGACTGCCTGCTGCCGAACCCATCCGAAAGTGCCTCATGACCAAGCCTGACAAGACCGTGAAGAAAGTCGTCCTCGCCTATTCCGGCGGCCTCGACACCTCGATCATCCTGAAATGGCTGCAGACGACCTATGGCTGCGAGGTGATCACGTTCACCGCCGATCTCGGACAGGGAGAGGAGCTGGGACCTGCGCGCGACAAGGCGCTGCTGCTCGGCATCAAGCCCGAGAACATTTTCATCGACGATCTGCGCGAGACTTTCGTCAAGGATTACGTGTTCCCGATGTTCCGCGCCAACGCCGTCTACGAAGGCGTCTACCTGCTCGGCACCTCGATCGCCCGCCCGCTGATCGCCAAGCGCCAGATCGCGATCGCCGAACAGATGGGTGCGGATGCCGTCAGCCACGGCGCGACCGGCAAGGGCAATGACCAGGTGCGCTTCGAGCTGACCTACTATGCGCTGAAGCCCGACATCACCATTATCGCGCCATGGCGCGAATGGGACCTTCGCTCGCGCGAACAGCTGATCGCCTTTGCCGAACAGCACCAGATTCCGATTGCCAAGGACAAGCGCGGCGAAGCTCCTTTCTCGGTCGACGCCAACCTGCTGCACGCCTCTTCCGAGGGCAAGGTGCTGGAAGATCCTGCGCAGGAAGTGCCGGACTATGTCTATTCGCGTACCGATGGCCCGGAAGCTGCGCCCGACAAGGCGACGATCATCTCCATCGACTTCAAGGAAGGCGATGCGGTTGGCATCAACGGCGTGGCGATGACGCCGGCGACCCTGCTGACCGAACTCAACCGGCTCGGCAAGATCAACGGCATCGGCCGGCTTGACCTTGTCGAGAACCGTTTCGTCGGCATGAAGTCCCGCGGACTGTACGAGACGCCAGGCGGCACCATCCTGCATGTCGCCCACCGGGCGATCGAGAGCATCACGCTTGATCGCGGTGCAGCCCATCTCAAGGACGAGTTGATGCCGAAATATGCCGAGTTGATCTATAATGGCTTCTGGTTCTCGCCAGAGCGCGAGATGCTGCAGGCGCTGATCGACAAAAGCCAGCAATTCGTGACCGGCACGGTGCGGCTCAAGCTCTACAAGGGCAACACGATCGTCATCGGCCGGTCGAGCCCCTATTCGCTCTACGACCAGGACCTTGTCACCTTCGAGGAAGGCGCCGTCGCCTATGACCACCGCGATGCGGCCGGCTTCATCAAGCTGAACGCACTGCGCCTGCGCACGCTTGGCCAACGGAAGAAAAAGCTGGGACTGTGAAGGCGGCGAGCCCGGCCATCGCCGGGCAGCCTTTCTGTGACAGGCCGGGCTGCACTCCCCTTGCGTTGGCCTCATGGTGCGGCTGACCCCGAATGCCGCGCTTGACGCTCGTCAGGAACTGGTCGCGGCTTCTGACGGTCGCCCCCCCTGCCGGGGATCGGTCTCAAGGCCCGGCCCCCGTCCCAGGCGCCGCGCATGCGGCTCTGGGCGGTTACCCTGACAAGGCCCTGAACCTGCGCAAATCCGACGTCATGATCGTTTCGGGCGAGACAGCGCGCAGCAAGCGTCTGGAGATCGCGCAGGACAGCACCGCGCTGGTCCAGCGGCTGACGGCACTGATGGCGGAGGCGGGCTGACTATTCGCCCGCACCCTTGAGGTCGATCGCCCTTAGGTTTTCCACCGTCGGCATCGAGGTGATGTGAAAACCCGCATCGATGTGGTGCACCTCGCCGGTGACGCCGCCCGACAGGTCCGACAGGAAATACAGCGCCGAGCCGCCGATCTCTTCGGGCGACACGGACTTGCGCAGCGGCGCGTTGGCGCGCTGCCAGGCATACATCGCGCGCGCGTCGGTGATGCCCGCGCCAGCCAGCGTGCGCACAGGGCCGGGTGACAGCGCGTTGACGCGGATGCCCTGCGGGCCGAAATCATTGGCGAGATAGCGCACGGAGGCTTCGAGCGCCGCCTTCGCAACGCCCATGACATTGTAGTTCGGCATGATCCGCATCGAGCCGCCATAGGTCAGCGTGATGATGGAGCCGCCCGCCGGCATCATTGCGGCGGCACGCTTCGCCACTTCGGTGAACGAAAAGCAGGAAATCACCATGGTTCGCGAGAAATTGGCGCGGGTGGTGTCGGCATATTTGCCCTTGAGCTCGTCCTTGTCGGAGAAGCCAATGGCGTGAACCACAAAATCAAGCGTTTCCCAGCCGGCCTTGAGCGCCTCGAACATCGCATCGACCGAGGCCAGATCCTCGACATCGCAGGGGATGACCAGCTTCGCCCCGATGCTCTCCGCCAGCGGCTTCACCCGCTTGCCGAGTGCCTCGCCCTGATAGGTGAAGGCGCAGTCCGCCCCGTGCTTGGCCAGCATGGAGGCGATCCCCCAGGCGATCGAATTCTGGTTCGCGACACCCATGATGAGGCCGCGCTTACCCGCCATCAGCTGCATCCGGATCACGCCTCCAGCCGCTTCATCACAATGGTGGCATTGGTGCCTCCGAAGCCGAAGGAATTGGAGAGCACGCAGGCCAGCCCGGCATTGTCGACACGCTTGCGCACAATCGGCATGTCGGCAAAAGCCGGATCGATCGTTTCAATGTGGGCGCTCTCACAGACGAAGTCGTTGTTCAGCATGAGCAGCGAGTAGATCGCCTCCTGCACGCCGGTCGCGCCCAGCGAATGGCCCGTCAGCGACTTGGTGGCGGAAATCAGCGGCGACTTGTCGGCCCCGCCGAAGACCTCGCGGATCGCCTCGATCTCCTTGGCATCGCCCACGGGCGTCGACGTCCCGTGCGGGTTGATGTAGTCGACCTTGCCCTTGTATGAGCTGAGCGCCTGCCGCATGCAGCGCACCGCTCCCTCGCCCGATGGCGCGACCATGTCGTAGCCATCCGAGGTCGCCCCGTAGCCGACAACCTCGCCATAGATCTTGGCACCGCGAGCCTTGGCGTGGCCGAGCTCCTCGAGCACCACCACACCGGCCCCGCCGGCAATCACGAAACCGTCGCGGTTGACGTCATAGGCGCGGCTGGCCATCGACGGATTGTCGTTGAACTTGCTGGACATGGCGCCCATGGCATCAAACAGCACGGACAAGGTCCAGTCCAGCTCCTCGCAGCCGCCGGCAAACATCACGTCCTGCTTGCCATACTGGATCATCTCGTAGGCATTGCCGATGCAATGGTTCGAGGTGGCGCAGGCCGAGCTGATCGAATAGTTCACGCCCTTGATCTTGAACCAGGTGGCAAGCGTGGCCGAGGCCGTCGAGCTCATTGCCTTGGGCACGGCGAAGGGACCAACGCGCTTGGAATTGCCGCTTTCCTTGGCCTTTTCGTAAGCCTCGATCAGGGAAACGGTGGAGGGTCCTCCGGAGCCCATGATGATGCCGGTGCGCTCGTTCGAGATGTCGGACGCATCGAGCCCCGCGTCGAGAATCGCCTGATCCATGGCGACATGGTTCCAGGCAGAGCCGCCGCCATGGAAGCGCATGGCGCGCCGGTCAACGACCGTCGCCGGATCCAGCGTGGGCCGGCCGGCGACCTGGCTGCGAAAGCCGTGGGTGATGAAATCCTGCTCGATGGCGATCCCGGACCTGGCCTCATGCAGCGAGGCCAGCACCTCCTGCGTATTGTTTCCGATGGACGAGACGATGCCCATCCCCGTGACGACGACGCGCTTCATGGTGGAGTGCCTCCAGATGTCATTTGGCTCATGCGCGCTGTGAGGCGTCGTCATGACAGTGCGGGCGTGATCGCGCAGCCTTTCCTTAACTGCAAGCGCCGCGCAGCGCTTTCAAGTCTTGGCCGGCATTTTCCTGCGTGTCCCAGCTCATTCCGGCCGGAACAGCCCCACGCGCATATCTGCTGTCGTGTAGATGCGCTTGCCATCGGCCTCGAGCCAGCCATCGGCGATGCCGAGCACGAGCTTGGACTTGAACACGCGCTTGAATTCAACGCCATAGACCACCGTCTTGACCGTCGGCAGCACCTGATCGGCAAACTTCACCTCACCCACGCCGAGTGCACGCCCACGGCCGGGCAAGCCGAGCCAGCCGAGGAAAAAGCCCGTGAGCTGCCAGAGCGCGTCGAGCCCAAGGCAGCCGGGCATGACCGGATCACCCTTGAAGTGGCACGGGAAGAACCAGAGATCGGGACGGACATCGAGCTCGGCCATCACCATGCCCTTGCCATTGACGCCGCCGGTCTCGCTGATCGACGTGATGCGGTCGAACATGAGCATCGGCGGCAGCGGCAGCTGGGCATTGCCCATGCCAAACAATTCACCACGCCCGCAGGCCAGAATTTCCTCGTACGTGAAGCTCGACTGCCGTTCCATGACACTTCCGTTACCTGCTTGAGACAGTCCAGCGACAGCTCCCTGTCTTGACGCGGCGAGGCCTAGCACTGCGACGGGCCTTCGTGAAGGGCGGATGGCTGGCCTCCGTCATTATCCTCAGTTGAAGTCACCCTGAAGGATGAATATAATTTGCGATGTGGCAGCGGTTCTGCCGCATGCAGCATTCAAGGGCCACCATGACCGTTGCCAAGACATCTGAGGACGCCCTGCGGGGCCAGCCCGACAATGCGGCTCCTTATCTGGCAAGCCGCTCGCTTGCGGGCTGTCCTGTGCATGTCCTGCGCGAAAAACTGCGTGCGGTCGGCCTGCGCCCGACACGCCAGCGGACATCGCTGGGATGGCTGTTGTTTGCCAAGGGCGACCGGCACATCAGCGCCGAAATCCTGTTCGAGGAGGCGATGCGCGCCCGCGTGCCGGTTTCGCTGGCGACGGTCTACAACACGCTGCACCAGTTCACCCAGGCTGGACTTCTGCGGGAGCTCGCGGTCGACGGCGCCAAGACCTATTTCGACACCAACCCGTCCGATCACCACCATTTCTACATCGAAGGCGAAGACCGCATGATCGACGTTCCGTCGGACGCCATCACGGTGGCGCAACTGCCCTCCCTGCCCGAGGGTATGGAAGTGTCGCGGATCGAAGTGATCGTCAGACTGAGGCCCAGGGGCGCCTGACGGCGCCAGCAGGCCTGCCGCTCAGTTGAGCCGCTCGTTGGGATAGACACCCCAGAGCCGGTCCTGCTTGATGAAGCCGTCGAAGTCTCCGATCGTGACCCGGCACCAGCTGCCCGCGCAGGACTTCACATTGGTCAGCACATTGGGATTGAGCCTCGCCAACGGGGCGGCACGGTCGTCGGCGCGCTCGACAAGCGCGATGGTCTCGTCCTTGTTCTTGGACCATGGAACCACCAGCGCCGTGCGGCGGCCCGACAGAAGGCTGTGCAGAACCCAACCTTCGGCACCCTCGGCGTCACGGATGCGACGCCAGGTTTCGAACTCGGCGGTGATCTCGACCGGCAGGCCGGCGCGCTGGAACACCCAGGTGGTGCGGTGCTCCTTGGAAGGGCCCTCACGCAGATTGACGCGGTCATTCTTCAGGCTGACATAGCGCGGGACCGGCAGGCCCGTGACGGTGCCAGCCACTTCACCGGCGGCCTTCGCCGGCACTGGCATCAGGCTTGCGCCCAGGACGAGGATCCCGGCTGCCACCATGGTTGCCCTTCGCGTTGCCATCAACACTGCCCCTCCGCTCATCCCCTGCGCCTGTCAGCGCGGTGCGGCGCCATACCGAACCGCCCCGTCACGGCCGGCTCGATTGTGTTCCGCACCGGCCCTGCTAGATGTCGCGGCAGGACCGCCTCGCATCCGGCCCTTGACCGCCCGGGCAGTTTCACTGCAACGGCGTTAACGGACGGTTGAGGCAAAGGCGTGGCAGACCAATATGTGTCACAGCGCCAGCCCTGGCACGAACCTGGACGGAGACCTCGATGCCACATCGCAAGAAGCCCCTGGTGGTGGTGACGCGCAAGCTGCCAGAGGCGGTCGAGACCCGGATGCGCGAACTGTTCGACGCCCGGCTCAACCATGACGATGTGCCGATGTCCCGCGACGCCTTGATGGAGGCGGTCAAGACAGCCGACGTCCTGGTGCCGACGGTGACGGACGACATCACCGCCGACATCATCGCGGTCGCCGGCGAGCGGCTCAAACTGATCGCCAATTTCGGCAACGGCTTCGACAACATCGACGTGGCGGCCGCAGCCGCCCGCGGCATTGACGTGACCAATACCCCCGGCGTCCTCACCGACGACACGGCGGACATGACCATGGCGCTGATCATGGCGGTGGCGCGCCGGATCCCGGAGGGCGCGCGGCTGGTGCCTGACGACAAGTGGCAAGGCTGGTCGCCGACCTGGATGCTGGGGACCCGCATCACCGGAAAGCGCCTCGGCATCATCGGGATGGGCCGGATCGGACAGGCTGTGGCACGCCGCGCCAAGGCCTTCGGCCTGTCGATCCACTACCACAACAGGCGCCGCGTCGATGCTCGGATCGAGGAAGATCTCGACGCCACCTACTGGGATTCGCTTGACCAGATGCTGGCGCGGATGGACATCGTGACGGTCCATTGCCCGCACACGCCCGGCACCTATCACCTGCTCTCGGCGCGCCGGCTCAAGATGATGAAACCGGACGCCATTCTGGTGAACACCGCCCGCGGCGAGATCGTGGACGAGGTGGCTCTGACCCGGATGCTCGATGCCGGCGAACTGGCCGGGGCAGGCCTGGACGTTTTCGAGCACGAGCCTGCCGTGAACCCCCGCCTTCTCAAGCTGGCGCGGGCCAACCGGGTCGTTCTGCTGCCGCACATGGGCTCCGCCACCCATGAGGGCCGGATGGAGATGGGCGAGAAGGTGATCGTCAATATCCGCGCCATGATGGATGGGCATCGCCCGCCCAACCGGGTTCTGCCCAGCATGCTGTGATCAGGCCGGCCCGAACAGGCGCCCGACCGCCTGCGTCCCCTGCATCCACGCCCCGCCGACCGTGCCCCATTGGGCATGATCGGTGGCCTCACCGGCAAAAGCCAGCCGCTCCGCCACCGGCATGGCAAGGACGTCCCGAATGGCGGCATGGCCGGGCGGCACGCTCGACCATGAGCCGCACGCCAGCGGATCGGATTGCCAGTCGGTCGCAGCCAGGACCGCAAGGCCACGCAACGCGCGCGCGCCAAACTGCCCGGCAAGGATCGTCCGGGCCAGATGCGCGGCCTTCGCCGTCCGATCTGGCCCACAGGCCTGCGACAAAGGCGCGTCGAATTCGAGGTAGTGCAGCGCGGTCCCGTCGAGACGGGTCAGAAGGCCCAGCCCAGGCAGGCGGCGACCGGTCAGTGTCGCGATCCTGTCAGCGCCCTGAAACGGCGCATTTGGCCAACGCAGGAGCACATGCTCGTAAAGGGCAGGCCGAAAGGCGGCGAGCGCGGCCTGTGTGGCCTCCGGCAAGGGCGGAGTGAACCGGATCGCGCCACCCTGCAACACGACCGGCGGCGCAGTGACGAGCACCTTCACCGCCTCCGCCACACCCCGGCGCGTGGTCAGCCGCACCGTCTGGCCCGACCAGTCGATCGCCGTGACCGGCGCGTCGAGGGCAACCGGTAAATCCCGGCCAAGCCGCGCCAGCAGTGTCCCGAAACCCTCCGGCGCGAACAGGTTGTCGGCATATTCCGAGCTTGCGAAATCGCGCGCGCTGACCTCCGCCAGCGGCCGGCCGCAGACCAGTCCCGTGATCGCGCCAACCGGGCGCGCCCATTGCCCGAGCGGCGGCAGCCTTGCTGCGGCCACATCGTCATCGGCCGCGATGTCCGGACGCCCGGCCATAGCGGCAAGCGCCCGGTCGGCCCTGCCGAATGCGGCATGATAGCCGGCGACCTGCGCTGGTCGATGACGCCGCCCGTCGACGAACAGATGGCTCTCGACGGGTGCCCGTTTCAATCGCCAACCCTTGCTGCGGGCCAGGGCCACCACCGGATTGATCGGGCCTGCATGCAGCCAGTGGGCACCAAGATCGACGGGATGGCCGCCCATCAGCGTGGTGACAACCCGTCCGCCGACACGGGTGCGCGCTTCAAGAATCCGGACGCTCAGGCCGCGCGCACGGGCCGCATGCGCAGCCGCGAGGCCTGCCGGACCCGCGCCGATAATGATCAGGTCCATGATGCCGGCAAACGTCAGGACGGACGGGCTGCCTCGAACTGGCCGGATTTGCGGAAACGCCAGAGATAGCCTGGAACAATGGCTTCGATGCTGTGCGGCGTGATGCCAAGTCCCGCCAGCGTGCGGCCTTCCGCAACGGCCGCCTCGGACACGATGTTGTCAGACTTCAGCAGTGTGACCTGGTCGCGCGTCATCTTGATGGCATCCGGCAGCAGCCCGAAGGTCAGCTTGTCGACCACCTCAAGAACCCCGGCCTGCAGCGACGCAAGCGGCCAGGGCAAGGGCGCGAGCAGACGCTTGCGTCCGGTGACCTCGCAAACATAGCTGATCAACTCCGCAAAACTCTTCACTGCCGGACCGCCCAGTTCGTAGATCTTGCCGCCGGCGACCTGGCCGTCGACGGCCCGCGCAATCGCCTCGGCCACATCGCCGACATAGACAGGCTGGAAACGGGTGTCGCCGCCGCCCACGAGCGGCAGCACCGGCAGCATGCGGGCCAGAGCCGCGAAGCGGTTGAAGAAGCCATCTTCCGGCCCGAAGATGATCGAAGCACGCATCACGACGGCATGGGGCACGGCCTCAAGCACCGCAGCCTCGGCCGAGGCCTTGGTCCGCGCATACTGGGAGGCCGATGCCGCATCGGCGCCGATGGCGGACATGTGCACCAGCGTTGCCCGTCCGGCCGCCGCCGTGGCCGCAGCAACCGCGCGCGCGCCCTCTGCCTGGACCGAATCGAAGGTCTGGCGCCCCTGCTCCTGCAGGATGCCAACAAGATTGATGACGGCGTCCGAGCCTTCGATCGCGCGCGCCACCGACTGCGGATAGCGCAGGTTGGCCTGAACCGCGTGGACCTGGCCGACAACGCCGAGCGGCTGCAGATGCCCGGCCAGATCGGGCCTGCGCACCGCGACGCGGACACGATAGCCGCGCTTCGCCAACGCACGCACCACATGTCGGCCGACAAAACCCGAACCGCCGAACACCGTGACGAGTTTTGCCGATGTGACTGACATGATGAGCTGACCTTGTTGTGCACCTTGTGTCCTAGAACATGGCGCAGCGCCTGTGAAGGACGCCAACCGTCGCAAGCCGACGCAGATTGCGCGCGGGTTTCCGTTGACAGGCCCCGCGATGGCCAATAAACGCTGGCTCCAGTGCCCAGGTGGCGGAATTGGTAGACGCGCTGGTTTCAGGTACCAGTAGTGCAAGCTGTGAAGGTTCGAGTCCTTTCCTGGGCACGAAACACCCAAGAACCCGCTCAAGAAGCGGGTTTTTTGCTAACTGGAGCCCATTGGCGTTCATGGCCGCTCAGCGACAGCCGTGGGACCTTTTGGCCTCTTTGTTGCCCGCGACAACAAGCCAACAGATAGCAGGCCAACAAATGCCGCTGACAGGCATCACGGTTCGCACTGCCATGAGGATTCTGAATCACCCCAGCCGCACGCTTGCGCAGGCGAAAACTTGCTGTTCGCGGGGAGCCCGGACTATGCTGCCCCATCACCAAGCCGACTTTGCGACTTGCAGACGGGGGTGAGCAGATACGGATTTTTTCTCGCCCGGATTTTTTCTCGCCTTTGCACAACGCGGAGGCTTCAGAAGGTTGAAACAGCACCATGAAACACTTCAGATCGTTCAAGACGCTCGCCACGGCTGGCGTCCTTATGGCCGCAACATTCATGACAACGGTTGCCGTCGACGCCAAGACGCTGCGCTGGGCCCGCTCGCAGGACGCCACGACCCTTGATCCGCACTCCGGCAACATCGGAACGAACCATGGGCTGGCACACAACTTATACGAGCCGCTGGTCATCCGCGGTTTCGACGGCAAGCTTGGCGGCGCTTTGGCTGTGTCGTGGCGTGTTCTGCCGAATGATCCAACGATGTGGGAGTTCAAGCTCCGCCCGAACGTGAAATTCCACAACGGCAATGCCTTCACGGCCGACGACGTGGTGTTTTCGATGAAGCGGGCCATGAAGCCCGCCGCAGACATGAAATCTTTGCTGGTCTCGGTCGAGGACATCATCAAGGTCGATGACCTCACGGTTCACGTGAAGACCAAAAGCCCGAACCCGCTTCTGGTCAACAACCTCACCAACCTGTTCATCATGGACAAGGAGTGGAGCGAGGCCAACAACGCGGCCGATCCGCAGAACCTGCGCGAAAAGGTCGAGAATGGCGCAACCCGCCAGGCGATGGGCACCGGCCCGTTCATTCTGGTGACACGCGAACCGGACGTGCGCACCGTGATGCGCGTCAACGCCAACCATTGGGACGTCGCGAACGCCAATCACGGCATCACTGAAATCGTCTATCGCCCGATCCCCGAGGCGGCGACCCGCGTTGCAGCA
>JAPLOU010000055.1 GCA_026400535.1 Hyphomicrobiales bacterium
TCCTGCCGCTCCTTCGCCGCCAACGCGGTTCGCCTCCAGCTTCACGCGCTCGCCTACAATCTCGGCAACTTCCTGCGCACGCTGGCGACGCCGGAGCCGATCAGCGACTGGTCGATGACGACGCTGCGGGAGACGCTGATCAAGATCGCGCCAGGCTCGTCGGCCATGGCCGCTCCGTCGCGTTCCAGATGGCCGAGGTAGCGGTTCCGAAAAATCTGTTTGCGGAGATTTTTCGCATGATCGCGGACCTACGACCGCCGCCTGTCACGTCGACTGCGAAGGGCATTGCGATGTCGCGTGTCCAATCGAAAACGAGGGGAGAGGTGCGTCTCGATGAAGGCGAATTCGGTAATTTTTCCGCTCACCAACCCTAGCGAGCCTCCAGAAAAGGGCCGAAGGCTGACGACGTCGGCACGGCCTTGTCAAAAATCACAAATCCGGGCAGATTTCGCCTTGAGCCAGAGTTCATCTGGGGAATGTCGTCTGAAAGTCATGTTGTGATGCCGTCTGCCCTGCACCTTGCCATCGTGGCCATGTGCCCAGTGCTCCTTGCCGGTGTGGCAGGTGCGCAGACGCCGCCTGCGGCTCAGGTGCCCGGTGCCGTGAAGCACGAGCCGCAGAAGGCGGGGCCGGCCACGCCGCTGGCCGAGATCACGCTCGACCTCAACGGCGATGGCGTGATGGACAAGGCCACGCTGATGGCTGCCGAGGATGAAACTGCCGCGCTGCACCTGTTTGTTGGCAGGCGCAGCGGCTCAGGGGTTGCCTTCAATGCGCCGGTCATCAAGCCGGATCTGGTATTCAACGGCGCGATGGCCGGCCAGCAGGCGTCGCTGGAAGCGGGCCGGGGTGGATCGCTGCGCGTGCTGTCCCTCAACGAAGGCATTGGCCGCAACAAATGGACCCAGACCCTGACCATTGCCTTCCGCAATGGCAGCTTTGTTGTGGCCGGCCTGACCTATGTCACCTATGACACGCTCGCCCTCGACGACCCGACAAGCAACTACACCTGCGATGTCAACTTCCTCACAGGCAGGGCCCTGCGCAACGGCAAGCCCCATGCCGGCAAGGTCAGTCCGGTGACGCTCGCCGACTTCGATCCCGAAGATTTGCCCAAGGCCTGCCAATAGCGGTCAGAATGGCCGCGCCGCCGCCGAGGCGATCGCCGAGGACGGGAACATGCCGGACGTGTTCCCGGTGGTGAAGCTCTTCACCCCGTGGGGCGGCGCGACCTGGCTTCTGTCCGAGCTTGACCCCGAGGACGAGGACATCGCCTTCGGGCTCTGCGATCTCGGTTTCGGATGCCCTGAACTTGGCAGCGTGAGCCTGTCGGAACTCGAGGCCGTGCGCGGCCCCGGCGGGCTCGCCATCGAGCGCGACCTGCATTTCCGGGTTGAAGGATATCCTTGGGGCAGGGGGGGGCTGTCAACACGCTGCACCGAAGCGCGCCGGTTTTTTCAGGATTGCTTGAACTGCGGCGAACGGCGCAAGCTTGCCTTGCAAAGGCCCCTTGCGCGGATGCCTGCTTAATGATCGTGCATGAAGGTGCTATGTGATCTGCACGAGGTCCATTCCTCCCGCCAAACACAGAGGTTCGCCATGCTGCTCAAAGACCCAAGCCTGCTGAAGTCACAGTCCTACATCAACGGCCAGTGGGTCGGGCAGGGCGTTGACGCGGTCGAAAATCCGGCCACCGGCGAGCTGTTGTCGCGCGTTCCCAATCATGGCGCCAAGCAAGCGCAGGACGCCGTCGATGCGGCGGAAGCGGCGTTCAAGCTTTGGTCGAAGAAACTGGCCAAGGAGCGTTGCACGATCCTTAAAAAGTGGTTTGAGCTGATCATGGCCAATGTCGATGACATCGCGCTGATCATGACCTCTGAACAGGGCAAGCCGCTTGCCGAGGCGAAGGGCGAAGTCGCCTATGCCGCATCCTTCGTCGAGTACTACGCCGAGGAAGCCAAGCGCATCTATGGCGAGACGATTCCCTCGCCATTCCCCAACGCGCGCGTCATGGTGACGCGCCAGCCGGTCGGCGTCATCGCCGCGATCACGCCGTGGAACTTCCCGGCCGCCATGATCACCCGCAAGGTCTCGCCTGCGCTTGCCGCCGGCTGCACCGCCGTGATCAAGCCCGCGCCGGAAACGCCGCTGACGGCACTGGCCCTGGCCGAACTAGCCCATCGCGCCGGTATCCCCGCGGGCGTGCTCAACATCCTGACCGGCGACGCCCCTGCCATCGGCAAGGTCTGGTGCGAGGCGCCGGCCGTGCGCGCCATCGGCTTTACCGGCTCGACCGAGGTCGGCAAGCTGTTGATGCGGCAGGCGGCCTCGACCGTGAAAAAGGTGGGCCTCGAGCTTGGCGGCAACGCGCCCTTCATCGTGTTTGACGACGCCGATCTCGACGCGGCCGTCGAAGGCGCCGTGGTTTCGAAGTACCGCAACATGGGCCAGACCTGCGTCTGCGCCAACCGGATCTACGTGCAGGAGGGCATCTACGACGCTTTCATCGAGAAGTTCGCCCGGAAGGTCATCGATCTCAAGGTCGGCAACGGCGCGGAAGTCGGCGTGATGCAGGGCCCGCTGATCACGATGGAAGCCGTCGAGAAGGTTGAGAGCCACATCAAGGATGCGGTCGCGAAGGGCGCCAAGGTCGTCGTCGGCGGCAAGCGCCATGCGCTTGGGCGCACCTTCTTCGAGCCGACGGTTCTGAGCGGCGTCACGACGAAGATGGTCGTCGCCCACGACGAGACCTTCGGCCCGATGGCTCCGATCTTCCGTTTCACCGATGAAGCCGACGTGATCGCCCAGGCCAACGCCACCCAGTACGGGCTGGCCTCCTATTTCTACGCCCGCGACCTCGGCCGCGTCTTCCGCGTCTCCGAGGCGCTCGAATACGGCATGGTCGCGGTCAACACGGCGCTGCTTGGGTCAGCCGAAGTGCCCTTCGGCGGTGTCAAGGAAAGCGGCCTCGGCCGCGAAGGCTCCCGCCACGGCATGGATGAGTTTACCGAGATCAAATACGTGCTGCTGGGTGGCCTCGGCATCTGACGCAACCGGGAGTTCAGACGCGTAAGCTGCCGCTTGACGGTCGGGCCTGACCCGACCGTCACGACATCCCGCTTGTCCTGGTCTGCCGCTCCTGTGTTCGGGCTCTGCCAGAAAACCCCGCGCCATGCCCGCAGCGGCAACCATTCGTTCACCTTGTTCACGCATCTGTGTCGTGATTTCGCCACCAAATCTGAATAAACGTTCAGGAAGAGCGAGGGATCGGCACCATGCGGGCTTCTGCCCAATCGAGGGATGTCAGGCTGGATGTGCTCAGGGGTCTCGCGCTCCTGATCATTTTCGTCGACCACATTCCCGGGATGCTCTTCGCCGGGCTGACGCCGCAGGCTTTCGGCTATGCCGATGCCGCCGAGGCCTTCGTGCTGATCGCTGGCCTGTCCGCCTATCAGGCTTACAACGGTAAACTGGCCACCGCCGGCGTACTGCGCGGGTCCCTGCCGATTTTCACCCGCGTCTGGCAGCTTTATGTGACACATCTGGCGCTGGTGGTGCTGGTCGCGGGCATTGCCGCCTATGCCGCACGGCGCTTTGGCGATCCGAACTATCTTGAAGCGCTCGGGCTTGATGTGTTTCTGGCTGATCCTGCTCAGGCGATTGTTGGCGTTGTGACGCTGACATTCCTGCCGAACTATCTCGACATCCTGCCGCTCTATATGATCGCGCTGAGCCTGCTGCCCCTCGTCCTGCTGGGTCTCAGGGTGCATTGGGCCATGCCGCTTGCGCTGTCCTTGGCGCTCTACATCGTGGCGCAGATCTGGGGGCTCAACCTGCCCAACATCCAGGCCAGCCGGGTCTGGTTCTTCAATCCGCTGGCCTGGCAGTTCATCTTCGTCGGCGGCGTGGTGCTGGCGCATCTGGCCGCGACCGGGCGGCTCGAGACCTTGTTTCGCCTGCGTGGGGTCGTGGTCTTCATCACCACCCTCGCATCGGCCTATGTGTTGTTTTCACTGCTCTCGGTCGCGCCCTGGCGTCAGATCCCGGCCCTGGCCAACCTCAGCCTGATCGACCCGGCCGATCTGCCGGTCGCCGACAAGACCAACCTGACCGTGCTGCGGCTGTTGGACGGCCTCGCCAAGGCCTGGCTGTTGGCGGTCCTGATCCCGCGTGCGGCGGCCTGGCTTCATGCCTTGCCTGCCCGGATGCTCGCTGTCATGGGCCGCCAGTCACTCCCCGTCTTCGTGCTCGGGCTGGTGCTGTCGACGGTGTGCGGCGTGATCCTGCGCGAAACCGGCTTTGTTCTGGCGGTCCAGATCGCTGTTCTCGTGGGCGGCAGCGCGATCCTGATTGGCTTTGCCGCGCTGCTCGACTGGCAGGCAAGGATGGGCAGGCGCGATGCCGCGATCGCCATGACCAAAGCCGATACGGAGGTCAGGCCTGCTCCTGGGCCTTCCGCTCCGCTGGCCAAGGCGCTGGCCGAGCCCTCGACACAGTGAGGATGACAGGCATGGTGGGCGCGATGGCATCGACGATCCTTCACCGTTTCACCGCAGGCCACAGCTTGCGCCTCGCCTCGCCGGTCGCTGCCCTGTTGGGCGGCCTTGCCGCCGTGCTGGCCCTGCCTGCCTCCGCATCGGACAGACCGAAGACCCCGGCCATCGTGATTGCGCTTGACGGCTCCGCCGTGCCCAGCGGCATTGCCGGCTTTGAAAGCGCTGAGAGCACGATCTGGTTCGCCTCCGCCTCGCGCAGCGCTGTCGGCGAGGTTGATGTCGCCTCCCGTTCTGTCAGCTACATGGCCCTCGGCCATGGCGCCAAGCCGCGCAATCTGACGCGCTGCGGCAACGGCAAGCTCTATGTTCTGGATCCGGCGCTCAATGTCATCCATGAGGTGACCCCGGCCACCGAGCAGGTCAAGCGCCATCCGATGCCGTCAGGCACCACGGCTGATCTCACGGGGGCGGTCTGTACCGCGACCAACATCCTGCTGTTCACCGGCTACAATGGCTGGCTCGGCAAGCTCGACACCACGACCGGGCAGCTCAGCCTCGTCGAAGCGATCGGCGGGCGCGGCCCGGCACAGATCACCATGTCGCCGTCAGGTTCGGTCTGGTTTGCCGGATATGCCTCAAACCAGATCGTGCGGGTCGATCCGCAGACGCTGAAGCAGGATGCGTTCGCGATGCCGTCCGGCGTCGAGGGGCCGAAGGGCATTGCCGTCGACGGCTCCGGCCGGGTCTGGGTCAGCGCCTTCCGCTCGGCCCGGATTGCCCGTTTCGATCCGCGCCGCCGCAGTTGGGACGCCTGGCCGATGGGTGAGGGCAGTCGCCCGCATTCTATCGCGTTCGACTCCGGTGGCGATGTCTTGGTCACCGATGTCGGCAAGGACCGGTTGATGCGTTTCGATCCCAAGACCGGCAACGCCACAGGCGTGGCCCAACTGTCCGACCGCGGCCAGGCGCGCGCGATGACGCGCCTGGGCGAGCAGGTCTGGATCGCGGAAACGGCGGCGGATCGTCTGGTCGCTGTCGACCTGTCGCCCGGCCCGAGCAACTGACAGGCTGGTTGTTGGTTGACGATCGAACGGTCAGCGCGGCGTCAGATCGCGCATGCTGGCCATATCCCGTCCGGCCCGAAGCGGCAGCCTGTCGGCGATGGTCTCGGCGAGCACCATCCCGGTGCAGGCATGCATCGGCACCGTCATGTGCAATTCATCCGTCTTGATCAGTTCGGCAATTGTCGCGCCGCCCTTGTCCACGATGCCGCGCATCAGGTCGAAGCGGCTCCACAGCATGGCGTCACGCCGCCTCGCCGCGTCGGCGAGCAAGGCGCGCATCGGCTGCAGTGCGCTTGACTGCAGCACCTTCGGGGCAAGTTGCATGTCCATCAGGATGATGGGCGCGCCGATCAGGTCGAGCTTGTTCAGACCTGCATCCACATTGCGGGCGCTGATCACATGGTCCTGCTGGCGCACCACGTCATTGACGCCGAGTTGCCAGATGACCAGGTCGGGGTTCTGCTGTTCGACATCGCTGCCAAAGCGGGCGATCGTCTCGGGCATGGCCTCGCCACCACGGCCCTTGTTCAGCACGACGAAGGAGCCGGCGCCGAACAAGGCATTCAGCCGCCGTTCCAACTGAACGGGATAGGCCTGCTGCCGGTCGGCAAGGTCGCTGCCTTCGGTCGAGGAAGAGCCGATGGCCACAAGCCGAATCGGCTGCCGATGCTGCAGTTTCTCCGCGATCTTGCGATACCGGATGTCATTGGACTGGCTGCGTTCGGCAGCGGCGGTGGGGCACCAGACGGGCCGGGCAGGTTCCGAGGCGTCTGACGCAAGCGCGGCGGCACCGACGCCCAGAAACGCGACGCTCAAGCCGGCCAGCAATCCGAACACCCTGAGTTTACCCATCCGTCTTCCAGTCGGCCATCCCGGGTCCGGCACGTCAAGTCCAAGGATGGGGCTGAACGCCGACGTCTTGATCCTTGGTTTACGCGCCCCTCCTGAAACGCTATGCCGCGCAAGATGAACCGGGGATGATCATGGCAGATCTTGAAGCGCTGAAGCGTCTTGCGGCGGCGCGGGCGCTGGAACTGGTCCGGCCCGGCATGCGCCTTGGCCTTGGCACGGGCTCCACCGCCCAGCACTTTGTTGAACTGCTGGGCGAGCGTGTCCGCGCCGGCCTGACCGTCGAGGCCGTCCCGACCTCGGAGCAAACCCATGCGCTGGCGCTGAGAGAAGGCATCTTGCTGAAGTCGCTGGATGAACTGCCAGAGCTTGACCTCACCGTCGATGGTGCCGATGAACTGGATCGTGACCTCAGGCTGATCAAGGGCGGCGGCGCTGCGCTGCTGCGCGAGAAGATCGTGGCCGCCGCCTCGGCCAGGATGATCGTGATTGCCGATCAGACCAAACTGGTCGACAGGTTGGGGCGTTATCCCCTGCCGATCGAGGTGGCGCCCTTCGGGATCGGCAGCACGACCGTGGCGATCGAAAGGGCCATCGCATCCGCCGGCTGCCATGGTTCTGTCACTGTTCGGCGTGACAAGGCAGGGCAATGGCTGATCACCGATGGCGGTCACCACATCATTGACGCATCCCTCTCCCGAATCGACCGTCCGGAAGACCTCGCGCTTGCGCTGTCCTCCGTTCCTGGCGTGATGGAGCATGGTCTGTTTCTTGGCATGGCCAGCGCCGCGATTCTGGCCACGGATGCGGGCGTACGCGTGCTGGGCTCCCTCGATTGACGATGACTGATTGACGAACCCGGCCTGCGTCTGACAAGGACACTGGAGAAAGGGATATCACACCATGAAGCGTTCTCTTCTGGCCGCTCTTGTGGCCACCTCGGTCATCATCGCGGGCCCGTTGCTGGCCCAGGCGCCTGCGCCGGCCGCGCCGCCGGCATCCGGGCCCCCTGCCACCGCTGTCCCCGAGAGCCAGCTCAGGCTGGCGCGTGAACTGGTCGAGGTCACGGGCATTTCGCGCTCGTTCGATGGCGTCATGCCTGACATCGCGCTGCGCATCCGCCAGAACTTCGCCACCACGCGCCCGGAAATCGTCAAGGACATGGATGACACGCTGGTCGCCCTGTTGCCCGAGATCCGCGGCCGCCGCACCGAGATGATCGAGCGGGCCGCGCGCTCGGCCGGCGTTATGTTCACCGAAGCCGAACTGAAGGACATCCTCGCCTTCTTCAACAGCGCCTCGGGCAAGAAGTATGTCGCGGTGCAGCCCAATTTCCTCAACGAGATCTTCGCCGGCATGGAGCCGTGGATGCAGCAGACCTCGGAGTTCTTCCTCAGCCGCTTCCGCGAGGAAATGCGCAAGAAGGGCCATACGGTCTGAGCCCGCGCACCATGCGCGATGTTGACCTGTTCGTGATTGGCGCGGGCTCCGGCGGAACCCGCGCAGCCCGCATCTCAGCCGGGCATGGCGCCAGGGTGATGGTGGCTGAAGAAGACCGGATTGGCGGCACCTGCGTCATCCGGGGCTGCGTCCCGAAAAAACTGTATGTCTACGCCAGCAGGTTTGCCGACGACATGGCTGATGCCGAAGCCTTCGGCTGGAGCGTCGGCAGGCCGAGCTTCGATTGGCCGAAGCTGCGTGATGCCGTCGCGGCGGAGGTCACGCGCCTGTCGGGCCTGTACCGCAAGGGACTGAGCGGGGCCGGCGTCGAGATCGCCGAGGAACGCGCAGTTGTCGCCGGGCCCGGCCTCGTGCGGCTGGTCCGTTCCGGCGAAATCATCAAGGCGCGGCATATCCTGGTCGCGACCGGCGGGCATCCGGTGCTTGAGCCGGTCATTCCCGGTGGCCATCTTGGCATCACGTCAAACGAGGTGTTTCATCTGCCGGCACTGCCCAGGCGCATGGCCGTGGTCGGAGGCGGCTATATCGCGCTGGAATTCGCCAGCGTCTTCGCCCGGCTCGGCGTCGAGATCACGCTGATCCACCGCGGCGACAACGTCCTGCGCGGCTTTGACCAGGATATCCGGACACGGCTGCGCGATGCGCTGGCCCGATCCGGGATCACCCTGAAGCTTGGCCACACGATCACGCGCATCCACGACGGCAGGCACGGCATCCGGCATGTGACCTTGCAGGACGGAACGGCCCTTGATGTCGATGCTGTCCTGGTGGCAACCGGCCGCAGGGCCAACACCAGCGGACTTGGCCTCGAAACGGCGGGCGTCGTGCTCAATCCCGATGGGTCCATTCCGGTCGATGCGGGCTCGCAGACGGCCTGTCCGGGGATATATGCCGTCGGAGACGTCACCAACCGCGTCAACCTGACCCCCGTCGCCATCCGCGAAGGGCATGCCGTCGCCGACACACTGTTTGGTGGCAAACCATGGACGGTGAAGCATTTCCCGATCGCGACGGCCGTGTTCACCACGCCCGAGATCGGCACGATCGGCCTCAGCGAACACGACGCTGTCACGGCGGGGCATGCGGTCACGGTGTTCGATACGCAGTTTCGTCCGATGCGGTCCACCATGACGGGGCGCGAGGACCGCACCTACATGAAGCTCATCGTCGACTCCGACACCGACAAGGTGCTCGGAGCGCACATGCTCGGTCCCGATTCGGGCGAGATCATCCAGGCGCTCGGCGTCGCGGTCACCATGGGCGCGACCAAGGCCGATTTTGACCGCACGATCGCGCTTCATCCGAGCGCCGCCGAGGAGTTCGTCACCATGCGCAGCCCACGCAAGGGTTGATGCGTCATGCGACGGGCAGTAGGGCGCCCTCCTGCCCGCCTGAATCAGGTTGTGAACAACCCGATTCAATCTGTGATCTGAATGACTCAACGCAGCAAAGACGATTGGTAAACTTCTGATTTTCCGGGCATAAGCGGCATGGTTCTCCCTGTTCGCGCGCCTTGGACGGCATGACGCATGCTCATCGGACTTCTGGCCGGGCTTGGCGCCGGCGCCTTCTGGGGCATGACCTTTGTCGCGCCGCGCGCGGTCATTCCCTACAGCGAGGTCGATCTGGCGATCCTGCGTTACCTTGCTTTCGGGGCGACGTCGCTGGCCCTGATGGCCGTCAGCCCTCGCTTCCGGCCAGGGAACACCGGGTTGCCGAGAACGCTCCAGGCGCTCTGGCTCGGCGTCACCGGCTATGTCACCTACTATGTCTTCGTGGCGTTCTCGGTGCGGCTGTCGGGTCCTGCCATCGCGCCGCTGGTGATCGGCGCGCTGCCCGTGCTGCTTGCGCTTTACGGCAACTGGCACGAACCCGTGGTGGCGTGGAGGCGCCTTGCCCTGCCGCTCGGCCTGATTGTCGCCGGACTCGTCGTGATCAACACGGCCACGATCGCGGCGACATCGAGCGCTGCGGCGCAGGGCCATGTCCTGCTCGGCTTCGGGCTGGCCCTGTGTGCGCTGTTCGTCTGGTTCATCTATGCGGTCTTCAATGCGCGGGCCATGCGCGCGCCGGATGCGCCGGGCGCGCTGGCCTGGACCTCGCTTCAGGGCGTCGGCGCCATGGTCGGCGTCCTGCCGATCGTGGTCCTTGCGCCCTTGCTCGGCTGGAGCGAGATTCCGGCGCGCGGTTTTGGCGGAGCGGACGGGACCCGGCTGATCGCCTGGGTCGTCGTCACGGGTGTGTTCGGTTCGTGGATCGCCCAGTACTTGTGGACACTCGCCTCCAAGCGCCTGCCGCTGGCCCTCTCGGCCCAGCTCATCGTTTCCGAGACGGTGTTCGCCCTGATTTATGGCTTTGCCTATGAGGCGCGCGCGCCCTACGCTCATGAATGGGCCGGGGGCGCTCTTCTTCTGCTCGGAGTCGTGATCGGTGTCAGGCTGTTCACGGCCAGCCGCTGCCCAGCCAGCCTGATGAAACGGTGAGATTGCATGCCCATCATCTCTTATCTGACCACCATTCGCTTCGACTTCGGCGCCATTCAGCATCTGGCCGAGGACATGGCCGCCGTCGGCATGGCCCGTCCGCTGCTGATCACCGACAAGGGTGTCCGAGCGGCCGGCATTGCCGACCGGGTTCTGGCGATGTTGCCGGCAGGCAGCGCCATTTTCGACGAGACGCCCGGCAATCCGACCGAGGTTGCGGTGGATGCCGCCCTCAGCCTCTACCGCGAGGCGCGTTGTGACGGCGTGGTTGCCCTCGGCGGCGGCTCTGCGCTCGATCTGGCCAAGGGCGTCGCCCTTCTTGCCACCCATGAGGGGCCGCTCCGGCAATATGCCATGATTCTCGGCGGGCTTAAGCTGATGAAGCCAGAAGGCGCTCCCATGATCGCGATTCCGACCACGTCCGGGACGGGCTCGGAGGTCGGGCGTGGCGCGGTCATCAGCTTCGCCGATGGCCGCAAGCTCGTCATTGTCGGCCCCGCCATGATGCCGAAACGGGCGATCTGCGACCCGGAACTGACCCTGGGCCTGCCGCCGATGTTGACGGCGGCAACCGGCATGGACGCCCTGACCCATTGCATCGAATGCTACATTTCCCCGATCGAGAACCCGCCGGCTGGCGCGATCGCCTATGACGGCGCGATCAGGGCAGTGGAGAAGCTTCCGCGCGCTGTCCGCAACGGGCAGGACCGGCAGGCACGTTATGAGATGATGATGGCCTCCATGATGGGGGCCATGGCCTTCCAGAAGGGGCTGGGCGCCGTCCATGCCATGTCCCACGCGCTCGGCGGCGTAAGGGAGGCCCATCTGCACCACGGCACGCTGAATGCGGTGCTTCTGCCTGCCGTGCTGCGCTTCAATGCCCCGGCGGTTGGCGACAAGTATGAGCGCCTAGGCCGCGCCTTCGGCTTGCCTGCGCACGTGCCGCTGGACCGTTTCATCGCCGATTTCAGCGCCGGGCTCGGCCTGCCCCCCACATTGTCCGCGATGGGCGTCAGACGCGAATGGTTCGATGCGGTGGCCGTCAATGCAGTCGAGGACCACACCACGTCGACCAACGCCCGCAAGATCGGCAAGGCGGACTATCTCGCCTTGCTGGATGAGAGCTTCTGAACGCGCCGATGCAGCCGCGCCTGCTCATCGGAACGGCCGCCATTCCCGGCGGTCACACCCTCAGGCTGTTCCGGCGAGGCGACGCGTTCTCGATCATGCTTGGCGGCAATGAGCTGATGAACAGCCGCCTCAGCGGTTCTGAGGAGGCGTTGGCCGCGCTCGGCTGTGCGTCCATTGCCGCCCGCACCGGCGCCGAGGTTCTGGTCGGGGGCCTTGGCATGGGCTTCACCTTGCGCGCGGCGCTGGCGCGTCTGCCTCCCCAGGCGCGTATTCTTGTCGCCGAACTGGTGCCGGCAGTGGCGGAGTGGGCGCGCGGCCCGATGGCCCCGATTTTCGGCGTTTGCCTCGACGATCCAAGGGTGCGGATCAAGATTGCCGATGTCCGCGCCGTGATCCGGGCCGGGTGCAGCCGTTTCGACGTGATTCTGCTCGATGTCGACAACGGCCCCGATGGGCTGACAGCCGCCAGCAATGACGGTCTGTACGGCAGGGCCGGGCTGGCAGAGGCCCATGCGGCCCTGAAGCCCGGCGGCGCGCTGGCCATCTGGTCGGCGCACCGTGACGACGCCTTCCGCCAGCGCCTTGAGCGCTCGGGCTTTGCAGTCGCCGAGCATGGGGTGCGGGCGCACGGCAAGCGCGGCGCCAAGCATGTCATCTGGGTCGGTACCAGGACCTGATCGTCAGCCGATCGAAAAGGCCCGGCAGCGGTTCCGCACCAGATGGACAAGGCTCAGCGCGGTCAGCTCTGACGAGCGCGGATTGCCGGCCATCGGCGCGTTGGCCAGCGTGATCTCAAACCGGCCGAATGCGCCCTTTGCCGTGATGTCATGACGGTTCTCGCTGCTGTGCGGGTCGGCAATGAGGTCGACGCGGGTCCTGTCGAGGCCGATTCCGGCCAGAGCCGTCACGACGGTTGCATTGGCGTTCTGCGGGAAACGGGCGGCAGCTTCGCGCGCACTGCCGGAAAACAGCACGGTTGCTGTCGTCAGCGCGGCCAGATCGGCAAGGCCCTCCGCCGCTGTCCCGCGCCAGCCGCGGGGCGGCTTGACGATGCGGTGCGTGACGGATCCCAGCGGCAGGACGCTGGCGGCGCTGAGCGCATCGATCGCGCCGATCGAACCTGACGGTATCGTCAGCCGTCCGCCATGGTGCCCGGCCAGCGCGATCAGCCGGGCCAGAAGGTCGTCATCCGTAAGGGCACTGGTGGAGGCAATGATCATTTCGCAGCCGGCCGTGAGCGCTGCCTCCGCCCATGGTTCGACGCTGGCGCGCCCGGCAGCTTCGATCACGAGGACAGGCCGGCACGCAGCGAGCTCAGCGGGTGTGGTGATGACGGCCGCACCCGGCGGCGGAGGAGCGCGCAGCCTCGCCGCGTCACGCACGGCGACGGCCACGATCGCGACGGGCAAGGCCCTGTCGGAGACCAGCGCGGCAAGCCGCTGTCCGATCGCACCCCAGCCGACCAGGGCGAGGCGCAGCGGGCGCTCAGACACCGACATAGCGGTGGATCGCCTCCGCATCACGGTCAAGGTCGGCGCCGGTGCCGGTCCAGACCGTGCGGCCCTTCTCAATCACGACGTGCCTGTCGGCAAAGCGGCGCAGCACGCCGAGGTTCTTGTCCACGATCAGGATCGACTGCCCCTCTGACTTGAGGGTTGCGAGGCAACTCCAGATCTCGGCCCTGATCACGGGCGCAAGGCCCTCGGTCGCCTCATCGAGGATGAGGAGCTTCGGGTTGGTCATCAGTGCGCGCCCCACGGCCAGCATCTGCTGCTCGCCGCCGGACAGCGTGTTCGCCATCTGCTGCGTGCGCTCCTTCAGGCGTGGAAACAGGTTGAAAACCCGCTCAAGCGTCCAAGATGGGCTACGTTTGAGGCGGTTGGCCGCCGTCGCCACCAGATTTTCCTGCACGGTCAGGGTCGGAAACACCTGCCGCCCTTCCGGCACCAGCCCGATGCCGACCCGCGCGATCTGCTCGGGCGCGCGGCCGGTCAGCGTCATGCCGTCAAAGCTCACCTGTCCGGCCCGCGCCTGTGTCAGGCCCATGATGGTCCGGATCGTGGTGGTCTTGCCCATGCCGTTGCGACCGAGCAGCGTGACCACCTCGGCGTCACCGATGTCGAGGCTGACATCGAACAGGACCTGGCTCTGTCCATAGGCCGCCTGCAATCGTTCGACCCGCAGCATCAGGCGTCTCCTTCGCCCAGATAGGCGGTCTTGACGTCGGGGTTGGCCTGGATCTCGGCGGCGCTGCCGCTGGCGATGCAGCGGCCATAGACCAGCACCGAGATGCGGTCAGCCAGCGCGAACACCGCGTCCATGTCATGCTCGACCAGCAGCATCGCGATCTGCCCCTTCAGCCCGTTCAGGAGATCCACCATCTGCGCCGTCTCGACCTGGCCGAGCCCGGCCATTGGCTCATCGAGCAGCAGCAGCTTGGGTTTGCCCGCCAGTGCGATGGCGAGTTCGAGTTGCTTGCGCTCGCCGTGGCTGAGCGAGGCAGCCTTCACGCCGGCGCGCGGCGCAAGCCCGGTGCGCTCCAGCAGCGCCATGGCCGGTTCGGTCAGCCGCCTGTCGGCGCGGGCCGCGCCGAAGAAGTGGAAGCTGTGGCCTGCATGGGCCTGCACCGCCAGCGCCACATGGGCGAGCGCCGTATAGTCCGGCAGCAGCTGCGTGATCTGGAAGGTGCGGCCGAGCCCCTTGCGCACGCGGGCGGCAGGCTTCAGTCCCGCCATGGTTTGCCCGCCGAAGATGATCTCGCCGCTGTCCGGGATTATCTCGCCCATCAGCTGGTTGATGATCGTGGTCTTGCCTGCCCCGTTCGGGCCGATCAGCGCATGCAGTTCGCCAGGTTGTACATCGAGGCTGAGATGGTCGGTGGCGATCAGGCCGCCAAAGCGCTTCACCACGGTGCGGATGTCGAGGATGGCGCTCATGGGCGCTTCCTCACGAGGTCGACGAGCCCAGCCAGTCCGCCCCTGAAGAACAGGATGATCACGATCAGGATCGGGCCAAGGAACACCTGCCAGCGTTCGGTATAGGCCGCCAGAACCGTCTCCAGCAGGATCAGGGCGGCTGAGCCGAACAGCGGGCCCAGAAGCGTGCCGGCGCCACCCAGGATCACCATGACCATGAGCTCGCCCGATTTGGTCCAGTGCATCATGTCCGGGCTGACAAAGCGGGCGTAGTTGGCCCAGAGCGCGCCCGCGAGGCCCGCGCCCATGCCGGAGATGATGAAGGCAGCGAGCTTGTAGCGGTAGGTGGAGATTCCGATTGCCGCCATCCGTCGCTCGCTCTGACGGATTCCGCCCAGCACCAGGCCGAAACGGGAGTTCACGATGCGCCAGATCAGCGCGAAGAACAGCACCACGAACACGAGCGTGACGAAATAGAAGGTGGTGTCGTCACGCATGTTGAAGTCGAGCAGGCTATTGCGGCGCCGGATGATCAGGCCGTCATCGCCACCATAGCGCTTCAGCGCCACGAACAGGAAGAACAGCATCTGCGCGAAAGCCAGCGTGATCATGATGAACTGCACGCCGGCCGTGCGCAGCGCCAGCGCGCCAATCACGGCGGCAAACAGGCCGCTGACAAGGATGGCAGCGGGCAGCGTGATCAGGAACTGGTCAGTGCCCAGCATCAGACCGAACAGGGTCTCGTTGAAGCGCTGATGATGGAACAGGATGCCGACCGTGTAGCCGCCGATGCCGAAGAAGGCGGCGTGGCCGAAACTGACGAGGCCGCCATAGCCGAGCACGAGGTTCAGGCTGGCGGCGGCGATGGCATAGATCAAGATCCGCGTTGCCAGCGTGGTCATGGCCGGATTGCCGAGCGCTGCGGCGGCGAAGGGCAGGGCCGCCAGAACGCAGAGGGCGAGCGCGATGGCCAGGGCCGCGCTGCGGTTGCCGCGCTCCATCCGCTCAGCCCCGCGCCGCGAACAGCCCTTGCGGGCGCACGAGGAGCACAAGCGCCATCAGGACATAGACGCCCATGGAGGACAGCCCGGCAGAGAGGGCGTCCGCCTCCGAGGTGTTCGTCACCAGCCCGCGCATCAGCACGGGCATGAACGCCCGCAGCAGCGTGTCAACGATGCCGACGATCAGCGCGCCGAAGAACGCCCCCTTGATCGAGCCGACGCCGCCCACGACCACGACGACGAAGGTCATGATCAGGATCTGCTCGCCCATGCCGACCTGCACCGACAGGAGCGGGCCGGCCATCACGCCGGCAAAGCCCGCCAGCAGCGCGCCGAGGCCGAAGACGAGCGTGTAGAGCAGGCGGATGTCGACCCCGAGCGCGCGCACCATCTCGCGGTGCGTGGCGCCGGCCCTGATCAGCATGCCGAGGCGCGTGCGCGTGATCAGCAGGAACAGGCCCAGCGCCAGCATCAGGCCGACGGCGATGATGGTCAGCCGGTACACCGAATAGGGCACGCCTGGAATGATCTCGACGGCGCCCGACAGGGCAGGCGGCACGCCGACAAACAGCGGCTGGCGCCCAAACAGGATGGTCACGAGTTCATTCAGGAACAGGATCAATCCGTATGTTGCCAGCACCTGGTCAAGGTGGTCGCGGTCATACAGCCGGCGGATGACGATGTACTCGATGATGATCCCGGTCAGCCCGGCGGCAGCGAGGCCGGCCGGGACGGCCAGCAGGAATGAGCCAGTGGCCTTGGCGGTGAGCGCGCCGGCATAGGCTCCGACCATGTAGAGCGCGCCATGGGCCAGATTGATGATGCCCATGATGCCGAAGATCAGCGTCAGGCCCGCCGCCAGCAGGAACAGCATCACGCCAAGCTGAAGGCCGTTGAGCAACTGTTCAAGGACAAGCGTCATGGATCATCTGTCATGGCGGGCGCGGCATGCGGCGCCACCCTCCGGCGCCGCACAGGATGTCATGGCATCAGGGGGGCATGTACGCCCATGCGCCGAAGCTTACAGCCTGCAGGAAGCCGCGTAGCTGTCGCCGTGGTTCTCCAGTACCTTCTTGCCGGTCCTGAGCTCAAGCTGGCCAGCGGCGTTGCGTTCGACCTTGAGGGCATACCAGTCCTGGATCGGGTGCTGGTTCGGCCCGAACCTGAAGCTGCCGCGCAGCGACTTGAAATCGGCCTTGAGCATCGCCGTCCGGAACGCGTCCTGATTGGTGATGTTGCCGTTGGTCTGACGCAGCGCCGCGCCGATCGCGAGCGCGGTATCGTAGCCCTGGCTGGCGTAATAGGTCGGGGTCCGGTTGTACTTGGCCCGGAAGGCAGCCACGAAGGCCTGGTTCTGCGGATTGTCGAAGTCGACGTTCCAGTGCGACGTGACGTTCACGCCGACAGCGGCGTCGCCGACGGCCGCCAAGGTGGTGTGATCAAGCGACGGCGCGGCCACGACCATCGGAATGCGACCGAGCAGACCCGCCTGCTGGTACTGGCGCAGGAAGGCGATGCCGAGACCGCCGGGATGGAACTGGAACACCACATCCGGATTGGCGGCACGGATCGCGGCCATTTCGGCGGCGAAATCGGTCTGGTCGAGGCGTGTGAACTGCTCGCCGGCGATCTTGCCGCGGAACATCCGCTTGAAGCCGGCAAGCGCATCCTGACCGGCCTGGTAGTTCGGCGACAGGATGAAGGCGTTCTGGTAGCCCAGTTCCGACGCAGAGCGGCCGGCTGACTCATGCAGCGAGTCGTTCTGCCAGGAGATGACAAAGTAGTTCTTGTGGCATTCGCGACCGGCGAAATTCGATGGACCGGCATTGGGCGAGACATAGAGTCCGCCGCCGTCCAGAATGTCGGGAGCGGTTGCGCCCAGCACGTTCGAGAACACGATTCCGGAAAACAGCCTGATGCCGTCATTGCGCAGCATGCGTTCGGCAATGGATTTGCCCTGGCCGGGGCGCAGGCCGTCATCCTCGACGATCGCCTGCACGGCCACGCCGCCAAGCTTCCCGCCCTCGCTGTCGATCGCCAGCTGGAACGCGTCGCGGATGTCCTGCCCGAGATAGCCGGCTGGGCCCGACAGGGTGGTGATGAAGCCGATGCGCACCGGCGCTCCGGCACCCTGCGCGCGCAGGATCGAGGGGGCTGCCATCGTTGCGGCGCCGGCTGCGCTGGCGAGCAGGAAATCGCGTCTCTTCATGGTACTCTCCTCACCTGGGCGGCTTCATGCCGCCCTTTCCCGATCATCACGTGGCAGAAGACGTCAGCCCCCGCACCGTCATGCTATACAAGGACTTCGGATCGCCGATGGCAAGTGGTCCGCCGGATTATTTTAAGCTTCAAACAATTCGGCGGCAGATGCGTTCAATGGCTTCGCAGAGCCCGCGCTCCGGCGCACGAAGGTTCGGGTGCGACTATCCGCGCCGCGAAGCCAGCGCCGCGCCTTCGACGAGGCTGCCTAACTTGGCCCAGACGATGTCGGGATCAATGACACCGAAGCCCGCGAAGGTGGAAAAGCCGCAATCCGTGCCGGCGATGACGCGGTCCTTGCCGACAATCCGCGTGTAGCGTTCAAGCCGCTGCGCCACCAGTTCGGGGTGTTCGACGAAGTTGGTGGTCGAATCAAGACAGCCCGGAATGAGCACATAGTCATCCGGCGTCCTGACCTCGCCCCACACCGTCCATTCATGGGCGTGGCGCGGGTTGGCTCCCTCGAAGAGCAGGGCACGCGGTTTGGCCTTCAGCACTGCGGGCAGCACCTTGCCCAGCGCGATGTCGCGTGTGTGGGGACCTTCGTAGTTGCCCCAGCAGATATGCATCCGCACCCGGTCTCCCGGGACATGGCGCAAGCCATGGTTCAGCGCCTCGACGTGCACCTCGGCACGCTTCAGGAAGTCCTCCTCGGAGAGCTCCCGGTAGAGCATGTGGCGGCCAAGCCCGAGATCCGGCGCATCGATCTGCAGGATCAGGCCGGCTTCGACGATGGCCTCGTATTCGGCGCTCATCGCGTCGGCGATGTCGAACAGGTAGCTGTCCAGGTCCTTGTGATGGTCCGAAGGCTGGAACAGCGCGATCACGCCGGGGCTCGCGGAATTCATGAAGCCTTCGGCATAGCCTGCCGCAGCCATCCCCGCCTTCATGGCGCGGATGTCGGTGTGGAGCGGCTCGAGGTTCTTGACCTTGATCGGCCCGACGCATTTGGGGCGGCGGTACTGTGGCGTTCCGCCCGCCTTCGCGAGCTTTTCGAGAAAGCCCGGATAATCCGCCAGGTCTGCCGGCGGGCGGCGCGGGCTGTCACCCTCGAAACCGGTCAGGCGGTCCTTGATATAGGTGGCGTAGGAGATCTTCGAGGTTTCGCCATCCGAGGGCAGGTCGATCCCGGCGGCCTTCTGATGCGCGATGATGATGCCAGTGGCATCATGCATCACGGCGTCATAGGCCGCCGCGTCAAAGGGCATGCCCTTTTCCCGGCCGAACAGCAGGTCCGTCACGATCTGGCTGCGCGGCAGGGAGCCGACATGGGTGGTCTTGATGCTCATGATCGTGGCTTTCAGTTCGGCTTCCAGGTCGGCCCGGCAGGATCGGAGGTGTTCATCACACGGTAAAGGCTGACCTCGCCGGTCATGGTCGGGCTGAGGGCATGCTTCAGGCCGGGCGGCACAGCGCATGTGTCGCCCGGATTGAGGACAGCCTCGCCGCCATCCCAGCTCAGCCGCCAGTGGCCGCGCATCGGCATCAGCACCTCGTGGCGATCATGCGCGTACATCGTCTGCGGAATGGAGCCACGCGTGAGAAGGTCGACCTCGAAGCCAGGCCTGTCGCGCAGAAGGGCTTCGGCGCCGATGACCTTGGCCGGCCTGCCATTGGCGAGGCATATGAGGTCCCAATAGCGGGCCACATGGCCAGGCACGATCGCGGAGGCTGGCAACTCCGGAAACGCGTCCAGCTCCTGCTCGGTCAGAAGCGGCATCGGCTTGACGCCATCGGGGAGCGACTGGCCCTTCTTGCTGTCGTAGAGCTTGCCGTTCGCGCCCAGCACGAGGCCATGAGCCTTGGCGTCCTCGATCACCTGCGGCGCCCAGATCACGCCCCCGCCCGCGTCGTCGCCGCCGAGCACGGCCATGATCATCCCGTAATCGGTGCCGACGTTCTCGAAGCCCCGGAAGATGCCGGTCGGGATGTTGATGATGTCGCCTTCTTCCAGCACGACCTCGCCCGCCTTGCCCCAGCGCCCCCAGAAGAAGCGCCAGCGGCCCTTCAGCACAAAGAACACTTCGGCGGTGCGGTGCGAGTGCAGCGAGTTGCGGCATTTTGGCGGCTGGCCGGCGGCGCCGATGTTGAAGCCCGGCGTTTCCTTGATGTGCACATGCTGGTCCGGGCTTTCGGAGACGCCGCCGCCGATGATGGTGAAGTTCTCCTTCTGGTCGGAGCCCGGTGTATGGGCGTCGATGAAGGCGGTCTTGCACGGCCTGAGTTCGCCGTATCGGACGATGCGGCTCATCATGTCGATCATCTGGTCTCTCCTGTATTCGGTCGCTTGCGGTCAGTGGATGTCGTCGGCTTCGCCCCAGGCAGCTAGAAGCCTGTCGATGGTGAACCCCTCGGCGCGCGCAGCCTTGAGGATCGGCGCTTCCTTGCGGGTGACCAGATCGATGGCACGCGGCAGTTCCTTCTCCACGCCCGGTTCGATGATCACGGCGCCATGGCGGTCGGCATGGATCAGGTCGCCGGGGCTGATGGCGAGGCCGAAGACGCGCACGGGCGCGTCAAATCCGGTAACGTGGACGAAAGCATGGCTCGGCCCGACGCTGCCGGCGAGGAGCTGGAAGCCGGGGTCGATTGCGCCCAGATCGCGGATGGAACCATTCGTCAGAACGCCCTGCAGTCCGAGCCCTTTGTGGATGGCCACATTGACCTCGCCCCAGAAGGCGCCGATGCCGCGCTCATCGCCATGATCCTCGATCACGACGAGGCGCGGCCGCGTCTCGGTGGCGAGGTAGCGGTAGTAGTTGAGCCGGCGCAGGCGCACGACATCGGCCGGGTCGCTCGCCGGCCGGTCTGCCCTTATCCTCGCGGTCATGGCGAAGCCCAGCATCGGCGGCAGCATGGGATCGGGGCAGATGACGGGTGACCGTGTGAAGCCGGTGCCCTTGCGCCGCCCCTCGATGAGTTCGATCGCGTTGCAGATGGTCGGTGTATCCACGGCCTTCAGGCTTGCCTGGACGTCTGTCGAGAGTGCCCGCGTCATTTGACGGCTCCTCCTGTCAAACCGGTTTCGAAATGCTTCTGGACCGCCACGGCTGCAATGAAGGCGGGCACGGTGATGAACACGCCCGCAGCCGCCATCAGTTCCCACAAATCGCCGCGCTCGGTGCGGAAGCTCACCAGACCGACCTGCAAGGTCACGGCCTTGTCGCGGGTCAGGATGAGGGCGAAGATGAACTCGTTCCAGGTCAGGATGAAGCAGAAGACCGACGCCACGATGACGCCGGGCAGAGCCATCGGCACCACCACGCGCCAGATGATTGCCAGGCGGGACGCACCATCGATCAGCGCCGCCTCGTCGCACTCGACCGGGACGGCGTCGAAAGAGCCTTTCAGCATCCAGACCGCAAAGGGCGTGACGATCGCGAGATTGACGATGACAAGGCCGGTGCGGCTGTCCAGCAGGCCGAGATCGCGGAACATCAGGTAGAAGGGCAGGATGATGACGACGGCGGGAATGAACTGCGTCGCCAGCATCAGGAAGAACAGGCCGCGCTTGAAGGCGAATTCGAAGCGCGAGAACGAATAGGCGGACATGATTGCTGCCGGGATTCCGATCGCCAGCGTGAAGAAGGCCACCACCACGCTGTTGACGATGCGAAGGCCGATGTTCCACGGGGCTTCGAACACGATCCCGAAATTCTGCACGGTTGGGGAAAAGTTGAGATTGAGCGAATGCACATCGCGCGGCAGCTTGAAGGCCGTCAGCACCATCCAGACGATCGGGAACACGATCATGCCGAAAAACAGCAGGAGCACGGCCGATTGTGCGACGGACGCCAGGGGCGAGCGGGCGTTCATCGGGCGACCGCCTTTGGCGGCATCACCAGCCGCGTGTAAAACATGCCGATCCCGACCAGCAGCGCGGTCAGCACCACCGCAAGCGCCGAAGCGTGGCCCATGTCGTAGTGCACGAAGCCAATGGTGTAGACATAATGGGCGAGGGTCTGCGTGGTGATGCCCGGCCCGGCGCCGGTCAGCGTCTGGACCGAGTCGAACATCTTGAGCGCAAAGATCGTCTTGAGGATGAGCGCAACCGCGATCACGCCCCTGATCTGGGGCAGCACGACGAGAAGGACGGTCTGCCATGGTGTCGCGCCATCGATCAGCGCCGCCTCCTCGGTCTCGACCGGCACGGCGGCCAGCCCGCCAAGGAAGATCAGCGTCAGATACGGGAACCAGTGCCAGACATCGGACAGGATCAGGGCCGCCATGGCATAGCCCGGGCTGGCCAGCCAGATCACATCCGCCAGCGGCGGGATCAGCCAGCCAATGCTCTTGGCGAGCACGCCGTATTCGCCGTTGAACATGAACCGGAAGGACACGCCGATCAGCGCCGGGCTCATGGCGAAGGGCAAGATCAGCACCGCGCGGGTCAGGCTTTGCAGCGCGCCCGCCCGCCTGAGCAGAAGGGCGAGGCCAAGCGAGACGGCAACGGCGATCAGCACGTCCAGCGTCACGAAGACGACCGTGACCTTCAGCGCGTTCCAGAACTCGGGCTCCTCGAAGCCGAAGGCGTAGTTGTCGAAACCGACCCAGCCTTGCGGAACCGGCGAGCGTTTCAGCCGCCAGTTCCTGAAGCTGGTTGTGATGGCCGAGACCAGCGGCCACAGCGTCGTGCCGAGCACGATGACGAGCGCGGGCACAAGCAGCAGATAGCGCGTCAGGCGATCGTGCATGTCCTGTTGTCCGGCCCGTCCGGCCGCGGCCTCAGCCGCGCCGCGCGATGCGGCGCACCGTGGCTTCGGCTGCCTTGAACGCGTCGGAGACCGAACGCGTGCCCGAAGCCGCTTCCGACATGGCGGTTTCCATGGCCTCCATCATCTGCGGCCAATCGGCGGTGTAGGGCACGACCTTGGTGTTCTGCAGCGCCTCCGCCGCGAAGGTGTGCATCCCGCCGAAGCGCTTGTTCACCTCCGGATCGCGCAGGTTCGACCACTGCGTCGCCACCACATCGCTCTCCTTGGGGTCGAGCAGGATGTCGCGCTCGACGGCTGGCTCGGTGACGAAGGTGATGAACTCCATCGCCGCGTCCTTGGCCTTGCTGTTCCTGGCGATGCCGTAGATCCAGTTGTTGATGTAGGTCGAGCGCGGGCCGCCGGCGAAGGACGGCAGGGGCGCGAACGCCACCTGGTCTTCCGTCAGCTTCGAAACCTTCGGGTCGATCAAACCGCCGCGCACCCACCACCAGACCGCGACCATGGCGGAGTTGCCGCCGCGCATCGAGTTCACCGCATCCTGCTCGTTGAAGGACACAGCCGCCGCGGGCGTCACCTTGTGGGTGCGAAGCATGTCGATGTAGTCCTGCGTGGCGCGCAGGCCCGCCTCGCTGGCAAAGAGCGGCATGCCCTTGGCGTCGAAGACATCGGCGCCGCGGCCCCACAGGAAATTGTACCAGACCATCAGGTTCTGGCCGTTGCTCTTGCCATAGGGCAGGGCGATGCCGGCGATCTGTTCCTTGTCCTGCAGCACCTTCGACGTGCTCACGACCTCGTCCCAGGTCTTGGGAGCGGCGAGATTGTGCTTGGCGAACAGGTCCTTGCGGTAGAACAGCAACTGCACATGCGAGCGCGTCGGCAGCCCAAGCTGCTTGCCTTCGACGGCGCCAAGATCGAGGAAGGCCTTCGGATAGCGCGTGGTGTCGATCTTCTTGGCAGCGAGACGCGCGTCCATCGGGTCGATCAGGTTGACCAGCGACGGCACCCACTGGTCCATGACCACGACGATGTCGAACCCGCCCGTTCCACCGACCATTTCGGCGGTCAGCGCCTCGCGCATGTTGGCGAACGGCACATAGGTGTATTTCACGGTGATGCCGCTGGCGTCCGTGAAGGCGGCCGCCCGCGCTTCGTGGGCCCGGAACTGTGTGGCCACGACGCACAGGACCTTGACCTCCTGTCCCGCGAAGGGCTTGCCGGGTCGCAGGTTGGCGAGCGCCGCAGCCTGCGCGCGCGCTTCGCGCGGCAATGCCCCGGCAAGACCAAGGGCCGATGCGCCAATGGCGACGTCACGTCTGGTGATGCTCATTTTATCCTCCCGTGTCCGGTCTTGCTGACCGTGTTTGCATTCGTATGCAAGGTTGCGCAAACGCACGCCTTTGGCAAGCTGTGGTCAGCCCGTCTTCAGCAGAATCTGCTTCCAGATGGCTGTTTCGTCGAACAGCACCCATTCGCGCCTCAGGCCCCAGGGACCGAACTCGGCATGGCTGATTCCCATGACATGCACGCTTGCATGGGTCGGCGCACCGAACGAACCCCAGCCGGAATGGGTGCCGGTCAGCGACCAGCGCACGGCAGCGCGCGGGCTAAAGTGCGGGTCATCCCGTCCGATCACATGGTGCACCTCAAAAGCGGCGTCGGGGAAGGCCGAGCGCAGGCCCATCCAGAACTGGTCGGCGTCGCCGTGGCTGTGGCCGGTCACGCCGCCGGGCTGTTCAAGCTGGCAGGCCCGGTCGTAAGCCTTCGGGATCACGGCCATATCCGCGCCCATGATGGCGCGCAGGATCTCGGCGTAGCGTTGCCCGGTGGGGTGGTCATTGCCCTTGCCGCGATAGCCGCCATCAATATCCATGGCAGGCGTGAACGGTCGCACGCATGTGTCGGGTCCACCCTCGCGCGTGATGAGGTCCGCCGCGTAGGCCTTCGGGTCCCAGCCAAGCTGGCGCACGATTGCGCCCTGGTCGCGGATCAGCCACTCGTCGAAGATCTGGTTGTTGCGCGCCGCACAGTCGGCGATGATCCGGTACTTGAGTTTGGTCCCGGTCGCCTTGCCGTAGACACCATCGCGGGCGTGGGTCGCGGTCGAGAACAGGCGGTGGGACGAGAGCAGGCCGTTCGCGTTGTCCCCGCACCAGATCACGTCCTCGCCCAGCAGCGTCCTGTCAGGAAACTCGGCCAGCGTGGCCATGGTGGCGGCGATGACATTCTGGTTGCCGATCACGAGCGACCCGGGCGAGCGCACCGGCAGGTTGGGCGCATAGTAGTGATGCAGGGTCGCGATGCCGCGATCCTCCCAGATCTCCTTGGTGATTCCGATGATGTAGTCGGGAAAGTCCGTCCAGCGTGGGTCGAAGCCATCGATCGGCATGTCGGCGCTCCTTGTCGGTTCGGGGTCAGCCGGCGGTCCAGCCGCCGTCAATCAGCAATGATGTTCCGGTGATCAGGGCGGCCGCGTCGCTGGCGAGAAACACCGCCGCTCCCATGATGTCCTCGACTTCGCCGACGCGGTCGAGCTTGATCTTCGACCTGATCCAGGCGAGCCGTTCTGGGTTGGCAAAGGTCGCAGCCGTGAGTTCGGTGCGGATGAAGGTCGGCCCGATCGAGTTGACGCGGATGCCCTTCGGCCCAAGCTCGATCGCCATCGTCTTGGTCAGCCCCTCGATCGCGTGTTTGGAGGCGGCATAGACCGTACGGTCAATGCCGCCGACATGCCCCATCTGCGACGAGACGTTCAGGATGACACCGCGCTTTTCTGCCGCGATCATGCCCCTCGCCACCGCCTGTGAGAGGAAGAAGGCCGCGCGCACGTTGAGGCCCATGATCTGGTCATAATCGCTGACGGTGACATCGGTGAACGGCGTCGGGCGGTTCATGCCGGCATTGTTGACCAGAATGTCGAAGGCCGGCCGTGCTGCCAGCGCCGCCGTCGCGGCGTCAAGATCGGAAACGTCCAGTACCAGCGCTTCGGCGTGCTCGCCGCGCGCCCGGATGGCGGCAACAGCCGCCTTGATCTCGCCGGCGGAGCGGGCGCACAGGGTGACGGCTGCGCCGGCCCCCGCCAGCGCCGCCGCGATCGCCAGCCCGATGCCGCGCCCCGCGCCGGTGACCAGCGCGCGCCTGCCGTCAAGCTGGAATGAAGGGGTGAGGGGAAGCGTCATCACAGGGGTCTCCCGGTTTCGCGCGAGAAGCCGCTGCGCGCCTTGTTGAACTCGCGCAATCGCGCCAAGACATCGACGCCGATCTGCCTGTATGTGTCCAGAAGATCGACCATCACCCAGTTCTCCCGGATCAGGTCGCCTTCGAGCCGCCAGAAATCGAGACTGCGCATGCTGAGCCGCGTCCCGGTCGGGGCCAGGCCCATCCATCCATCGCCCGTCAGCGTCTGCATCATGTTGGGCCAACCCGTCACCGCAGCATAGCTGCGATCGGCAAAGAAATGCGCGCAGGTCTGCTCCGGATGCTGACCGCGATCCGGCATGGCGTTGAGGTAAGGAATTTGATGCCAGTTCCTGAATCCGGCGATGCCCCTGCCGGTGCCGATGCCCGATGGTCCATACCAGGTCATGCGTGGATGCCAGTAACGCTCCAATTCCATGATCGCGGGGCCGCCCTCTGCCGGATGCCGCTTCATCGCCGTCAGCATCTCGATCACCCGTTGCCGCGTCCTGTTGCTTTGCCCCCTCGCGCATGGGCCAGGCACAAGTCCGTCCTGTGTCGCTGGGCCAGGCACGTGCCACTCGCGTCCAAGGCTGGGCGCCATAGGCCACGCCGAAGCCTGCATCATCATCTCCGGAATGTCCCAGATCGCCTGTACTTCAGCAATCTGCCCGGCGTCGAAGCGGTAGAATTCGTGAAAGCGCATGGCGACCTGATGCCCGGTGGCGGGAATATCGAGCCAGGGCGCGGCGAAGACGCCCGTGTAATGGCCACAACAACCGACCCAATCCTGCCCGTCCGCCGTCTGCCCAGCGATGACGATGGTGTCGCGCCGTTCAAGGTCCGGCAGAGCGGCGAACAGCGGCTTGTAGGCCACATCGTAGAAGGCCTGGGCGCCGGAGATGTCGCCAAGGGGATGACACATGCGGACGCCGCACGCCGGGCTGAGCAGA
>JAPLOU010000038.1 GCA_026400535.1 Hyphomicrobiales bacterium
CCAGTTCATGCTGGTCACGTTCGACTGGCGCTGGACGTTGGCGATCTTCGCGCTGGCGCATCTTGCGATCTGCGCGCCGATCCACCACGCGTTGCTGAGGCGGGCCGTGCCGCTGGCTGACACGCCGGCCGACCCGCTGGCCGACCCGCTGGCGCCGTCGGTGGCCGACCCTCCCGTGCTGACCGGAGCGGAGCGGCAGCGGGCCCTGGCGCTGTTCACGGTTGCGATCAGCATTTCGGGCCTGGTCTACTCCTGCTTCCCGGTGCACATGCTCCGGATCATCGAGAATGAGGGTTTCAGCCCCGAGGCCGCGGCCCTTGTCGCCATGGTGATGGGTCCTGCCCAGGTTCTCGCCCGGTTCGTCGAGATCACGCTCGGGCATCGGTTTGATCCGCTCATGACGGGGCGCGCCGCACTCGGTACGGCGGTGGCCAGCATTGCGGTCCTGCTGCTGGTCTCGGGCACACTGGCCAGCGCCATCATCTTTGCCACGCTCTACGGCGCGAGCCAGGGGTTGATCACCATCGCGCGCGGCACCGTGCCGCTGCAGCTGTTTGGGCCAAAGGGCTATGGAACCCTGGTCGGGCGGATAACAGGCCTGCGTTTTCTGGTGAATGCCGCCGGCCCGTTCCTTTTCGCGCTGGCCGCGACCCATCTGTCGATGGACAGGGCGCTCGCCATCACGGCGGTTGTCGCGCTGATGGCCTTCCTGGCCTTCCTTTTCATCCGCCCGCCGAAGCCGGCCGGGTGATCACCAGCTGCCGGTGTTCGGCATGCTCGCCCAGGGCTCGCTCTTCTGGAGCGGATCGCCCTTCTGCAGCAACTCGATCGAGATGCCGTCCGGCGAGCGCACGAAGGCCATGTAGCCGTCGCGCGGTGGACGGTTGATGGTGACGCCGGCCTTCATCAGCCGGTCGCAGGTCTGGTAGATATCATCGACGCGGAAGGCGAGATGGCCGAAATTGCGCCCGCCGGTGTAGTCGTGCTCATCCCAGTTGAAGGTCAGCTCGACCAACGGCGCCTTGGTCTGCCGCGCCCGCTCGGCATCGCCGGGGGCGGCGAGGAAGACCAGCGTATACTTGCCTTCGGGCCGGTCGATGCGCCGCATTTCGACGAGGCCGAGCTTGTTGACGTAGAAATCCAGGGCCGCATCGAGATTGCCGACGCGCACCATCGTGTGCAGAAATTCCATGCCACTGCTCCGCTGTTGATCTGTCCGGTTGACCTTCCCCACAAGATCGGCGCAGTGGGGGCATGATTTCAAGGCCAAGCCCTGTGCCAATCGTGCAGGACCAACACTGCGTGGTGCATGACACAGCCGATTGACACTGAAACGCCGCAGGCCCGGGTCGCGAGGCTGAAGGAGCGCGCGGCGATGGTGTCGGTCATCGCCAGTATCGTGCTGACGCTCGGCAAGGCGCTGGCGGCCTATCTCTCGGGCTCGCTCGCGTTGCTCTCGGAGGCCGCGCACGGGCTGATCGACATCGCCGCGACCCTCACCACGTGGTTCGCCATCCGCGCCGCCGACAAGCCTGCGGATGACGAGCATCATTATGGCCATGGCAAGATCGAGTCGGTGGCGGCGCTGGCCGAATGCGCTCTTCTGTTTGCCCTGGCAGGGGCGGTGGCCTGGGAGGCCGGCACACGGCTGTGGAGCGGGGCGCATCCCACGATCGAGGTCACGCCCATCGTGATCGGCGTTCTTGTCATCGCCATCCTGATCGATGCCACGCGCTGGCGTGCGCTGCATATCATCGCCAGGGCGACGTTCTCGGAAGCGCTGGCGGCGGATGCTCTGCACTTCGCCTCTGATCTGGTCTCGACCGTGCTGACGCTGTTCGGGCTGGTGATGGTGCTGGCCGGCTTCAAGCATGGCGACACGGTCGCGGCGCTCGGCGTGGCGCTGTTCATCACCAGCGCGGCGACGAAGCTGGCGATCCGTACCATCGGAACGCTGGTCGACACCGCGCCCAAGGGCATGCGCGAACGGCTCGAAGAGGCGGCGTTGAAGGTGCCAGGTGTGGCTTCGGTCGAGTGGCTCAGACTGAGGCCCGGCGGCGGGCGCACCCATGGCGAGATCGGCGTCAAGGTTTCGCGGACCCTGCCGCTCGAACAGGTGGCCGACATCAAGCAGGTGCTGGCCGGCGCCCTTGCCGTGGCCGCCCCCAATGCCGAGATCACCATCACCGCCAATCCGGTGCAGACCGATGACGAGAACGCACTGGAGCGGGTGATGATGATCGCCGCCAAGCTCAGGGTGCCAATCCACCACTTCACCTTGCAGCAACTGGGGAACCGGGCCTGCATCAGTCTCGACATGGAGGTTGATTCCGCCATGACGCTCGGGGCGGCCCATGAGCTGGCGACGCGGCTTGAAGCCGACATAAGGGCCGATTTCGGAGCGGACACGGAGGTGGAAACCCATCTCGAACCGCTGGTGATGGCGGCCCGCGACGGGCAGAATGCGACGAAGGACACCGTCGCCGGGATTGCGGCGACGCTGGCTGCAGCAGCGGCCGAGGGGAGCATCATCCACGATGTGCACAGCGTCCGCGTGCGCCAGACCGAGGCGGGGCTGATCGTGAACTTCCATTGCCGCGCCGATCGCGGGCTCGATGTCGCCGCCGTCCACGCCGCCGTCGACGAGATCGAGCGGCGGCTGCGCCAGAGCCGCGACGACGTCGCCCGGGTCGTCGGGCACGCCGAGCCGCTTGCCGGACGCTGACGGGCGCACGCGCGCTTTTCGCCGGACGACATCATCGCCGTTGCACAATCCTGTGCGAAGAGGCGGCGCCGGCTTGCAACCGCTGCCTGAACGTGACTGTCTGCCGTCATGCGCACCGAAGACACCCCCTTGATCAGGCTGGAGGATTATCGGCCTTCCGATTTCCTGATCGACACCGTTCATCTCGACATCAGCCTTGATCCGACCAGCACCGTGGTGCGCGCGCTCTACGCGCTCAGGCCGAACCCGGCCGGCACGCCGGGCGCAGCGCTTGCGCTGGATGGCGACGAGCTGTCGCTATCCTCGATCCTGCTCAACGGCGTGGGCCTTGATGCGGCTGACTACACCGTCACGCCGCAATCGCTGGTGCTGCACGCACCGCCGCAAAAGCCCTTCACGCTCACCATCGAGACCCGGACCAACCCCACGGCCAACACCAGGCTGATGGGCCTTTACCGCTCGAGCGGCGTCTACTGCACCCAGTGCGAGGCAGACGGATTTCGCCGGATCAGCTATTGTCTCGACCGGCCCGATGTCCTGTCGATCTACACGGTGCGGCTCGAAGGCGCGAAGGCCGAGACACCGGTCCTGCTCTCCAACGGCAACCGGCTGGCCGCCGGCGATGTGCCCGGAACCGACCGTCATTTCGCGGCATGGCACGATCCGTGGCCGAAGCCGGCCTACCTGTTCGCGCTGGTGGGCGGCGATCTCGGCGTCATCCTCGACAGTTTCACCACCATGGGCGGGCGCACGGTCGAGCTCGGCGTCTATGTCGAGAAGGGCAAGGAGCCCCGCGCCGCCTACGCCATGGCTGCGATCAAGCGCTCCATGCGCTGGGACGAGACGGCGTTCGGACGGCAATACGATCTTGACGTGTTCAACGTCGTTGCCGTGTCGGACTTCAACATGGGCGCCATGGAGAACAAGGGCCTCAACATCTTCAATGACAAGTATGTGCTGGCCTCGCCCGACAGCGCCACCGATGGCGACTATGCCAACATCGAAGGCATCATCGCGCACGAGTATTTCCACAACTGGACCGGCAATCGCATCACCTGCCGTGACTGGTTCCAGCTCTGCATGAAGGAGGGCCTGACGGTCTATCGCGACCAGGAGTTCACCGCCGATGAACGCTCGCGCCCGGTCAAGCGCATCGCCGATGTGGTCCGGCTCAGGCTGACGCAGTTCGTCGAGGATGCCGGCCCGCTCGCGCACAATGTCCGGCCGCGCGCCTACAAGGAGATCAACAACTTCTATACGGCGACGGTCTACGAGAAGGGCGCGGAGCTGATCCGCATGCTGAAGGTGCTGATCGGCGAGGCTGCCTTCGCCCGCGGCATGACGCTGTTTTTCGATCGTTGCGACGGGATGGCGGTGACGATGGAGGAATTCCTCGGCTGCTTCGCCGAGACATCCGGGCTTGATCTGGGCCATTTCGCGCGCTGGTACGAGCAGGCCGGCACGCCGCAGGTCGTGGCCTCCGGCCGCTGGAACAGCGACAGCAAGACCTACACGCTCGATCTCGCGCAATCGACACCACCGACGCCCGGGCAGGACACCAAGGAGCCGATGCTGATCCCGCTGAGGCTTGGCCTTGTCGGGGCCACCGGCGACCTGCCGCTCAGGGCCAGCGGCGACTTCCGGCTCGCCGACGATGTGCTGATCCTCGACAAGGCGGCGGGACGCATCACCTTCCACGGTGTGGGGGAAGCGCCCGTGCCGTCCCTGCTGCGCGGCTTCTCGGCGCCGGTCAATCTGCAGACCAATCTGGGACCGGAGGCGCTGCTGCGGCTTGCGCGCGTCGACAGTGATCCGTTCAACCGCTGGCAAGCCTTGCGCAGCGTCATGACCAGCGAGTTGATCGCTGCGGTTGGCGCTCTGCGGCGCGGTGCGGCGGCAGCCTTCTCCGATGCACTCCTCGCTGCGGTCGGCAGCGCGCTGGCGACACCCTCCCAGGGCGCTTATGTCGCCCAGCTCATCGCCATGCCATCGGCCAGCGACATTGCACGCGAGCTTGGCCAGGACGTCGACCCTGACGCCATCCTCGGCGCGATCACCGCGCTCGGCGCACGGATCAGCCGGACACTTGGACCGGCGCTTGAGCGGCATCACGATGCCCTGGCCGACCCGGGCCCCTATCGTCCCGACGCCGCCAGCGCCGGGGCGCGCGCTTTGCGCAACATCTGCCTGGCCTATCTGTGCCGGGGCCAGGAGCCGGCTGCGATCCGGCGCGCATCGGAGCAGTTCGCCGGGGCTGGCAACATGACCGACAGGCTCGCCGCCCTCTCCGCCCTTGGCCTCGCGCCGGGGCCGGCCTTCGAGGCCGCGCTTGCCGCCTTCGAAGCCGCGCATGAGGACGACCCGCTGGTCTTGGACAAGTGGTTCGCCCTGCAGGCCGCGATGCCGGGGCGGCCCACCCTGGCCCGCGTCAGGTCGCTGCTGGCGCACCCGAAATTCTCGCTGCGCACGCCGAACCGGGTTTACGCCCTGCTCTCGACCTTCGCGCATGGCAATCCGAGCGAGTTCCACCGCCCCGATGGCGCAGCCTACGACTTGATTGCTGATCTGGTGGTGGCCACTGACAGGATCAATCCGCAGGTCGCCTCGCGCCTGATGTCTGCCTTCCGCACCTGGCGTTCAGTGGAAGCAGGCCGTAGAAGCCTGGCGGAGACAGCGATGCGCCGCGTCGCCGCGATGCCTGGCCTGTCGCGGGATGTCACCGACATCTGCGAGCGCTCGTTGGCCTGAGGCCAACGCTCCGGCAGCCTTAGCCACAATGGTTAACAGGAGCTTGCGCGCATAAGATTCGCGGTCGCTTCCCGTACCCGTTCAGGTTGCATTTTCCGGCAGGGACTCACTTAGGGTCTAGACAGAAAGATTCCCGAGGATTCATAGTGACGCTGATTCGGAAGACGCCGCACGATCTTCCGGCAGCACTGAACCAACAGGCAATCCACCACGGAGGGGGACGACATGGCGCGTGTCAACGCAGCCAGCGATGTGGCGCGTCTGGGCACGATTCTGGGCGTGGCCCGGTCGGTGTCCCACCCGCTGCATCTGGCGTTGCACCGCGCCGAGCCGTGGCTCAAATTGGCCATCCCGCTTCTGGTCGCGGTCTTCGCCCTGTTGCTCGGCATCGCCGGTGCACTGTTCCACTCCGCCAGCAGCCGCGAAACGCTGGAAGACGCCATCAACGACATCGATGTGATCGCGTCGCTCGTGGCGCGTGACATCGCCGCCCAGCCGGGCGCCTTCGCCCCTGGCGCCGATCCCGCGCGCCAGGTCCGCGCGCTGCACGAACTCACGCTGAGCCAGTCGCGGCGGATCGTGGTGACAGATGCGGGCGGCGCCATCGTCGCCAGCCAGCCGCCCGTCCTGCCGGGCCAGACCAGCTTGCTCGACCTTCTGGGCCCGTCCCAGCCGCTCACGACCTTTGCCGACAAGGCCGGCGTCATCGTCGTTCCCCTGCCAGGCGGCCAGGTCATCGCCACGGTCAGGAACCTGCCGGCGCCGCTCGGGCAGGTCGCCCTGATCCAGTCCGTGGACGCGGCGCTGCACGGCAGCGGCTCGCGCAGCAGATTCGTCATCATGCTGCTGGGCTCGGCGGTTCTGGTGCTGAGCGTCCTGACCGTCGCCTTCCTAATGCAGACCGGCAGGGCCCGCGCGGCCGATCTCGACTGCGAGCGCGTGCGCCAGCGCATCGACGCCGCGCTGAACAGCGGACGCTGCGGATTGTGGGACTGGGACCTTGGCCGCGGCGTGATCTACTGGTCCGACTCGATGTACGCGATGCTGGGCTATGCGCGGGCCAGCAACCTGCTCTCCTTCGGCGAGGTCAACCGCCTCGTCCACCCCGACGACGCTAACCTTTACGAGGTGGCGCAACTGCTCTGCGCCGGCGCGCGCAAGGACGTGTCCCATGATTTCCGCATCCGGGATGCCGACGGCAACTGGCTCTGGCTGCGCGCCCGTGCCGAAATCCTGTTCGATCAGGCAACCGGCAGCAAGCATCTGGTCGGCATCGCGGTCGACATCACACAGGAGCGCACCATCGCGGCTGAATCAGCCAGCGCCGAACTCAGGCTCTGGGATTCGATCGAGACAATTCCGGAAGCCTTCGTGCTGTGGGATGCCCAAAAGAAGCTGGTGACCTGCAACTCCCGGTTCCAGAAGCTGCACCAGTTGCCCGAGAACACCGTGCGCCGCGGCATGCATTATGACGATGTCATGCGGCATGCGACGCCCCCCGTCATCGCCGAGGACATCCTGCGCCACACCAGCGTCGAGAACCGCTCGCGGCTGAGCGAGGTGAAGCTCGCCGACGGTCGCTGGCTGCAGATCAGCGAACGGCGCACAAAGGACGGCGGCTCGGTCTCGATCGGCACCGACATCACCATCATCAAGGAACACGAGCACAAGCTGATGGACAGCGAGCGGCGCCTGCTCGGCACTGTGGCGGACCTGAAGGCCTCGCGCCGGCAGATGGAGGCCCAGGCCCAGCAACTGACCGATCTCGCGGAACGCTACCTTGAGCAAAAGGCCGCGGCGGAAATCGCCAGCAAGGCCAAGAGTGAATTCCTCGCCAACATGAGCCACGACCTGCGCACGCCGCTCAATGCGATCATCGGCTTTTCGGACGTGATGCAGAGCGGCATGTTCGGCAGCCTCGGCTGCGAGCGCCACATGGTCTATTGCGCGGACATCAAGCAGAGCGGCGAGCAACTCCTGTCGATCGTCGACGACATTCTCGACATGTCGCGCATCGAAACCGGCAAGGTCCGCATCGTAGCGCAGCCCCTGTCGGTGGCGCCGCTGATGGCGGATGTGATCGCGGCAACCAAGCCGTCCTTCGAAGGCAAGGACATCGCGGTCGAGTTCGACGTGGCGGACGACATCCTGGCCATGGCGGACGCCGCTGCGCTGAAGCAGATCCTCGGCAACATCCTGCAGAACTCGGCCAAGTTCACGCCAATCGGCGGGTCAGTCTCGGTCCGCGCGCGTCCAGCCGGCGCCATGCTGCACATCTTCATCGCAGACAACGGCATCGGCATTCCCCCCGCGGTGCTGCCGCGGATCGGCCGTCCCTTCGAGCAGGTCGAGGGTGGTGAGACCGCGCGTTCGCACAAGGGCTCGGGGCTTGGCCTCGCCATCGCGCGGTCGCTGTGCGAGTTGCATGGCGGCAGCCTCAGGGTCCGCTCCGAGGTCGGCGCCGGCACGCTGGTTCTGGTGCGCCTGCCGCGGGCCGACAACGACCCCAGTCTCCTGCAGTGATCAGCGCGTCAACCGGCTGAACACGGCACGCACCGCGTGACGGGTCTCGGCGAGCACGGACGTCAGCACGCTCGCATCCGGCGCATTCGCCGCCCGGGCGATCAGGCGCATGACCGGCAAGGGCACTGTCGTCGGATCGAATTCGCCATCGACCGTGAGCCGTTGCCAATGGATGACATCATTCATCAGCCGGTGCGCGCCGGTCAGTGTCTGCATGTCATCCGGTGACAGCAATCGTGCTGTCGCGGCCGCCCGCAGGATTCCGGCCGTGTCGCCCGCCAGCAACCCGCCATGGGCGTGGGCATGGATCAGGACGAGCGCTTCGGCAACAAAGTCAATGTCCATCAGGCCGCCGGCCACCAGCTTGAGGTCCCAGATGTTGTCGTCGCCCTTCGCCTCGGCAATCAGGGCCCTCATCTCGCGGACCTGCTTCATCACCGCCGCGGGCAGGCGGGGGCGGGCGAGCACGCCATGGACCTCGGCGATCACGGCATCGCACAGCGCCCGGTCCCCGGCGATGGCGCGCGTCTTGGTCAGCGCCATGTGCTCCCAAAGCTCGGCCTCGCTGGCCTGATACGCGCGAAAGCTTGACAGCCTGACCGCGAGCGGTCCCTTGCGCCCTGACGGACGCAGACGCAGATCGACCTCATAGAGGCTGCCGCGCCGGGTCGGCACCGTCAGCGCCGTCACGAGACGCTGGGCCAGACGCTGCGCCCAGGTCACCACATCCAGCGCCCGGGCGCCGTCACTGCGCGCCTCCATGTCGGGCGCGTCGTAGATCACGACCAGATCAAGATCGGACGAGGCCGTCAGGTCGCGTGTGCCAAGGCGCCCAAGCCCCAGAACCCCGAGGCGCAGGTCGGCCACATCGCCATGCGCGGCGACCAGGGCGCGCCGGGCTTCGTCGAGCGCCACTGCGATCACGCCGTCCGCAACCTTGGCATAGGCCAGCCCGGCCTTCTGCGGCGCATAGATCCCTGACAGGAGGCGCGCGCCGATCAGAAAGTTCTCCTGCCGGGCGGCGTCCCTCAGGCGGTCGAGCGCATCCTCGAAGGAGGGCGCCGGATCGCCGACGCTGGCGCGGATGCGTGCGGCGATGATCGTCTTGTCAACCTCGGTGTGGCCGAAGGCCGGATCGATCACGCAGTCGAGCACATGGGGATTGGTCGAGACCAGCCGCGCCATGCGCGGCGCACTGCCGAGAATGGTCGCGAAGAGGCCCAGCAGACTCTCATGCGAAAGCAGGATCGACAACAACTCGACCGCGGCGGGAAGGCGGGCGAAGGCATTGTCGAGCGTGTTCAGGGCTGCGTCCGGATCGCCCGAACGTCCGAACGCCACCAGCAGCGCCGGTGTCAGTTCGGTCAGCGCCTCCCGGGCCCGGGCGCTGGTCACGGCCGAACGGCGCCCGAAATGCCAGCCGCGGATGATCTCGGCCGCCTGGGCAGGATCACGGAAGCCAAGGCGCTGCAAGGTCGCCAGCGTTTCGGGATCGGCCTCCGCGCCGGTGAAGCTCAGCGTGCCGGCTTCCGCCGCCAGCGACGGCCCGTCCTCGAACAGCAGCGCATAATGCGTCTCCACACGCCTGGCATGGGCGGTGAAGGCCGCCGTGAACTTCGCTGTCGAGGCAAAACCGGCAAAGCGGCAAAAGCCAGCCAGATCGTCGCCGTCAGAAGGAAGGCGCTGCGTCTGCTCGTCATGCCGCATCTGCAGACGGTGCTCGATGGTGCGCAGGAAACGGTAGGCCGCCGCAAGTTCGTCGCGCGCAGTGGCCGTGATCCAGCCTTCATCGGTCAGTGCCGTCAGCATGTCGAGCGTGCGGCGGCCGCGCAGCGACGGCCGCCTGCCGCCGAAGACCAGTTGCTGGGTCTGCACGAAGAATTCGACCTCGCGGATGCCGCCGCGACCAAGCTTCACATCATGCCCGGCAATGGCGATGGCCTCGTGGCCCTTCACGGCCTGGATCTGCCGCTTCATCGCGTGGATGTCGGCAATCGCGGCGAAATCGAAGTACTTGCGCCAGATGAACGGCTTCAGTTCCTCCAGAAAGCTGAAGCCGCGCGCCATGTCTCCCGCAATCGGGCGCGCCTTGATCATCGCGGCGCGTTCCCAGTTCTGGCCGACGCTCTCGTAATAGGCATAGGCCGCGCCGGTCGAGACCGCAGCCTGCGTCGAGGCCGGATCAGGTCTCAGCCGCAGATCAACGCGGAAGACGTAGCCATCCGGCGTGCGCTCCTGCAGGATCCGCGACAGGTCGCGCGCCAGCCTCACGAAAAAGCCGGGCGGTTCGGCAATGCCGGCGGCCTCGGCAATCTCGGCATCGTAGAACAGCACGATGTCGATGTCGGAGGAGTAGTTCAGCTCGCCGGCGCCATGCTTGCCGAGCGCCAGCACGATGAGGCCCGAGCCATGGCCCGGCTGCGCCGGATCCAACGGGACAAAGGCGCCGCGCTCTGCAGCCTTGCGCAGGAGATAGTCGATGGTCGCCTTGACCGCTGTGTCGGCGAGCGCGGTGATGGCGCCAACGGCCTTGTCAAGATCCCAGACGCCGCCGCAATCGGCCAGGGCGATCAGCAGCGCGCCCTGCCGTTTCAGGAGCCTGAGCGCTGCCATGACCTCATCAGCGGAGCCGGCGGCGGCGCAGGTGGCGCACGCCGCGTCAAGCCAGCCCGCGAGGCTCTCTTCCGGCGCGGTGGACAGGCAGGCCGCCAACAATTCCGGATCACGGCGAATGATGCCGGCGAGAAAGGGCGAATGGCCCATCACGCCTGCGACGAGTTCCGCTGCGGCAGGCAAAGCCAGAACCGGCGACAAAGCCGCATGCGTCGGGGCATCCAGACGATCGAGCAGGTCGCGGTCCAACAACCGGGCGGCGGTCCGGCGCGGTGGCAGCACAGGGGCCGAACGGACGCGCGCGGCCAGACTTTGCGGAAGGACCAGTTGCGGGTGCTGACTATCTGGCATGGCCGTTTCCTGCATGGCCGTTTCCTGCGTGGCCGTTTCTTGCATGGCCGTTTCTTGCGGACTGGGCAGGAATGGTTAGCACGGCAGCCAGCCCCGGCGCATGGTCCTTGAGGTCCAGCGTGCCGCCATGGATGTGGGCAATCGCGTTGACGAGGCTCAGGCCAAGCCCGAAGCCCGGCTGCGAACGGCTGCTGTCGAGGCGGCCGAAGCGTTCGAGCGCCCGCGCGTGCTGCTCGGGCGGGATGCCGGGGCCTCGGTCGGCGACGGTGAATGTCACGGTCTGTCCCGTTTGGCGCATGGACAACGTGACCTCGAAGGCCCCCGCCCCCGGAGGCCGCCCGTATTTCAGCGCGTTGTCCACCATGTTGGCGAGCGCCTGGCCAATCAGCTCGCGGCTGCCGATGGCGGCGATGCCAGGTTCGATCTGGCAGGTGAAATGAACGCCGGCCTCCTCCGCCACCGCCTCGTAGAGTTCGGCCACGCTTGTCGTGGTGGCCGTCGCATCGAACGGTGCCATGGTCTCGCGCGCCTGCCCCGCTTCCAGCCGCGCGATCATCAGCAACGCGTTGAAGACGCGGATGAGGTTGTCGGCATCCTCGATCACACCGTCCAGCGCCCGGCGCATGTCGGCCTCGCCGGCGCCGGGCCGCAAGGCCTCGTCGGCGCGGTTGCGAAGGCGCGTCAGCGGCGTTTTCAGGTCATGGGCGATGTTGTCGGAGACCTGCCTGAGGCCCCCGAGCAAGAGCGCGATCCGGTCCAGCATGGTGTTGAGATTGATGGCGAGGCGATCGAGCTCATCGCCGTTGCCGGACACCGGCAGGCGGTCCTTGAGATCACTGGCCATGATGCTGACAGTCGTGGCGCTCATGGCGTCGACCCGTTTCAGGACCCGGCGCGCGATGACGAAACCGCCAATGACGCCGAGCAGAAGCACGACGGCGAGCGCCCAGCCGCCGGCGCGCCGGACCACCTGACGCAGGCGGTCGCGCTCGCTGGCGTCGCGGCCCACCAGAACCCGGAAGCCCGCCGGCAGGACATAGACGCGGACGATGGCGAGGGCCGGTCGGGTGCCCTGCCCCTCTTCGGCGCCGCGCGCATAGGGAATCTCGCTTTCGCCGGCCCGGTCGAGCAGGCCGGCCGGGACCTGTTCGACATTGCCGGCAAGCCGTTCGCCGAAGGGCGAGGTCACGAGATAGAGCGAGGCGCCGGGCCCGCGGGCGCGCTGCTCGATGGCCAGCACGAGCCGCCGGATGCCGCCCTGCCGGAACTGTTCGGAGAGGCCGGTGATCTCAGCGTCGATGGTCTGGCGGATCTGGTCCTCGATCAGCCGGCGGGCATTCCACGCCACATAGCCGAGGGCCGCGGTCGCGAACATCGCGAAGACGCCCATGTAGAGCAGCGTCAGACGGAAGGCGGTCGAACGGAACAGCCGCGAGGGCGCCGAGATGTCGGAAGCCGAAGCCAACTAGCGCCCCTCGGCGCGCAGGGCGTAGCCCGCGCCGCGCACGGTCTGCAGCAACGGCACTGTCTGCCCCTTGTCGATCTTGGCGCGCAGGCGCGAGATGTGGACATCGATGACGTTGGTCTGGGGATCGAAATGATAATCCCAGACATTCTCCAGCAGCATGGTGCGCGTCACGACCTGCCCGGCGTTCCTCATCAGATACTCGAGCAGCCGGAACTCGCGGGGCTGGAGCACGATCTCCTCCCCGGCGCGCGAGACGCGGCGCGTCAGCCGATCGAGTTCAAGGTCACCCACCCGGTACATCGTCGGCTCGGCGCTGGCCGCCGCCGACCGGCGGCGCGACAGCACCTCGACGCGGGCCATGAGCTCGGAGAACGCATAGGGCTTGGGCAGGTAGTCGTCGCCCCCGGCCCGCAGGCCCTTGACGCGGTCATCGACCTGGCCGAGTGCCGACAGGATCAGCACCGGCGTCGTGTCGTTCTGCTCGCGCAAAGAGCGGATCAGCGACAGTCCGTCCATGCGCGGCAACATGCGGTCGACGACCAGCACATCGTAGCCACCGCCCTCCGCCATCGCATAGCCGGTCAGGCCATCGGCGGCATGATCGGCGACATGCCCCTCCTGGCGGAAAGCCTTCACCAGATAGGCGGCGGAATCAGAATCATCTTCGACGATGAGCAGACGCATGACACTCGCTAACACAACATTGGAAACGGGGGGAGCGCCGGCAAGGCCGGGGGTGACGGACGAGCCCCGACGGCAGTCCCCCACGTCCCGTCAGGCCGCCGGCTGGCGGCCGACTTCGATCGCGATGGCGCGCTCGCGGCCGTCGCGCCAGAGCGTGACGTTCACCTTGTCACCGGGCTTCACGCCGGCAATGCGGCGGGTCAGGTCGCGGGCATCCTTGATCGCTGCGCCGTTGACGGCAATGATCGTGTCGCCGCGGCGCACACCCGCCTTGCCGGCAGGTCCATCCGCGGCAGCATCCGCCACCAGAGCGCCGTTGGCCTGCTTGAGCCCGATCGCGTCGGCGATCTCGGCCGTCACGGGCTGGATCTGGACGCCGATGAAGCCGCGCGAGACCGTCCCCTTGTCCTTGAGGTCAGCCACGACCTTCTCGACCGTGGCGGCGGGGATCGCGAAGGCAATGCCGACGCTACCGCCCGACGGCGAGACGATGGCGGTGTTGACGCCGATCACCTCACCGGCAGCATTGAAGGCGGGGCCTCCCGAATTGCCGCGGTTCACGGCCGCGTCGATCTGCAGATAGTCGTCATAGGGACCAGAGCCGATGTCGCGGTTGCGCGCCGACAGGATGCCCGCCGTCACCGTGCCGCCAAGGCCGAACGGGTTGCCGACGGCCAGCACCCAGTCGCCGATCCGGGGTGTGGCCGCGGCGAGCCGCACGAAGGGGAAGCTGCCCTGCTCCGTCACCTTGAGCAAGGCGAGGTCCGTCCGCGGATCGGTGCCCACGAGCCTGGCGTTCAGGGTCCTGCCGTCATCGCTGACAAGCTGCACCTCGATGGCGTTCTCGACCACGTGATTGTTTGTCACGACATAGCCGTCAGCCGAGATGAAGAAGCCGGAGCCCTGCGACATCTGCACCGGACGCTCGCCGCGCCTGCCTCCCGGCCCTGCAGGGCCACCGGAGCGGCCTTCACCGTTCTCGCCGAACTGCTTGAAGAAGCGTTCGAGCGGATGGCCAGGCGGCAACGCGTCCATGCCGGGGCCGCCGCTCTGGCTGACGCCTTCGGCGCGCGACCTGACGCGAACGGAGACGACGGCAGGCTTCACCTGGTCGACCACATCGGCAAAGGACACAGGGCCGGCGACGCTGCGGACGGACTGGGCGATGGCCTGGCCGGGGACGACATTGAAGGTCATGCCGAGGCCTGACAGCAGGCCAACGGACAGGGCGGCGGCGCTGGCCAGCAAGGCCGCGCGGCGCAGGACGGAACGGGGAACCAAGGCAGGGGTGACGTCAGACATGATCAATCTCCGGAACATCTGGCAGAGGGTTCGCCAGAACTGGAGCAGACCATGACGGCGCGCAGCTTACAGCGTCGTGGGGATTGGGTGAATTGTTGGTAAGGTTGGGGTACGGCGTCTCGTGGAAGCCGTCACTGCTTGCCCAGGATCCGCGCCAGCTCGGCCTTCTCACCCTCGTTCAGGGTCTCGCCGAGCGAGGCCCCCGCATGGTGGCGGCGCAAGCGCCAGAGGCCGAAACCGCCGGCCAGCAGCAGCAAGAAAGGGCCGATCCAGAGCAGCAGCGTGTTGAGGGCGAAGGGCGGCTTCAGCAGGACGTAGTCGCCGTAGCGGGCAACGACGAAGGCCGTGACCTGACCGTTCGTGTCGCCGGCCTTGATCCGGTCCCGGACCAGAACGCGCAGGTCGCGCGCCAGCGGGGCTTCGGAATCGTCGATCGACTGGTTCTGGCAGACAAGGCAGCGCAGGCCGGCGGAAACCTCGCGGGCACGCTGTTCCTGCGCCGGATCGGGCAGGCGCTCCTGCGGCGTCACGGCAAGGGCCGGCAGGGCAAGGCCGAGCAGGAGGGCAAGGGCCATGGCGGATGGGTGCGGCACGGCCCTACTCCGCCGGCTGCGGATGGGGGTCGCCGGCGCCGGCCCTGGCGCGCGGCTTGGCCGGGGCCGCGACACGGAAGCGACGGTCGGTGATCGACAGGGCGCCTCCGAGCGCCATGATGACCGAGCCAATCCAGATCAGCAGGATCAGCGGCTTGGTGTACATGCGCACGACAACGGAGGTGCCGTCGGGCTGAATTTCGCCCAGGCTGACATAAAGCTGGCTCGGACCGAAGGACCGGATGCCCGCTTCGGTGGTCTGCATGTTGTTGCGCGTGATGAAGGTGCGCTTCATCGAGTCGATCACGCCGCGTTCCTTGCCGTCGACCTCGACGGCGAAGCGGCCGACCATTTCGCGGTAGTTCGGCCCGGTGTGCGGGAAGATCTGCTGCATGATGATGGTGGTGCCGCCGCGGCTCAGGCGGTCGCCGGGCTTCATCACCGCGATGTCCTCGGTGGCCCAGGCGGTGGCGGCGATGCCGATCACCGTGATGCCGACGCCGGCATGGGCGATGGCCGAGCCATAGGCGGAGCGCGGCAGCCCCGCAGCGCGCGCGAGGATGGCGCGGAAGCCCGATGCACGCGCCATGATGCGCTCGCCCAGATCCCACACCGCGCTCGCGATCAGGAAGACGCCAAGACCGATGCCCAGCGGCGCGGCGACCGGACCGCCATAGGTGACGGCGAAGATCATCACGGTTGCGACCACGCCGATGATGATCGCAGTCGCCAGCCGCTGTGCAGTCCCCAAAAGGTCACCACGCTTCCAGGCCATGGATTGACCGAAGGGCAGCAGCAGCAGCAGCGGAATCAACAGGGGCAGGAAGGTGGCGTTGAAGAAGGGCGGGCCGACGGAGATCTTGGCTCCTGTCAGGCCTTCGAGCGCGAGCGGATACAGGGTACCGATGAACACCGTGCCGCAGGCCGCCGCCAGGAACAGGTTGTTGATCACCAGCGCCCCCTCACGCGAGACCGGCGCAAACAGCCCGCCTTGCCTGAGCATCGGCGCGCGCCATGCGAACAGCGCCAGCGAGCCGCCTATGAAGACCATCAGGATGATGAGGATGAACAGGCCGCGCTGCGGATCGGTGGCAAAGGTGTGCACCGAGGTCAGCACGCCGGAGCGCACCAGGAAGGTGCCGAGAAGGGACAGCGAGAAGGTGAGGATGGCCAGAAGAATGGTCCAGACCTTCAGGGAGTCGCGCTTTTCCATCACGATGGTGGAATGGATCAGCGCCGTCCCGGCAAGCCAGGGCATCAGCGAGGCATTCTCGACAGGGTCCCAGAACCACCAGCCGCCCCAACCCAGCTCGTAATAGGCCCAGTATGACCCCATGGCGATGCCGAGGGTGAGAAACAGCCAGGCAGCCAGCGTCCAGGGACGGACGGCGCGGGCCCAGACGGCGTCGATCCGTCCGTCGATCAGCGCCGCAATCGCGAAGGCATAGGTGATCGAGAAGCCGACATAGCCGATGTAGAGCAGCGGCGGATGGATCGCGAGGCCAAGGTCCTGCAGGAGCGGGTTGAGGTCGTTGCCTTCCGGCGGGGCCGGATCGAGCCGGTTGAACGGATTCGAGGTCAACAGGATGAACAGCAGGAAGGCCACGGTGACCGAGGCCTGCGCGGCGAGCGTGCCCGAGCGGAGCCGATCCGGGAGCGACTTGCGCGCCACTGCCACGAGGGCGCCGAACAGCGCCAGAATCAGCACCCAGAGCAGCATCGAGCCTTCATGATTGCCCCACGTCCCGGTCAGCTTGTAGATGAACGGCTTGGCGGAGTGGGAGTTTTCGGCCACGTTCTGGACCGAGAAGTCGGAGACCGCATAGGCGTACATCAGCACGCCGAAGGCGAAGAACAGCAGCAGGAACACCCCCACGGCGGCAGGCTCGCCCACGCGGGCCAGCGCCATGTCATTGCGGCGCACCCCCCAGACCGGGATGACCATCTGGACCAGCGACAGGCCCAGTGCGAGGGCAAGTGAAAAGTGGGCAATCTCGACGAGCATCGTGGGTGAGCCTTCAGGATTGCGGTTTGGCAGGGGCCTGCTGCCAGTGCCCCTGCTTCTTGAGCGCGTCGGCCACTTCGCGCGGCATGTAGGTTTCGTCATGGCGTGCCAGCACGCTGTCGGCCTTGAACAGCCCGCCGGCCTGAAGGACGCCCTCGGTGACGACGCCCTGCCCTTCGCGAAACAGGTCCGGCAGGATACCGGTGTAGGTCACCCGAACCTGCTTGCTGGTGTCGGTGACATCAAATGTCACGGTCTGGCCCTCGCGGACCACCGATCCCTCCTTGACCAGCCCGCCAAGTCGGAAGCGCGTGCCGGCCTGGATCGCCTTGTCGATCACGTCCGACGGCCCGTGGAAAAACACGATGCTCTCGCGCATGGCAAAGAGCACGAGCCCGGCTGCGACGGCCAGCACAAACCCGCACGATCCGATGATGGCAAGGCGGCGCTGCTTCCGGGTCATGGCCGCATATCGAGCCCTGATTCGCGTGCAACGCCTTCAACGCTGGCCAGACCGGCCGCATCAGACGCCAGAGCCGCGCGCGCCCTGGCAAGCACGTCCTCGGCCAGCTTGCGCTCGCCCATCACGGCGCGGGCGCGAACGAGACGGCCCCATTCTTCAGGCGTGCCGCCCCTTTCAGCCAGGCGGATCGACAAGCCCTCGACCATGCCGCGGATCGCGGCCATGCGCTCGTGAGGGGCCAAGGCGGCGATGGCTTCGCCGCCCTGCGGCGCGCCTTCGATCGCCGCGATGCGCTCCTCGACCATCGGCTTCCAGCCGGCGTCGGCAGGCGCTGACGCCAGCAGGCCCTTGAGGTCCGCCACGGCCCCGGCCTTGTCGCCATCCTGGTCGCGGGCGATGGCCAGATAATAGAGGCCCTTCGGATTCAACGGCGCGAGCTTGCGTGCTTCGTCGAAGGCGGCGCGCGCATCGGCCGTGACGACACCGGATGCGGCCAGCACGCGGGCCTCGCCGACATCCACAAGGCGCTCCATGGTCGGGCCCAGGTGGATCGCCACATTGGCATAGGCCCGCGCCGCATCATCGAAGCGGCCGGTGCGCAGATAGATCGGTGCCAGCACCTCCCAGCCACGGCCATCGGACGGATTGAGCTGGAGATGGTTCTCGACACGCGTCAGCGCGACAGCGAGGTCCATGTTCGCCGGGTCGGTGGACAGGCGCGCGGCCAGCGGCTTCGCAGGCAGGAGGGGCGAACCCTTGGCGGCATAGAGCGACAGCGCCACCAGCGGGATGGTCGACAGGATGATGGCCGATGCGGCGCGTCTGCGACGGTAGGTGGCCTCTCCAACGGCATCGGCGGCGACATCGCCATCCTTCGCAGCGCGGATCAGCCTCCGGGCCACCTCAGCCCTGGCGAGTTCGGCGTCCGCAGCAGAGATGACGCCGCGGTTCAGGTCCTGTGCGATATCCGCCAGCTGGGCCTCGTACATCAGACGGGCATCGGCGTTCATGACCGAACGCATGCCCCCCCGGCTCAGGGGCAACAGCGCCATCAGCGAGGCAGCGCCGAGAAGGGCTGCAAAAATCACCCAGATCAACATCATCTGCTTCTAGCGCGAAAAGGGGCCGGATTCACCACCCCTTGCGGCGACAAACCGTCACGCGCCACACAGCACCCCTCAGGCGCACGCAACGCACGACATCCCAGCGGCTGGCAGCGCCGCGGCAGGCATTCCCGCCGCCGCGCTGCAGACGGTCTGGACGATCGGGCGGCGGGGCCCCGACGAGATGGCGGCCCCAGGGCCGGGCACGACAGAACCGAAATGACCCTTGGTGCCGCGCCCTGATGCACGACGCCCGGTCTGCGCCGCTGCGATGGGGACGGCGAAGATCCGCGCGCGATCGCCTTCATCGCGGGCCGAGGCGGCCGCCCCTGCGAGCCCGCCGGTGACCGGGCGCGGGCCGCCGGGCATGGCGATGGTCGGTGCGGGCGCTGGCGTTGACGCAAAAGCCGCACGCGATGCAGCCACCAGAATCGCGCGCGCGACCCTGAAAGCCGGGATCATGGCATCACTCATGCTGGTCGTCAGTTCCGCCTGACACTGGCATACATCCCCGGCCAGTTCAAACAGCCGGAAGCGTCAGGATCGCCCGCAGACCGCCGATGCCGGCCTTTTCGAGCGTGAGGACGCCGCCATAGAGCTTGGCAAGATCGGTCACGATGGAGAGCCCCAGCCCAGAGCCGGGCTTGGACTCATCGAGCCGCCGTCCGCGGCGCAGCACCTCTGCCCGTCCGGTGGCCGGGAGACCTTGGCCGTCATCATCGATGACGATGCGGAGCAACGGCCGGCCGGCCTCCTCGATGAGTTCGATGTCGACGAGCACGGTGCTCACGGCCCATTTGTAGGCATTGTCGAGCAGGTTGCCGAGCATCTCCTCCAGGTCCTGGCGTTCGCCCCGGAAACGGATTGCGCCCTCCAGATTGACACAGGTTGTGATGCCCTTCGAGCGATAGATCTTGTCAAAGGTCCGGATCAGGCCCTCAAGCGACGGCGCCACATCGCAGATGCCGCCCAGGGTGCCGGTCAGGGCCGCGGCGCGGGCGCGGTCGAGATAGTAGTTGACCTGATCGCGCATCAGCGTGGCCTGTTCGTTGACCTTGGCGGCCAGCGGCCCGGGATTGGCGTCAGCCTCATTGACGATGACGCTGAGCGGGGTCTTGAGCGCATGCGCGAGGTTGCCGACATGGGTGCGGGCCCTGTCGAGAATCTCCCTGTTCGTCTCGATCAACTGGTTGAGTTCGCCGGCGAGCGGGCGAAGGTCCGGCGGGTATTCGCCGTCGATGCGCGTCGTGGCCCCGATGCGGACATCGCCAACCGATTGCCTGAGCCGCGCCAGTGGCGCGAGGCCAAGCCGCACCTGAAGCAGGGTCGAGACCACGAGTGCGGCGAAGAGCAGCGCGAATGTGATGGTCAGCGCGATGCGGAAATCCCGGATGTCGTCCTGGATCTCGTCGGAGGGCGCGGCGACTGCAATGGTGTAGCGCCCGTCCTCGCCGGCGTCGATCCGGCGCTCGAACTGGCGCAGCCGCCGGTCATCCGGGCCGATGATGTAGCCCTTGCGGGCGCCACGGACCTCCTGCTCGCCGAGGTCCGCGAGTTTCGGCAGTTGTCCGCCGATCAGCGAGCGCGAGGCCCGGATCACCGGCTTGTCGCTGTCGGTGCGGATGACCTGCCAATACCAGCCGGAGAGCGGCAGATCGAAGCGTGGCTCGCCCAGATCACTGATCTGCTGGCGGTCCGAATCGCTTGGAGCGGCCAGGTCGGCGACGATTTCCTTGACATAGACCCCGAGCCGTTCGTCGAAGCCGCGTTCCGTGACCTGCCGCTGCAAGGTGTAGAGAATGAGGCCGGCGACGAGCAGGATCATGAACGACCACAGGGCCGCCAGGATGATCAGGCGGCCGGACAGCGAGGGCTGCAGAAGGCGTCTGGGCAGCCTGAGGACCATCTGCCCCGCGCCGCCTCAACGCGTGCCGGGCGCGGCGAGAACATAGCCGAGGCCGCGGATGGTCTGGATCACCTCGACGCCGAGCTTCTTGCGCAGGCGCCCGACGAACACCTCGATGGTGTTGGAGTCGCGGTCGAAGTCCTGATCATAGAGATGCTCGACCAGTTCCCCGCGCGAGACAACCCGACCCTGATGATGCATGAGATAGGCGAGAAGACGGTACTCGTGCGAGGTCAGCTTGACCGGCGATCCGTCGACCAGCACGCGGCTTGCCCGTGTGTCGATGCGGACAGGGCCGCAGGCGATCTCGCTGGTCGCATGTCCCGCCGCGCGCCGGAGCAAGGCGCGCAGCCTGGCCAGCAGTTCCTCGACATGGAAGGGCTTGACCACATAGTCATCCGCACCGGCATCGAAGGCCGCAACCTTGTCGCTCCAGCGGTCACGGGCGGTCAGGATCAGGACCGGCATGGTCTTGCCAGCCCGCCGCCATTGCTGCAGCACCGTCACGCCGTCCACCATGGGCAGTCCAAGATCGAGCACCACCGCGTCATAAGGCTCGGTCTCGCCGAGGTAGCATCCGTCTTCGCCGTCAAAGGCTCGGTCGACGGCATAGCCCGCCTGCTCAAGCGAGGTCACGATCTGACGGTTCAGATCCTTGTCGTCTTCGACCACGAGAAGTCGCAAAGGGGTGTCCTCCGAAAGACCGAGAATCGCGTGACGTCTCAGCGCACGTTGGCCACTTTGCCCGAACTGCCGTCAACCGTCACGTGACCTACCCGGCCATCGCGGTGCAGCGTCACCACGTGATAGATCAGCCGCTTGTCGTCCTGACAGAGCCTCACCCTGACGACATCGCCGGCGCCAGCCTCCCGCGCAGCACGCGTGGCGGTGTCGGCCGGGACGGCCTGGCCGGCGAAAATCGCCTCGCGCATCTGCTCGCTGGACAGGCAGGCCGCCTGGGCGGAGACCGGCCCAACAGCTACGGCGCCCGACAGGGCGCCTGCAACTGCCAGAACTCCGGACCATAACCGCATGAAAGCAGCCTGGCGAATTGACGCTGAACTGATCATGAATGACAGCCGTCCGCAGCCATGGATGGCCGTCAACGCCGCCAAAGCCTGGACCACAAGCCGTCTGGTGGCCGTGACACGGAACACCCTCAAGGCGTAGCTGATTGCGGTCAGGGCCTGCGCAATGGCCTGCTTGAGCCGCTGATCGGCACGGCGGTCCGCCAAGGACCGGTTGCAGACCACCGCGCCGTCAAGCGCCACATCGCGGCTTGCCGCACCAGCCAGCCACCGCGAGCGGCTGACGGCTCCGGCATGGACGAAATCGGCGTTGAGGAAGCCGATCCTGCGGTCCCGCGGCAGCCCGGTCTGCTCAGCGCCAGATCAAGACGGGCCTGTCGTCACCGTCCCGGATGAGTTCGCCAGGATCAATCGACACCGGAGCGTGCGCATCGCGGTCGCTGAAATGGGCGTCCAGACCGACATGCCGGACAAGCGGCGCGAGCAGATCTTGGGCCGACCTCGGCCGGTCGATGACACAGCCCGCAAGCTGGCCGCCTCGATCAGCCGCTGCGCGGCCGCAATCAGCGCAGCGGATCAGATCGTCCTCGTCAGCGCCACCGACTCTGAGGTAAGGCTTCGCCCGGAACAGCGAGACAGGCGCGATGGCGGGAGCCGCAACCAAGATCGGACTGATGGGATCATCCTTGCAAAAGTGGGCCGGCATGATGACCGGGTGCGCGCTGATCGCGCCACAGGCGTCGGCCATCGTGGGTGGACAGGCGGGCGGACCGGTCGAGGCCTCCGCCGTGATGGTGCTGCATGACCGGGGCGGCATCTGCAGCGGGGTCGTGATCGCCCCGGACGTGGTTCTGACGGCCGCGCACTGCGTTCCGGCCGGCGCTGCGATCCGGGTGCATTTCCGCGAGGCGGGGCAGCCTGTCCTGCTGGCGACGCAAACGGTTCGACGGCATCCCGAGTACCGGGCGAACGCGGTGCAGGAGCGCACGCGCTCGATCGACCTGGCCCTGATCCGGCTCGCCTCGCCGCTGCCGGCGCGCTTTGAGCCCGCCACCCTGTCGACCCTGACAAGCCCTGCCGCCGCCAGCGTCACGGCCGCCGGCTTTGGTCTCGCCCGCGAAGGCGACGCGTCCACCACCGGCAGCTGGCGCTCGGTGGCGTTGCAGACCGTGCAGCCTTACGGGCCAAGCGCAGTCCTGCTCTGGGCCAGGGGTGCGGCCGGCGCCGGCGCCTGCCAGGGCGATTCAGGCGGTCCGATCACCGATGTTCGCCACCGTGTCGTCGCCATTACGAACTGGTCGACCGGTGCATCCGGACGATCCTGCGGTGATCTGACGCAAGGCGCGCTCCTTGGGCCTCAACGGCGCTGGATCGATTCGGTTCTCGGCGGCTGGGACCAGCGGGCGCAGTGGAACTGAGCCCAGACCATGACTGCGGGCAATTCACCGGTCTGGCAGCAATCTGTGGACGGGGATGGCGGGTTGCGCCATGCTTCTGACCACGGATGCTTGCGGAGACCGCGATTGACCTCACTTTCGAGCCGTGTTGCGGTCGGATTGCCGGGGTTGCTCCTGGCGGGCTGCCTGGCCATTCTGCCCGGGACAGCCTCGGCCGTCATCGGCGGCCATCCGGTCCGCGGCTCGGATCCCGCCCGCCAGTGGACCGTGAAGATCGAGAGCAGCAAGGGCGAATTGTGCTCCGGCGTGCCAATCGAGGCCCGGATTGTCCTCACGGCGGCACATTGCGTGATGAAGGGCGGCACCTTCCGGGTCTCGGTCATCGACGGCCACATGAAGCGGCGCACCATCGTTGCATCCCATGTGGTGGCGCATGAGACTTTCCTGCCTGGACGAAGCCCGAGCACGCAGCCGGGCGTCGACCTCGCCATGCTGCGGCTGTCAGCTCCCCTGCCCCCGGCGATCCGGCCGGTGACAATGGGGGGTCGCATCGGCGTGGGCGACGTGCTGACCATCGCCGGCTTCGGCCTCAGCCGCGAAGGCCAGGCCAGTACGGCAAGGACCCTGCGCCAAACCAGCCTGACCTCTGCGGGCCGTTATACCTCGGCCAACAGCGTTATGGTCGCCGTCGACACGCAGACCCGCGGCCAGGCGCCGGGCGCGGGAGCGTGCAAGGGCGATTCGGGCGGACCCATCATGCGCGGCGACACCGGTTCGAGCGAACTGGTCGGCATCGTGAGTTGGTCGAGCGGCCCCGCGGTGCAGCGGGTCAGGAGCGTCTGCGGCGGCTTCACAGCAATCACCCCTGTTGCCGACCATGCCGGCTGGCTCAGCAGCACGGCCCGCGCGCTGTCGGCCATGCTTGATGACGGTCCGCAGCCGGAGCGCCGCCGTGGCGGCCGGCAGGAGCGTGGGCCACAGCCGCCCGCCAGCGCTGCCGAGCCGTGGATGCGGCCCGACAGCAACAACTGACGGCGCCGGGCTCGGGCGGCGACGCACACCCCCTCGAGCGCCGCAAAATCCTGGACGCCGCCACCCAGGGGCCTTGTCGTGCAAAACAGCATAGAGGGCTTGGCCGAGGAGCGATCGCGCAGGATGCGGATCCCGGCGCGGTCGACCATCAGTCAGCCGCACCGGACGTCGCCGACCAGCACCGAGACGGCGTTGGCCGCCATGTCGGGCATCACTTCGGCCCCTGCCATCGGGACGCTCGTCAGCGTGGCTGGCTGGCCGACGACGGTCGGCTCGGGCATGCACACCCGGAAGGCCCGACACGCCCTCGATCATGCCATCGCGGACAATCGGCAAAGGTTTCCCCGACCAGTGCCAGCCGCCGGGCGGCGGCAACTGGTCGTCGCGCGCCCGCAGCTCACGAGCCCGGCATGTCGACAGCAGGCTCCCCTTGTCGGTCCGGTCCACAAGCGGCCCCATCTGGCGCGCAAGCGCCTCGCCAAGGCGGGCGAGGTCAGCAAGCACGTGGTCCGGATCGGTTCCATGGGGCTTGTCTGTGTCCTCCAGCGGGCGGTCGAGGCCGATCGCCGCGGCGTCCATGTCGCGCCGTTCCGTGATGGTGAGCGCCCATGTGGCCGGCGATCCGGCTTGCGCCTCGACCGGCATTTCCGCCGCCCAGAGCTGCTCCACCAGACCAACGCGGCTCGCCTGGAAGATCGCCACGCCGGCGGCGGCGCCTTCAACGTCAAGACGAGGGTTCATGGCCTGCCCCCCACACGAACACCGAAAACCGCCATCCGTGCAGCGGCGTCCGGTCACAGGTCGTGATCAAGCCGACGTGACAGCCGATCAGCGCAACGCTGTCAGGGATACAGGTCCGACAACCCGCGATCGTGAGATGACGATCGCGAAACAGGACCTGTGAGGCCGGCCTTGAGCCGGGATCAGGTCCAAGACGCCCGAACTCCTGCGTTGCTGGCTGCTCACCTGGCGCGCCCGTTTCAGCTCTGCGCCGCGTCGATCCATTTCGGCGTGGCGGTCGGGATATAGGCGGCCATCTTGTCGAGCAGGGCGCCGGGCCGGGTGTCGGTCAGCGCCATGTGCCGATGCTGTTCGCGCACGAAGCCCTCGGCGGTCGCCTTGTCGAGGAAGTGCAGCAATTCGCCGTAAAAGCCATCGACATCGTAGAACCCGAGCGGCTTGTGATGGATGCCAAGCTGGGCCCAGGTCCAGATCTCGAAGATTTCCTCATAGGTGCCGATCCCGCCCGGCATGGCGATGAACGCGTCGGCGAGCATCTCCATGCGTGCCTTGCGCTCATGCATGGAGGAGACGACATCCTTGCGGGTCAGCCGCTTGTGACCGACCTCCTTCGATTCCAGCGCGTGCGGAATGACACCGTGCACCGCGCCGCCCGCATCCAGCGCCGCATCCGCGATCACGCCCATGAGCCCGACGCTGCCGCCGCCATAAACCAGCGTTAGGCCCCGCTGCGCGATCTCGCGGCCGAGCGCCCGGGCTCCTTCGGCATAGCTGTCCCTCGCACCGATGCTGGAGCCGCAGAACACGCAGATGGTCTTGATCATGGCGCCGGGTTCCCGAGAGCTGCCAGAATGCGGGCCCAGGAGCGGGCGCCCTTCTGGAAGGATGACAGATCGTATTTCTCGTTGGGCGAATGCACCCGGTCATCATCGAGACCGTAGCCGACAAGCAGCGTGTCCATCCCAAGCGTGCGTTTGAAATCGCCGACCACGGGGATCGAGCCGCCCGAGCCGATGATCGCGGCGGGCTTGCCCCACTCCGCTGTGAGTGCTTTTTCGGCTTTGCCCAGCGCCGGCATGTCCCAGTCGAGGGAGATGGCGCGGCTGCCCTTGTAGCGGATGAACTCGGCCTTGCAGTCGGCCGGAATCCGGTCCCTGACATAGGCCTCGAACGCGTCCATGATGGACTTCGGATCCTGATCGCCGACCAGGCGGAAGGAGACCTTGGCGGTCGCCTCGGAGGCGATCACAGTCTTGGTCCCCTCGCCCTGATAGCCACCCCAGATGCCGTTGACGTCGCAGGTGGGCCGCGCCTGGATCATCTCGATCAGAAGCCGGTCACGCTCGCCGGCCGGCACCCCAAGGCCGACCTGCCCGAGGAATTCCTCTGCCGTGAGGCCAAGACCGGCCCAGGCCGCCTTCATCTGCGCCGGCAGTTCGTGCACGCCATTGTAGAATCCCGGCAGCGTCACCTTGCCGTTGTCGTCATGCAGGCCGGCCAGAACCTTGGTCAGCACGCGGATCGGGTTGGCCGCCGCGCCGCCGAACAGGCCCGAATGCAGGTCACGGTCGGCCGCGATGATCTTGACCTCCATGTAGACCAGCCCGCGCAGGGCCGCCGTAATCGCGGGCGTTTCGCGGTCCCACATGCCCGTATCGCAGACCAGGGCCACGTCGGCCTTGAGTTCGGTCGCGTTCGCCTCGATGAACGGCGGCAGGTTGGGCGAACCGGATTCCTCCTCCCCCTCGACCAGGATCGTCACGCCGACGGGCAGGTCTCCGGTCTCGGCGAGCCAGGCGCGGCAGGCCTCGATGAAGGTCATGACCTGGCCTTTGTCGTCCGCAGCGCCGCGACCGGTGATGACCTGCCGGCCCGGCTCGAGCTCGGCCAGGCGCGGCTCGAAGGGCGGTGTCTCCCAGAGGTTCAGCGGATCAACGGGCTGCACATCATAATGGCCGTAGAACAGCACATGCGGCGCGCCTTTCTTTGGCCGATGCCCGACGACGATCGGGTGGCCCGGCGTCGGACGCGACGCGGCCTTAAAGCCCAGCTCCGTGAGGTCCCGCACCAGCCAGTCCGCTGCCCGGGCACAATCGGCCTTCCAGGCGCTGTCGGTCGAGATCGACGGGATCCTGACCCAGTCGATCAGGCGGTTGATCGCGCCTTCGCGATCGGCATCAAGACGGGAGAGAACGGCGGGCAAGCGCGACATGATGACACCGGATGGCTGATTCAACAGCGCCATCATACAGCCCCATCCCCTTGAGGGAATGGCGCCGGGCCCACGATTCGCGCATGGCCCTCATTCAGCCTTGAAGAAGCCCATGCGGCGCAGGGCCTGCATCAGAACATGACGGCCCGAGAGGCTTTCCGGCCCCGCGACGCGGCGGGCGGAGTGGATGGTCCACGGCGTCGTGGTGTTGACCCGTTCACGCTCGTTGAAGGCCGCCATGGCGTGATTGTAGCGCTCGATCGCAGCGTCCTGCTTTTCGAGCTCGTAGCGGCCATGGTGCAGCACGGCTTCCTGCGGCAGGCGCGGCTTGATCGCGCCGCCCTTGCCGTCGGCGGCATAGCCGATGCACAGGCCGAATACGGCCGCAGCCCCCTGCGGCAGATCGATCAGGCGGGCGACATCTTCGGGCTTGTTGCGCATGGCGCCGATGTAAACCGTCGACAGACCAAGGATCTCCGCCGCCATCACGGCATTCTGGGCGGCAAGCGCCGCATCGATGGAAGCGACCAGAAACATCTCAAGGGTATCGTTGCCCCCATGCGCAAGGCCGGCACGATCCGCCACGCGGTTGAGGCGGGCCAGATCGGCGAGAAAGAGCAGGAAGACAGGGCACTCGGCGATGTGCTGCTGCCCACCCGACAGGGCTGCGCACTCGGCCTTCACGGCCGGATCGGTTATCGCCACCACCGACCAGGTCTGCAGGTTCGACGACGTCGCTGCCGACTGTGCCGCCGCAATGATCGCCTCAAGCGCTCCCGCGGGCAGTGGATCTGGCCTGTAGCCGCGCACCGAGCGGTGGTTCAGCATCAGCTCGATGGCCGGGGAGTTCAGGACGATCGCTGGCGCATCGGTCTCGCCGTAGCGCTGGGAGAGGGGGGAGGTCATGGGAACTCACGAGGTTCGGGACGGCTTGTGGCGCTCACGGCCGGGCTCGCCCCGACCGCCCACGCCTGTCCCCTGGCATTTGCACCGTGAGACGCGGCGAGACAAGCCCGGTTGCCAAGCCATCCGACGTCACGTCTTTGCGAGCACAGCGCGGTACTCCAGGCGCGCCAAGCCAGCCGGTGAGGATCGCGTCGCTGCTCTTGCGATGACGGAACCTATTTTGCCGCGCTCCGCTGCGCATATCCCAGCCTGACATTCAGCTCTTCCAGGAGCCGCGCGGCCGCTTCGGGGATCACGGTGCCGGGCGGGAAGATCGCCGAGGCACCGGCCTTGTAGAGCGCCTCGAAATCCTGTGGCGGGATGACGCCGCCGACCACGATCATGATGTCGGGGCGGCCGGCCTTCTCAAGGGCCGCCTTCAAGGCGGGCACCAGCGACAGGTGGCCCGCAGCCAAGGACGAGACGCCGATGATGTGGACGTTGCCTGCGGCTGCCTGCTGCGCCGCTTCCTCCGGCGTGGCGAACAGCGCGCCGATCTCAACGTCAAAGCCAAGATCGGCAAAAGCGGAGGAGATCACCTTCTGGCCGCGGTCATGGCCATCCTGCCCCATCTTCGCGACAAGGATCGAGGGGCGGCGGCCATCGTTCTCGGCGAAGGCCTGGGCCATGCCCTGCACGCGGATGACGGCGAAGGAGTCCGTTCCCGCCTCGCGCTTGTAGACGCCCCTGATCGCCGTGATCTCGGCGCGGTGGCGGCCGAAGACGGTCTCCATGGCCAGCGAAATCTCGCCCACGGTCGCGCCGGCCCGCGCCGCCTCGATCGAGAGCGCCAGCAGGTTGCCGGTGCCGCGCGCACCATCCGTCAGCGCGGTCAGAGCCGCAGCGCAAGCCGCGGTGTCGCGGCTGGCGCGGAGCGTCTCCAGCTTGGCGAGCTGCCCGGAGCGCACGGCGGCATTGTCAACCTTGAGCACGTCGATCTCGGCCTCGTTCTCCGGTTTGAAGACGTTGACGCCGATGATCTTCTGCAGGCCCCCGTCGATGCGGGCCTGGGTCTTGGCGGCCGCTTCCTCGATGCGCAGCTTGGGAATGCCCCGCTCGATGGCCTTTGCCATGCCACCCAGCGACTCAACCTCCTGAATGTGAGCCCATGCGCGCCCGGCGAGATCATGCGTCAGCTTCTCGACATAGAATGAGCCACCCCACGGGTCGATAATGCGGGTGGTGCCGCTCTCCTGCTGCAACAGGATCTGCGTGTTGCGGGCGATGCGGGCGGAGAAGTCCGTCGGAAGCGCCAGCGCCTCGTCGAGGCTGTTGGTGTGCAGGCTTTGGGTGCCGCCTTGCGTCGCCGCCATCGCCTCGACCATGGTGCGGGTGACGTTGTTGAACACGTCCTGCGCCGTCAGCGACCAGCCCGAGGTTTGGCAATGGGTGCGCAGCGGCAGGGATGCGTCGCTCTTTGCGCCGAAATCCCTGACCAGCCTGGCCCAGATCAGCCGCGCTGCCCGCAGCTTCGCCACTTCCATGAAGAAGTTGGTGCCGATGGCCCAGAAGAAACTCAGGCGCGGCGCGAAGGCGTCGATGTCGAGCCCGGCGGCAAGCCCGGCCCGGATGTATTCCATGCCGTCCGCGAGCGTGTAGGCCAGTTCCAGATCCTGCGTCGCACCCGCCTCCTGCATGTGGTAGCCGGAAATCGAGATCGAGTTGTATTTCGGCATGTGCACAGAGGTATGCGCGAAGATATCGCCGATGATCCGCATCGAATGGGCCGGCGGATAGATATAGGTGTTGCGGACCATGAACTCCTTGAGAATGTCGTTCTGGATCGTGCCCGAGAGTTTGGCTTGCGGCACGCCCTGCTCCTCCGCCGCGACGATGTAGAGCGCCAGCACAGGCAGCACCGCGCCGTTCATGGTCATCGACACGCTCATCTGGTCGAGCGGGATGCCATCGAAGAGCTGGCGCATGTCGAGGATGGAATCGATCGCGACGCCGGCCATGCCAACATCGCCCGATACGCGCGGATGATCGCTGTCGTAACCCCGGTGGGTGGCCAGATCGAAGGCAACGGACAGTCCCTTCTGCCCCGCCGCCAGGTTGCGACGGTAAAACGCGTTCGAGTCCTTCGCGGTGGAGAAGCCCGCATACTGCCGGATCGTCCACGGCTGGTTGACATACATGGTGGGGTAGGGACCGCGCAGGAAGGGGGCGAGGCCGGGACAGGTGTCGAGCGCATCAAGCCCAGCAAGATCGGCTTCGGTGTAGATGGACTTGACGGCGATGCCTTCGGGGGTGAGCCAGTCACCAGGATCAGCCACGCGGTCGCGGATGACAGTCCCCGCGCTGCGCGCCGCCGGAAACAACACTGTGGTGAAATCAGGCAGCGATGACATCGAAAGCCTCCTTCAACGTGTCCAGCATATCACATCCGGCGACAATGAACCCGCCCACGCCCGCCGCCCGCAAGCCCGCCTCCAGCTCACCCGGTCGCCCGGCCAGCCACACGCTGTTCGCACCACTCGCACCCAGTGCCATGGCCGCACCGGCGCCTTCGCTGGCATAGCGCTCATCCGTCCCGCACAGGCAGGCAAGGCCGGCGCCGCTGGCCTTGTAGGCATCGGTGAGCGCCACCAGATCAGTCGAGCCATCCGCTTCGGCAAACCCGTCCGGCACGATCGCCTCGATGCCGCCAGCCTCGAAGAACCCGCGGGTGAAGCCAATGCGCGCCGCCACGTCGCTGGCGCGACCGAGCACGGCCACGAACAGGCGCGGCGGTCGGCCCGACCGGCGCAGATCATCGGCGCGCTCGCGCAAGGCCTCGAAGCCCTCGGACAGCCTGTGCGGCACGAGCGGCGTGATGGTGACCGGGCCCGATCCGACGGCGCGCGGAGCGGACGGCGCGATGTCGAGCACCGCCTCCCCGCGTTCGGCCAGATTCGGGAAGGCGCTGGTGCCGGTCAGCGGCATCCTGCCGGTGGCGATGTCCTTTTCACGGCGTGTCTTCACGGCAGCGATCCGTGACTGGAGGGCGCCGGCCCGCAGCGACGCCACGATCCCGCCTTCCCGCTCGATCTGCTGGAACTCGGCCCATGCTCTTTCGCAGAGCTGGTCGGTCAGCGCCTCGAAGCCGCCTGCGCCGGCGGCAGGGTCGACAACGCGCCAGAGGTGGCTTTCCTCCATCAGCACCGCCTGCGTGTTGCGCGCGATGCGGCGGGCGAAACCGTCGCCGAGCCCGCGGGCAGCGGTGTGCGGCAGCACGGCCACACCGTCGGCCCCGCCGACGCCGGCCGAGAAGGCCGCGATGGCGTTGCGCAGCATGTTCACGGGGGAGTCCGTGCGCGTCAGCATGCGCCAGGCGGTTTCAGCGTGGAGCCTAACGGGTTGCGGATCGAGCTTGCAGGCCTCCTGCACCCGGTTCATCAACACGCGCAGGGCGCGCAGCTTGGCGATGGCGATGAACTGATCGGCGTCGATGGCGAGCATGAACGAGAGTGCGGCAAACGCCTTGTCGAGCGGAACGCCGCCAGCCTCGAGCGCGCGGACCTGACACACGGCTGTCGCCAGTGCCCAGGCCAGTTCCTGCGCCTCCGAACCGCCGGCCTCGTGGACAAGGCGACCGTCGCAACTGAAAAACGGACCGTTGAAGCCGTGCCCGGCAAACTCGGCGCACAGGTCGGCCAATCTCCTGGCGATATCGGGCCACGGCGCCATCCAGACCCCGCTGCGGGCGAGCAGGCCAATGAGATCGATGCCGAAATCGACCCTGAGCTCGCCCGGCGCGAGCTTGCGGCGCTTGACCATCTCCGCGAACAGCCGCCCCGTGATGCGTGCCTGCGGCGAGGGCTCGAGCCGGATGTCGACGAGATCGAGCGCGACGCCGGCGAGTGCTGCGTCCAGCGTGGCGGCATCGGTGGTCGGCAGGCCAAAGCCACGCGCGCCGGCCGAGCCATGGAACACAAGCGCAAGCCCGTCGGCCCCGCCGCCGAGATCGGCCAGCGCCAGTTCGGCCGCATGATGGGGCTGAGGATGATCGACGCGCTGCATGATGCGCCAGCGCGACCCCGCGGCGGCACCGGCGACCAGCGCGGCATCGGGCCTGCGCGGATAGAGCGGCTGGATGGCGATGCCGTCAGCGCTGCGGCTCACCAGCTTCTTCTCGAAATCGGCGCCTTTCAACGCCCTGATCGCAGCAGCGCGCCACGCGGCCTCATCGGCCGGCGGGAAGGGGTTGGTCAGTCGGGTATCGGCCACGGCGTCCACCTTGCACAAAACTGCGGCAGTGCCGCTCCATGCCACGGGCAAGGGCCGGCGGAAATCCCCCGTTCGTCAAAGCGGCTGTGCGCCGAGACGAAGGCGCCGCCCTCACGGACGGCGTTTGTCTGGTGTCATCACCGGCCTTGTGCCGGTGACTTCGGTGAGAAACATGCGTTGCCATCGGACCGGGATGACAGCCACGGCGGCAGCCATCCCACCGCCTGTGGCCGGATCAGACGAACTGGCCAAGGCCCGGGATGGCGCCGACGATCGCGCCCATGGCGTCTTCTCCGGCCTTCTCGCGGCCATAGGCGAACATTTCCTTGGAGACGCTCTGGACCTGGCCCATCGACAGGCCCGCGCCCATCAGCGATGCACCAAGACCCATCACGCCGCCGCCGCCCGGCATCATGCTGGCGAGGCCGCCCATCAGGCCGCCGCCGCCGGAAGCGCCGGCCATCACGGCCTCCGCGCCGGGCAGGGCCGCGACGAGTTCGCCGACTTCGGCAGCCGGGCCTTCCTTCTTGAGGAAATTGAGGATCATGCCGATCGCCTTGGTGGCGAGCGTGGCGTCAATGCCGGCGGCGGCGGAGATGCGGGCGACGAGTTCTTCCATGGCGAATGTCCTGTTCTGTCAGCAGGCGAGGCGCCCACAGCTGCGGCGCACTTGTCGCCTTGGGCCGCGCGGAAATCAAGATGGGGCGCCTCCGCTGCTGGCGGGCTGAGCGAAGCCGGCCGCTCCCGGCCATCCCCGTCCCGACCCCCGCGGCCCTTATCCTGAGCCCATCGAAGCATGACCGCCAGCGCGCGCCATGACGCCTTGGCCTTCGACAGGCTCAGGGTGAGGATAACCGGGGGCAGCGTTCTGGCGCGGGCTTGCGACCTGCACCTGACGCCCGCACGGGCCCAAATCCTTCGCTGTGCTCGCCATGACAGATGAGTCCTGATAAAGCGCACGGGACTGCCGCACCGCAACAGGACCGCCCCATGGCCGAGACGATGATCATACCCGACGGAACCTTTCTCGTCGGCAAGAGCTGGAAGCCCGAACTGGTGACGCTGAAGCTCGCCAACCGCCATGGGCTGGTGACGGGGGCGACCGGCACCGGCAAGACCGTGACGCTGCAGGTGATGGCGGAAGGCTTCGCGCGGGCCGGCGTTCCGGTCTTCGCCGCCGACATCAAGGGCGACCTCAGCGGCATCGGCGCGCCGGGCGATGCCAAGCCGCCCTTCGTCAAGCGTGCCGACGAACTGGGCGTGCCCTATGAACCCGAGCAGTTCACCACGGTGTTCTGGGATATTTTCGGCGAACAGGGCCACCCCATCCGCGCCACCATCTCGGAAATGGGCCCGCTTCTGCTGGCGCGCCTGCTCGATCTCAACGACGTGCAGGAGGGGGTCCTCAACATCGCCTTCCGCATCGCAGACGAACAGAAGCTGCTGCTGCTCGACCTCAAGGACTTGCGGGCCATCCTGACCCATATCGCCGAGAGCGCGGCCCAGTTGACCGTGCAGTACGGCAATGTCTCGGCCCAGACCGTCGGCGCGATCCAGCGCCAGTTGCTGGTGATCGAGAACCAGAAGGGCAACTTCTTCTTTGGCGAGCCGGCGCTGAACATCCACGACCTGATCCGCTGCGATCGCGACGGGCGCGGCATCGTCAACATCCTCGCGGCCGACAAGCTGATGGCCAATCCTCGGCTTTACGCGACCTTCCTGCTCTGGCTCCTGTCGGAGCTGTTTGAGCAGCTGCCGGAGGTGGGCGATCTCGACAAGCCGAAGCTGGTGTTCTTCTTCGACGAGGCGCACCTGTTGTTCAATGGCGCGCCAAAGGTGCTGCTGGAGGCGGTCGAGACAGTGGTACGGCTGATCCGTTCCAAGGGCGTTGGCGTCTATTTCGTCACGCAGAACCCGCTCGACGTTCCCGACACCGTGCTGGCCCAGCTCGGCAACCGCGTGCAGCATGCCTTGCGCGCCTTCACGCCGCGCGACCAGAAGGCGGTCAGGGCTGCGGCAGAGACCTTCCGGCAAAACCGGAAGTTCAAGACCGAGGAGGCCATCACGCAGCTTGCCGTGGGCGAGGCGCTGATCTCGATGCTGGAGGGAAAGGGCGTTCCCGCCGTGGTCGAACGCGCGCTGATCGCCCCGCCGATGGCGCAGGTCGGGCCGATCAGCCCTGCCCTTCGCCTGCAGGCGATGGCGGCGTCCGGCCTGCGTGGCAAGTACGACCAGACCATCGATGCCGAGAGCGCCTATGAGGTCCTGATGAAGCGCAAGGGCCTCGATCCATCCAATCCGAATGCGCCGGCCCAGCAGGCCAGCACCGGTGGCATCGGCGGGATGCTCGGTGGTCTGCTCGGGGGCGGCAGCCCGCAGCCGGGCCAGAAGGGGCGCACGACGCAGTCGATGTCCGAGAAAATCGTGACCAGCGCGGCCCGTTCGGTGGCATCCTCGGTTGGCCGGCAGATCGGCACCGCCATCATCCGCGGCGTGCTGGGCAGCCTGCTCGGCGGGCGCCGCTGACGGCGCCGTTCAGCGCGCGCGCTCGATGGCCCTTGCGATGACCTGGCGGACATCCCTGTCCGACAGGAACAGGTCATGGCGGATGACCTGAAGCCGGCTGCCAAATTCGGACGCGTCGGCAACCCTGACGCCGAGGGCGTCGAGCCGTTCGCGCTCGGTCGAGCCGGCCCGCGCAATGCCGCCGGCGAGGCGGGCAGAAACCGCGAGAGCCCGGTCATTGGTGGCAGAAATCACGGTGATCCGGCTGGCCAAGGGGCCGATCCGCTTCACGGTCTGCTCGAACTGGTCAATGTCGATATCCGGTGAGGCAAGCACCACGGCCCCGATCTTGTTGATGGCGGCCTCTCCGGCCTCGCTGCGCAACTGCCGCAGTGTTTCGAGCGTCAGCAGCGTGCCCATCGAGTGCGCCACGATGTGGATGCGCCCTACCGACGGATTTGATGCCAGGGCCCCTAGCGCGTCCTCAAAGCTGTCGCGCGACCACATCGCGCTCTCACGGTCATATTGATAGGCGATGATCCGCCCGCCGGAGGGCCAGCTGAACAACGCGGTCCGCCCCTGCCACGCCACGCCGTCCGAGAGCTGGGCCGCCGAGGCCAAAGCGGTCTCGAAGGTTTCGTTGAAGCCATGCACGTAGAGCAGCACATCCTTGCCGTTGGCGGCCTGCGCGAAGGCCGAGGCCGCCCCGCTCGAGACCGTGCCGCCCAGCGCGATGATGCTCCACGGCGCGGTCATGGCGGAGGCGATCGATCCGGTGATCGAGCGATCCGGCGGACTGAGCCGGGCTTCGGCAAAGACCAGCTCGGCGCCGCGGTCTGACGAAAAGTACGGGCTCTTGCTGCCCACTGCCTTGCGCGTCGTCGCGACCAGCACCACCGGGTCCTCCTGGATCGGCGTCAGACCCTCCCGGGCCACCTGGTAGGGCGAGTTGAGGCCGCGCTCATCGACCAGACAGCCGCCAAGAGCCGCCGCTAAGGCAACAAGCACGAGAACGCGGGCAGACAAAGATGCAAGGCGCATGCGGAGCACGGCGGAATCCGTCAGATTGTGTCGGTTTTCGCGGGCCAAAGCACAGGCCGGTGAATGAAGACTGGCTTGTAAACCGATCACAAAGGCGCATTTAAGGCAATGTGCGCCATCGCGTTTACGGCGCCTCAGCTTTTGGCCCGTCGTGATCCTGCCCGATTGTCAGCGGCGATGTCAGCACTTTGCCGACCGCGGTCAGCGTGCCCTGCGTCAGCACGCTCGCACTGTCGCCAAGGCTGCCGACCCGGTTCGCCAATTGCTGCCCGCTGGCCAGACGCACGCCGATGGACCGCACCACCTCGGGGCTCTGGGCGAATTTGCCGTGACCGCTCCGGTCATCGCTCTTGACATCCGTGAGATCAATCACTTCGACGCCGTGCTTGGCCAGGTTTGTGCGGTAGGGTTCCTCGTTCGGATCGATCGAGCCAAGCCGGTCGCGACTGCCCCAGATGAATTTCGAGACGTCCAGCGCGCGGTCGTCGCGGGAGACGAACAGCGACACGCGCGGACCATTGGCGCCAATGGCCCGGCCCTGTTCGAGCGCAACGTCGACATCAACATCGGGTGCCGCCAGCATCAGGTTGCGGATCTTGCCATTGACCCGGCCGTCGCGAATGGACATCTGCCGAAGCGATTCCAGCGCAAGCCAGCCGCCCATCGAATGGGCAAGCACGGAGACCTCCGAGACCGCCGGATCCTTCGCCAGCAGCGAGAGCAAGCCTTCAAGGCCGTTGCGCGCAACCTCGGCGCTGGTGCGGTCATAGGTGTAGGCCGCAAGCGTGCCCCAGGAGGCCCAACTGAACAGGACGGGCACCACCTTCGCGTCGCTGTCATTGACAATCTGCGCAAAGCGGAAGGCGGCCTCGTCGAAACGGGTGTTGTAGCCGTGCACGAAGACCATGACATGCGAGCGGCCGCTGGCGCGGATGCGCTGGCGCAGCGCGCCGACAAAGCCCTCGCGCTCCAGGTAGGCTGCCCGCGCCGTGGCGAAGCTGGCATTGGGATCGGGCGGAGCCGTGCTCGACCAGGCAATGTCGCCAGGCTTGTGTCCGGGCGGGATGCTGACCGCCAGGCTCGCGTAGTTGGACCTCAACGTGCGGTTTCCGCCGAACATCATCGACGGATTGCTGTCGGGACGACGGGTCGTGCTGACCAGAAGATCGACAATGCGTGCATCGGCCGGGATGGACGCAACGGGCGCCATCACGGAGGGCGGCCTGCTCGCGCAGCCACCGAGGACGGCAAGCGCGCCAAGGCCAGCGATCAACCAACCTGTGCGAAACCCCTGATGCTTCACGCGGTGCTGCTCCTGCTCTGTTTCACGGGCAGCCACCGCGCTCCGAGGTTTGCCGCGTGATCCCGTGCATGGTCTCATGCCATGACGCACGCCACAGGACAAGACATGATTCCCCATAGACACGATACGACCCGCACAGCCAACCTGCTGGTGACGGGGTTCGGCCCCTTCCCAGGGGTCAGCGTCAACCCGACTGCGGCGCTCATGGAGCGCGTGACGAAACGGCTCGGCGGCGGCTCTGCCGGCTGGGGCGCTGCCGGAGAACGCCTGTCCGTGAGCTACGGGCGCGCCCTGCGGGAGTTCGACGACAGCGACCGGCTGCACAGGCCCGTCGCGGTGCTGCTGCTCGGGCTCGCGGCCCGGGCGCGCTGGGTCCGGGTCGAACGGCATGCGCGACGGCTCGACAGCCCCCTGCACCCTGACAGCACCGGCAAGGCTGGTGCAGCCACCGCGCCCGACAGCGCCATGCCCCTCAAGGCGACCGTCGCGCCCGACCCGGCGCTGGCCGCGCTGCGCCGGTCAGGCCTGCGCGCGCGGCTTTCGCCGAGCGCTGGCCGCTATCTGTGCAACGCTGTCTATGCAAGGGCGTTGACCCGGGCGCAGGGCAGGCCCGTCCTGTTCATCCATGTGCCCTGGCCGAGGCCGGCAGCCGGAACGGTTCCGCGCAGCCGCGTCGCCCCATGGCGGCCGTCGATGGCGGGCCTCGAACGGGGCCTGGCCCGGATCGGCCACGGCCTGATCATGGCGGCGCGTACCAGAACGGCACAGGTCTGACTGGCACGATCCTTGAGCGACCGGCGGAACACCGGAGGTCGTCATCATGGTTCTGCGTCGCCACCTGCTGGGAATGGCCCTGTTCGGTACAGCCATGGCAGGCGGCAAAGCCAGCGCGCAATCCGCGCCACGGACGACCCTTGTGCCGCTGTCAAGTCTCGGGCCGGCCAGCCTCGGACTTGACGCCTCGCAGTTCGGCCTGAGGCCGGGGTCGGCCGACGACCAGTCGCGCCGCCTTCAAGAAGCGCTGGTTGAGGCAGCCAAGCGCGACGCGCCGCTGCTGCTGCCCCCGGGCCGCTACCGCATCAACAACGTCGTCATCCCGGAGGGCATGCGGCTCATCGGCGTGCCGGGAGCCACCCAGCTTGTCGCCGCGCAGCCCGGGCCCTTGCTCGTGGCGCGCCGGACCAGGCGGGCGGCAATCAGCGGCATCACCCTCGATGGGCTGTCGCTAAGGGCCGCGGACAGGACCGGACTTCTCCAGACCGAGGATGTCGGCGAACTGATCGTCGACGGTTGCGACGTCCGCAATGCGGGCGGCAACGGTCTGACGCTTGTCCGTACCGGTGGGCGCATCGAAGGATCACGTCTGGCGGGCGCGCGCGATCACGGCCTGTTCAGCCTCGACTCGCGCGGTCTGATGATCGAACGCAACATCGTCGAGGACATCGGCAACAACGGTATTGCCCTGTGGCGCAGCACGTCCGGCGATGACAACTCCCGGATTTCCGGCAACCGCATCAGCCGTATCCGCAGCGATGCCGGGGGGGACGGGCCGAACGGCAATGGCGTCGTGCTGTTCAGGGCCGGCGGCGTGATTGTCGAGAGCAACGCCTTCCGAGATTGCGCCTTCACCTTCATCCGCAACAACTCGGGCGCGTCGGTCCAGATGCTGGGAAACAATGGCCGGCGTTGCGGCGAGGTCGCGTATTATTCCGAGTTCGCCTTCGAAGGCGCGATCATGTCGAACAATCTGGCGGAAGAGTGCGCGCAGGGCTTCAACATCACCAATCTCGACCATGGCGGCCGGCTCGCGGTCTGCTCCGGCAATATCATCCGCCGTGCCCGCAAGGGACTGGCCCCAAACGGCAAGCAGCTGATCGGGGGCTCGGGCATCCATGTCGAGGCCGAGGCGGCGGTGACGGGCAACGTCATCGAGGAGGCCTCGGACGTCGGCATTTCGTTGGGCTGGAGCTGGGGGATGCGCAACCTGGTGGCCACCGGCAACATGATCCGCGATTGCGCGGTGGGCATCGGCATCAGTCTTGTGCCGAAGGAGCGCAATGTCGTTGTCGCCAACAACGTCATCTCCGGGGCGCGAAACGGCGCCGTGATCGGCACGGCGTATGGCAAGGCCGTTACCGGCGATCTCACCCGCAGCGGCGACACGCGCGCAGCAGGCGTCCGCGTCGAGGGCAATGCGGTGGCATGACGGCCTTTGCCCCAGGTCGGACCCGGGTCGGCCGCAGCGCCGCCATGCTCCGTGGCCGGCGCCACAGGTCCGGCTGGCAAAGCGTCTGATCAGGCACGTTCCGGGAGGACCAAACGGCCCGCTGCGACGTGCAGCGCGATGCAAGGCTCACTCCGACCAGCGCCGTTCACAGGATGGTGGTGAAGGCCGGCGATGTCTGCAAGCGGCATGGACGACCATGGTCGGTCACCGGGTCAAGCGCAGAGTGTTCACACGACCGCCGATATCCTTGAGCGCCGTCAAGAGTTCGGCCCCGTTGGAAGCGTCATAGAACTCGCCATTGTTCAGGGCTGAACATTGCTGCAGAAGGGACTTGACCGTCTGATTGTTGACCTCGAACGCGATGGTATACATCTTGATCGCGCTACGGGTATCGGCGGCCATGTTGCGGCAGATGGTCAGCGTCGTGGCGTTGGCATCCGCTGTGTTGTTCCCATCATGAGAGGGAGCCGTCAGGGATTTCGTGTTCTGCCCGTCTGTCACCAGGATCATGTAGCGTTTGACCCGCAAGGCATCGGTTCCGGTTCGTCCAGCGAAAGGAACCTGAGGCGAGAGCATGCGCCACCCCCAGATCAGGCCGGACGGCAGATAGGTTTCTCCCGCCGTGGTCAAGCCATTGATCATGGAGCGGGCGCTGGCGAGATTGGTTGTCCAATCCAGCACCTCTGAACCGCAGGATGTGTTCAACAATCCGGGGATGCGGACGCCATAGTTGCCGTCGATCGTGTTGTTCGGCGCGTTGCGCGAGCCGACACAGCCACTCCAGCGGTACCAATGACCGCCGCTGCGGTTGCATTGGCGGACGATCCTGGGGCCGCGGACGCTGTCGCACTGCTCGACCCGTCGTTCCGGCGTTGCCGCACGGGGGCACGAACGCGCCACGCCATCCACCATGCAGGTCCGGTTCGGGTCCGCGGGGACCGCAGGAATCGTGACCATACGGCAATTGATCCGGCGTGTTTCAAGCACGTCGGAGCATGTCTCAACCACCGGCGTCTGGTAATCATCGCGCACGTCGAGCCAGTTCTCCCGGCGGCGCGACATGCCGATGTTGACATACTGCGCGAAGGGCACGACCGCGACGCGGATCTTGTCAGGCGAGCCCCGGAGGCTCTCGAAGTCGGTGAGCAGAGCGGTCGTCGAGGACTTCAAGGTGGCAAGCCGGCTTCCTTGCATGGAATCCGTCGTGTCGAGCACAAACACGATATCGGCCACCTCTTTCGAGTTATTGGCGGCCTCGGCGAACACCGAAAAGGCAATGTCGCGGATCCCGATGATACCCATCATGCTGGTCTTCAAACGACCGCTGACCACAACCTTCGCACCGGTTTCGACGTTATCCTCGATGACCTGGCTGATTGAAGTCGTATATTCCAGATCGGGGTCGTTCAACGGCAGGTTGCCGCGCAATGCGCCCTCACCGACCCGCTTGCGCTGCTCGAACGCACCCGTCGCCTTGACCGTTGCGAGCGCCGCTGCATCGGCTGCGGCGGCAACCCGGCTTCGCATCGCGGAGACACGGCTGTAGTCCACCGCCACGCTCGTCATTCCCATCACCGGGACAAGCGCAAGGCCGAAGATCACGCTGATCACGCCGTTTTCATTGCGATGAAAACGCCTGAAGCACGTCAGTAAGCCAGCCATCGTCTGATCAACTCCAGCGAGGCAATAAAAAAACTCACCTCAGAATGACATGTCCTTCTTGATCTTCTTTTAAGGCAAATGCCGAAACCGCCAGTGATCTGTTATGCCTGCCTTAATCATCGCGCTTCGTGCTTCGCTGTCGACACTGAAACGGTCCTCCGGTCATGCAGCAGGGCCTGTGTCCGGGGCAAGAAGGGATCAACCGTCTCAGTGCCGGCAGTGGCATCGCCTGGCGGCTGGAACAGGCAGCGGCAGGCTGCGCGGCGACACCCCAGACAAAGCCGCAAGAACCCAGGCGCTTGACGTCGTCACCAAAGCAGGCGAGTTGCCCGTGACGGTATTGGGCGCGCACAACGGATCGCGCGACCAGCCCGGGGGAAAAGGCGATGGCCAAGAGCAACCTGTCAGCAGATCTGCGCTCGGGGGCGCTCGTCTATCACCAGAGCCCGCGCCCCGGGAAGCTCGAGATCCAGGCGACCAAGCCGCTCGGCAACCAGCGCGATCTGGCGCTGGCCTATTCACCCGGCGTCGCAGCAGCCTGCGAAGCGATCGTCGACGATCCGGCCAACGCGGCCGAGATGACCATCCGCCAGAACCTCGTCGGCGTGATCACCAACGGAACAGCCGTGCTCGGCCTTGGCGACATCGGCCCGCTCGCTTCCAAGCCGGTGATGGAGGGCAAAGCCGTCCTGTTCAAGAAATTCGCCGGCATCGACGTGTTCGACATTGAGGTCGATCAGAAGGATGTCGACAGGTTTGTCGAGGTCGTCGCGGCGCTTGAGCCGACCTTCGGCGGCATCAATCTTGAGGACATCAAGGGCCCGGAATGCTTCGACATCGAGGAGAAACTGAAAGCCCGCATGGGCATTCCGGTGTTCCACGACGACCAGCATGGCACTGCGATCATCGTTGCCGCGGCCGTCACCAACGGGCTCGCGATCGCGAACAAGGCCCTCCCTGATGTGAAAATCGTGGTCTCGGGCGCGGGCGCCGCTGCGCTGGCCTGCCTCAACCTTCTCGTCCGCCTCGGCGCGTCGGTCGGCAAGATCTGGGTCACCGATCTCGAAGGCCTCGTCTACAAGGGCCGCCCGGTGCTGATGGACCGCTGGAAGGATGTCTACGCGCAGGACACCGACAAGCGCAGGCTGGCGGAGGTGATCGAGGGCGCGGACATCTTCCTTGGCCTTTCCGCCGCCAATGTGCTGAAGCCCGAGATGACGACGATGATGGCGCGCCGCCCGCTCATCCTGGCGCTGGCCAATCCGAATCCCGAGATCATGCCGGAAGAGGCGCTGAAAGTACGGCCAGACGCCATGATCTGCACGGGCCGCTCGGACTATCCCAACCAGGTCAACAACGTCCTGTGCTTCCCCTACATCTTTCGTGGCGCGCTCGACTGCGGGGCGACCACCATCAACGAGGAGATGAAGGTGGCCGCCGTCCGGGCCATCGCCACGCTCGCCCGCGAAGCGCCATCGGACATCGCCGCGCGCGCCTATGGCGGCGAGCAGCGCACCTTCGGCGACGCCTCCTTGATCCCCAACCCGTTCGATCCGCGCCTGATCATGCGCATCGCACCGGCGGTGGCGGAGGCCGCGATGGCCACCGGCGTCGCCAAGAAGCCGATCGCCGACATGGACGCCTACCGCGAGCGATTGTCGCGCTTCGTCTTCCGCTCCGGCTTCATCATGAAGCCCCTGTTTGCGCAGGCGAAAGCCGAGCCCAAGCGTGTGATCTATGCCGAGGGCGAGGACGAGCGCGTGCTGCGGGCGGCACAGGTCGTGCTCGAAGAGGGCATGGCGGTGCCGATCCTGATCGGACGGCCGTCCGTGGTCGATGCCCGCATCACGCGGTTCGGCCTCAGCATCAAGGCCGGACGCGACTTCGAACTGGTCAACCCCGAGGATGATCCGCGCTACCGCGATTATGTGCAAAGCTACCTCGACATCGCCGGCCGACGCGGCGTGACGCCGGACGCCGCACGCGCGCTCGTGCGCACCAACAACACCGTCATCGCGGCGCTGGCGGTGGCGCGCGGTGAGGCGGATGCGATGATCACCGGGCTCGAAGGCCGCTTCATGAGCCACCTGCGTCATATCCGCGACATCATCGGCACCGCGCCCGGGGTGCGCGACCTCTCGGCGATGACGCTGATCGTCACCACCAAGGGCGCCTACTTCCTGACCGATACGCACCTGAAAGCCGATCCGACCGCCGAGGAGCTGGCCGACGCCACCTTGCTGGCGGCCGAACATGTGGCCCGCTTCGGCATGGAGCCGAAAGTGGCGCTGCTCTCGCACTCCGACTTTGGCGCGTCCGACACCCTGTCGTCGCTCAAGATGCGCAAGGCGACCGCGCTGATCAACGAGCGCGCGCCGACGCTGGAATGCGATGGCGAGATGGAGGCGGACACGGCTTTCTCGGCCATGATCCGGGAGCGGGTGCTGCCCTCGTCCAAACTCAAGGGCGAGGCGAACCTGCTGGTGTTCCCCAACCTCGATGCCGCCAATATCGCCTACCAGTTCGCCAAGATGCTGAGCGATGCGCTGCCGGTCGGCCCGATCCTGCTCGGGGCGGCCAAGCCGGCCCATATCCTGACCGGCTCCGCCACCTCGCGCGGCGTTGTCAACATGACGGCGTTGGCTGTCGTGGAGGCACAGGATGTGGCACGGGCACGCGCCTGAGCGGAGCAAGCAGGGCGCAAGAAGGCCAAGATAGCCAAGGATCCAGTCGGCTTGACGTCATGAGCCAGCGCGCCATCTCCCTGGCGTCCGCTTCCATCATCTGAGCTTATCTTGCCATACCGGAGCCTGCCCATGGTCATCGCACGCCGCATCGTCGTTGCAGCCGCACTGCTTGCAGCCCCTGCCGTGGCCCTCGCCCACCATGGCTGGGGCGGGTTCGATACCGCGAAAGTGCTCGACCATACGGGTCTGATCGCCCGCTCGACCTATGCCAACCCGCATGGCACCCTGTTCATGGCCAAGGATGGCCGCGAGATGACCATTGAGCTTGCGCCCGTCAGCCGCATGGAAGCGCGCGGGCTGAAATCCGATGATGTCGCGCCCGGCAAATCCGTGCGGGTCTACGCCTACCAGAACGTCGGGAACCCGAACGTCTACCGGGCCGAATGGGTCGAGGTCGGCGGCAAGCGCATCGAGCTGCGCTGACTCTCAGACGAAGGCGATCCAGCGGCCGAGAAGCAGGGCGCTCAGCCAGAGGATCAGCGAAGCGCCACCCGCCAGGGTCGCAGACCGGCCCGAGATGGCAAGGGCGAGGCCCACACGGCGCGCCTGCCATTCGAAGCCCAGCGCATTGCCGAGCCCGGCGGCGATCACCAGCAGCTTGATCTGCATGGCCGGATTGGCCGCGTATTCGACCGGCTTGGCTGCGAACAGCAGAACTCCCGTCACCACAAGCAACAGCACACCCAGCGTCGCAGCATGCCTCAGGATCGCAAGCGCAGCGAGATCAAGGCGGCGCAACAGGCCGAGCAGCCTAAGGTCGACCAGCGCGATCGGCCCGAGCAGCAGCGCGATGCCGAGCACATGTATCGCGGATGTGACCGCGTAGATGATGGATGAGTGCGTGACGCCCGTCATGAGGCCGAGCACGGCGAGCGCATGGAGCAAAGCATCGATCATGACCGCAGTGATGTCGCGAATTCCGGTCAGGCGCAACCAGCGGCAATGCGCCGCGAGACTGTTCACATCCTGGCCACTGTGCCCCTACTGGGCCCCTTTGCATGGTCGCCATGCCGCGTCATAATGCCTGTCAATGCAAGGTCGGGTCTTCCGGCAGCCAGGAGGGTATCATGTCCAGTCGATTGTTCGTGAAAGCAGCCATTGCCGGGTTCATGCTGGCCAGCAGCCCGCTGGCGGCCCTGCCGGCCTTCGCGCAGGTTGTCTACAACCGCGGGCAGGAAGCCGACCCGGAGACGCTCGATCCGCAGAAGATCTCGACCTCCGCGGAATTCCACATCATGCGCGACCTCTTCGAGGGCCTGATCATCCACAACGGCGAGGGCAAGGTGGCGGCAGGCGTCGCGGAAAGCTGGATCGCATCGGCGGATGGCCTGACCTACACCTTCAAGCTCAAAGCCAATGCCAAGTGGTCGAATGGCGATCCGGTCAAGGCCAGCGACTTCGTCTTCGCCTGGCGCCGTGCCGCGGCCCCCGAGACCGGCGCGAAATACACCAACGTGCTGTATCCCGTGAAGGGCATGGAGGCCGTGCACAAGGGTACCGCCGGCGCAAGGCCGGAGGACATCGGCATCAAGGCCGTGGATGACCGCACGCTCGAGGTGACCCTGTCGGGCCCGACGCCGTACTTCGTGGAGCTGATGACACTTCCGGTGGCCGGGCCGCTGCATCAGGCTTCCGTCACCCAGCATGGCACCAATTTCGTCAAGCCGGAGAACCTCGTCTCGAACGGTGCCTATCGCCTGCGTGACTTCACCCCCGGCGCACAGACGTCGCTGGTCAAGAACCCGCAATTCCATGATGCGGCGAATGTGAAGATCGACCAGGTCAATTTCATTCCGCTGTCGGATTCCGCTGCGGCCGCACGCCGGTTCCAGGCCGGCGAGATCCTGTCGACCGTCAACATCCCGGCCAACCAGATCAAGACCCTTCGCCAGCAGCTTGGCGCGCAGGTCTCCGTCACCCCGCAGCTGGGTACCTGGTACCTCACCTTCAACCAGGACAAGCCGCCCTTCAACGATGCGCGCGTGCGCCGTGCCCTCTCGATGGTTCTGGACCGCGAGTTCATCGCCGATCAGGTCTGGAACGGCTCGATGCTGCCGGGCTACTCCTTCGTGCCGCCTGGCACCAACAACTACGGGGCGCAGATCGAACTGAGCTTCAAGAACCAGTCCGTGATCGACCGCGAGGAAGCGGCCAGGAAGTTGCTGGCGGAAGCGGGATTTGGTTCGGCCAAGCCGCTCAAGGTCGAGTACCGCTTCAACATGAGCCCGGAGAACCAGGCGACGTTTGTGGCGATTGCCGACCAGTGGAAGGCGATCGGCGTCGAAACCACCCCGATCTCGACCGATGGCCGCACGCACTTCGCCTTCCTGCGTGACCGCGGCGCCTATGACGTCGCCCGCGCCGGCTGGATTGCCGACTACAACGACCCTCAGAACTTCCTGTTCCTGCTCGAGTCGGCCGCCATTCCGGGCCTCAACTATGCCCGCTGGTCGAACCCGCACTATGATGACCTGATGAGGCGCGCCGCCGCCGAGATCGACCTTGGCAAGCGCGCGGCCCTGATGGGCGAGGCGGAGAAGATCCTGCTGCACGAAGCGCCCTACACGCCGGTGCTGTTCTTCACCAACCGCAACCTGATCTCGCCCAAGCTGGACGGTTTCACGCCCAATCCGCGCGCCAGCAACCCGACCAGGTTCATGTCGATCAAGGGGTGAGCCGGGTGGTGCACCCAGCGCATGTCCGGGGCGAAGCAGCGTCAGCGAATGCGAACCCGGAAACCAGCGCATGTGCTGTGAGCGAAGCGAACACCCGATGACAGTCCGCGCGCTTCGCGCAAGGCGATGGCCGGACCTGGGGTTCCTCCGGCGGACGAGCCGCCTGCGGCGCCGGAGCCGCGCTGGCGGCAGGCTGCCATGCTGAGCTACATCCTGCGCCGCCTCGTCTCCGCACTGCCGACCCTTTTTGTGGTCGTGACCTTGTCGTTCTTCCTGATCCGCCTCGCGCCGGGCGGGCCGTTCGATCTCGAACAGCCGCTCGAAGCCAAGGTGATGGAGAACCTCAACCGCATCTACAAGCTCGACCGGCCGCTGATCGAACAGTACTGGCTCTACCTCAGCCACCTCGCGACGGGTGATTTCGGACCGTCCTTTTATGCGCGCGACTTCACCGTCGCGGAGCTCCTGTCGCGCGGTCTGCCGGTGTCGATCACGATTGGCGGGCTGGCGCTCCTGCTGGCGCTGGTGATCGGCATCGCGCTCGGCACCATCGCCGCCTTCCGCCAGAACCATGCCGCCGACTATTCGGTGATGGTATTCGCCACGTTCGGCATCACGATTCCAACCTTCGTGGTCGCGCCGGTGCTGCAGATCGTGTTTGGGCTGGTGCTGGCCTGGCTGCCGGTCGGCGGCTGGAACAACGGGCATGTGCGCAATCTGGTCCTGCCCGTGGTCGCGCTCGCCCTGCCGCAGATCGCCGTGGTGGCCCGCATGATCCGCGCCTCGATGATCGAGGCGTTGCGCTCCAACCATATCCGCACCCTGCGCAGCCTGGGCCTGCCGCGCAGCACCATCGCGCTGCATGCACTGCGCGGGGCGATGCTGCCTGTCGTGTCCTATATGGGGCCGGCGGCGGCGGCACTGCTGACGGGCTCGGTGGTGATCGAGACGATCTTCGGCCTGCCCGGCGTCGGCCGCTATTTCGTCGAGGGGGCGCTCAACCGGGATTACACGCTGGTGATGGGCACGGTCGTCATGGTCGCCGTGTTCGTGCTGGTCTTCAACCTGATCGTTGACATCCTCTACGCACTGCTCGACCCGCGCGTCAGGTACGACACATGAGCGAGACCCTTGCTGCTCCCGTCACGGTCAGCCGCTCGCTCTGGGCCGATGCGCGCATCCGCCTGTTCCGGAACAAGGCTGCCGTCACCAGCCTGTTTGTCCTGACCTTCATGGGAGTTCTGGCCATTTTCGGGCCGATGTTCTCGCCGCACCAGTATGAGCGTGTCTACACCGCGTATGTGCGCGTGCCAGCGAGCCTGTCGGCCTATCCCAAGCCCGATCAGATCGCGCCCGCCGTCGAGCGCATCGCGGCCCGCATGCGCGCGCAGATCGACAGACAGCAGATCATCGGCGGCTCGGTGCGCGTGACGCTGGTCAGCCCGCGCGCTATCGACGAGCGCAACCTCGCCTTCTTCGGCCGCTCGGACCTGTTCCAGGGCGCGAACGTGATCGAGCGGGCGGATGAGGGCAAGAAACTCGTGATCGACGCGCCCATCCGCTGGCGGACCTTTCTGTTCGGCACGGACGGCAATGGCCGCGACCTCTTCACCCGCACACTGATTGCGGGCCGGGTCTCGCTCGCCATCGGCCTGCTCGCCACCGGCGTCGCGCTGCTGATCGGCGTGATCTATGGCGCGACGGCGGGCTATCTCGGCGGGCGCATCGACACGGTGATGATGCGCGTCGTCGACATCCTCTACGCCCTGCCCTTCATCTTTTTTGTCATCATGCTGGTGGTATTCTTCGGGCGGAACTTCATCTTGATGTTCCTCGCGGTCGGCGCCATCGAATGGCTCGACATGGCCCGGATCGTGCGCGGGCAGACGCTGTCGATCAAGCGGCAGGAATATGTGCAGGCGGCAGAAGCGCTCGGCGTGACGTCGGGCGGCATCCTCAAGCGCCACGTCATCCCCAACACGCTCGGGCCAGTGGTGGTCTTCATGACGCTGCTCGTGCCGAAGGTGATCCTGCTCGAAAGCTTCCTGTCCTTCCTCGGTCTTGGCGTGCAGGAACCGATGACGAGTTGGGGCGTGCTGATCGCGGATGGCGCCCGCAACATCCAGAATGCCGGGTGGCTGCTGTTTTTCCCGGCGCTGTTCCTCGTCTCGACATTGTTCGCGCTGAATTTCCTCGGCGACGGCCTGCGTGATGCGCTCGATCCGAAGGACCGGTGATGGAACCCATCCTCGCCTTCCGCGATGTCGCCATCCGCTTCCGCACCAACGACGGCATGGTCAGCGCGGTCAGGGGCTCGAGCATCGACGTCTTTCCCGGCGAGTTCGTCGCCATCGTCGGCGAGTCGGGTTCCGGCAAGAGCCAGAGCGTGATGGCGGCGATGGGCCTGCTGGCCCAGAATGGCGAGGTCACGGGTTCGATCCGCTATCGCGGCCAGGAAATCGTCGGGATGGGCAGCAGCGCGCTCAACAAGCTGCGCGGCGCCAGGCTGTCGATGATCTTCCAGGAGCCGATGACCTCGCTCGATCCGCTGTTCAGGATCGGCGCACAGATCGGAGCGACCCTGCGCCGGCATCAGGGTCTGTCAAGGCCCGAGGCTCGGGCAAGGGCGCTGGAGTTGTTGAAGCTGGTGAAGATACCCCAGCCGGAACAGCGGCTCGACTCCTACCCCCACGAGCTGTCCGGCGGGCAGCGCCAGCGCGTGATGATCGCCATGGCATTGGCCAACACCCCGGACATCCTGATCGCGGACGAGCCAACCACCGCGCTCGATGTCACCATAGAGGCTGAAATCCTGGCCCTGATCGCCACGTTGCGCCAGCGTCTCGGCATGGCGGTGGTGCTGATCACCCACGATCTCGGCATCGTCCGCGCCTATGCCGACCGCGTCTACGTGATGCAGGGTGGCGAGATCGTCGAGCACGGGCCGGCCAAACCGATGTTCGCCGCGCCCAAGCATGCTTATACCCAGATGCTGCTGGCGGCGGAGCCGGACGGTCGCAAGGATCCACCGCCCACCAGCGCGCCGGTCATGATCGAGGCGAAGGATGTGTGTGTGACCTACCGCATGACGCGCGGCTTTTTCGGGCGCCACTCATCGGATGTGAAGGCCGTCGATGGCGTCAGCCTGACGCTCCGGAAGGGCCAGACCATCGGAATCGTCGGCGAGTCAGGCTCGGGCAAGTCGACGCTCGGCAAAGCGATCCTGAAGCTCGCACCGGCCGCCGGCAAGATTACCTTCGAGGACCGTGCTCTGCTGCCGCTCAGCCGCGAGGCGATGCGGCCATTACGCAAACACTTGCAGGTGGTGTTCCAGGATCCGTTCGGCTCGCTCAGCCCCCGCATGAGTGTCGGCGACATCATCACCGAGGGGCTTCTGGTTCATGAGCCTGCCCTCACCCGCAAGGACCGCGACGCGCGCGCGGCGCAGGCCCTCGCGGAGGTGCAGCTCGATCCGGCGATGCACAACCGCTACCCGCACGAGTTCTCCGGTGGCCAGCGCCAGCGCATCGCCATCGCCCGCGCCATGATCCTGAAGCCGCGTGTGGTGATCCTCGACGAGCCGACCTCGGCGCTCGACCGCACGGTACAGAAGGCCATCGTCGCGCTGCTCAAGGGCTTTCAGGACAGATACGGCCTGTCCTACCTGTTCATCAGCCATGATCTGGCCGTGGTGCGCGCCATGTCGGACTGGGTGATGGTGATGAAAGACGGCAAGGTGGTCGAGGCAGGGCCGACCGACGCCATCTTCGGCTCGCCATGCGAGGCGTATACGCGCAAGCTGATCGCGGCGGCGCAGAAAGGGTGAGGTGTGGCCATCCCCATCCTGGGGCCCGTCAAAGGCTGAGGATCGTGGGTTTCGCTCTGTTTTCCAGCAACCCTTGACCCCGGACCCCGATCCCGCGACCTTGGCGGGGAACGCACACAGGAATCCCCATGTCCCGCATTGTCTACGTCAACGGTGCCTATCTTCCCGAAGAAAAGGCCACCATCTCGATCTTCGATCGCGGCTTCCTCTTCGCCGACGGAATCTATGAAGTCTCCGCCGTGATCAATGGCAAGCTTGTGGATGTGGAAGCCCACATGGAGCGGCTGGAGCGGTCCTGTGCGGAAATCCGGCTCGCCTTGCCGTGGTCTCGGGCGGAGATCATCGGCATCCATCACGAACTGATGAAACGCAACGCCCTGATATCCGGCGGCATCTACCTGCAGGTGACGCGCGGCGCGGCGGATCGCAGCTTCACCTTTCCGGGTGAGGCGAAAGCCTCGCTGGTCATGTTCACCCAGGCCCGTCCGATGAACCGCGAGGTCGCGCGGGGCTACAAGCTGCTCAGCCTGCCCGACCTGCGCTGGAAACGTCGCGACATCAAGAGCGTCGGGTTGCTCGCACAGGTCCTTGCCAAGCAGGCGGCCGCCGAGGCCGGCTGCGACGAAGCGCTGATGATCGAGGATGGCGTCATTACAGAGGGCGGCTCATCAACAGCCTGGATCGTCAAGGGCAAGACACTGATCTCGCGGCCTCTCTCCAACGCCGTCCTGCCCGGCATCACGCGCAAGGCGATGCTGACCTATCTGGCAGAAAGCGGATTTGCCTTCGAAGAACGCCCCTTCACGCTTCAGGAGGCGCTGGAGGCTGATGAGGTCATCATCAGCGCTGCAACAGCGCTGGTCATGCCCGTGACCGAGATCGACGGGCAGTCCATCGGCGGCGGGCAGCCGGGACCCGTGGCCCGCCGGCTGCGCGACATCTATTTCGACCTCGCCGAAACAGGTGGCGCGCTCGGGTGACTACCTGCGGCGCCGCGCGGTCTGCGCTGCGCCCGGATTGAGCGTGACGAAGACGTCGATGTCCCCGCTCGACGCCAGAACACCGCCTGGCACGAGGATGCCCTCCTCGACATGGAGCCAGGTGGCCTGACCCTGTCCGGCCGGCACGGTCGCGCCGACCCGCGCGTTGCGGCTTGCGATGACCTGATCGCCACGCTTCACCTCGATGCGCAGCGTCGCATTGATCGGCCCCGCAGAGCCAGCGGGTCCGACCAGCACCCGGCCTTCGGCGCCCACGCGCACGGTGACGCCGCCACCCGTGGCATTGGCGCAATCGCGGGCCACATCCGTCACGGTGATCTGCGACCGAACCGACTGGCTCTCGGCCGCCCCGAGCCGCAGCGCAGCGCCGCCCGCCGTGATCGACACCGGCGGACACTCGCGCTCCTCTTCTGCGATCACCGCAGCTGGCGGAGGCGCAGTTGTGCCGAACCGCATCAGGTTGCCCAGCGCGCTCCCGCCCGAGCCCGCCATATTGGCGGTTTCAAGCCCGCCACCGGGCAGCAGCCCGCCGCCGCAGCCGGCCAGAAACACGCCAAAGGCCGCGACTGACAGCCGTTTTCTCATACAAGCCACCGGACGCATGACGACACCACCCTTCACGGCAAATTGTCCATTCCGTCGCCGAATCCGGCAAGGGACACCGGGATGCCGATACCCTCCTCCGGGGTCTGGAACACAATGAAAGTGGCGTTCTGACCCGCCTTCAACGCATTGATCAGGTTGTCGTCCATCACCACTTCCGCGATGCAGCCGGTATTGAGACAACGCACAAATCCGGCGCGACCCTGATCCTTCTCGTCAATCCGGAGCCCGAGGCCGGCAGGCAAGAGCACGCCGAGCGGCGACACAACCACACGCAGGATGCGGCTGCGCTTGTCGGCGGTCTTCAGTGCGATCACCAAGAGGCTCAGGTTCGGCCGGTCTTCCGCGGCGACATTCTGCACGAGGGCACATTGCTCGGCCTGGGCGCCCGGCGGTGTCTCGCAGCGCATCTGCCAGTCACCATAGGTGGCGCGGACCACGCCCTGGGCGGAAGCCGGGCCGAAGCCGGCGAGGTTGCCGGCGGCAAAGGCCAGCACAGCGCATGCGAGCGTTCTGATGAGCGGCTTCATGCCATGACCATCCTGCCTTGCACCGTGCCAGCCTTCCGAATCGTCTGCCGCCATGAACTGGCGCATCTGTTCGCCCCGTTCGCACCATGCGCGCACGTCGCTGTCAAGAATGATGCACAAAGCCGACCGACTTCATGCAGCGGGTGCATGTGATGGCCCATGCCGTCGCGAATGCGCACCTATGTCGCATAGGTTGGAGCAATGAGGCGATTGAAAGGCTAGCGTGCTTGTGGTCAATGATCTAGAGCGTTTCCCGACGTCGTCAGTGAAATGCTGGTGCTCTCGCTTGGCATTCCGGCGCGGACAGCCCAGTGGGACGCCGAGTTCGATCCAAGGAGCCAAAGACACCATGCGTGGACCCATCAACCGCGTTCTGACCCGGGCCAGCGCCCTTTTTGGTGCCACTGTGGCCCTGTTCATGCCAGCCCTCGCGCTTGCGGCCCCGAACGGACAGCCCCAGCCCGGCCAGATGAATCTGCCCGCTCCCGCAACCTCGAAAATGGCCGACATCGTCTGGTTCCATGACTGGTTGCTGATCCTGATCACCCTGATCTCGGTGTTCGTGCTTGCGCTGCTTGTGTATGCCTGCTGGCGGTTCGCGGCGAAGAAGAACCCGGTTCCGTCGCAACTGACCCATCACACCGGGCTGGAGGTCGCCTGGACAATCATCCCGGTGCTGATCCTCGTCGTGGTGGCGATCCCGTCCTTCCGCATCCTGCGCGACCAGCTTGTCATTCCCCCCTCCGACATCACCCTGAAGGTGACCGGCAAGCAGTGGTACTGGTCGTGGGAGTATCCAAAGGATGCCGGAGGTTTCGGCTTCGACTCGCTGATGCTCGACGACAAGCAGCGGCTCGAGCTGGTGAACTCCGGCAAGGCCAAGCCCGAGGAAGTGCCGCGCCTGCTCGGCGTTGACAACGAGGCTGTCGTGCCAGTGGGCAAGATCGTGCGCCTGCAGGTGACGGCGGCCGACGTGATCCACAAGTTTGCCATGCCCGCCTTCGGCCTGAAGCTCGACGCTATTCCGGGCCGTCTGAACGAGACCTGGTTCAAGGCGGACAAGGAGGGGCTGTATTTCGGCCAGTGCTCGTTCATCTGCGGCCAGAACCACGCCTACATGCCGATCGCGATCCGTGTGGTCAGCCAGGAGCGCTACGCCGCCTGGCTCGCCGAGTCGCAGAAGAAATTCGCCGCCACGGACGGAGCGCCGACGCGCGTCGCCGCCGTTGTCGGCCCGTAACAGACAAGACAGGGGACCATATCCATGGCCTATGGTGCAGCAGCTCACGCCCATGACGATCACGCGCACGCCAACCCGACGGGCTGGAAGCGCTGGTTGTACTCGACCAACCACAAGGACATCGGCACGCTCTACCTGGTCTTCGCCATCGGCGCCGGCCTCGTCGGGACCTTCCTGTCGATCGCGATGCGGCTCGAATTGCAGGAGCCGGGCATGCAGTACTTTGCGTCCGGGCAGTCCTACAATGTGTTCGTGACCGGCCACGGCCTGATCATGATCTTCTTCATGGTCATGCCGGCCCTCATCGGCGGCTTCGGCAACTGGTTCGTGCCACTGATGATCGGCGCGCCGGACATGGCCTTTCCGCGCATGAACAACATCTCGTTCTGGTTGACGGTGGCCGCCTTCGGCCTGCTCGTCACCTCGATGTTCGTCGAAGGCGCGCCGGGCACCAATGGCGTGGGAACGGGCTGGACGGTGTACCCGCCCTTTGCCTCAACCACCGGCCATCCGGGTCCGGCCGTCGACTTCGGCATCTTCGCGCTGCACCTGGCAGGCGCAGCCTCGATCCTCGGCGCGATCAACTTCATCACCACGATCCTGAACATGCGGGCGCCGGGTATGACCCTGCACAAGATGCCGCTGTTCGCCTGGTCGATGCTGATTACCGCCTTCCTGCTGCTGCTCGCCCTGCCGGTTCTGGCCGGCGCGATCACCATGCTGCTGACGGACCGCAATTTCGGAACGACCTTCTTTGACCCGGCAGGCGGCGGCGATCCGGTGCTGTACCAGCATCTGTTCTGGTTCTTCGGCCACCCGGAAGTCTACATCATGATCCTGCCGGCCTTCGGCATCGTCAGCCACATCATCTCGACCTTCTCGAAGAAGCCGATCTTCGGCTATCTCGGCATGGCCTACGCCATGGTCGCGATCGGCGTCGTCGGCTTCATCGTCTGGGCGCACCACATGTACACGGTCGGCCTTTCGCTGAACACGCAGCGCTACTTCGTGTTCGCGACCATGGTCATCGCCGTGCCGACAGGGGTGAAGATCTTCTCGTGGATTGCGACGATGTGGGGCGGGTCGATCCGGTTCACCGCAGCCATGGTCTGGGCGGTTGGCTTCATCTTCCTGTTCACCGTCGGCGGCGTCACCGGCGTCGTGCTGGCCAATGCCGGCGTCGATCGGTCGCTGCACGCCACCTACTATGTGGTTGCGCACTTCCATTATGTGCTGTCGCTCGGCGCGGTGTTCGGCATCTTCGCGGCCTGGTACTACTGGTTCCCGAAGATGAGCGGCTATGTGATCCCGGACTGGATGGGCCACGTCCATTTCTGGGTCGCCTTCGTGGGCGCGAACATCCTGTTCTTCCCGCAGCACTTCCTCGGCCTGGCCGGCATGCCGCGCCACTACGTCGACTATCCGGATGCCTTCGCCTACTGGCATTGGTGGTCGTCGATGGGCTCCTACATCTTCCTGCTGAGCCTGTTCTGGTTCTTCGGCGCGGTCATCTACGCCTTCGTCCGCAAGGAGCAGGCCGCCGACAATCCGTGGGGCGAAGGTGCAACCACGCTGGAGTGGACCCTGCCGTCGCCGCCGCCGTTCCACCAGTTCGAGACCCTGCCGCGCATCACCGCCAAGGATCACTGACGCTGGCCATCAGATTGACGCCGGCCGGATGATCCGTCATCCGGCCGGCGCAATTCAACCAAAGCGCCCGCCGGCGCTTGCCACCCAGGGCACATGCCGCCATGTCCGCCACGTTCGACAAGCTTGCTGACCAGACCCTGCCCGCGCCCAGCGTCGGCGGCGATGTCGGCGATTACTTCCAGCTGCTCAAGCCCAGGGTGATGTCGCTGGTGATCTTCACCGCGCTCGTCGGCATGGTCGTGGCGCCCGGCGCGATCCACCCGGTGATCGCCGCCTCCTCGCTGCTCGCGATCGCCGTCGGGGCCGGCGCCTCGGGTGCGCTCAACATGTGGTATGATGCGGATATCGACGCCCTGATGTCGCGGACGGCGAAGCGTCCGATCCCGGCAGGCCGGATCACGCCGTCGGAAGCCTTTGCCTTCGGTATGGCACTCTCGGTCGGATCGGTGTTGATGCTCGGCGTCGTGGCCAACTGGCTCGCGGCCGGGCTGCTGGCTTTCACGATCTTCTTCTATGCCGTTGTCTACTCGATGTGGCTGAAGCGCTGGACGGCGCAGAACATCGTGATCGGCGGCGCCGCCGGGGCCTTCCCCCCCATGATCGGCGAGGCCGTCGTCACCGGCCATGTCGGTTGGGCGGGCTTCGTGCTGTTCGCGATCATCTTCCTGTGGACTCCGCCGCACTTCTGGGCGCTCGCCATGGCCAAGGCCAAGGACTATGAACGCGCCGGCGTCCCGATGATGCCAAATGTCGCCGGCGACGCCTCCACCCGTCGGCAGATCATGGGCTACACCGTGGCGCTCGTCCTGTTCGCCTTCGTGCCGAACCTGATGGGCATGGGCGGACTTGCCTATCTCATGACGGTGCTGCTGGGCGGCGCGGGGATGCTTGGCATTGCCTGGCGAATGCTCAAGGCCGACAGCGCCGAGGCCAGCCACAAGGCGGGGATGCAGATGTTCGGCTTCTCGATCCTGTACCTGTTCGCCGCGTTCTCGGCCCTGCTGGCCGAACACAGCCTTGGCCTGATGTGGGCCCTGCCGAAGCTGCTGTGAGGCCGCGATGACGGACAACGTCCCGGTTCCGCCAAAGCTGTCGCCCGAGCAAGAGCGCGTCCGCCGCCGCCGGTCACTGGCGATCGCGATCGCGCTCGGCGCGCTCGTGGTGATTTTCTATTCTGTCTCGATGGTAAAGACGATCCGATGAACTCAGCCGGATGCCCCCAGGTTGACACTGCGCGCCTGAAGGCGACCCGCACCGCGCTCTGGTGCGGCGCAGTGGTTGTGTCGATGACGGCGCTCGCCTTCGCCTCTGTGCCGCTTTACGACCTGTTCTGCCGCATGACCGGGTTTGGCGGCACGCCGATGGTGCGCGCGCAGAACACCTCGCAGGTTTCCGACCGGATCATCCAGATCCGCTTTGACGCCAATGTCGCACCGGGGCTCGGCTGGAGCTTCCAGGCGGACGAGAGCCTGATCAGCGCCCGCGTCGGGGAAACCATGACGGTGTTCTACACGATCACGAATCGCTCGGACGCCACTACGACCGGGATCGCGACGTTCAATGTCCAGCCGTCCCATGCGGGCGCGCATTTCGTGAAGATGCAGTGCTTCTGCTTCACCGAGCACGCGCTCAAGCCTGGTGAGAGCATGCAGGCGCCGGTCGTCTTCTACATCGATCCGGACATCGAGAAGAACCGCGACATGCGCGGTGTCGGCGCGATGACCTTGTCCTACACCTACTTTCCCTCAAAGAATGGGCAGCCGGCCGGCGGATCCATTGCCGATGCGACAATGGGCAGGGACAAGCCGAAGCTCTGACGCTAATGACAAACAGACAAGACCAGAACGGGGGCACCATGGCCAGCGGGATGACCAAGAACCACGACTACCACCTCGTCGATCCGAGCCCATGGCCGCTGATCGGAGCGCTGAGCGCCTTCGTGATGGCCTGCGGCATGGTGCTGACCATGAAGGGAATGCCGATCGCCGGCATGAAGATCGGCCCGCTGGTCCTGGGAGCTGGCGTGCTTGGTGTGGTCTACACCATGTTCGCCTGGTGGGTGGATGTGACGCGCGAAGCCGAGCATCAGGGCCACCACACCCGCGTGGTGCAGATCCACCACCGCTATGGCATGATCATGTTCATCGCCTCGGAGGTGATGTTCTTTGTGGCCTGGTTCTGGGCCTATTTCGACGTGGCGCTGTTCGCCGCAGAGCCGATCCAGTATGCCCGCGCCGAATTCACGGGCGGCGTCTGGCCGCCAAAGGGCATTGAGACCTTCGATCCGTGGCACCTTCCGCTGCTCAACACGCTGATCCTGCTGACATCGGGAACCACCGTGACCTGGGCGCATCACGCGCTGCTGCATGACGATCGCAAGGGCCTGAAGCAGGCGCTGTGGCTGACCATTGCGCTTGGTGTCCTGTTCACGGTCTGCCAAGTCTACGAGTATTCGCATGCCGCCTTCAGCTTCAAGGGCCATGTCTATGGCTCGACATTCTACATGGCGACGGGCTTTCACGGCTTCCATGTCGTGATCGGCACAATCTTCCTCGCCGTCTGCCTGTACCGTGCCTACCTCAACCATTTCACGCCGAAGCAGCATCTCGGCTTTGAGTTCGCAGCCTGGTACTGGCACTTCGTCGATGTGGTCTGGCTGTTCCTTTTCGCCGCGATCTATGTCTGGGGCGCAGGCGCACACGCCGGGGCTCACTGATACACCCTGCTGCACCTCTCAAAGGGCGGCTCGCGCCGCCCCTTTTTTTGTTTGCGATTGTGATGGCTGCGCTTGGCTCGCCATGACGGGACTGTCTGAGGATCATGCCATGACATCTCCCTCGCCCTACTCCGCCGGACTGGCCTGCCGATGCCCGCGCTGCGGCGCGGGCCGTCTGTTCGATGGCTTCCTGAAGCTGAGGCCAAGCTGCGCCGCGTGCGGGCTCGATTTCGCCTTCGCCGATTCAGCGGACGGGCCCGCTGTGATCATCATGTTCATTGCGGGATTCGGGATCGTGGGCGGGGTCCTCGCCCTCGAAATACGCCATGAACCGCCATTCTGGGTTCATATGATCATCTGGCTGCCGCTGACGATCATCGTCTGCCTCGGGTTGCTCCGGCCGATGAAGGGGCTTGCCATTGCCCTGCAGTATGCCCACGATGCCGGACAGGGTCGCTTCAAGTGACCGAGCAGACGCCCGCGCCGCGACGATCGCTGATCCTGCTGAGCGGCTTCGCCGGGCTTGGCATGGTGGTCTTGTGCTCGCTTGGCGCCTGGCAGTTGCAGCGTCTTGCCGAGAAGGCCGCTTTCCTCGAGCGGCTTGCAGTCCAGAAAGCGCTGACGCCGGCGGCGCTGCCGGCCGAGGCCATGTGGGGCAAGCTCGACCTTGACGCGTCCGACCTGGCCCGGGTCCGTCTTGCCGGCACATGGCTGCCGGACGCCAGCGCGACAGTCCGTGTGGTGATGCCGGAGCCACAGCCGGGCGAACGCAAGCTGGGCGGCTTTGGTCGTTATCTGGTGACGGCAGTCCGGCTCGATACCGGCGGGATCGTCCTGGTCAACCGCGGCTTTGCGCCCGAGGCGCGCCATGTCTCCCTGCCACCTCCATCCGGCCGGGCGGAACTGACCGGCATCCTGCGCAAGCCGGAAGCGCCAAACGCCTTCACCCCCGCTGCCGATGCGGGCCGGCGTGACTTCCACATGCGTGATCCGGTTCCGATCGCCGATGCGATGAACCTGTCCGCCGCGCCCTTCATGATCGAGGCCGAGCGCGGTGCCGATGCCATGACGCCTCCGGTCGGTGTCGACTTCAATGACCTGATCGCCCGCATCCCGAACAATCACCTGCAATATGCCTTCACCTGGTTCGGGCTGGCCGCGACGCTGCTCGGCGTGTTCATGGTGTTCGCCCGCAGCCTGCGCCGTCAGGCCGGCTAATGCGCTCCGGCAGACTGGCATATGCCGAGAAAGCGCCCTATAGCACTCGAAACCCTGACGCCTACCAGGACCAATCCGTGCTGCATGTCTCGTCACGGGGTGAAGCCCCGATGCTGTCGTTCTGTGATGCCCTGCTGGCCGGCCTTGCCCGGGACGGCGGCCTTTATCTGCCCGAAAGCTATCCGCGCCTGTCGACAGGGACGATCGCAGGCTTCGCAGGCCAGCCCTATGCCGCGGTGGCCAAGACGGTGATGGGCGCGCTGACAGATGGCGAGTTCGCCCCTGCGGACCTCAACGGCATGATCGACCAGGCCTATGCCAGCTTCCGCCATCCCGCCGTGTGCCCGCTGGTGCAGATCGGCGACAATCTGTTCGTGCAGGAACTGTTCCACGGCCCGACGCTCGCCTTCAAGGACGTCGCCATGCAGCTTCTGGGGCGCATGATGGACCATGTGCTGACACAGCGGGGCCAGCGCGCGACCATCGTCGGAGCAACGTCGGGCGATACGGGCGGGGCCGCGGTCGAGGCCTTCAAGGGCCTCAAGCAGGTGGACATCTTCATCCTGTATCCACACGGCCGCGTCTCGGATGTCCAGCGGCGGCAGATGACCACGGTCGATGCGCCGAATGTGCACGCCATCGCCGTCGAGGGGGATTTCGACGACTGCCAGGCGCTGGTCAAGGCGATGTTCAATCATCATGCCTTCCGCGACGAGCTCGGCCTGTCCGGCGTGAACTCCATCAACTGGGGTCGGATCGCGGCGCAGGTGGTGTATTACTTCACGGCGGCGGCCTGTCTGGGAGGCCCGGCCCGGCCGATCAGCTTTTCGGTTCCCACCGGCAATTTCGGCGACGTTCTGGCAGGCTGGGTCGCCAAGCAGATGGGCCTGCCTGTGGGGCGCCTCATGGTGGCGACCAACCGGAACGACATCCTCGTGCGCACCCTGCGGTCGGGCGACTACCACGTCACCGGCGTCACGCCGACCACCTCGCCGTCGATGGACATCCAGGTCTCGTCGAACTTTGAGCGGCTGCTGTTCGAGGCCCATGGCCGTGACGGCGGCGCCGTTCGCCGCATGATGGACAATCTGGCGCAATCCAGGCGCTTCGAGGTTGCCGGGCCTGCCCTTGCGCGCATCCAGAGCGAGTTCGACGCCGCCGCGGTGTCCGAGGAGGCCACGGCCCGCGAGATCGGAACGGTCTGGCGCGAGGCCGGCTATCTGCTGGATCCGCACACGGCCATCGGAGTCGAGGCGGCGCGCCACAGCCTGAAAGCCGATCCGGCAACGCCGGTCGTGGTTCTGGGGACAGCCCATCCGGCGAAGTTTCCGGCAGCCGTCAAGGCGGCGTCCGGCGTGACCCCGGTCTTGCCCGCGCATCTGAGCTGCCTGATGGAGCGCGCGGAACGCTTTGCCCGCCTGCCCAATGCGCTTGGCGAGATCGAACGTTTCATCGCCGGTCATGCCCGCGCGGTCCGGGGGGCTGCCGCTTGAACGGGTTGATCATGCCCGGCGACCAGGATGTCGCCATCACCACGCTGCCGAATGGCCTTCGCGTCGTGTCCGAGCGCATGAACCATGCCGCGACCGTGACCCTCGGGGTCTGGATCAGCGCAGGCTCTCGCGACGAGGCCGATGACCAGCACGGCCTCGCCCATCTGCTCGAGCACATGGCTTTCAAGGGCACGGCAACCCGCAGCGCCCGCCAGATCGCCGAGCAAATCGAAGCGGTCGGCGGCGACATCAACGCCGCGACCAGCATCGAGTATACCTGCTACACGGCTCGCTCGCTTGAAGAGGATCTGCCGCTGGCGGTCGATATCCTCGCCGACATCCTGCTCAACTCCAGCTTCGCCAATGATGAGCTGGCACGGGAAAAGGGCGTCATCCTGCAGGAGATCGCGGCGGTCGAGGACACGCCGGATGACCTGGTCTACGATCTGTTCATGGCGCGGGTCTTTGACGGGCAGCCGCTTGGACGGGCCATTCTCGGCACGCCCGAGACCCTTGCCAGCTTCGACGCCGACTCGATCCGGCGCTATCTGTCCCAGCACTATACCGGCGGGCGGATGGTGTTCGCCGCGGCCGGCGCTGTCGATCACGGCAGGCTGGTGGATCTGGTCCGCAAGGCCTTCGCCCCGCTTGCGCCCGGCATTGTGACGGACCCGAAACTGTCACACCGGTCGCGCTACACCGGCGGCGAGGTTCGCCGGCTGGCGCGCACCGACCAGAGCCATCTGGTCATGGGCTTTCGCGGCGAGCCGTTCACGGATGGCAACCACTACCCTTTGCAGGTCCTTGCCATGGTGATGGGCGGTGGACTGTCCTCGCGCCTGTTCCAGGAGGTGCGCGAGGCGCGCGGGTTGGCCTACGCCATCGATGCCTTCCACTGGGCCTTCACCGACACAGGCGTCTTCGGGATTGGCGCGGGCGCCGCGCCGAAAGACGTGCCGGAACTGGTCCGGCTCTGCATGCATTGCCTGCGGGATGCCGGGCAGACAACCTCCGAGGAAGAAGTCCAGCGGGCGCGGGCGCAAATGAAGGTCGGACTGCTTGGCTCGCTCGAGACGCCGGGCGGACGGCTTGAGCAACTGGCGCGGCAGGTTCTCACTTTCGGGCGGGTGATCCCGCGCCATGAAGTTTCGGCCAGGATTGATGCGGTCAGCGCCGAGCAGGTCAGGGCTGCGGCCCTCACTGTGCTTGCCTCGCCGCCCACGCTGTCCATGGTGGGCCCGAAGATCAAATCTGCGGAGCTCAAGCTTGCAGATTTGACGGCTTCCGGCGCACACTAGCGCGGGTCGAGCACAGTCACACCATGGCGCTTTTCCGCTTCACCTCCGATGCAACATCCCGCGTCCAGATCAAGGGCGACGGGGTGATGCTACGCCAGCCGGTTCTCGACGACTACGAGGCGTGGTCTTCGGTGCGGCAGCAGAGCCGGGCCTTTCTCGAACCATGGGAGCCGCTGTGGAGCGATGAGGATCTGACCAAGAGGGCGTTCCGCCAGCGGGTGAAGCGCGCGGCGGCCGAGAGCGACGCCGACGAGGCCTATGCGTTCATGATTTTCCGCATGCAGGACCAGGCCCTGATCGGCGGGGTCACGCTTGGCCTTGTGCGGCGGGGCGTGGCGCAGGCCTGTACCATGGGCTACTGGCTTGGCGAGCCCTATGGCGGGCACGGTTACATGACCCGGGCCGTCAAGGCCGTTGCGAAGCACGCCTTCGAGGACCTGCATCTGCGGCGGATCGAGGCCGCCTGCGTACCTGCCAACGGACGGTCGCGCGCCCTCCTGGAGCGGGTCGGCTTTCAGCGCGAGGGCTACGCCCGCCAGTATCTGTGCATCAACGGGCGCTGGGAGGATCACCTGCTGTATGCGCTTCTGGCCTCCGATCCGCGCCGGTAAGGTGCCCCGGGGCGCCAATGGGGTGCCTAGTCCTGCCACCGGCATCAGAATGCGGTTGAGGGCTTGCCCGCGCCCCAATCTCTGCCTTGCCCTCGCCACGAGGTCTGGCTACCACTGACATCCGATCAAGAACGATAAGTCCGTCCAAGGTCCAAGGTTTTCGGTATCCCGTGCGCCCTTTGAACATGGCCATGCGCCTCCTTTACGGTGTGCTCGCGCTGCTGGCGTTTGCCCAGACGGCGGCGGCGATTGAAGCTGTGCGGGTTCCGGTGGATGTTCCAGCGCTGGACCTGACCAACATCGTCACCCGCAACCGATCCGATGGCGACGTCATCCAGATCTCGACAGCAGCCGGCCCTGACGGGATTGTGCGCCGCATTGCGGTGCGCGCCCGCGAGGCCGGATCGCGACCGGACTGGATCGTGTTCGCGCTCAAGAATGATTCCGATGAACAGATCGACCGGCTTCTTGTGGCGCCCTTCCACCGGCTGATCGGCTCGGGCGTGATCTGGCCCGACCTGGGCTCGTCCCGCATCGAGGCGGTGACCGCAAGCCAAGGCGTGCGGCCCGAGCGCGAGGAAAGCGCCGAAGCCGATGTCTTCCTGATCACGCTCGACCCGGGAGCGACCGTCACCTTCGTGGCCGAACTGCAATCGAGCCGACTGCCGCAGCTGTACCTGTGGGAGCCCGATGCCTACCGGCAGAAGCTCAATGGGCTGACGCTCTACAAGGGTATCATCATCGGCATTGCCGGCCTGGTGGCCCTGTTCCTGACCATCACCTTCGTGGTCAAGGGATCCGTGGTGTTCCCAGCCTCGGCAGCCCTCGCCTGGGCGGTCCTGGCCTATGCGGGGCTTGATTTCGGCTTTTTCCAGCGCATCTTTCCGCTCTCTCCGGCTGCCGAGCGGGTCTATCGCGCCGGGGCCGAGGCGGTCCTGGCCGCGACCTTGCTCGTCTTCCTGTTCGCCTATCTCAATCTGGCGCGCTGGCATGTGCGCTATGGCCACATCACCGCTGCCTGGCTGATCGGCCTTGCGGGTCTGATCGCGCTTGCGGTCTTTGACCCGCCAGTTGCCTCCGGCGTGGCACGCATGTCGATCGCGGCGGTTGCAGCCGTTGGTTTCGTGCTCGTGCTGCATCTGGCCAGCCATGGCTATGACCGTGCGATCATGTTGATCCCGACCTGGTTCCTGCTCAGCGTCTGGGTTACGGCGGCGGCCTTCACCGTCTCCGGGCAATTGACGCGCGATCTGGTGCCGCCGGCGCTCATCGGCGGCCTGGTCCTGCTGGTTATCCTCATTGGCTTCACCGTGCTGCAGCATGCGATCGCGGGCGGCGGCATGGCGTCGGGCATCATCACAGAGGCAGAACGCAAGGCTCTGGCGCTGGCCGGCTCCGGCGATGTGGTCTTCGACTGGGATGTCAGTTCGGACAAGGTCCATGTCTCGCCGGAGCTGGAACTGTCGCTCGGCCTGCCGCGCGGCACGCTGGAGGGCCAGGCGGCGCGCTGGCTCGACCATCTGCACCCGTCGGACCGCGACTCATGGCGGCTGACGCTGGCAGGGCTGGTCGAACACCGGCGTGGACGCATCCATCTTGACGTGCGGCTTCGGGCAGCCAGCGGGCCCTACCACTGGCATCAGGTCAAGGCGCGCCCGATCATGGGCAGCGACGGCGAGGTCATCCGTGTGGTCGGGACCGTCACCGATGTCACCGATGAGCGGCTGGCGCAGGAGCGCATGATGCACGATGCCGTGCATGACAACCTGACCAGCCTGCCGAACCGGCAGCTTTTCCAGGACCGGCTCGAGGCCGCGCTGGCGCTGGCGAAGCTGGGCCAGGGCGTACCGCCGACGGTACTCACCATCGACATGGACCGCTTCAAGGCCGTCAACGAGTCGATCGGCATGTCGGCCGGCGACTCCATCCTGCTCACCCTCGCGCGCCGTCTGGCGCGGCTGCTGCGCCCGCAGGACACACTGGCGCGGCTGGCTGGCGATGAGTTCGCGATGATTATCCTCTCGGAGCGCGAGCAGGATGCCGTCGTCAAACTGGCCGAACTCGTCCGGCGGGCCATCAACACGCCGATTACCTATGCCGAGCGTGAGGTGTTCCTCACCGCGTCGGTCGGCATCACGTTCTATGACGGAGCCGCGACGACCAAGCGTGACGATGTGCTCAAGAACGCCGAACTCGCCATGGCCTTCGCCAAACGCCAGGGCGGTGACCGCATCGAGGTCTTCCGGCCCAACATGCGGACCGATCGCAACGACAGGCTGGCGCTCGAAAGCGATTTGCGGCGCGCGATCGAGAAGGGCGAGATGAAGGTCTTCTTCCAGCCGATCGTCCGGCTTGAGGACCGGACAATTGCCGGCTTCGAGGCCCTGCTGCGCTGGGATCATCCGCGCGAAGGGCGCATCAGCCCGCACATCTTCATCCCGATCGCCGAGGAGACCGGCTTCATCGTGGAGCTCGGCGCCTTTGTGATGGGGCGCACGGCGCGCGAGCTGTCCGCCTGGCAGGCGGCGCTGGATGTCGAGCCGCCGATCTTCGCGTCGGTGAACATCTCCAGCCGTCAACTCCTGCGCCACGACCTGCTGCACGACGTGAAGGTCGCGCTCGGGCACAACCGCGTCCTGCCGTATACGCTGAAGCTGGAGCTGACCGAAAGCCTGGTCATGGAAAACCCCGAATACGCCGCCCAGATGCTGACCCGGATCAGGGCGCTGGGAGCTGGGCTGTCGCTCGATGATTTCGGAACCGGCTATTCATCACTGGCCTATCTCGAGCGTTTTCCGTTCGACACGATCAAGATCGACCAGAGCTTCGTACGCCAGCTGTCCAAGGGCAAGCAGCCGGTGATCCTGCGCTCAATCATCACGCTGGCGGCGGAACTCGGCATGGAAGTGGTCGCCGAAGGCGTCGAGAACGAGTCGGACGCCATCGAACTGTTCCAGATCGGCGCGCAATATGCGCAGGGCTTTGCCTTTGGCGAGGCCATGTCAAGCGCGGAGGCGCGCAAGCTCGTCGGCGCCACCGAAAAGGCTGCCTAGAGCCTTGGGTCTGACGGCTAGCCGTGCCCCGCGGTGCTGGACAGGCGGGCAGGATCGACTCCGAGCTTCGACAATGCCCGGTTGTACTTGGTGTCGAGCGCCAGGTCGAAGAGCAGGCCTGAATCCGCGTCGCAGTGCAGCCAGCCATTGGCCTGGATTTCGGTCTCGAGTTGTCCCGCGCCCCAGCCGGCATAGCCGAGCGCCAGGAAGGCGTGGCGCGGGCCAGCCCCATGGGCGATCGCCTTCAGCACATCAATCGTATGGGTGAGGCAGATGCCATCGTCGATCGGCAGCGTGGAAGCATCCAAGAAGTAATCCGCCGAGTGCAGGACAAAGCCGCGCCCCGTCTCGACCGGGCCGCCCTTGAGCACCTGCACGGTCTGGTCTGCGGGACGCAGGCGGATGGCGTCGGCGTGATCGACGATGCCGAGCTGGAGAAGCAACTCGCTGAGCCGCATGTCGGGGGCGCTGCGGTTGATCACCAGCCCCATCGCGCCTTCATCGGAGTGGGCGCACAGATAGACCACCGTCCGCCTGAAACGCTCATCGCGCATCCCGGGCATGGCGATCAGACACTGGCCGTCGAGATAGCTGCGGCCTCTGGACCTCGCACCGATATTGATCTTCATGGCACCATGCTATGACGATGACCGGCGGAAGGAAACCGGCCTCGACGGCTTCGGCGCAGAATAATCGTTGGCTCTTCACCTGTCCGGCAACCGGCCGGCGCCATTTGGTGTCGCCATTTGGTGTCTCGCAATCGACATCGATAACGATTATAACGCGTTGGAATGGTTTTTCGCGCTGCCCTGTTGCTGGCCTTTGCCCTGTCCGCGCTGCCTGCTGCGGCGCAGCCGGACAATGCTGTCTCCAACTGGTCGAGCGCCAGCCATTCTGAGGTCCGCCTCATCGCAGGCGGCCGCGGTGCGGACGGTGCCTATCGCGTCGGCGTCGAGATCAGGATGAAGACCGGCTTCAAGACCTACTGGCGCGTTCCCGGTGATGCCGGCGTGCCGCCGGTGTTTGACTGGTCCGGGTCGGACAATCTCGGATCAGTGGCGGTCCGCTGGCCCTCGCCCAAGCGCTTCACGGATGGTGGCGTCACCACGATCGGCTACAAGGACCGCGTCGTCTTTCCCGCCATCATCCGCGCGGCGGACATGGCCAAAACCGTCAGAGCGACGCTCAAGCTCGATTATGCGGTTTGTGACAACATCTGCATTCCCGCCAAGGCCGAAGTAAGCCTGGCGCTGCCGGAACAGGCCGAAACCAGCCAGACCGCCACGCTCGACCAGTTCCGGGCCCAGACGCCCCGCGCCAGGGAGGCGGGCAAGCTTGACGACCGGCCTGCCCTGATCTCCGCAGCCTTCATCCCCGAAAGGAACCGCAATGCGGTGGATGTCGTGCTTGGCATTCCGCCGGGAGGCGCCATCAATGATGCCTTCCTTGAAGGGCCTGAGGGCTGGCTGTTCGGGACACCCGTTGTGACGCAGGTCGAGGCCGACAAGATCAGCATGCGCATCCCGATCGAAGACCGGCCCAAGAACATGATCGGGCTGGTTCCGGTGGTCCTGACCATTACCGCCGTGCCGACATCAAGCGAGATCCGCTTCGAGATCGAGGCCATTGGAGCAAAGCCCTGACGATGCGCCCCCGGCGAGCGTCGCGCGCCTTCAACTTGGCGTGAAGGACCTGCCGAACGTCGCCGAACGGCACCGTCACCTGCAAAAGCCGTTTCCCCTTTTGGGCGCGATGCTTTAGGTCAATCCCTGTCTGTGACCCGGTCGAAAACCTCGGGCACGCGGGTCCACCATTCAACTCTCATACGGAGCTGTTTTCCATGACAATCAAGGTTGGCGACAAGCTGCCCCAGAGCACGTTCCGCATCATGACCGCCGACGGGCCTGCCGCGAAAACCACCGATGAGGTGTTCGGCGGCCGCAATGTCGCGTTGTTCGCTGTCCCTGGCGCGTTCACACCCACCTGTCACCGCAATCATTTGCCCGGCTTTCTGGCAAGGGCCGACGAGATCAAGGCCAAGGGCATCGACGCGATTGCCGTCGTGGCGGTCAACGACGTCTTCGTGATGAATGCCTGGGCAAAGGATTCCGGTGCCGCGGGCATCATCGAGTTCCTGTCGGATGGCAACGCCGACTTCGCCCAGGCGATCGGCCTGACGCTTGACGGGTCCGGCTTTGGCCTCGGGACGCGGTTCCAGCGCTTCTCCATGGTGGTGCGGGATGGCGTGGTCGACACGCTGGCTGTAGAGGACGGCCCCGGCAAGGCGGAACTGTCAGGCGCTGACGCGCTGCTCGCGAGCTTGACCGACGCCTGACACGCACAATCAAGGAGACCGCTCCAATGCCGCTGACTGTCAAAGACCTGGAGGCTGCGGATTTTGGCCACTGGGAGCCGCTCTGGCAGGGCTATCTCACCTTCTACAAGGCCATCGTTCCTGATCCCGTCACGCGACTGACCTTCAGTCGCCTTACAGGAGGCAGGGTCGGCATGGGCGGCTTCTTGGCCTTCGACGGCCCGGCGGCCATCGGCATGGTCAACTGGATCATGCATCCGAGCTGCTGGACTGCAGGTGATTACTGCTACCTGCAGGACCTCTTCGTTGACCCGGCACGGCGCGGCGGCGGAACCGGTCGACGGCTGATCGACGCGGTTTACGCCAAGGCCCGCGCCTCAGAATGCTCACGCGTCTACTGGCTCACCCATGAAACCAACCGTGATGCCATGGCGCTCTATAACAAGGTGGCCGAACCAAGCGGCTTCATCCAGTACAGGAAAATCCTGTAGTCGCGACGATCGGCGATCCGGTTGGCTGCCCGATCCCCATGCCTGTTCACATGGATCCGTGGCGTCTGTTAAGACATTGTCCATCATTTGCGCCAAGTGTGGTCCGACCATGATTGTGGCCAGATCGATTGCCTCACCGAATGTATTTTGAGGTTCATGCGACCGGGATTCTCGAGCGAGCGCAGGCGCCCGACATCGGGCTTCTCTATCATCGCTATCTTGCGGCCTGCCGTGACGGGGAGATACCCCGGCAGGCGGATTTCGACATTCCGACGCTGCCGCAGTTCGCGGCCTTCCTGATGCGGCTTGAGCCGCAGGACGCCGGCGTGTTCCGTTACAGCTACTATGGCGGCGGCATCGCCGCCATCGCGCAGTTCGACATGACGGGCAAGACCACCGCCGAATTCGAAGCGCCGGTGCGCAGCTTTTTCGAAAGCGCCTACGCCCAGTGCATCGAGACCAGGCAGCCACTGTTCACGATCCATCGCGCCATCAAGGCCAATCTGGTCCACACCTGGGAGCGCCTGCTGCTGCCGGTGCGGATGGCCGACGGCGCGGTCGCTTTGCTTGTCTACAACCGCCCGCGCGCATTCGAACAGGACTTCCTGCAGGCCATCCTCGACGGCCTCCCCGATGGGCTGATCGCGTTGCGGGCGACCCGCGAGACGAATGGCGATCTGTCGGGCGCGATCATCCTGTCAGCCAACCCTGCAGCCTGCGCCATGTTCCAGCTCGAGAACAGCGAAGGCCAGCAGTTGCATGCGGCGTTGCCGCTGCTGCACGACAGCGCAGTCTGGGAAGCGCTGTTCAGGGTCATCACCTCCCGGACAAGGGAGCTTGTCGAGGTCTGCCACCAGCACCACGGCACGCCGCGCTACTTGCGCTTCCAGATGACACCGCTGTTCGACGGCGCCATGATGCATGTTTCCGACGTTACGGCGCTGACCCTGGCCAACATTGTGCTGGAGCGCGAGCACGAACAACTTCGCAGTGAGATCAGCCGCCAGCAGAGCGAGGGCAATGTTCTGCGCGGCCTTGCCCATTCCGATGCATTGACAGGCGCGCTTAACCGGCGCGGTCTGTTTGCCGCAGCCGATGAGTGGAGCCGCAAACGCGATGCGTGTTCCATCATCGCGGCGGACATCGACAGTTTCAAGTCGATCAATGATCGCTATGGCCACGGCGTCGGCGACAATGCCATCCGCGAGATCGCAGGAGTGCTGATGGACATCGCCAACCAGCATGGTGGCTTCGTCGCGCGGCTTGGCGGCGATGAGTTCATCTGCGTGGTGCCGCAACTGCTGGCACCGGCCACCGAGCTCGCCGAGCTGGCGCGGGTCCGCATCTGCGTCAACCCTTTGGCCAGCGCGCTCGGTCCGGTCATGCTTACCTGCTCGCTTGGGGTCGCCGAGTTGCTGCCATCGAGCTCCTTTGATGTCGCGCTTCAGATTGCCGACAAGGCGCTCTACCGGGCGAAGAAGGATGGCCGCAACCGGGTGGTGAGCGGACATGAACCAGGCACAGCGACACAACCTGTGCTCTCGCTGCGGTCACGCGCTTCGTAGGCCATCGCGGCCCTCGCGGGCCAACTGGTCTGCCCGTTCGTTCATGTCATGGCCAGCATGGCCCTTGATCCAGCGCCACTCGACCGTGTGCTGCGCCAGCGCCTCATCGAGCCTGCGCCAGAGGTCCTCGTTCTTCACCGGCTTCCTGTCGGCCGTCCGCCAGCCATTGCGCTTCCAGTTATGGATCCAGCTCGTGATACCCTGTCTCACATACTGGCTGTCGGTGTGCAATTCGACCGCGCAGGGCCGCTTCATCGTTTCCAGCGCGCTGATGGCCGCCATCAGCTCCATGCGGTTGTTGGTGGTCATCGCCTCCCCACCCTTGATCTCCTTGTGGACGCCGTTGTAGGTCAAGATCGCGGCCCAGCCGCCCGGACCCGGATTGCCCGAACAGGCGCCGTCCGTGAACACAACAACCTTCCCACCCGTCATCTGGTCAGCCCATACTCTTGCGCGCTGTCGATCCGGCGGTGGAAGGACAGGCGACGGTCATAGGGAATCGGGTCATGCGGCTTGACCAGCGCGCCGGCTGGGACATCGAGCAGGTCGAGCGTGCGCGTCAGCAGAAAACGCAGCGCGGCGCCCCGCGCCAATTGCGGCAGCACAGCCACCTCCTCCGCCTCCAGGCGCCGCACGGCCTCATAGCCGCCGAGGAGCGCCTGCCCCTTGGTCAGGTTGAACGATGCATCCGGCTCGAAACACCAGGCATTGAGGGCGATGGCGAGGTCGTAGGCAAAGGCATCATTGGCGGCAAAATAGAAGTCGATCACCCCGGAGCAGGCCTGGCCAATGAAGAACACATTGTCGGCGAAGAAATCAGCATGGATCACGCCGGCTGGCAGGTCCTTCGGCCAGCTTGCCTCATGCACGGCCAACTCATCCGCAATCCGGCGGCTCAGGCCCGGCGAGATACGCTCCGCACGCAAGCCGCTGGCATCGGCAAGTGGGCGCCAGCCTCGGACGGACAGGGGATTGGGCCGGACCATCGCGAAGCCTTCGCCGGCGCGGTGCAACTCCGCCAGGGCGCGCCCGGCAGCGGCGCAATGGGCTGCGCTCGGTTTCTTGACCGAGATGCCATCCAGATAGCTGACGAGGGCGGCTGGCTTGCCGGCGATCTCGGCCAGCGCCTCACCATCCTTCATCCGGACGGGGCGCGGACAGCCGTAGCCGTGACCGGCGAGATGGTCCATCAGCCCGATGAAGAACGGCAGATCCTCGCGCGGGGCACGCGCCTCGTAGACCGTGAGGATATAGCGGTCCCTGGTGGTCTGGAGGAAGAAATTAGAATTCGAGACACCCTCGGCGATACCCTTGAAGGCGATGGGCTGGCCGATGTCGTAGCGCGCCACGAAACCCGCCAGATCGTCGTCCGAGACGTCGGTGTAGACAGCCACGGCTCAGGCCACGGTCGAGGGGCGCAGCTCGCGCGGCAACGGGAAGAAAACCGTTTCATCAGCCGTCGAGACCGTCTCGACCTCGACCGCATAGCGTGCGGCGAAGGCGTCGATGATCTCCTCGACGAGCACCTCCGGTGCCGAAGCCCCCGCCGTGATCGCCAGCGAGCCGATCGCTCCGAATTCCGTCCAGTCGATCTCTTCGGCGCGCAGGACCAGCCGCGCCAGCCTGGCCCCTGCCCGCTCGCCGACTTCGCGCAGGCGCTGGGAATTGGAGGAATTGGGCGAGCCTACCACCAGAAGCGCTTCAACGCGCGGCGCAACGGCCTTCACCGCCTCCTGGCGGTTGGTGGTGGCGTAGCAGATGTCCTCCTTGTGCGGCGCGACCATGGCCGGGAAGCGTGCCTGCAGGGCGGCGACGATTTCGGCTGTGTCGTCCACCGAGAGCGTGGTCTGCGTGACGAAGGCCAGGGCGGCAGGGTCAGACGGCTGAAGCGCTGCGACATCGGCGACCGTTTCCACCAGCGTGATCGCACCATGCGGGAGCTGCCCCATCGTCCCGACCACTTCGGGATGGCCGGCATGGCCGACCATGATGATGTGGCGGCCGCGCTTGTGGTGGATTTCCGCCTCGCGATGCACCTTGGTCACCAGCGGGCAGGTCGCGTCGATGGCATTCAGATGACGGCTGGCGGCATCCCGGGGCACTGATTTCGGCACGCCATGGGCCGAGAAGATCACGGGCCGCGTCGTGTCCTCGACCTGGTCGAGCTCCTTGATGAAAATCACGCCCTTCTGCTTCAGTCCATCGACGACGTACTTGTTATGCACGATCTCATGCCGGACATAGACCGGCGCGCCATGCAGCTTCAGCGCCTGCTCGACCGCATCGATGGCGCGCACCACACCCGCGCAGAAGCCGCGCGGGGCACAGAGCAGGATGCGAAGCGGCGGCTTTGGACTCATGCCCCTTCTTTCGGGGCAATGGGGGCGTTGTCAAGAATGCGGACGCCGGCGGCAAAAACGATGTCTGGATTCCAGGTTCCGTTCCGCCGGCGCTACACGGCCCCGGGGAAACGCGCGACACATCGCGCGCAGTTCCCGGAGCCTGGAATGGCGCAGCCATGCAAGGACCCCGGAACCCAGACCATAGATCCACAAAAGGCATGGCTGACCCCGCCTTTCGCACTCCGCGCAGCAAAGGGCCGGATGCGCTGCGGGCACGGCTCGCGGAATTGGGAGCCTTGAGTCCACAAGGAAAGACTCGCGGAACGGTGCCAACGGTTCTATCTGCGACGGTGCGCTGTCCGTTTCGACAACCGCGTTGCCCTCTTGCCGCGAGCTTTTTGCCCATGGACGACGCCTCCCATGCCAGTTTTCTGCCGCCGATCCTGACCTTCTGCGCCGGCGCCGCGGTCGGCCAGACCGAACCGCAGTCGGCAGGAGCAGCTTCGTGACCGTTCGCCGTTCGGATGATCCGCCGGACCAGGTCGTCACGATCCCGGCGTCGGCAGTGGGCAAAACGACGCTCCCGCAGGCGGTCTTCGTCACGGGCTCGACCATGCGCCACGTCATCACGATGACGGCGACCGGTTCGATCGGGTTGATGGCGATCTTCCTGGTCGACTTCCTGTCGCTGCTCTACGTCTCGTGGCTGGGCCGGCCGGCGGCCACCGCCGGCGTCGGCTTCGCCACGCTGGTTCTGTTTCTCTCCACCTCAGTCAATATCGGCTTTCTGATCGCGGTCAGCGCGCTGGCATCGAAGGAAATCGGTGCCGGCAACCGGCAACGGGCGCGCGACATCGCGGGGTCAACGATTGCGCTGATGGTCCTGACCTCGGTCGTGGTGGCGGGCCTGATGCTTGCCGCCACGCCGATGATCCTGACCTGGCTCGGCGCAAGCGGCGAGGCCTACGACATCGCGTTCCGCTTTCTGATGATTGCGATGCCGTCCAACATCCTGATGGCCCTGGGCATGGGCTTTTCCGGCGCGCTGCGGGCGGTCGGGGACGCGAAGAAGGCGATGTACGTGACCCTCTCGGGCGGCATCGTCACTGCCGGCCTTGATCCGCTGCTGATCTTCTGGGCCGGGCTCGGCACCGACGGCGCCGCCTGGACCACGGTTGTGTCCCGCATCAGCTTCGTCATCGTCGGTTACTGGGGTGCGGTCATGGTGCACGACATCGTGGCGAGACCGCGCGCCAGCCATCTTGCCGGCGACATGCGGCTGGCGACCGTGATCGCTGTTCCGGCCGTGCTGACCAATCTGGCGACCCCCGTTGCAAACATCTTCGTGGCCTCGACCATGTCGCAGTTCGGCGACAAGGCTGTCGCCGCCTTCGCCATCATCGACCGCATCGTGCCGCTGGCGTTCGGCGTGCTGTTCGCCCTGTCGGGAGCCGTTGGCCCGATCCTCGGCCAGAACTGGGGCGCTCGCCGGTTTGACCGCATGCGGCAGACCCTGAAGGACGCGACCATCTTCTGTGCGGCCTTTGTACTGCCGATGTGGGTCCTGCTGATGCTGGGCCGGAACCAGCTCGTCGAGCTGTTCCACGTGACCGGCCTGACGGCAGAGCTGCTCAAGCTGTTCACCATTGTCTCCGGACCAATGTGGCTCACCCTTGGCGGGCTCTTCGTCGCCAATGCGGCCTTCAACAATCTTGGCTACCCGCTTTACTCGACCGCCTTCAACTGGGGCCGCGCCACCATCGGCACCTTGCCGATGGTCTGGCTGGGCGCCCATTTCGGCGGGGCGATCGGGGCGCTTTATGGCGTGGCCGCCGGCGGGGCGCTGTTCGGCGTCGCGGCGCTGGTCGTCGCCTTCCGCATGCTGGATACGCTGGAAACTGCGCCCGCGAAGTGACCTTGCAAAGGCCACAATCGCGTCATTGAGCGTCCATTCAACTTCGCCTATGACTGTCCGTCGAGCGGGGGACGCTCATGGCGAGGGGAAGCGTCGATGATGAACCTTTTTGAGATCATGCAGGCCGCCCAGGGCGGCAATGCGATCAACAACCTGTCAAACCAGTTCGGCCTGTCGCCGCCGCAGACGCAGAGCGCTCTTGAGGCGCTGTTGCCGGCGTTTTCGATGGGCCTCAAGAACCAGACCCAGTCTCCCGACATGTTCTCGCAGCTCGCCGGCATGATGATGAACGGCCAGGCCAGCCAGCAGGCGTTTGAGGACGCGAACCATGACGGGATTCCGGACCATCTGCAGCAGGAAGGCAACCAGGTCCTCGGGCAGATCTTCGGCTCGAAGGATGTCAGCCGCGCCGTGGCACAGCAGGCCTCTGTGATGAGCGGTGTCTCAGACAGCGTGCTGAAGGCGATGTTGCCGGTTGTGGCCTCGATGATCATGGGTGGTCTGTTCAAGGGCGCCAGCAATCAGGGCCTTGGCGGCCTGCTCGGCCAGCTTGCGCAGGGCATGATGCCGGGCGCTGGCGGTGGCATGACGGGCGGCATGGGCGCAAGGCAGGGCAACAACCCGCTCGGCGGGCTGCTGGGCGGTGGCCAGCAGGGCGCGCAGGCCGGCATGGGCGGCTTGCTGGGCGGACTGCTCGGCAGCATGATGGGTGGCGCGCAGCAGCGGCAGCCGCCGCGACAGGCCGATCCGATGCAGGCCGGCCTTGAGGCGCTGACAAACATGTTCGGGACCGGTCGCCAGATGCAGGACCAGCACCAGGCCAGCTTTCAGACCATCTTCGATGCCTTCCTGAAGAAGTAGTCCGCGCTGGCGGGTTCGCGCAAGAGGCCGGATGACCGGCCACCGGCCTTGTGCCGATCGGGGCTCGCGGAAAGGCTCACGCCTCGCGCGGGCAGCTGCCGATCACCATGGTCCGCCGCCCCCGGGCTCGTTGCCTGAACTGCCTGCCCGTGCCCGGCACCGGCAATGTCCTTGATGACGTGGGACGGATCTTCCAGAACGGACACGGCCCATGCGCTGTGGCCGTCCGTGCGGGTGAGGCCGAGATCGATCAGCGCGTGGTCGTCAAGCTCGGCGAGAGCGCTGATTTCGCGACGGTGCCGGAGGGCGTGGCCAAGGCTGACCGCCAGCGCCACCGCGACTGCGACGGCCTGGCGCACCAGGCGCAGGGCCGACGGGGCCAAGGCAAGAGCGGATGACAGCATGATCATGGCAACCTCCTGAACCGGCCAATCCGGCATGGGTGCGACACAGGGCGCAAGGCATCGGCAAGGTCCAAGCCTGCGACTTGAATCATTAAAGCGAATAGATATGATGCATGATCTCACAGATTATGATGGGATCTTCCGAATGGCGCATGTGCTCGATTCAGACCAGTTGCGGACCTTTGTGGCGATCGTCGACACCGGCTCGTTCACGAAAGCTGCCGATGTGGTGCACAAGACCCAGTCGGCGGTCTCGATGCAGATCAAGCGGCTGGAGGAGAGGATCGGGCGTTCGCTGTTCGAGCGGGACGGCCGCCACACCAAGCTGACCGAGGACGGCGAGCGGATGCTCGACTATGCGCGCAGGATCGTCCGGCTCAATCTGGAATGTGTCGGCAGTTTCTCTGACGCCGATCTCAAGGGCCGGGTCAGGCTTGGCGTGCCCGATGACTATGCCGATCGCTATCTGCCGGAGATCCTGGCGCGCTTCTCGCGGTCAAACCCGCAGGCGGAGGTGACGGTCGTCTGCGAGCCGACGCCCAATCTTGCCGATTGCGTTCAGGCGGGTGATCTCGACCTTGCGATCATCACCCATGTCGACCGTCGCGGACCCGCCGAGATCGTGCGGGTTGAGCAACTGCTGTGGGTGGCGTCCCAACGCCACAAGGTCCAGGAGGAGCCCGTCCTGCCGCTGGCGCTCGGGCGTCCGACCTGCAACTGGCGCAAGAGCGCCACCGAAGCGCTCGAACGCAGCGGGCGCTGCTACCGCGTGCTGTACTCAAGCTGGAATTCAACCGCCGTCGGCGCGGCCGTGATGGCGGGTCTGGCGGTTTCGGTCCTGCCGGAAAGCGCGGTCCGGCCAGGGATGCGCATCCTTGGCCATTCGGATGGATTCCCGCCTCTGCCGACCTGCCGGATCGGGCTGATGCGTGCCGCCGGCGAACAGTCAACGCTGGTGGCCGCGCTGGCCGACCACATCATCCAGAGCCTCGACAACCTCGCCAGCCTGAGGCCGGCGATGGCGGCGGAGTGACAGGCGGAAGAATCGTGACGGTTGCCTTCGGCTATCGCCTCATCTACGCGAAGGCACCCTGCCCGGAGATGAAATACCCATGGAACGCCTGCTTGTGCTCTGCCGCCATGGCCAGAGCGAATGGAACCTGAAGAACCTGTTCACCGGCTGGAAGGACCCTGACCTGACCACCCTCGGCGTGCAGGAGGCGAAGGACGGCGGCAGGCGCCTGAAGAAGAAAGGGCTGTCCTTCGATGTGGCGTTTACCTCCGAACTCAGCCGCGCGCAGAAGACCTGTCAGCTCATTCTCGACGAAATCGGCCAGCCAAAGCTGGAGACGATCCGGAACATCGCGCTGAACGAACGCGACTATGGCGACCTCTCCGGGCTGAACAAGGCGGAGACCGCCGCCAGATATGGCGAGGAGCAGGTCCATATCTGGCGACGCAGCTATGACGTGCCGCCGCCGGGCGGGGAGTCACTGAAGGACACGGTGGCCCGCGCCCTGCCCTTTTTTGTCACCGAAATCCTGCCACGCGTCATGAGCGGCCAGCGCGTGCTGGTGGCAGCCCACGGCAACAGCCTGCGCGCCCTGATCATGGTGCTCGACCGGCTCAACCCGGACAGCATCATGAAGGTGGAACTCAACACCGGCGAGCCGATCGTCTACCGGCTGAAAGCGGATACGCGTGTGCAGAGCAAGGACGTCCTGAAGGCGTGAACCGGCGTTCAGCCCTTGACGGGTCCATGATGACGATCACCATGGCGCGCTGCGCCGCGGTCTGCACGCCGCCTCATCGCTTCAACAAGGCAGGCTCATGACCAACCGCATCGAGATCGCGCCCGGCGTGGTGCACTTTCCCGGCTCGTTCGACCGTATGGCGCAGGAGGCGCTGGTGTCCAGCCTGCGCGAGGTGGCAAAGGCCGCACCGCTGTTCACGCCGCGCATGCCGCGGACGGGCAAGCCATTCTCCGTCAAGATGACCAATTGCGGCACGCTCGGCTGGGTGTCCGATACCGATGGCTATCGCTATCAGCCGACCCATCCCGACAGCGGCGCGCCATGGCCGCCCATGCCGCCGGCGCTTCTCGAGGCCTGGACGTCCTTGGTGGCCTATCCGCATCCGCCCGAGGCCTGCCTCGTCAATTTCTATGACGGCACAGCGAGGATGGGTCTGCACCAGGACCGAGACGAGCAGGCTTTCGACGCGCCGGTTCTCTCTGTCTCACTGGGCGACACGGGGATCTTCCGCGTCGGCGGCACGATGCGCTCCGGGCCGACCAGATCAGTGAAACTGCAATCGGGCGACGCGCTCAGCTTCGGTGGTCCGGCGCGGCTGGCCTTTCACGGCATCGACCGGATCATCCCGGGCACCTCGACGCTCCTGCCGCAGGGCGGACGGATCAACCTGACGCTGCGCCGGGTGATGCGGCCCTGAGACTCAGTGGGCCTCGTCCCAGTTGCCGGCGGCGCGGGCATCCACCTGCAAGGGCACTTTCAGCGCAAGCGCCGGCAGCGGCGCATCGACCATCACCTTCCGGATGATCGGCAGGGCGCGGTCGACCTCACTGTCGGGAACCTCGAAAACCAGCTCGTCATGCACCTGCAGCAGCATGCGCACATTGAGGCGTGCCGCTTCCAGCGCGTCGTCCATGCGGATCATGGCGCGGCGGATGATGTCCGAGGCCGAGCCCTGGATCGGCGCGTTGATCGCCTGCCGCTCGACGAAGGCGCGCATTTGCGGGTTGGAGGATGATGCATCCGGATAGTGGCAGACGCGGCCAAAGATGGTGGTGACGAAGCCATTGGCCCGCACGAAGGCCTTGGTCTCGTCCATGTAGGCGCGGATCCCGGGGAAGCGCTCGAAATACTTCTTGATATAGGCTCCGGCCTCCTCTCGGCTGATGCCAAGCTGGTTCGCAAGGCCGAAGGCGGAGATGCCGTAGATGATTCCGAAATTGATCGCCTTTGCCCGCCGCCGGACTTCGCTCGGCATGTCCTTGACCGGCACGCCGAACATCTCGGACGCCGTCATGGCGTGAATGTCGACGCCGTCGGCAAAGGCCTGCCTGAGTTGCGGGATATCGGCGATGTGGGCCAGCAAACGCAGCTCGATCTGGCTGTAATCCGCCGAAACCAGTTTCATGCCCTTCTCGGGGATGAAGGCGGTGCGGATCTGCCGCCCTTCGGCATTGCGCACCGGGATGTTCTGAAGGTTCGGCTCGGAAGAAGAGAGCCGACCCGTCGTGGTCGCGGCCAGCGAAAAGGAGGTGTGGATGCGGCCCGTCTGCGCGCTGAGATAGGTCGGCAACGCGTCGGTGTAGGTCGACTTCAGCTTGGTCAGCTGCCGCCAGTCAAGGATGCGTGCGGGCAGGACATGGCCCTGCTCTGCAAGGTCCTCCAGCGCGCCGGCGCCAGTGGCCCACTGGCCGGTGGCGGTCTTCTTGCCGCCGGGCAATCCAAGCTTGCCGAACAGGATGTCGCCAAGTTGCCTTGGGCTGCCGACATTGAAGCGTTCGCCGACAATCTGCTGGATTTCGTCTTCGAGCGCCGCCGCCTTCTGGGCGAAATCGCCGGACAGCCGCGACAGGATCTGCCGGTCGATGGCGACGCCGCGCCGTTCCATCCGCGCCAAAACCGGCACGAGCGGGCGTTCCAGCGTCTCGTAAACCGATTGCCGGCCGCTGGCCGCGAGCCTTGCCTTGAAGATTCGCCAGAGCCGCAGCGTCACATCCGCGTCTTCCGCCGCATAGGTCGTGGCCCTGTCGATGGCGACACGGTCGAAGGTGACCAACGACTTGCCCGAGCCCGCCACCTCCGAGAATGGAATGGTGGCATGGCCGAGATGCAGCTCGGCGAGCTTGTCCATGCCATGGCTGTTGATGCCGGCATCGAGCACATAGCTCATCAGCATCGTGTCATCCGCAGGCGCAATGGCGACCTCGTGGCGTGACAGCACCAGCCAGTCGTATTTGAGGTTCTGGCCGACCTTGAGCACCGACGGGTCCTCGAGCAGCGGCTTCAGGAGCGCCAGCGCCTGCTTGCTGCCGATCTGGCCAGGCTCCAGCCCCGAGCCGAACAGATCGGTGCCGCCGCGGTGCAGCAACGGCACATAGCAGGCGACATTGGGCCCGACCGCGAGCGAGACCCCCACCAGCTCCGCCGCCATGGCATCGAGCGAGGTCGTCTCGGTGTCGACCGCCACCACGCCCGCCTCGCGCGCCATTGCAACCCATTCAGCAAGGCGGTCGGCCGTCCGCACGGTCTCATAGGCTTCGCGCCGGAATGGCTGCGCCTTCACCGCTTCGGCCACCCGTTCGGCATGGCGCCTGGCGCTGGCGCCGGACGGGTCCGGCTTGGCCGATGGAGGCTTTGGCGCGGCGCGCTGCGACAGGGAGGACGCGGCATTGCCGGCATCGGCGTCGGCCGGCACAGCCTCACCCTCGCCCCAGCCGGTGCCTGCGCCCCTCCTGGCAAACTCCGGGTCAGGATCGATCGCGCCGGCATCCGCCTCGTAGGCCTCGGCGACACGGCGGGTGACGGTGTTGAACTCCATCGCTTTGAGGAAGGCGATCAGGTTGCGCGGATCGGGTGTGGCCACGCGCAGGTCGCCGATCGGCACCTGCAGCGGCACATTGGCATGGAGCAGCACAAGCTTCCTCGAAATCCGCGCCTTCTCGGCATGCTCGATCAGCGACTCGCGCCGCTTGGTCTGGGTGATCTTGCCAGCGACAGCTGCGGCGAGAATGCCATCGAGATCGCCATATTCGGCCACCAGTTGCGCCGCCGTCTTGACGCCGATGCCGGGCACGCCAGGCACATTGTCGACCGGATCGCCGGAGAGGGACTGGACCTCGACCACCTTGTCCGGCGGCACCCCGAATTTCTCGATCACCTCTGGCGCATCGATGCGCTTGTCCTTCATGGTGTCGAACATGGTGACGCGGTCATTGATCAATTGCATCAGGTCCTTGTCCGACGAGATGATCGTGGTGTTCGCTCCTGCCTCGGTCGCAATGCGGGCATAGGTGGCGATGAGATCGTCAGCCTCATAGCCGCGCATCTCGATGGACGGCAGGTCGAAGGCCCGGGTGGCGGCGCGGATCAGCCCGAATTGCGGGCGCAAATCCTCCGGCGGCTCGGTGCGGTTGGCCTTGTACTGGTCGTAGATCTGGTTTCGGAACGTGTCGGACGAGGCATCGAAGATCACCGCGATATGCGTCGCCTTCTCGCCATCGATCTTGTCGCGCAGCAGCCGCCACAGCATGTTGCAGAAGCCCGCGACGGCGCCGACAGGCAGACCGTCCGACTTGCGCGTCAGCGGCGGCAGCGCATGATAGGCGCGGAAGATGTAGCCCGAGCCGTCGACAAGGACGAGGTGATCATCAGGCGATATGGCAGGCATCTGGTCCGTCATGGGCGGACCATAAAGCGCAGGGCTGTGCGGGTCCATGGCGAGTTGCAGTTGTCAAAGCCGAAGAGCGGCGCGTCGCACCGTTGCTTGACCTGGCTTGACCTGGCTTGACCTGGCTTGACCTGGCTTGACCTGGCTTGACCTGGCTTGACCTGGCTTGACCTCCGCCCCAGAACACGCCGCGACACTGAGGCCAATTCGCGATGCCCAAGCCACACGCGACCATCCCGCTCGCCTTCGTCGAGCTTCCGGCCGCCGCAATGCAGGCGAACGCCGAGGCTTTCCATGCCATCATGCAGCGCCGGCGAACAGTGCGCGATTTCTCGGACAGGCCCGTGCCGCGCGCGCTGATCGAGACGGCGGTGCTGACGGCCGGTACGGCCCCCTCGGGCGCGAATCAGCAGCCCTGGACCTTCGTCTGCATCTCGACGCAAACGATCAAGGCCCGTATCCGCGAGGGTGCTGAAGAGGAAGAGCGCGCCTTCTATGCGGGCCGCGCAGGGGAGGAATGGCTCGGCGCGCTGGCGCATCTGGGCACCGATGACCAGAAGCCGTTCCTCGACATCGCGCCCTGGCTGATCGTGATCTTCGCCCAGCGCTGGGGGCATGATGCCAAGGGACAGAAGATCAAGCACTACTACGTGGCCGAATCGGTCGGCATCGCCACAGGCCTTCTGATTGCGTCCCTGCATCAGGCCGGGCTGGCGACGCTGACGCACACGCCCGCGCCGATGAATTTCCTGAATGAGATTTGCGGACGGCCGGACAACGAGAAGGCCTTGATCCTGCTGGTCGTCGGCTACCCCGCCGATGGCGCCACCGTCCCGGCGATCACCCGCAAGACGCTGCCGGCAATTGCGGCCTTCCTCTGATTACCCCAGCACACGCCGCATCACCGAGCCGAACCGCTTGCGGATGACGTCGCCATGGACATGGCGGCCCGCCTCGACAACGAGCCTGCCAGCCACGCGCACCTCGCGAACCGGCATCTCCGTGGCGGCGAAGATGGCGCTGTCGAGCAACGCGGCCCCGCTGCGCGCCACCAGCGCCGGGTGATCGAGATCGAGCGTGACGAGATCGGCCCCACATCCTGGCGCAATGGCCCCGACAGCGCGGCCGCTGGCGCGCGCGCCGCCAGTGAGGGCGGTTTCATAGAGCGAAAGACCCACCGAGCCGTCGACCGGCGCCAGCCGCGCCCGGCGGCGGTCGCGCAGCCGCTGCGCGTATTCGAGCAGGCGCAGTTCGGAGGCAACCCCGATCTGGATGTTGGAATCGGTTCCGACACCCAGAGCACCACCGCATTGATGGTAGGCGACGCCGTCGAAGATGCCATCGCCGAGGCTTGCCTCCGTCACCGGGCAAAGCCCGGCGACAGCGCCGCTGGCCGCCATCGCATCGCGCTCGGGCGGCGTCAGGTGGGTGGCATGGATCAGGCACCATTGCCGGTCCACATCGGCTTGCGCGAACAGCCATTCCACCGGGCGCTGCCCTGACCAGGCGAGGCAGTCGGCGACCTCCTTCTCCTGCTCGGCGATATGGATGTGGATGGGCGCGCCGCCGGCCAGTTGCTGAACCTGCTCGAGATCGGCCGCGCCAACGGCCCGCAGCGAGTGTGGCGCGATGCCGACGATGGCGCCCGCAACGCCGGAGACCGCCTTGCGCGAGCCCTCCACCAGCCGCACAGAGCTGTCAGGATCGTTGATGAACCGGCGCTGGCCATGGCTCGGGGCCGCCGCGCCGAATCCGCCGAAACGGTAGAGAACCGGCAGCAGCGTCAGGCCCATTCCCGTCTCGTGCGCGGCCTGCGCAATGGCCGCCGCCATCGCCGCGATGTCGGCATAGGCGCTCCCATCGACATCATGGTGCAGGTAGTGGAACTCGCACACGCCCGTGAAGCCCGTCTCCAGCATTTCGGCATAGGCCTGGGCAGCGATCGCGGCAACGTCATCTGGCGAGAGCTTGTCCAGAAAGCGGTACATCACCTCGCGCCAGGTCCAGAACGAGTCGTCCGAGGCGCCGCGCGTTTCGCTGAGGCCAGCCATGCCGCGCTGGAAGGCGTGGCTGTGCAGGTTCGGCAGGCCGGGCAGCGTGAGCCCTGCGACGCGGACAGCATCAGGGGCAGGCTTTGCGCCAACAACAACCGACGCAATCGTGCCGTCCTCAACGGTGACTGCAACGTCGGCCGCGATCCGACCGCCGGTCAGGGCCTGTTCAAGATGAAGCGATGACATGATGGTCCACCCGTGTGCTGGCGGAGGCCGGCGCGATGAGGCCTTCCCGCATCCCGTCTCTGACAGGCATCGCGAAGGACTTCCAGACCTGTTTTCCCACCGCGACCTTGACCTGTGAACGGACCGGCGCGAACGCCGCGAGAAGGCGACCGAAGCCGTCGATCTTGTCGGTGATCCGGTTTGCGCGCAGGTCAGGCCAGGGGACGGCAGCAGGGTGATGCAAGGATCCGCAGGTGCGGTTTTGTGACAGCGTTGCCGAACCGGCTCCCATGGCAAGGCCATCATCGGGAGGATGACCTTGATGACGCGAACCCTGATTGATGCGCTGCGCGAGGTTTCCGACCGGCGCGGCGGCAAGGGGCGGCAGATCGCGTTGCCCGCGCTCCTTTGTGTTTCGATCGCGGCGCTGCTTTCAGGAGCGGACAGCCCTCCGGCGATCCTTCGCCGGGGGAGCGGCTGCCGCCCGATGCCCTGAAGGTGCCCGGCCTCCCGGGTGGCGTGGCTCCATGTCATGCGACCGATCACGACGTGTTCCAGTCGATTGACGCAGACGCGCTTTTGCGCTGCCTCGGCTGGTTGAATGACCCCGTGGCCGTGGGAGCAGGTGTGGGAGCAGGTGTTGTGCCTGCCTGCCAGATGGCCTATCGTTCAGGAACGACGTGACTGAAGATCGGGACCTGGGCAAGCGTGACGACGACGAAGGTGTGGCGCAACGCCCGGTTGGCGACGATGGCGCCGCGGTTATCCGGCCTCGGCGTCATCGACAGCGGTGCCATCGCAACCGACGGCTCTGGCCGGATTGCCTATGTTGGCCCTGATGACGCCTTGCCAGCATCGTTTCGCTCGTCGGAAACCATCGATTGTGGGCGTCGATGGATCACGCCGGGTCTGATCGACTGCCACACCCATCTCGTCTATGGTGGCGACCGGGCCGCCGAGTTCGAGATGCGTCTCAACGGGGCGAGCTATGAAGAGATCGCCCGCGCCGGCGGCGGCATCGTCTCAACCGTCAAGGCGACGCGCGTGGCGAGCGACGACGACCTGTTCGCCAGCGCGGACCGACGCCTCAAGGCGCTGATGGCGGAAGGTGTCACGACCATCGAGATCAAATCGGGCTATGGGCTGGACACGGGAACCGAGTGCCGCCAGCTGAGGACCGCCCGGCGGCTTGGGCGGGAGCGGTCCGTCAGCGTGCGGACGACCTTTCTGGGCGCGCATGCCGTGCCGCCGGAATTCAAGGGCGACCCGGATGGCTACATCGACCTTGTGGCCGGTCCGATGCTGTCCGCCGCTCATGCGCAGGGCCTTGTGGATGCCGTCGACGTCTTCACCGAGGGCATTGCCTTCAATCCCGGCCAGACCCGGCGTGTCTTTGATGCGGCCAGATCCCATGGCTTGCCGGTGAAGATCCACGCCGAACAGCTCTCCAACCTGCACGGGGCCGCGCTCGCCGCGAGCTATGGCGCGCTGTCCGCCGACCATCTCGAGCATCTCGACGCGACGGGCGCCGAGGCGCTGGCCAAGGCCGGCACGGTCGCTGTCCTGCTGCCTGGCGCATTCTATTTCATCCGCGAGACGAAGCTGCCGCCGGTCGATCTGCTGCGCAGGGCCGGCGCCCGGATTGCCATCGCCACCGACAGCAACCCCGGCTCGTCACCAATGACTTCGCTGCTGCTGGCCATCAACATGGCCTGCACCCTGTTCCGCCTGACCCCCGAAGAGTCCCTCCTTGGCGTCACGCGCCATGCGGCTGCGGCGCTGGGTATGTCCGCCGATGCGGGCACGATCGAGGTTGGCAAATGGTGCGATCTTGCGATCTGGGACATCGAACGCCCTGCCGAACTGAGTTACCGGATCGGCTTCAACCCGCTGTGGCGGCGTGTGTGGAGGGGGACGTGATCATGGTGCCAATCCCGGTGTCATTCCTGGCGGCCCATCGGAAAGGGAAGGAGATCCATTCCGACCTTGGCAGACCGTCGATCCCCGTCCTGCGGCCTCGGCCCGCCGGGAATCACAGCAAAGCTATGCGTCCATGACAGACCTTCGCCTCGAACCCGGTGAAACCAGTCTTGGCCTCTGGCGTGCTGTCCACGGCGGCGCGACACTCGCACTCGATGATGCTTTCTGGCCGCTGATCGAACAGGGCCATGCCATCCTGCTGCGCGCCGCACGCGGCAATGACGCGGTCTATGGCGTGAACACCGGCTTCGGCAAACTGGCCTCGATCCGCATCCCGGTCGACAAACTCAAGGAATTGCAGCTCAACATCGTGCGCTCGCATTGCGCCGGCGTAGGCGATCCGCTGCCTGAGGCAGTCGTCAGGCTGGTGCTCGGCCTCAAGCTCGCCAGCCTCGCGCAAGGGGCATCCGGCGTTCAGTGCGCCACCGTGCGGCTGCTGATCGCCATGCTGAACCGCGGCGTCCTGCCGGTCATTCCCGCGCAAGGCTCGGTCGGCGCGTCGGGCGATCTGGCGCCTCTGGCCCATCTGGCCGCCGTGCTCATCGGCGAGGGCGAAGCGGTGGTCGATGGTGTGCGCATGGGCGGCGCCGAGGCTCTGGCCAAGGTTGGCCTTGGGGCGGTCGAACTCGGCCCCAAAGAGGGCCTCGCGCTTCTCAATGGCACGCAGGTGTCGACGGCGCTCGCGCTCGATGGGCTGTTTGCCATCGAGCGCTGCTTTGCCGCCGCCCTCGTCGTCGGAGCGCTGTCGACCGATGCGATCATGGGGTCTGACACGCCCTTTCAGGAGGGCATCCACCGCCTGCGCCGCCAGCCGGGTCAGATCGCGGTGGCCGAAGCCCTGCGCCGGATGATGGCGGACAGTGTCATCCGGCGCTCCCATCTTGCTGATGATCCGCGGGTGCAGGACCCGTATTCGATCCGCTGCCAGCCGCAGGTCATGGGCGCTGCACTCGATGTGATGCGCAGTGCCGCCACCATGCTGCGCGATGAAGCCAATGCCGTCACCGATAATCCGCTGGTGCTGCTGGACACTGGCGAAATCCTCTCCGGCGGCAATTTCCATGCCGAACCGGTTGCCTTCGCCGCCGACATGCTGGCGCTGGCCGCCACGGAAATCGGCAACATCGCCCAGCGCCGCTGCGCCATGCTGGTCGACCCGGTCCTGTCCGGACTGCCCGCATTTCTCATCAAGGAGCCAGGCCTCAACTCGGGCTTCATGATTGCCGAGGTTGCCAGCGCGGCTCTCGCCTCCGAAAACCGGCAGAAGGCCGCGCCGGCCGTGATCGACACGATCCCGACCTCGGCCAATCAGGAAGACCATGTCTCCATGGCCACCCATGGCGCGCGGCGGCTCGGGCCAATGGCTGACAACCTCTCGCGCATCATCGGCATCGAGGCATTGATGGCAGCGCAGGGCGTCGAGATGCGCCTGCCGTTGACCACCAGCCCGCGCCTGCGAGGAACGCTGGCGCTGCTCCGCACGGTCGCGCCGACACTCGACCGCGACCGCATCATCTCCGGCGAGATGGAGGCGGCCGCCGCCTTGGTGCGCGCCGGGCAACTCGGCGCTGCGCATGGCGATGTGCTCGACGGGCTGATGGTGGAATGATGTCTTGGATTGAGGACCGCCCATGACCCGCATCGACAACTCCCGCATCATCCGCGCGCCGCGCGGACTGACCCTCAATGCCAAGAGCTGGGCGACCGAAGCCCCTTTGCGCATGTTGATGAACAACCTGGATCCGGAGG
>JAPLOU010000057.1 GCA_026400535.1 Hyphomicrobiales bacterium
CATCGTTCGGGTCACCCGCCCGGTGCGTCATCACGGAACCCTCCACAGGCGAGAAAGTCCCTGCAAAGAGAAAGTCCCTGCAAAACAGAGGTGAATCGCGTATCCCGCGCATCAAACAACCGCGTCATCCGACGCATGCGGGTTTACGGCAAATGCAGGCATGTTCCACACGCTTGACCATCTGATCAATTCTGGTCCACGCTGCGCCCTACGGGCTGGCAATGGCATGCCGATTGCCTTGATCATCCGGTCAAGGCAGCTCCGGCCGATGCTGTCTTGACGGAAAAAGTGGTGCGCGCATGAACGACACGCGTGTGGATCAGGCTGTTCAGGCGGCGACACTTCCGGGCGGCGGCGCTCCGGGCAGCGTCATTGATATCCGGCAGCTTTCCCTGACGTTCACGACCAATGACGGGCCGGTCTTCGCGCTGAAGGATGTTGACCTCAAGGTCGGGGCTGGTGAGTTTGTCTCCTTCATCGGGCCGTCGGGCTGCGGCAAGACCACGCTGCTGCGCGTGATCGCGGACCTCGAGACGCCGACGGACGGAACGATCGCGATCAACGGCCTCGCGCCGGAACAGGCGAGGCTGAAGCGCCAGTATGGCTATGTGTTTCAGGCACCTGCGCTCTATCCCTGGCGGACGATCGCGAAGAACGTGATGCTGCCGCTTGAGGTCTTCGGCTTCAGCGCGGCCGAGCGGCGCGAGAGGGCGGCACGGAATCTCGCGCTGGTGAACTTGACCGGCTTCGAGCAGAAGTTCCCCTGGCAGTTGTCGGGTGGCATGCAGCAGCGCGCCTCGATCGCGCGGGCGTTGAGCTTCGATCCGCAACTGCTGCTGATGGACGAGCCCTTCGGGGCGCTGGATGAGATCGTGCGCGACAAGCTCAACGAGCAACTGCTGCGCCTGTGGTCGGACACGAAGAAGACAATCATCTTCGTCACCCATTCGATCCCTGAAGCTGTGTTTCTGTCCACGCGCATCGTGGTGATGAGCCCGCGTCCGGGCCGGATCATTGATGTGATCGACTGCGACCTTGGCGACAAGCGCACGCTCGACATCCGCGAAACCCCGCAGTTCCTGAGAATTGCACACCGGGTCAGGGAGGGGCTGCGCGCCGGCCATTCCTATGATGATTGAAGGCCCCGCCACATGAGCTTCGCGTCATCGGCAAACGTCGGGGCGCCAGCGGGCAGGAACGGCTCCACTATCCCCGTGCTCGTGGTCACGACGCTGATCCTGGCCGCCTGGTATGCCGCCTGCCTGCCAATGAACAGCAACCTGCCGCAAATGCAAAATGTGACCGGCGACCTGATGGCGCGCTACCCGATCGCCTGGGCGCTGGAGCGGCCGGTGCTGCCTGCGCCGCACCAGATCCTGATCGAGCTTTACAACGCCACGGTGAACACCGCGTTGTTTCGCCAGACGGCGGACGGCATGGTACTCAATCCGCGAAACCTGTCCTTTCACGCCTGGGTCACCCTGTCGGCGACATTGCTGGGCTTTGCCATCGGCAGCGTGCTCGGCATCGCCATCGCGGTCGGCATCGTGCATTCGCGCACGCTGTCGAAAAGCCTGATGCCATGGGTGATCGTCAGCCAGACGATTCCAATTCTGGCGATCGCGCCGATCATCATCGTGGCGCTCGGTTCAGTCGGCCTGACGGGACTTGTGCCCAAGTCGATCATCTCGGCCTATCTGTGCTTCTTTCCGGTGACAATCGGCATGGTCAAAGGGCTGACCTCGCCCGATACGATGCAGCTTGACCTGATGCGGACCTACAATGGCTCAGCGGCCCAGACCTTCTGGAAACTGCGCTGGCCGGCAGCCGTGCCCTTCCTGTTCGCCTCTCTCAAGGTGGCGATCACGATCAGCCTTGTCGGGGCCATTGTCGGCGAGTTGCCCACCGGGGCGCAGGCTGGTCTCGGAGCGAGGCTGCTGTCTGGCAGCTATTTCGGGCAGACGATCCAGATCTGGGCCGCGCTGTTCTATGCCGCCGTGCTGGCGGCCCTGCTGGTCTTGACGATCACGGCAGCCGAACGAGCGACGCTCAGGGCCATGGGATGGCGGCCATGAGCGGCGCCGTCGTCTCGGGCCGGCAGGGCGGCTGGCAGACCTTCTTCCAGCTGTTCAACATCGCCTTCGTCGGAATGCTGCTGGCGATGCTTCTGCTTGACCGCAGCCCGGCGCAGGGATGGGTCTACTGGGCCATCACAGGCGCGTTCTGGCTGCTGGCCTGGGACATCAACGCCAGCCTGTCGAGCGGGCGCAGCCCGTTCTCGGCGGCTGCGGGCTGGCTGGTGCCGCTGATCTTCGGGGGCACGCTGCTCGTGCTTTGGGAGGCAATCTGCATTGGCGCGTCCGTGCCGACGGTGCTGTTGCCCGCACCATCGCTGATCGCCGCCAGGGTCGCGGCGTCCACGCCGACGCTCTGGGCCGATTTCGTGCAGACCGTGATCCGCGCCGCCATTCCGGGATGGGTGATGGGGTGCCTTGCCGGGTTCCTGCTGGCGCTTGCCTGCGATCGCTTCGATTTCCTGCGCCGGGGCCTGATCCCGATCGGCAACTTCGTCTCGGCGCTGCCGATGATCGGGATCGCGCCCATCCTGGTGATGTGGTTCGGGTTCGACTGGCAGTCGAAGGCTGCGGTCGTCGTGGTGATGACCTTCTTTCCGATGCTGGTGAACACGCTGGCGGGGCTGGCCAGCGCCGGACATCTGGAACGCGACCTGATGCGTTCTTACGGGGCATCCTGGTTCAGGGCTCTGGTCTCGCTCAGACTGCCCGCTGCCATGCCGTTCATCTTCAACGCGCTCAAGATCAACGCCACGCTGGCGATGATCGGCGCGATCGTGGCGGAGTTCTTCGGGACGCCGGTGGTCGGCATGGGCTTCCGAATCTCGACCGAGGTTGGCCGCATGGCGCTCGACATGGTCTGGGCCACGATTGCGGTTGCAGGCGTCGCTGGTTCGGCCTTTTATGGACTTCTGGTGCTCACCGAGCGGGCTGTCACGTTCTGGCACCCGTCGGTGCGCGCAGGCTGAAGGGGTTTTTGCAAGCTTCACAGGCCCGCCGGGCCGGTGCAAACAGGGAGACTGGACATGATCGGAAAGATGCTTCTGGGCGCGGCGGCTGCGCTGGCGCTGACATTGCCCGCTGCGGCCCAGGAACGGGTGACGCTGCAGCTCAAATGGGTCACGCAGGCCCAGTTCGCCGGCTATTACGTCGCCAAGGACAAGGGGTTCTTCAAGGCCGAGGGCATCGACATCGTGATCAAGCCGGGCGGCCCGGACATCGCCCCGCCGCAGGTGATCGCCGGCGGCGGCGCCGACGTCATCGTCGAGTGGATGCCCGCCGCGCTCGCCGCCCGCGAGAAGGGGGTGCCGCTGGTCAATATCGCCCAGCCATTCAAGCGCTCTGGCATGATGCTGACCTGCCGCAAGGATGCGGGCGTCGCCACGCCGGCCGATTTCAAGGACAAGACCCTGGGCGTGTGGTTCTTCGGCAATGAATATCCCTTCATGGCCTGGATGGCCAAGCTCGGTCTCAAGACCGACGGCTCGGCCGGGGGCGTCAAGGTGATCAAGCAGGGTTTCAACGTCGACCCGATCATCCAGAAGCAGGCGGCCTGCGTGTCGACCATGACCTACAACGAGTACTGGCAAGTCATCGATGCAGGCCTCAAGCCCGAGGAACTGACGGTGTTCAACTACACCGACCAGGGCGTGTCCACGATGGAGGACGGCCTTTACGTGCTTGAGAGCCGGCTCGGTGACGCCGCCTTCACGGCCCGCATGGCCAAGTTCCTGAGGGCAGCGATGAAGGGCTGGGACTATGCCCGCGCCAATCCGGACGAGGCCGCCAAGATCGTGCTCGACAACGACGCCTCGGGCGCCCAGAAGGAAGCGCACCAGAAGCGGATGATGGGAGAAATCAACAAGCTCACGGCCGGCTCGACCGGCAAGCTCGATCCCGCCGATTATGAGCGCACCGTCGTCACCTTGATGGGCGCCGGCGGCGAGCAGCCGGTGATCACCAAGGCGCCGACCGGCGCCTGGACCCACGCGGTGATCGACGCTGCCTTGAAGTGACGGCCGCCTCTGGCCGGCAACGGTTTGATGATGACACCAGCCGGCGCGGATCACATGGTCCGCGCCGGTTTCGTTTGCCCGGCAGCTGCAGGCAGGCTGAGATGTTTCACCTGCGAACAGGCCCCGGACGGGAGCAGATGACGACCGGCTGATTCGTGCTCAGCCGGCCGCGCAGCGCTTCGCCAACCGCGTCACCGTGCCGGTCATCACGTCATTGTTCTTCGATGACAGGGCGCCGGCACGCGCGGTGTTCGGGTTCGAGGCCCGGAAGGCCCCGCTATCGCCGTTCCAGCGGATCGTGTAGTTGCCGCTGCCATTCCACATCGCACCATAGGCGCGGCCTGCTTCCGTGAAGCTGCCGGCCTCCCGCGAGGCCGGCGCGAACTTCACAAGGACGCCGCCGAACTGACCCTTGGGCCGGACCTGGAACGGCTTTTCGATGCCGCACACCTCGGCATCGATGACGAAGTAAGGCCCCACGGACAGGTTCAGCTTGTGCATGCGGGGGCAGATCTGGTCTAGGATCGACTTCACCGCCTTGTCGATGGTCTGGAGGATATCCTCTTTTTCCGGGTCGAGCGTCGCCTCGAAGCTGGCCACCTGCTTGCCGCTGCGGGAGTCGGTGATCCTGATGTCGATCGTCATCGATGTCTCGGTGGTGGTGACATGCCCGGCCGCGCTGTAGCGCAACTCGATGACGTTCTGGATCACGCGTTTGGATTGGTCGAACATGGGCGATTTCTGAAGCTCCAGTTCCTTCAGGACTTCGTCCATCCGCTTGACCTCGCGCACGGCGAGCAGGCAGTCCCGGTTGCCTTGCTCGTTGAGCAGGTTGACCATGTCCGTATCCAGCATGTCGGAAATGCCGCGCCCAAGTGCGTCCTTGGGGCCGGTCGCCGTGAACCGCTGGAAGCCAAGCCCCATCGGCGACGCCGCCATGGCCAACCCGGCGGAAGTGCCCGTAAACCCAGGCGCGAACACGGGCGCGAGCAGCAGGAAGAGCACTGTCAGGGAAATGAAGGGCTGAGCGAAACAGACGGCCGCTGCACGCTGCACCCACGCCGTCGGCGAACGCAGCCTGGTGACTGTGATAACCGGAAGCTGCATGTCATGCCCTTCTCGCGGTCTGCCATCCCGCCCGGATGGCGCAGGAAATCAGGATGCCGCCACGGCAATTTGAAGGTCAACCAACCTTGATGCCCGACAAAGCAGCAGCGCGGGCAAGCCCGCGCACGATTGCGAATTGCCTCCCGGTCAATCCTTTGCTGAAATGAAGTCCGGTCGCATCTTGCAAGGAAGCAGCGCATGTCGAACTCCACCATCCTCATCAGAGGCGGCACCGTCATCAATCACGATCATTCGGCCCGCGCCGACGTGCTGATCGAGGGCGGCAAGATCGTGGCCGTCGGTCCGGCGCTGGCCCGTCTGCGCGGCGCGGACGTGATCGATGCCGGCGGCTGCGACATCCTGCCGGGCGGCATCGACCCGCACACCCACATGGAACTGATGTTCATGGGCACGGTCTCGGCCGACGATTTCGAGTGGGGCACCAAGGCAGCCCTCTCGGGCGGCACCACCATGATCATCGACTTCTGCATTCCA
>JAPLOU010000017.1 GCA_026400535.1 Hyphomicrobiales bacterium
CATCAGCCTCGGCCTCAAGCAGACCCTGCGCAATCCGTGGGAGCTGTTCGCCGAGAAGTTCCCGTCCGGCACGGTCGTCGAGGGCGAGGTCAAGAACAAGACCGAGTTCGGTCTGTTCCTGGGTCTCGACAACGACATCGATGGCATGATCCACCTGTCCGATCTTGACTGGAACCGTCCGGGCGAACAGGTCATCGAGGAATACAAGAAGGGTGACATGCTCAAAGCGGTCGTCCTTGATGTGGACGTCGAGAAGGAGCGTATCTCGCTTGGCCTGAAGCAACTTGCCGGAGACCCCTTCGCAGAGGCGGGCGAACTCAAGAAGAACCAGGTCGTCACCTGCGAGATCGTCGAAGTGAAGGAAGCCGGCCTCGACGTGAAGATCGTCGGCACCGACTTCATGACCTTCATCAAGCGCGCGGAACTCGCCCGTGACCGCGGTGACCAGCGCCCCGAGCGTTTTGCCGTGGGCGAGAAGGTCGATGCCCGTGTGCTGATGTTCGACAAGAAGGCCCGCAAGGTCCAGGTGTCGATCAAGGCTCTGGAGATGCACGAGGAGAAGGAGGCCATCGCCCAGTTCGGTTCATCCGATTCGGGCGCCTCGCTCGGCGACATCCTGGGCGCTGCCCTCAAGAAGGCCGGCGAGAAGAAGTGATCGGGCAGCCGGTGGCTGACCCAACCGGCCCGCGCGGATTGCCGCGCGGGCTTTTTCTTTTGTCGCACGGCGGCAGGGCTGCTAAACAGCGGCCGAACAGGAGAACTCCATGGCGTCACTGGCGGACCTGATCGCAGACCGGCGCAAGCTGCGCCGCACCGTCTCGCTCTGGCGGGTTCTGGGCATTGTCGGCGCGATCATCGGCGTGCTCGGACTTGGCTACGCTCTTGGCGGGCGGCAGATGCTTCCCGCCGGCAGTGACCAGATCGCCCGGATCAAGATCGAAGGCTTCATTTCCGGCGATGCGCGCAGCCTCAGGCTGATCACCGCGGTGCGCGAGGCGAAGAACGTCAAGGCCGTGATCGTGCAGGTCGATTCGCCGGGCGGCACGGTCTCGGGCTCGGAAGCGATCTTCCTTGCCCTGCGCCAGCTGGCCGCCGAGAAGCCCGTCGCAGCCGTGGTCACCGGCCTGGCCGCCTCCGGCGGCTACATCGCCGCCGCCGCCGCGGACCGCATCATCGCGCAGCAGACATCGCTGGTCGGCTCGATCGGCGTCCTGTTCCAGATCCCGAATGTCACACGGCTGCTCGACACGGTCGGCGTGAATGTCGAAACCATCAAGTCGAGCCCGCTCAAGGCCGCTCCAAGCGGCTTCGAGCCGACATCCCCGGAGGCGAGGGCCGCCCTCGATGCGGTGGTCAAGGATCACTATGACTGGTTCAAGGGGCTGGTGCGCGACCGGCGCAAGCTCAGCGACAGCGAAGTGGCCATGGTGGCGGATGGCCGGGTGCATACAGGCCGGCAGGGCATCGAACGCAAGCTGGTCGACGCGCTCGGCGGCGAAAGGCAGGCCGTGGAATGGCTCGAGACCGCGCGCGATGTGGCCAAGTCGCTGCCTGTGAGAGAGTGGCGCCGCCGCAATGACGCCGACAGGTTCGGGCTGTGGTCGGCCTCAAGCCGCCTTGCCGCCGCGGCCGGCTTTGACAGCGTCGCGACCCTTCTGGCGCGCGCCAGCCTGATCGAACCCGGGATACACCTTGACGGCGCCTTGGCACTCTGGCAGCCTGCCACTGAAAAATGAACTAACTCAGATGGTTATGAGCAAAGCATGATCAAGTCCGAACTCGTTCAGCGTGTGGCCGACCGCAACGCCCATCTGTATCAGCGCGATGTCGAGAATATCGTCAATGCGATCCTCGATGAGATCGTCCAGGCCCTCGCCAACGGAAACCGTGTCGAACTGCGCGGTTTCGGGGCCTTCGCTACCAAGAAGCGCAATGGCCGGGTCGGCCGCAATCCGCGCACGGGCGATCTGGTCAAGGTCGAAGAGAAGCTGGTCCCCGCGTTCAAGACCGGCAAGGACCTGCGTCTCAAGCTGAACACCATGGCCTGAGGAACACGGCATGTGGCGTTTCCTGAAACTCTTGATCACGCTTCCGGTGATGCTGGCCATCATCCTGTTTGCCGTGGCCAACCGGCAGAGCATCAGGGTCTCGTTCGATCCGTTCTCGACGGATCCGCCGCGGTTCTTCCTCGACATGCCGCTCTTCGGCTTGGCGCTGGCCATCCTCGCCCTTGGGGTCCTGATCGGCGGCCTCGCGGTCTGGCTGTCGCAGGGACGCCACCGCAAGGCGGAACGGCGGCTCAAGCGCGAGGTCACGCGCCTGGCGGGCGAGACCGCGGCGCTCAGGGCCGTGGCGCCAGAGGCGGCGCTTGCCACCCTGCCGCAGCGTCACTGAACGCGCGTCAGAGCGATGCGCGTCATCACCGCCGCACAGATCGACCGCGTCCTGACGTTTGACAGCCTGATCGATGCTCTCGGCGTCGCCTTTCGCGGCGGCATCATCGCACCGGTTCGTCACCATCACCACATCGCACGTCCGGATGCGGACGCAACCTTGCTGCTGATGCCCGCCTGGACGGACAGCGCGACCAGCCCGACCTTTGTGGGAACCAAGATCGTCACGGTCTTCCCCGGCAATGCGGCCCGGTCGCTGCCGAGCATCCATGGCCTGTATGTGCTGTTGGACGGAACGACCGGCGCGCCGCTGGCTGCGATGGATGGCGCGCGGCTGACGCTGTGGCGGACGGCGGCGGCCTCCGCGCTTGCCAGCCGGGCGATGGCGCGCCCGACCGCCAGCCGGATGCTGATGGTCGGCGCAGGCGCCCTTGCGGGCTTTCTGGTCAGGGCGCATGCCAGCGTCCGGCCGCTCGCCGCGATCGAGGTCTGGAACCGCTCTGCAGGCGGCGCGGAACGGGTGGTGGCCGCGCTCGCCGCAAGCGGGCTTCCGGCGAGCGTCAGCCATGATCTGGAGCGCTCGGCCCGCGAAGCGGACATCATCGCCTGTGCCACCCTCGCCACTTCGCCGCTGATCAAGGGTGAGTGGCTCAGGCCCGGCGCCCATCTCGACCTGGTCGGGGCCTTCAACATGTCGATGCGGGAAGCCGATGACGAGGCCTTGAAACGCGGCAGGGTCGTGGTCGACACCCCGGCGGCATTGAGCGAAGGCGGCGATGTGGCGGTGGCGATCAAGGCCGGAACCTACGACGGGAAGGCCGTGCTGGGCACCTTGTTCGAGCTCTGCGCCGGGACAATCGCGCCGCGCCTTTCCGACAGCGACATCACCGTGTTCAAGTCGGTGGGCGCCGCGCTGGAGGACCTCAGCGCTGCAATCCTGGTCTATGGCACCTGCGGGGAGTGAGGCCGAGCGCCCCTTCAGGTCTCCGGTGCGGGCCTCGCAGAGAAAACTTTGGCGCTGGCCATCTTTGATGATGCAAAATCCGGAAAACAACCTATAATGGAAAATACGTAGTCCTGGGCTAGGCTCAGGCGACATCTCTCTTCGTGTGGAAAATGTCTGCATTTGGACCGGTGTTCCGGAGACGACACATGGTGGCTGCATCGCTGCAGGGGAAAGAAGTCAGTGAGCCGACCAGGATCGACCGGGTGCTCGGACTCGTTCTCGAAGCCAAGTCCCGTCCACCTGCGAGCCATCTCCCCAAGCGTCTCAACGGCTTGTTCAGGGAGCTTGGCAAGCCGGAACCGGCCAATGATCCGGACGACATCGAAGACCTGATCTGGGCGCTGTGGATCAGCCATCCCGAAGGCGTCGCGGCGACCGCCATGGCGAATGCCTGCGAGGCCATGGCCGCAGGCGCCTTCGATCTGGCCAAGCCCATCCTCGACGAACTCGTCGCACGCTATCCCGACTGGCCGGAGGCGTGGAACAAGCGGGCGATCCTGGCCTTCATCGCACGCCAGGACGAAGAATGCCTTGCCGACATCGAACGCACCTTGCGCCTTGAACCGCGCCATTTCGGCGCGATCTCGGGTTTTGCCCAGATCTGCGTGCGCCAGCGCAGGCCGGTTGAAGCCAAGGCCGCGTTGACCATCGCGCTTGAGATCGACCCGCATCTGCGCGGCCTGCGCGAACTGATCGTTTCGCTCGATACGCCCCGCCGGTCGATGCACTGAGCCGCCCCTGCGGCACAGCCTTGTCACGGCCGGCCCTGGCTTTGCGTGCATGATTGCGGAACACTGGCGCGATGCAGACCAACGCACCCACCCTGTCACGGCCCGATATCACGCTGAGCCTGCGCCGCGGCGCGACCCGCTTGCTGCGCCAGGCGGGCTTTGCCGTCGTCGCCGAGATGAGCTTCGCCAGCGGGCGTCGCGCCGACCTTGTGGCCCTCAGACCCAACCATGAGATATGGGTCATCGAGATCAAGTCGGGATTGGCCGATTTCAGGGCCGATTCGAAATGGCCCGACTACAGCGACTACTGCGACGGCCTTGCCTTTGCTGTGCCTCCTGACTTCCCGCAGGCCCTGATCTCGCCGCCAGTCGGGCTGATCGTGGCCGATGGCCATGGCGGAGAACTGGTGCGCGCGCCGGGTCTGACGCCCCTGGCCGCGCCGCGCCGCAAGGCGCTGACGCTCGGCTTCGCTCAATTGGCCGCCTCACGGCTTATGCGCCATGAGGATCCGGATTTCGAAGGATTCTGAGCCCTTCAGCGCGGCGCACGTTTGGCGAGGATGCGCTGAAGGGTGCGGCGGTGCATCTGGAGCCTGCGGGCCGTTTCGGAGACGTTGCGGTCGCACAGCTCATAGACACGCTGGATGTGTTCCCAGCGGACACGGTCCGCCGACATGGGGTTCTCCGGCAGATCAGGCTTGGCGCCGGGCGAGGCGCCGAGAGCCGCGTGGATTTCGTCCGCATCGGCAGGCTTGGCCAGATAATCGACCGCGCCCATCTTCACCGCGCTGACCGCGGAGGCGATGTTGCCATAGCCGGTGAGGATGACGCCACGCGCGTCGGGGCGACGCTCCTTCAGCCGCGCAATCACATCAAGCCCGTTGCCGTCGCGCAGCCGCATGTCGATCACGGCAAAGGCCGGCGGCGCCGCCTCGACTTCGGCCAGGCCATCCGCCACACTCTCGGCCGTGCGCACGTCATAGCCCCGCGCCTCCATGGCGCGTGCGAGCCGCGTCACAAACGGCCGATCGTCATCGACGAGCAGCAGGCTCATCTCCGGTGTCTTCATCGCAAGCCCTAGATTCAAGGCGGTCATGACCCATTGCTCCTTGCCCGGCAGCACCGGTCGTTGCTCTAGCATACGCGCGGTGCGCGCGCTGGATCAAACTGGCTGCCGTCTGAACAGTTTGGGGATCGGATCCCAATGGACAAGACTGTTGTCCCTGTCAGCCCCTGTTCTGGCTTCAAACACGGCGCGTTGCCACGCGATCGTGATGCGTGCGCCGCCCTCGTCGCGCGGTCCGTTGGCAAAGCGGAGCTGGGCGCCGGAACGCTCCAGCAGGGTCTTGGCGATGAACAGGCCAAGGCCGAGGCCCTGCCACACCGCCTCATCGGGGTTGCCGACGCCAGCGGCGCGTTCCCGATTCCGCCCCCGGGAGGTGATGTAGGGCTCGCCCGCGCGCATCAGGATCTCGGGGGTGAAGCCAGGGCCATCATCCCGAACCTCGATGACCACGCGCTGATCGGTGTAGTGCGCCGACAGGGCGACCCTTGATGCGGCGAAGTCGACCGCGTTGTCGACAAGATTGCCGATCCCATAGAGGACCGACGGGTTTCGCCGCATGACCGGTTCGTCGCCCTCGCCGTCAATCGTGATGACGATCGGGATGCCGAATGGCCGCTGGGGTCCGGCGATTTCCTCCAGCAGCTGGCGCAGCACGAAGGTCGAGAGCGGCCCGCTATCCTCGTCGAGCGAGGTCAGCGTGGTGAGAATGGTGCGGCAGCGGTCGACCTCCTGACGGAGCAGGGCGATATCCTCGGCCAGCGCCGAGCCGGGAGAGGCGGCATTGGCGATCTCCTTTGCCACAAGCGTGATCGTGGCCAACGGGGTCCCCAATTCGTGGGCGGCGGCTGCCGCCAGTCCGTCAAGTTGCGACAGGTGCTGTTCGCGGGCCATGACCATCTCGGCGGCCGTGAGCGCCTCGGCGAGATCATCGGCTTCGACCGACACGCGCCAGGCATAGACGGCGGTGAACACAACCCCCAGCAGGATCGAGACCCAGATGCCGCCGACGTAGAGCGGCGGCAGGTCGAGCGGCTGCGCCGCGCTCCATGGCAGGGGACGATGGACGAAGGCGAGCACGCTGGCCGTCACCACCACAAGGCACCCCAGCAGAAAGGTGTGGCGTGGAGGCTGCGCCGTGGCCGATATCAGGACGGGGGCAAGGAAAAGCAGCGCGAACGGGTTTTCGAGGCCCCCGGTCAGGTAAAGCAGGGCCCCGAGTTGGAGGACGTCATAGGCCAGAAGGCCCGATGCCGCTCGGTCCCCGAGCCGATGGCTCATCGGAAAGCTGGCGCGAAGGCCGATGTTGAGCCAGACCGACGCGGCGATCAACAGCACACAGGCCGCGATCGGCACCGGAAAGCCAAGGCCCAGATGCACCACGCCAACCGCCACGCTCTGGCCGAGCACGGCGAGCCAGCGCAGCTTGACCAGCGTGTCGAGGCGCAGGCGGCGCGATGACCGGGCCAGGGCGATGTTGAAGTGGTCAGACACGAAACCACATTAGGGCATTCGCCGCAGCACGTCATGGCCCCAGGCAGGACCGAATTTGCGGCACAGTGAAGCGTCTCCATACTTCCTTAGTCGGGCATGTGGTTGATTGAAGCTGACAGGGCGTTCGTTTGCCGCTATTGTGCAATGCAGCACATCCAGCCGGCGGGCGCGCGGGCTGGGTTGTGACGAGCAGGCAAGCGGGGTCCCATGGCACTTGGCTACTATCTTTACGAGGCTGCCCACATGATGATGGGGCCAGCACGGGCGATGTCGGACGCAACGCAGTTGCTGTTCAAGAACCCCCTCAACCCCATGACCTATACGCCGCTGGGCCGCACGATGGCGGCATCGGCCGAGTTGTTCGAGCGCACGACCCGGCGCTACGGCAAGCCCAGCTTCGACCTGCCGACCACCCTGGTGGGCGGCGAGCGCGTCGCCGTGACCGAGCGCATCGTCTGGGAGCGTCCCTTCTGCAAGCTGATCCATTTCGATCGCGCGCTGCGCCCCGAGCAGCGGCGCGGGCCGAAGGTGCTGATGGTTGCGCCCATGTCCGGCCATTACGCGACGTTGCTGCGCGGGACGGTCGAGGCCTTCCTGCCGAACCATGAGGTCTACATCACCGACTGGGCCGACGCGCGCATGGTCCCCATGAGCGTGACCTTCGACCTCGACGACTATATCGACGACGTGATCGCCATGCTGCAGGCGCTCGGCCCCGACACGCATGTGATGGCCGTCTGCCAGCCCTCCGTGCCCGTGATCGCGGCCATCGCCCGCATGGAGGCAGCGCAGGATCCGCAGGTTCCCCGGTCGATGACGCTGATGGGCGGGCCGATCGACACACGGCGCGCGCCGACCGCCGTCAACAGGATCGCTCAGGAGCGCGGCCTCGAATGGTTCAAGCGCAACTGCATCGTCAAGGTCCCGCTGGTTTATCCGGGCGCGTTGCGGCCGGTCTATCCCGGTTTCATGCAGCTGTCGGGCTTCATGGCCATGAACATCGACAAGCACCTGTCGGCCCATTACGACATGTTCCGGCACCTCGTGCGCGGGGATGGCGAGCCTGCCGAGAAGCATCGCGAATTTTATGACGAATACATGGCCGTCAATGATCTGACAGCCGAATTCTACCTCCAGACCGTCGACGTTGTGTTCTGCAAGCATCTTCTGCCCAAGGGCGAGATGATGCATCGCGGGAAGCCAGTGGACCTCACGGCGATCCGGCGCGTGGCGCTGATGACCGTCGAGGGCGAGTTCGACGACATTTCCGGCGTCGGGCAGACCCAGGCCGCGCATGAGCTGTGCACAAACATCCCTGCCGAGATGCGCGTGCACTATCTGCAACAGAAGGTCGGCCATTACGGCGTCTTCAACGGTTCGCGCTTCCGCTCGGAGATCGCACCCCGCATTTCCGACTTCATGCGCTCAATTGACATGAATCTCGCCAAGAGCCGCAGCAACGAGGCGGCCCAGGCGGCGCGCCGGCAGATCAGGCTGGCACGGCCGGCCTGAATTGGCGATCTGTGCCCTTCCAAATTACCCGCGAATCCCCCAGGTTCGCGGGTGATGCGTTTGTCCCTGTTTGCACCAAGACCGGACCCCGACCATATCGACGTGGGCCACGGCGACAGAAGCTTCAAGGTCGCGGTGAGGCGCAGGGCGTCAGCGCGCCGCTTCACCTTGCGCGTCTCAACGGCATCCGGCGAGGTCGTGCTGACCTTGCCCGAGCGCGCCGACCTCAAGGCCGCGCGGCTGTTCGCCGAAGCCCATGGCGGCTGGATCGCATCCCGCCTTGCCAAGCGGCCCGACGGCGTGGCCTTCGCCTCGGGTGCCATGGTGCCGCTGCGGGGCGTGCCGCACCGTATCGTTCACTGGTCGACCGTGCGGGGCGTAACCAAGGCGGCCGAGGACCGCGACGGCAATCCGATCATCGCGGTTTCCGGCGACAGCGCACATGTGGCGCGGCGCGTCACTGACTTCCTCAAGCGCGAGGCTCTCAAGGACCTCACCGGGTCCGTGGATCACCACACGCGCGCCCTTGGCATCCCGGCCCGCAAGATCGCAGTGCGCGACACCGCCAGCCGCTGGGGCTCCTGTTCCGCGAAGGGCCATCTGAGCTTCTCGTGGCGGCTGATCATGGCCCCGCCGCTGGTGCTCGACTATCTCGCGGCCCACGAGGTGGCGCATCTGAAAGAGATGAACCACTCGCACCGGTTCTGGGCGCTGACGCACAGGCTGTGCCCGCGCACGGAGGAGGCCGAGGCGTGGCTCAAGCGCCATGGTGCCGGCCTGCACCGCTACGGCTGATCAGCCGGGTCTGCGGATGCTGGTCACGGGTCCGCCGCCCTTGGCCTTGATGCGCTCGACCGCTACGCTCAGTGGCTCGCTGACGACCATCATGTGAAACCCGTTGGCATGCAGAAGCTGACCTGCGCTCTGCATCAGGCCGACATGCCCTTTCCAGAACACCAGATCCCCGCGGCGGAGGCCGGCCAGATCAGGTGCGGTCCCGACAAGGCGGCCAACAGAATGCTCCTGCAGGTCGCTGTCGCGCGGCACCGTGATGCCGGCCGCATCGAAAGCGAGTTGCGCCAGCCCGGAGCAATCAAGCCCAAGGCTGCTCTTGCCGCCCCACAGATAGGGCACGTGCAGCAACTGCTCGGCCACGGCCACCGGATCGGCGGCATGGTGATCGAGCGGGCTGAGATGCGCGGCCCAGATACAGGTGCGGGCAAGGCCGGCCACGCCGGCGACAACCGCAAAATCGCCCTGCCGTTCGACCACATGCACGCGCGAGCCGAGGGACAGGGTCATCGCGCGCGGCAACTTCATCGACGGGCCGGGATAGGCGAAGGTCCGGACGGCGCTGACGCGGTGGCTTGCAGGCAGCGAGGCAGGGCCCAACCGCTCGGCCGGCAGATAACCGACATAACCGTCACCGGCGAGCTGGCCCCAGGCCCATCCCTCGTTGATCTCGAAAACGGTGACCATCTCGCCACAAAGGGCTTCCGAGTCGAGGCCGGCATCCTTGCGCGGTTCGCGATGGAGCGGGGCTGCGTGGGTGATCACCTGCATGGCGGTTCCGGCCACGAAAACTGCCGCCTCCACCCGCCCTTTCAGGGCTGCATCGGCCAGATCGGGGCGAAAGGCGTTCAGTCTGCGGTCCAGTGTCATCCGCGTGCAAGCTCCCTGAGGTTGGCCATGATCAGCCCGGCGAGGTGATCGACCGCCTGCGCGCCCGCAACCGTCCGCTTGATGATGACATTGCGGCGGTCGAGCGGATCGCGTTCCCGCGTGACAAGACCGAGCTTGCCCATCGTGTCGAGGGCGCGGGTGATGACGGGCTTGGTGACGTTGAGTTTCTCGGCCAGCCCGCGAACGGTATGCGGCGGCAGGTCGAGGTAGATCGTCATCAGGATGGCGTACTGTCGCGACGACAGGTCTGGCGCACCCGCGCGGACCTGCGCCAGGTTGACGTCCCGCCACATGAACAGCGCCCGTCCCGGTTTGATCTCAATCGCCATATTCGACGACGTCCATCTCAATGATGACCCCTCTGTCAGGCATCGCCGGTCAACAATCCGTCAAGAGCGCGGGTACCGCGCCTTCAGGACGGCATGGATCAGGCGCGCGGCCTGCACCTCGCCGCCTTCCGGGCGTCCAGGCCTGGTGGTGGGGTTCCAGGCGAAAATGTCGAAATGCACATGCGAAGACGCCTTTTCGACAAAGCGACTGAGGAACAGCGCGGCGGTGATCGACCCCGCAAAGGGGCCGCCCGAGATGTGGTTCAAGGTCGCGATCTTCGAATCGAGCAACTGGTCATAGGGGCCCCACAGCGGCAGCCGCCAGACAGGATCATGCACCCTGGGCGCCAACCGGGCCAGTTCCTGCGCCAGAGCGTCGTCATGGGTGTAGAATGGCGGCAGATCGGGGCCGAGGGCCACCCGCGCTGCGCCCGTCAGCGTGGCGAAATCGGCGATGAAGGCCGGAGCCTCCTCGTCAGCCAGCGCCAGCGCATCCGCCAGGAGCAGCCGGCCTTCGGCATCGGTGTTGCCGATCTCGACCGTGAAGCCCTTGCGGCTTTGCAGGACGTCACCGGGGCGGAAGGCATTGCCGGCGATGGCGTTCTCGACCGCCGGAACCAGAAGCCGCAGCCGCACGGGCAGCCTTGCGCCCATGACCATCCGGGCTGCGGCGATCGCCGCGGCCGCACCACCCATGTCCTTCTTCATCAGCAGCATCGCGTTGTCGGGCTTGATGTTGAGCCCTCCGGTATCGAACACGACGCCCTTGCCCACCAGCGTGACCTTCGGGTGGTGCGGCTCGCCCCAACTCAGGTCGATCAGGCGCGGAGCACGGGTGGAGGCCTTGCCGACCGCATGGATCATGGGGAAGTTCGCACCGATCAGATCGTCGCCGAGCGTGACCTGCACCGGCGCGCCATATGCTGCGGCGAGGGCCCGGACCGCCGCCTCCAGTTCGTCGGGCCCAAGATCATTGGCGGGCGTGTTGACGAGGTCGCGCGATGCCATCACCGCGTCGGCGATGCGGACGGTCTCGGCGATGTCGACACCGCGCGGCGCGACCAGCCTGGCTTCGACCGGGGTCGCCGTCCGATAGCGGGCAAAACGGTAGGCCGACAGCAACCAGGCGAGCGCAGCAGCAGCCGGATCGGCCAGCCTGCCGCGAAACACATAGTCGCCGGGCGGAAGCAGGGCCGACAGCCGGCCCGGCGCGAAGGGATCGCGGTGTCCTGTTCCCTGCGGCGTCTGGCCGGCCAGCACGAGGGCGACATCGCCGCGGCCATCCGGCACCACAAGATGACGCCCCGCCTGCCCGGCGAATCCCGAGACCTCGGCGAACCGGACAGCCCGCGCCGGCAGCCTTGCCTGAACCGCCTGCCAGTCATCGGACGACGCCAGATGGATCGGCACGGGCACGGACGTGGAGGCAATCAGAAGGTCGGGCACGGGAGTCATCTCCTTCCGCTTCGGGCGCCGCCGGGGCGGGCGGTCTTTAACACTCCGTTAGGGTTAACGATTTATCACCAGACTGGCCACAGCGTTTGTCGAGAACCGCGCTGATCACGGCAATTGCGCAACGGTTTTGCAGACGGGGCTACGGGGCACAGGATGTTGGTCAACCTTCGTGGGACGATTTCCATGACAGTGATGGCTGTCATGCTGGGCGGCTGCCTTGGCCGCGGAGCGGCGAATCTGACGGGTTCACTCGGGTCGTCACAGCCGATGAGCGAACAGGAATGGCGATCCGAGGTCCAGACCTGGGAGCCGCGCTACAGCGCCAATCCGAAGGATCGGGTCGCAGCCCTGCGCTATGCGCGGGCGCTCCGGGCCCTCGACCAGCACGCACAGGCCATGGCAATCCTGCGGACCGCCGTGATCCACCATCCCAATGACCACGAAATGCTCGGCGCCTATGGGCGCTCGCTGATGGACACTGGCCAGCTCAAGCAGGCCGAAGAGGTCCTGTCGCGCGCCCACCTGCCCGAACGCCCGGACTGGCGCATCCTGTCGGCGCAGGGCGCCGTCGCCGACCAGCTTGGCGAGCACCAGCGGGCGCAGGAGTTCTATCAGGCCGCCCTGAAGATCAATCCTGGCGATCCCACGATCATGTCGAATCTCGGCCTGTCATATGCGCTGTCGAAGCGGCTGCCCGAGGCCGAGCAGGTGCTGGGCGAGGCGGCACGCCATCCGCGCGCCGACAAGCGGGTGCGCCAGAATCTGGTTCTCGTGCTCGGGCTCCAGGGCAAGTTCAGGGAAGCCGAGCAGGTCGCAGCGACCGACATGTCGCCGCCCGACGCGGCCAAGGCCATGGTGCAGTTGCGCCAGATGGTCAGCCAGCCCAACAGTTGGGACATGCTGCGCCAGAACGGGGGCGCCTCGCGTGCCACCACGCCCGGCCGCGCCACCGTGAGCCGCGCGCCCGCACGCGCGCCGTCGGCCGACGCCCCGAGCAGCAGCAACTGACCCTTCGGGAAACCGCTCTGGTCCTGAATCCTGGGTGAACTGGGCCGGCCGCGGCCGCCGGTGTGCGCCTACTTGAGGCCCATCACGCCGATGACGGCTGGCATCATGATCACCAGCATCAGCACCGGCAGGAAGAAGATAATCATCGGAACGGTCAGCTTGGGCGGGAGGGACATGGCCCGCTTCTCGGCCTCCTGCATGCGCATGTCACGGCTTTCCTGGGCCAGAACGCGCAGGGCGACGCCCACCGGCGTGCCGTAGCGCTCGGCCTGGATCAGGGCCGTGGTCACCGACTTGACCGATTCGATCTCCGTGCGCTTGGCAAGGTTCTCGTAGGCCTGGCGCCGCTCCTGCAGATAGGACAGTTCGGCGGTCGTCAGAACCAGTTCCTCGGCGAGCGCGACGGACTGGGTTCCGATCTCCGCACCGACGCGGCGGAAGGCGTGCTCGACCGACATCCCCGACTCAACGCAGATCAGCATCAGGTCAAGCGCATCGGGGAAGGCGCGCTTGATCGACAACTGGCGCTTCTGGACCTGGTTCTTCAGCATCACCTCGGGCAGCTTGAGGCCGGCAAAGGTGGCTGCCGCCACGCAAAGCAGGTTCATCATCACGCCCTGGCTCAGGACATCGAGGTACAGGAAATAGAACAGGCCCCCGAAAAGGCCGACGATCGGGCCGACCAGCCTGTAGAAGTAGAGCGCGATCTCAGCCCCCTGTCCGCGATAACCGGCCTGGATGAGCTTCAGGCGCGCGTCCTCAACGCCGAGATGCTTGGCGAGCTGAAGCCGGTCCACGATCTGCTTCATGAAGCCCTTCGACTCCTGGCGCAGATGGCCGCTGCTGTTCATTCGGGTACGCTCGCGCTGGCGGATGGCCTCGCGTTCGGTTGAGGCGGACTTCATCCGGCGGCGCAGTCCGTCATTGTTGAGATAGGGCAGCGCCAGCGTCACGACCGTGGCGGCAGCGGCGAGGGCGAAGACCAACGAGGCGAGAAAGCGCGGGTCGACAAGTCTCTGTATGATGAAATCGATCATGTCCGGCCCCGCCCTCAGACCTCGAAATTGATCATCTTGCGCATCACCAGGATGCCCATCAGCATCCAGACGGCGCCGCCGACCAATGTGAACAGGCCCGCCTGCGTCATCCAGAGCTTTTCGATGTAGGCCGGCGTCGTGAGGTAGACCATGCTCGCCACGCCGATCGGCATGCAGGCGATAATGCCGGCGGAGGATTTCGCCTCGGCACTCAGCGCCTGGACTTTCGCTGTCAGCTTGCGGCGCTCGCGCACGACCTTGGCCATGTTGGCCAGGGATTCGGCCAGGTTGCCGCCGCTCTTCTGCTGGATCGTGATGATGATGCCGAAGTAGTTCGCCTCCGGCACCGGGATGCGCTTGTAAAGTGCTTCGATGCCGTCGCCGAGCGACAGGCCGAGCGCCTGGGCGTCCATGATCTGCTTGAACTCGGAGCGGACGGGCTCGGCGGCTTCCGACGAGATGATCCGGACGCAGTCATTGAGCGGCAGGCCGGATTTCAGGCCCCGCGTGATCACATCGAGTGCATTCGGAAACTCGCGCAGGAACAGCTTGATGCGGCGCTTCTTGAGAAAGCCGAGGAACCAGTTCGGCAGGCCAAATCCGCCCACGATCAGGCCCGGCAGGGCAAAGATCGGGCCACTGAGCATGTAGGCGCCGATCAGGGCAAGGACGACCCCCGACACGGCGCTGTAGAGATAGAACGTCTTCTTGTCGATCTTCAGTCCGGCCTGCGAGATCTTGTCGTCGAGGTTGAGCCTGCCGCGCGCCTTCTCGCGCCGCTCGAGATCCTTGAGACTTTGGGCCACCTGGTCGCGCTTGTTGCGCTGCTGGGGGGCGTTGCGCGCCTGACGTTCCTTGGCCGAGACGGGCGTCAAGGCCCTGCGGCGCTGTTCGGCCCGCTGCTCTCCCGAGAGCAGCGGGTAGATCAGTGCATAGGCGATACCGGCGGCCGCGGCCGCGATCAACAGGATGGGGGCGTAAGTGGCAAGCATGAAAGCCCTCCGGCTCCTCGGTGATCAGGGCGGTGCGGTTCGTATCGTCAGGGGCGTTGCGCGCCCCGCAAAAGCGGCGTCCATGGCGTGCACCGTGCCTAGCCCGTCCCGGCTTCAGGCCGGACTTCCATGGCATCGAGCGCGGCAGCAAGGTTCTTCTCTTCGTTGTAGTAACGCGCCCGTTCCCAGAACCTGGGCCGGCCGATCCCGGTGGAGCGATGCAGGCCGGCAAGCTTGCCGTTGGCGTCCTCGCCGGTGATGTCATAGACGACCACGTCCTGGGTGATGATCACTTCGCCTTCCATCCCGAGCACTTCTGTGATGTGCGTGATGCGGCGCGAGCCGTCGCGCAGGCGGGCGGCCTGCACGATCACGTCGACGGAGGAGACGATCATTTCCCGGATCGTGCGGGAGGGCAGCGAGAAGCCGCCCATGGTGATCATCGATTCGATACGCGAAAGGGCCTCGCGCGGGGAGTTGGCGTGCAGGGTTCCCATCGAGCCATCATGGCCCGTGTTCATCGCCTGCAGCAGGTCGAAGGCCTCCGGTCCGCGGACTTCGCCGACGATGATCCGCTCCGGACGCATGCGCAGGCAGTTCTTGACCAGATCGCGCATGGTGATCGAGCCCTGACCTTCAAGATTCGGCGGCCTGGTTTCGAGGCGCACCACATGCGGCTGCTGGAGCTGCAGTTCGGCCGCGTCTTCGCAGGTGATGACGCGCTCGTCGTCATCGATGTAGTTGGTCAGGCAGTTCAGCAAGGTTGTCTTGCCCGAACCGGTGCCGCCCGAGATGACGACGTTGCAGCGGACCCGGCCGATGATCTTCAGGATCGAGGCCCCTTCCGGCGTGATCGCGCCGAAGCGGGTGAGCTGGTCGAGCGTCAGCTTGTCCTTCTTGAACTTGCGGATGGTGAGCGCGGCGCCATCGATCGCCAGCGGCGGCGCGATGACGTTGACGCGCGAGCCATCCGGGAGGCGCGCGTCGCAGATCGGCGATGATTCGTCGACCCGCCGGCCGACCTGGCTGACGATACGCTGGCAGATGTTCATCAGCTGCTGCTGGTCGCGGAAGCGGATCGTGGTCTGCTGGATCTTGCCGCCGACTTCGATGTAGGTCCGGTTCGGGCCGTTGACCATGATGTCGGCGATGTCATCACGGGCCAGGAGCGGCTCCAGGGGGCCATAGCCAAGGATGTCGTTGCAGATGTCCGTGAGCAGGTCTTCCTGCTCGGCGATCGACAGCACCAGGTTCTTCAGCGAGATGATCTCGTTGATGATGTCGCGGATTTCCTCGCGGGCGCTCTCGGAATCGAGCTTGGCCAGCTGCGCCAGATCGATCGCCTCGATCAGCGCTCCGAAGATCATGCTCTTGGTCTGGTAATACTCCTCGGAGCGGACTATCTCCTGCATGACATGGACCGGCTTGGCAGGCTCGGGCTGCCGAATCATGTCGGTCGAGCGCGGGACCTGCGTCGAGACCGAGCGCGCGGGCGCTGCCGCCTGCGGCGTGGGAGCCGGTGTCGCGCCGGGTGATGCAAACCCGTTCGCTGGTCTTTTGCCGAACATCGCTCAGTCCTCGTCCTGTCCGAACATCTACTTGGCCTTGCGCCGCGTCAGTTTCGCCAGAATTGGCTCGATCAGGCTCTTGCGGCCGCGCTTGGCTTCCAGGCGCCCCATCAGGCCCGACGCCAGCTGGATGAAATGCTGGGTGATGGGTCCGGAAGGCTGAACCTCGGCGATCATCTGGCCATTGTTGGCGGCCGTGCCGAACAGCTGCGCGTCGAAGGGGATCGCTGTGGACAGCGGCATGCCGAAGGTCTTGGCAAACTCCGCGGCCGAGATCTCGGGGCGTTTCGGCATGCCGACCATGTTCAGCATCAGCTGCGGCTGACGGTCATGGGTCCGTGTTGCCCGGCACAGGTCCATGAGATTCTTGGCGTTGCGCAGCGACGCGAGGTCGGGGGTCGCGACGATCAGGATGTCGTCGGAGTTCACGATCACGCGGCGCGCCCAGGCGTTCCACAGGTGCGGGACGTCGAGAACGATGGTCGGAACGAGCCCGCGCAGGATCTCGATGAGCTGGTCCATCGACTCCTCGGAGAGGTCGAAGGTCTTGTCGAGGATGGCGGGCGCCGCCATGAGGCTCAGATTTTCCGAGCAGCGCGACAAAAGCCGGTCCACCATGGCCTGGTCGATGCGGTCCGGCGCGAAGATCGCGTCGGCGACGCCCTGCGGCGGGTCCTGGTTGAAGTCGAGGCCAGCCGTGCCGAAGGCGAGATCGAGATCGACGAGAACGGTCGAGCTGTCGAGGTTCTGCGAAATGGCCCAGGCGACATTGTGCGCGACGGTGGAGGCGCCGACACCGCCTTTCGAGCCGACCACCGAAATGGTGCGGCCCAGCGTGGCGGCGCCGGGCGAGGCGAAGAGCTGCGACACCGAGCGCACAATGTCGATCACGCTGACCGGAGTGATGAGATAGTCGCTGACCCCCTTGCGGGTCAGCTCGCGGTAGAGCGAGACATCGTTGAGATGGCCGACCACGATGACGCGGGTGCCGGCATCGCAAACCTCGGCAAGCTTGTCGAGATGTGCGATCAACGAGGTGCCGTCCCCCGTGTTCTCAAGGATCAGCGCGTTCGGCGTGGGGTTGTCCTGAAAAGCCTCGACGGCTGCAACCGGTCCGCCCATCTGGACCTTGGACAAGGCCTTCTGCATGCGCCGGTCGGAGATGGCCGACTGGACAGCGGCCGCCACGTCATGGCTTTCGCAGAAAGCCTGCAAGGTGATGCGCGGTACCGGCGCGATCACTTCGGCGTTGAGATCAAACATGGCGCTGCTGTCGTTGCTCATGTTCAGTTTCCGACGGTCTGGTTGATCCGGGTGGCAGAGTCGCGGTAGGCCGTGGACGGATCCTGGCCCTGGCGGATCTTGTCGACCACGCTCATGCGGCGGACCGTGTCGATCCGGCTTTCGGCCATGGCGCGCTGGAGGTCGATCGGATTGGCGACCTGGGCGGCTATGTTGGTCTGCGTGGCGCAGCCAAGATTCCAGTAGGACCGGTTTTCAGCAGAGAATCTGCCGTTGGACGCGCCCAGATCCTCGGGCCACTGGCCGCACGGGTGTGGCACGCGCGCCTGCAGCTTGGCGAAGGAGAGGCGGATCGGCGAGGCCACGCTGTAATGGCCGGCCGGATAGCTGCGGACGCTGATCAGCGCCGGCGAGACGCCGTTGCGCGAGAGCGCCTCGCGCACGCCCATCAAGCCGCGATGGCCAGCAGCCCCGACGCCGTTATGGCTGGGCACCTCGGCAATGATCTGGCTGCGGCCGTTGGCGCGGTAGTCAGCGGCGAAGTCCGCGATGTCATCGGCCTGGCGCCCATCGAGACGGCCCGGACCGGGGAAGATCTCGATCGAACGCGGAGCCTCGGACATCCGCGGACAGACGGGGTTTTGCGGTGGTCATGGCAGGTCCTTCATCCATCAGTCGGCGATGAAGCCGACGCGGCCGCGATAGCCTTGGCCGGCAGCGGGGCTGCCCGCGCCGTAGATCTTGTTCAGACGGCCAAGCAGAATGGCCTGGGCGTCATGGGCATCGACGAAGCCATCATCGGGCCGCGCGAGCTGGCGCGGATCGACGGGCCTGGCGATGTAGGGCGTGACGATGATGACCAGTTCGCTCTCGCTGCGCTGATAATCGCGCGAGCGGAACAGCGCGCCGAGAATGGGCAGGTTCAACAGGCCCGGCAGCCCGTTGATGGCCTGTCGCGACGACTGCTGGATGAGGCCGGCGGTCATCATCGAGCCGCCCGACGGCACCTCGACCGTCGTGTCGGCCTTGCGCACCAGGAAGCCGGGCACCTGGATGATGCCGATCGAACGCGATGTGCCGACGTCGATCTCTGTGACTTCGGTGGCCACGCGCATGCTGATGCGTCCTTCCGAAAGCACGACCGGCGTGAAGTTGAGCGACACGCCATAGGGCTTGAATTCGACGCCGATCTGGCAGCTCGGCTGGCCGCCCGGAAAGGCGGAAGGCGTGCAGGACTGGCTGGACGGGACGGGCAGCTCACCGCCCGCGGTGAATTTCGCGCTTTCGCCCGACACCGAGGTCAGCGTGGGCTCCGAAAGGACCCGCGAGGCGCCTGCGCGCTCCATGGCCCTCAGCGTCGCGCTGTTGTTGCCCGACCCGAAGGTAAAGCTCGAATCAGGCGATTGCAGGTTGACTGAAAACGGGTTCGAGATCGCCGACCTGATGTCGAAATTGCGGGTGATCCAGCTTCCGCTTGCATCAAATCCGAGCTGTTTGATCGCCTGGCGGGACACCTCGGCGATGGTGACCTTGAGCAGGACCTGGTCCCGGCCGCGGATGGTCATCGAGTTGATCACCGCGCCTACACTCGCGCCCGCCGCCCCGGCGCTGATGCCGACAAAGGCCTTGGCGATATCCATGGCCTGGGATGCGTCGGAAGCGCTGCCGACATTGCCGAGCAGGAGGATCGAATCACCAGCCGGCTTGACCTCGATCTGGGCGCGCGGCAGGGCGGTCCGCAGGGTCTGGCGAAGCACGTTGAGGTCACGGCCGACCGCGATCTCGAGTGAGGCGATCTGCTGGCCGTCCGCATCCATGGCAAAGATCGAGGTCGCGCCGTCGGCAACGCCGATGATGAAGAGCTTGCGGGCCGAGCGTACGACAGCGTTCGCCACCTTGGGGTTGGCGACAAACACCTCCTTGGCATCGCGCGGAAGCTCGATGATCAGCGACTTGCCGATCGACAGGTCGATCTTCTGGCTGCCGCCGGCGGGCTTCCCGCGGCCCGAGATGGCGTGGCTTGAGGCGCCTGACTGGGCCAGGACCGGCGCGGCGGCCAGGATCGCGGCGGCTGCGGTCAGGCCTGCACCGACGAGTGCGATCCCTGCGAAGTGCCGCAAGCTGAGAATGGGCGCGCGAACGGACATGTTCATGATGACCTCACTGCTTGGCCGTCTGGGTGGTGATGCCAAACCTGACGAGCGTCAGGCCTTGCCGTTCGGACGTGTCTGCGGGCGCGAGCGGTTCGTTGGCATCCGCCAGGCTGCGCAGGGCCAGCGCAAGCGAACCGGACTTCTGCGCCTGCGTGATGGTCTCGGCCTGCCGGGGGTCGAGCTCCAGCGTGGCGGTCTCGCCGACCACCACTTTCTCGCCATTGCGGTCCTGGACATTCTGGCCGATCGCCATCACGCGGATGTTGGTCAGGATGGTGTCGGTCGTAATGCTGTCGCCATTTGGCGAGCCTTCCTGGCGGCCGGTCTTCAGGACGTCGACGCGATCATTGGGAAGGACGAAGCCGCCGGCGGTGCTTGAGCCGGCCCGGTCGATCGTGATCGCGACCGCCCGCTTGCCGGAAGGCAGCACGGCGGCCAGAAAACCGGAGCCGTCGGCCCGAATCAGCTTCTCGCGCCGCATCGGCTCGGAGGCGACGAAGGGCGAGCGCACAAGGGTCCCATACAGATCGGTCTCGAGATTGACGGGCTGGTCCTTGCGAATCACGCCCTGGGGGACGCTGTCCTCCGGCCAACTGAGCCAGCGCACGTCGCGCTGGGTGAGCGTCGTGCCGAGCGGCAGGTCCTGCGAAGCGACCAGAACGTCGATGGTCCGGGCGCGCGGGGCCTCCTGGACCGTCGCGGGCAGCAGTGGGGCCGTCGCTGGCCCGATCAGCATGTAGGCTGCCCCCATTGTGAGCAGTGATATTCCGAGAACTGCGGCTCTTGCGCCTGACAAACCCAACATGGAACCCACCTGAAACAAACTCGCTTCAGGGACAGTGCATCGGGAATCGTCAAATTATGGTTAACTGACAGTTTATTGCGGAAGGCTCACGCAAAAGGCTTCGGCGACGCCTGATCAGCCGACAACAACCATGGATTTCCAGATGGCTGTTTCGGGGAAGATCATCAGCCCTGCGACGGCAAGGGCGATGCCATAGGGCACGCCGTTGCGCGGGGCGTGCAGACGCTGCAGCCAGGGCCACTGGCTGGCGAAGTTCGGCAATGGATGGCTGCGCATGCTCAGGATCCACAGCGTCAGGACGCCGCCGAGGAAACTCGACGCCACCACATAGGTGGGCAAAAGCTCCGGCCCGAGCCAGAGCGCGGTCGCGGCGGCGAGCTTGGCGTCCCCCCCGCCGATCCAGCCGGCTGCGAACATGCCGATGCCCACGACCAACATCAGCGCGCCGCTGCCAAGGTGCAGGCCGAGCGACATCAGGGGCATCTGGCAGACCAGGGCAAACACCACGAACGCCACGATGAGCCCCAGCGAAATGCGATTGGAGATCCGCATCGACACCAGATCGCTGGCGGCGGCATAGGCCATGAAGGCCGGAAAGATGATCAGCGTGGCAAGCGTCGTGGCCGACATCGTCAATTTCCTTCCCCTTGCGCCAGCGCCACCGCGCGTCCGCAGGGGACACTGGTGGCGGTCAGGGACCAAACCCATGAAAACTGTGTTCTGCCCGACGAGCCTGGCAACAGACAGGCCCCATCGCGACAGGATCAACGAAGCGCGGTGTTGACCGACGTGAACTTCGTGTTGAGGCGGGTACCGATCGAGGTCCAGACGGTGATGCAGACCACGGCAATCAGGGCAGCGATCAGGCCGTACTCGATTGCGGTTGCGCCGGATTCGTCGCTGGCAAACCGGGAGAGCATTTTTGTCATGATGGCGATCCTTCCAGAGAGCCGTTTTATCTGTTCGTGTGCTGACGTCCCGGACCGGAGGGTCCGGGACGGCTATGACCGTTCGCGGTCAAGCCAGCGCTCAAGCGCTGCCCTGACCATGATCTCAACGCAGAGCGGTTTCGACGCTTGCGAACTTCGTGTTGAGGCGGGTACCGATCGAGGTCCAGACGGTGATGCAGACCACGGCGATCAGAGCGGCGATCAGGCCGTACTCGATTGCGGTTGCGCCAGATTCGTCCTTAGCGAAGCGGGACATCAGATTCTTCATGGGAAACACTCCTTTTACACCACGGTTTCGCCGAACGTCGCCGGTTGTGTTGCCCGAAGATCGTCGACTGATCTGACCATAACGGCGATCTCTTGCACTTCGGTTAAAACAGAAAACGAATAGCACCGACACGTCACATGTAGTCGACATGGTTAACGTCAGATTTAATGTAAATGTTATTTGGATTTGCTACCGCTGTTTCATAAATTACTTGCGAATATCAAAATCCAAATTCTGCTTGCCCAAGTTCAAATTTCCCATTGTTCCATGTTTTCCAATGCGCACCAAAGATAAACTTTTGTCGGACCGGTCACGTTCTGCCCGAACCGGCCCCGAATCGCCGCGTAATGCGACGCACGACCGTGCCAAGGCAAGGCAGCCGGCCGAGAATTCATGCCGGGTCGGCGACTAGACATCGCGAGATGGTCAACAGCCAGGCGGCCGGGGCGCGCGGCGTTATCAGTTTTTTCACCATGACGGCTGCATAACCTGACGCAACGAACACGGTGCGAGGCTCCGATCCATGTCAGCAACAGCGACCCATAGTCCCAATGACGCCCGTAGGCCGGCCGGAATCGTTGCGGCAGCGCTGGTGCTCGCGCTTCTCGCGGGCGGGCCCGCGTCTGCGAGCGACAAGATCGACACGGTCCTGGTGGCCGTCGACCATGCCAAGGTCATCAAGCTTCCGGACAAGACGCAGACGGTGATCGTGGGCAATCCGATGATTGCCGATGTTTCGGTGCAGAAGAATGGCGTTCTCGTCGTGACCGGCCGCAGTTTCGGCGTGACCAACATGATCGCACTTGATGGCGGTGGCCGGATGCTGGCCGAATCACGCGTGACCGTGCGCGCCTCGACCGACTCCATCGTCACCATCCAGCGCGGCATGGACCGCGAATCCTACTCCTGCGCGCCGCAGTGCCAGCCCGCGATCCAGCTCGGCGACTCAAACAAGTTCTTCGGTGAAGTGGGCGGCCAGACCTCAAGCCGCAACCAGTTGTCGGCGCCGACACGCTGAACTTCGGCCCTGAACGTGGTGAGTGGTCCGTTAACCGGAACCTCTGAGCGATCCGGCGCGCCATAAGACTTCGGCAAACATTCTCTGTCATCTGTTTCGTGCAGCTCGCGGAGATCTTGTGCCATGCGTATCCGACCACCTCGTCTAGGAACCCGTCTGGCGCGCTGTCTCGTGCGTTTCAGGGCAGACCGGAAGGGCGCGACCGCGATGGAATTCGGGCTGCTGTGCATTCCGTTCTTCTTCATGCTGATGATGATCATCGAGACCTCGCTTGCCTTCTGGACACGGCAGGTGCTGCAGGAGGCGACAAATCAGGCCGCGCGAACCATTCTCACCGGTGAAAGCCGCACGCTTTACACCGGTACCGTCGCCCTTCAGACCGCAGCCTTCCGCGACGCCGTCTGCGCCCGGATGAACATGGCGACGGACTGCTCCTCGCGTCTGTATATCGACGTGCAGCCAGCCAGTGCATTCCCGGGCAGCATCGCCAGCATGGTCACCTCGGGCACGATCAACGTCGCGCTGTACCAGATGCGCACGGTCGCGCCCGGCGAGATCGTCGTCATCCGCACGGCCTACGAGACCCCCGTCATCACGGCCGGGTTCTTTGCCGGGCTGTCGCGGCTGAGCACTGGCAGGAACGTGCTCGAATCAGTCGTCGCCTTCCGTGCCGAACCCTTCCCAGCGACCTGAGGACAGCTCCATGCGCCGCCTCTCCCTTCTGCAGTCCCCGCGTCCGGCCCGCCCGCTCCGCCGTCACCTGGCGCGTTTCCGCCGCCGCCTGTCCCGCAACGACCGGGGCGTGGCCGCAATCGAGTTCGCCTTCATCGCACCGATCATGCTGGCCATGCTGGTGGGCATCGTCGACATCAGCAACGCCGTCTCGATCAACTGGCGCATGTCGCAACTGAACCGGACGCTGGCCGACCTGTCATCACAGGCGAAGACGCTGACGACCGCCGAGAGCGTGCAGATCTTCGCGGCGTCGGCCGCCACGATGTCGCCCTACAGCGGCCCCACGCCCTTCATGTCGATCTACAATGTCACGATCAATCCGACCGGCGTCGCCAGGGTATGCTGGATCTTCAGCAGCTATGGCAGCAACGTGCTCGGCCTCAGCCCTGGCTCGCCGGTAACCTTGCCGAATGCGGCGATGGCCGTGCCGAACTCCTCGCTGATCATGACGGCGGCGAAGCTGAACTACGCCGGCCTGATCACGCCATCCTTCGACATGGATGCAAAGCCGCTGTTCTTCCGCCCCCGCGCCGGTTCGATCCTAGGGGCCAACAGCATCGAGCAGGTTGGTCAGGTCTTGCCAAGCGGTACAGTCTACGGCTGCTGAACAGGCTCACAGGGTCTGGTTGTCGCCACCGACGTCGGGCCGGCGCCTCAGGACGCCGTCAGCCAGCGCAAACATCTGATGGAGCCGCTCCTGCGAGACCGGGCTTTCCACCACGACCACGATGTCCGGCCTGTTCGACGAAGTCCGCACAAGGCACCAGCTGCCATCAGCCAGCGTGCAGCGGAGGGCGTGCCCGTCAGGCCGCTGGCCCGCCGCGAACATCGCCTGAAACACGGCGATCGCACCGCCGACAACCCGATCCTTGATCTCGCCCGCACAGTTTGCCGACATGGTGGGCGAACCGAAGCTGTTCGGCACGGCGCGGTACAGCTCCGCCATCGAACGACCCGGATCGCGGTCTGCAGCCGTCATCATAGCCGCGACCGATCGGTGTGTTGAGACAGAAGTGCCCGGACGTCTCGAAGCCGGCCAGCGCGCCCAGTTCATTGACGCGGCGCTTGATGCAGGAATGATCCGTCCTCCCGTCATCCGGACGGATGCCAAGCTCCCGCAGGACCGGATCGGCCGGTTACAGACCCATCGACCTCACATCAACGACAAACGGCGCACCTGGTTGGACCTTGCCCAGATCACGCGCCAGCATGACGCCGATCTTGAGCGCGAGGATGTCCTCGCCCCGTTTGTCGACCACGCCGCAGCGGTCGCCATCGAAGCCGAGGCCGACATCGGCGCCGGTCGCGCGGACCTTGTCGGCCATGACATGCAGCATTTTCATGTCTTTAGGATTGGGATTGTCGTTATGCGAGGCCGTGATCATGGCGACGCAGGCGCGATCGAGCGCGAACCGGCAAAACAGGCCATCGGCGAAAGCGCCAGGCCCATATCCTTGACCCGCATGCCAGCCGCCATCAGGCCGGCGATCAGCGCATCCTTGATCGCGGCGGAGCAGCCGCGGAAATCGTGGCCAACCACGATGTCGGGCCGGACGCCGCGCCGGTGCGCCAATGTGCCGATGCCGACCCCGAGCGTGCATCAGACGCGCGCAAGGCGGTCCGCTTGACCATCGGAACGAACCATACGCCGCAATGTTCGGCAGAAGCTCCGGAACGGGCACAGCAAGCCTGCGAGGACGGTCCGTTGAACAGGCGAGAAACAGGCCTGCGGCAGTTTCGGCGCCCGAAACCACAACCGGCCGCCCAACCCGCGCGCCTTTGTATGGCCGGGGGCTTGCGCCCGTCATCCGAATGGCCTCATTGGCGATCCATGAGCGATCATCCCACAGCCTCGGCCGGCTTCGGCGTATACCTGCATTGGCCGTTCTGCGCCGCAAAATGCCCCTATTGCGACTTCAATAGCCATGTGAGGCGCGAGAAGCCTGATGAGTCACGGTATGCCGAAGCCTTCCGGCGCGAGATCGCCCATCGGGCGAGCCTCACTCCGGGCCGTGTGGTCTCGTCGATCTTTCTGGGTGGAGGGACGCCATCGCTGATGCTGCCGGAAACCGTCGCCGCCCTGCTCGACGCAGTGGGTGGGGCATGGAGCGTCGCTCCCGATGTCGAGGTGACGCTGGAAGCCAATCCCACCAGCGTCGATGCGACGCGTTTCGCCGGTTACCGGGCTGCCGGCGTCAACCGGGTGTCACTGGGCGTCCAGGCGCTCAATGACCGCGACCTCAAGGCGCTGGGCCGGCTGCACAGCGCCGAGGAAGCGCTGGCCGCCGTCGCGCTGGCAGGGCGGCATTTCGATCGCATGTCGTTCGACCTCATCTACGCCCGCTCGCCCGATCAGAGCGGGGCGGAATGGCAGGCCGAACTGGACCTCGCGATCTCGCATGCCGCCGAGCATCTGTCGCTTTACCAGCTCACGATCGAGCCGGGCACGGCCTTCCATGCCCTTCATGCGGCCGGAAAGCTCCCTGTGCCAAGCGACGAACAGGCGCGGCAGCTCTACGCAATCACGCAGGAGACCTGCACGCGCCACGGCTTTGCTGCCTACGAACTCTCCAATCATGCCCGCGCCGGCGCGGAATGCCGCCACAACCTCATCTACTGGCGCTATGGCGAGTACGCCGGCATCGGCCCGGGTGCGCATGGGCGGCTGGTGGTCGATGGCCAGCGCCGGGCCCAAGCGACCGAGAAGCATCCGGAAACCTGGCTCGCCAGCGTCATGCGGCAAGGTTCTGCCCTGGTCGAGGACGAGCCGCTATCGCCCGAGGCTGCCGGCGACGAATTCCTGCTGATGGGCCTGAGGCTGGGCGAGGGCATCGATCCTGCGACCTACACCAGACTGACCGGCCGCACCCTTGACCAGCGCAGGATCAACACGCTTGTGGCCGACGGACTTGTCGCGCTCAGTCCGGATGGACGGATTGCAGCCACGGCCGATGGCGTCCTGCTGCTGGACGCCGTGGTCGCTGACCTGGCGGCGTGACGATCAGGCGGTCCGGGCAAACTCGCGCGGCGCGGCGCTGACCGTGACGGCCGTACCGTTTCGGACCTCCAGCACGGCGAGGCCGCGCTCGATCATGCCGTCGCGGCGAAAACGGAACAGGCCGTCAACCCCCTCAAAGCCCGAACTGTTGGTCAGCACCGCCTCGGAGAAGCGCTGCGTGCCCTGCTGGCGTGCGAGCGCGGCCACCAGCGTGACGGCGGTGTAGGCGAGGGAGGCGATCCGGGTCGGAGCGCTGCCAAACCGCGTCTGATAACGCTGGGCGAAGGCATTGAACCCCGCCGCCTCGGGGGCTGCGAACCATCCGCCCTGCAATTGTGGCACCCGGAAAGCGCGCGCATCATTCCATACCCCGCTGCCGAGCAGCTTCACCCGCTGGCTGTTGAGGCCCGCGCCCTGCAGCGCCTGGCCAATCGCCGGCAAGGTCTCGGCCGTTTCCGGCGCAAACAGCCCGTCGATCTGCGCCAGCGCCGGGGCGAGCCGGCCGACCGCTTCCTGCAGCTTGCCCTGATCCAGCGCAAAGCGCTCGATGGCCACCACCCGCACCTGGCGCTGGGCGCAGGCCTGCTGGAAGGCCGCTTCGACCACGCGCCCGTAGCCCGTGTCAGGGATGAGGGCGGCAAAGGATCGGCGACCCTGCTGCGCCGCATAAGCGATCACGCGGCTGACCTCGAGTTCGGCGACGAAGGACATCAGGTAGACGCCCGGAGCCGCCACGGCCTGATCGGTGGAGAACGCGATCACAGGTCGGCCCGCAGGCCGTGCCACCGAGGCGACCGCCTGAACCGAGGGCGCGAACAGCGGCCCGATGATCGCTTCTGCCCCTTCGGCAAGCGCCTCCTGCGCGCCCGTGCGGGCGGCGTCGGCTGTGCCGGCATCATCCTTGATGATCAGGCGGATGTTCGGATTCTGGAATTCGGCCAGAGCCATTTCGGCCGCGTTCTTGAGGGCATTGCCGACGATCCCACCCTGGCCACCCGCGGTCAGCGGGACGATCAAGGCAACGGGAACGACACCGGCGGTTGCGCTCGGCGGGGTTGCCGGACCGGCCGCAGGGGGACTGCCGAGGCCGGTGTCGAAGCCTGGCAGGCCGCCGCCACAGGCCGCAAGACTGGTCGACAGCGCCGAAGCGCCGAGGAGTTTCAGGCCCGAACGGCGATTGATCATGGTTTCAGACAAGAGGGGTCCTCGGAGGATCAGGGTCGGGACGTTATCAAGTTTCGCAGGTTCGAAACAGCATCATTCTGACAGCGAAGGGATAATGCGCTGTTAACCGTGGCGCTGCCGCATGGCCGCATGGGCCGGGGCTGGCGCAAAGACGGTGATCATGGCAGTTCTGACCGATGAGCAAAGACGCACGGACGGCCGCTTCGAACGCCTACACCGCCTTCGGCATCAAGGCCGAAGCGCAGGCGCTGGCCGCCGGCCTGCACATTGTCGCAACCCCGATCGGCAATCTCGGCGACATCTCCTTGCGCGCGCTGGCGACGCTGGCGGCGGCAGACCTCATCCTGGCCGAGGACACCCGTGTGACCAAGGTCCTGCTGGCCCATTACGGAATCTCGACCCCGCTGAGCGCCTATCACGAGCACAATGCCGCGGAGATGCGGCCCAAAGTGCTCGCCCGTCTCAGGGCCGGCGGACGGCTGGCGCTGGTCAGCGACGCCGGCACGCCGCTGGTCTCGGATCCGGGCTATCGGCTGGTCGAGGATGCGGTGACGAACGGTTTTGCGGTCACCGGCGTGCCCGGGCCTTCGGCAGTGCTGGCCGCGCTGGTCGTGGCGGGTCTGCCGACGGACCGCTTCTTCTTCGAGGGCTTCCTGCCGCCGCGCACGGCGGCGAGGCGGGCGCGACTGGCCGAGCTTGGTGTCATTCGCGCAACGCTGGTGCTGTTCGAATCGCCGCGCCGGCTGGCCGAAATGCTCGCCGACGCTGCGGCGATGCTGGGGGCACGACCGGCAGCCGTAGCGCGCGAGCTGACCAAGCTGCATGAAACCGTCCGGCGCGGCTCGCTGCCGGATCTTTCGCGGCTCTACGCCGAGGGGGAGACGGCACGCGGCGAGATCGTCGTGCTGATCGGCGCCAGCGACGGGCTGCCCGCCGCAGGCAGCGGCGATCTGGTCGATGCCAAACTCAAGGCCGCGCTGGCCACCCTGTCGCTGAAGGAGGCCGTGGCGCAGGTCTCTGCGGACACCGGGCTGCCGCGCCGCAGGATCTACGCCCGCGCCCTCGAACTGACGCGCCTGCCGTGACCGGCAGCCGAAGCTGGCGCGCGCCTCCGAGGCGGATGCAGCTTGTGCGATCACGGCGGAGACGATCAGGCCTGTCGATCGCCGCATCCGCGACTGGCGGGCGCGGAAGCCCTGGGCCGAGGGCTGCACGCCGAGGGCCGATGCGGTCTTCATCGGGCGGGGCGCCTGGCCACGCCATGGCGCCGGGATCTTTGTCGCCAACCTCTTTCCCGTCGAGATGCCGCAAGCCGCGGTCGGAAGCCCTTGTCCAGCCGCGGGGGCTTGCCTTTTCGGATGGCCCGCGTCGATAAGCAGCGTCACAGGCCAAAGCGTCGCCAACAGGACCGATCCCCATGACCCTTACCGTCGCCGTGCAGATGGACCCGATCGAGCGCATCAGGATAGCGGGCGATTCCAGCTTCGCGCTGATACTGGAGGCGGAGCGGCGCGGACACACGCTTTACACCTACACGCCGGACAAGCTCTCGATGCGGGACGGCAAGGTCATCGCCATGGCCAAGCCCACGCACGTGCGCGACATCGAGGGCGACCATGTCACGCTCGGGCCCGAAGAGCGGATCGACCTTGGCGATGTCGATGTCGTGCTGCTGAGGCAGGACCCGCCTTTCGACATGGGCTATGTCACGACGACCCACCTGCTCGAGCGGATCCACCCCAAGACGCTGGTGGTCAATGACCCGGCCCATGTGCGCAACGCGCCCGAGAAAATCTTCGTCACCGACTTTCCGGATCTGATGCCTGCGACGCTGATCACGCGCGACAAGGCCGAGATCGAGGCCTTCCGGGCCGAGTTCGGCGACATCGTGATGAAGCCGCTCTACGGCAATGGGGGGGCGGCGGTGTTCAAGGTCGGCGCGGTCGACCCGAATTTCGGCTCGCTCTACGACCTGTTTGCGACGCTGTTCAAGGAGCCCTGGGTGGTGCAGCGCTTCCTGCCCAAGGTGACCGAGGGCGACAAGCGCATCATCCTGATCGACGGCACGGTCCGCGGCGCGATCAACCGCGTGCCGGCAGCCAACGACATCCGCTCAAACATGGTGCGCGGCGGCGCGGCCAAGCCGACGGACCTGTCAGCGCGCGAACTGGAGATCTGCGAAACCATCGGGCCGGACTTGAAGACCCGCGGCCTGATTTTCGTCGGCATCGACGTGATCGACGGCAACCTGACCGAGATCAACGTGACCTCACCCACAGGCCTGCGCGCCATCAAGCGGCTCGGCGGTCCTGATCTGGCCGTGGACATCTGGGATGTGATCGAGAACAAGGTGATGAACTGACAGTCCACGGTTCAATCTGTCGCAGTGGACATTGGCAGCCAGCGAAACATCTCCAGTTTCGCAAATTGCCTTCATTTTCACATTATCTGCGTGTTGTTATCTGCGCTGAATTAATACATCGCTCTGATGTGATATCATGACGCGGGCCAGCCCGCAGACTGTCCGGTCTGCGGCTTCAGCCAACACAGTGCCATTTCGCGTTTCGACCGCCGCCTGAAGCGTTTGTCGACGGCCCTGTGCGCTGATTGCGGATTGATGTTCACCAATCCAAGACCGACCGAGCTGGAGCTCGCCGTCTACGACCGAACGCGTTACCGCCTCGATTACCAGCTGTCTGTTGGAAAGCCCGGCCAGCGGCACGTGCGCAAGATGGTGCGCGAAGCGGTTCAGCGCCACGCCGTGCTCGCCCCCTGTCTTGGCGGACGCAAGCTTCGCATGCTCGACTTCGGTTGCGGATCGGGCGACCTGCTCCGTCATTTTGCTCTTGAAGGGCACTGCGCCACCGGTCCCGAGCCCGGCTCGGGTTATGCCCGGCATGCGGTGGACCTTGCGCCGACCGCTGGTCCGTTCCGGATCGACAGCGCGCCGTGGCCGTCGGTTGCTGATCCCGCCGCGTCCGTCGAACTGGTCTCGATGCTGCATGTGCCGGAGCATCTTCCGCGACCTGTGGCGGCCCTGGCCGCGATCCATCGCTGGCTCACGCCCGGCGGGCTTCTGCACGTCGAGGTGCCGAACATGAAAGGCTATGACCTGAAGGGCGTTGAACGCGTCCACTTCGCCGATGTGATCAGCTGTTCACGCGACAACCTGATCCACGCGGCGAGCTTGGCGGGTTTCTCGCTCCTGGCGGAAACGTCGCCCACATCGCTCATCTTCGCCAAACCCGGCGGTGAGGCCTGCCAGGCGATCATCGACCTCAAGGGGACGGCCCGACGCAACCGCACCGCGTGTTCGGAGCCGATCACGGTGCCGCGCTAGCTGACGCATCATGCACGGCGGCTCATGCGCAGGGTGCCCTCCCGGTCGCGGCAGCAGCGGTCCCCGGCGGCCCTCCTCAATACCCGACCTCCTCGACCCGCATGCCCATGGCGTCGACCATCAGGAAGCGGCCGACCAGTCCTATGCCGAAGCCGGTGATCTGGCGGATGACCTCCAGCGCCATCAGCGAGCCCATGACGCCGGCCAACGCGCCGAGCACGCCTGCTTCGGCGCAGGTCGGCACGGTGCCGGCAGCCGGCGCTTCCGGAAAGAGGTCGCGGTAAGATGGGTTCGGCGTGCCATCTTCGCGGCGCTCGAACGGGCGCAGGGTGGTCAGCGTGCCGTCGAAACGGCCGAGTGCGGCGGTGACCAGCGGCTTTCGCTCGGCCTGGCAGGCATCGGCGACCAGATAGCGGGTCGCGAAATTGTCGCAGCCATCGGCGACGAGGTCGTAACCGGCGATCAGGGCGCGGGCATTGTGCGCATCGAGGCGGTAGGCGTGCGGTTCGATCAGAACATGCGGGTTGAGCCGCGCCACGGCCTCGGCCGCGCTCGACACCTTGGGACGGCCGATGTCCGGCGTACCGTGGATAACCTGCCGCTGCAGGTTCGACAGAGAGACCTCGTCGTCATCGATGATGCCGAGGCAGCCGACGCCGGCCGCGGCAAGATACATCAGCAGCGCCGAGCCCAGCCCGCCTGCGCCGATGACCAGAACCCGCGCCATGCTCAGCCGCGTCTGGCCGGGTCCGCCAATCTCGGGCAGCACCAGGTGACGGGCATAGCGTTCGATTTCATCAGCGCTGAAGCTCATGGAACAGCCGTAAAGGGCGTGAAACAATGCCGCAATGCGGAAAATGCAGGCAAATCGCGCCTGCGGCCTTGCTGGACCTTGGCGCTGGCCTATTTGACAGCCCATCGTCGCTGACAGTCACGGCGACATCACGCGTATCTGTCGTCTTTTGGGAGGTATCACATGCGTCTGAAATCACTGGCTCTGGCGCTCGCGGGCGTCACCCTGTCGGCCATTGCAGCCGTCGCGCAGCAGGCCATCGCACCCGCCGTGGTCTATGACCTTGGCGGCAAGTTCGACAAGTCGTTCAATGAAGCGGCGTTCAACGGCGCCGAGCGCTTCAAGCGCGAGAGCGGAGTCGACTACCGCGACTTCGAGATCCAGAACGACGCCCAGCGCGAGCAGGCCCTGCGTAACTTCGCCCAGCGCGGCCAGAATCCGATCGTCGCGGTCGGCTTCTCATTCCGTGCCGCGCTGGAGAATGTTGCCAAGGAATTCCCCAACACCCGCTTTGCCATCATCGATTCCGGGGTTGACCTGCCGAACGTGCAGTCCATCCGCTTCCGTGAGCATGAGGGCTCCTATCTCGTCGGCGTGCTGGCCGGCCTCGCCACCAAGAAGAATACCGTCGGCTTCGTCGGAGGCATGGACATTCCGCTGATCCGCCGCTTCGCCTGCGGCTATGTGCAGGGCGTCAAGGCGGCCAGGCCGTCCGCCGCCGTGATCCAGAACATGACGGGAACCACGGGCGCAGCCTTCCGCGATCCGGTGCGGGGCGGCGAACTGGCCCGCGGCCAGATCAGCCAGGGCGCGGACGTGATCTATCACGCGTCGGGCGCCACCGGCATCGGCGTGCTGCAGGCAGCCGCTGATGGCGGTGTACTCGGCATCGGCGTCGACTCCAACCAGAATGGCCTGCATCCGGGCAAGGTGCTGACCTCGATGCTGAAGCGCGTGGACAATGCCGTGCACACCTCGTTCAGCACAGCCCGCGCCGGCACCTGGAAGGCAGGCGCCACCGTGCTCGGTCTGGCCGAAGGCGGCGTTGACTGGGCTGATGACAGCAACAATGCGCCGCTGATCACCGCCGACATGCGCGCCGCGGTGACCAAGGCTTCGGACGACATCAAGGCCGGCCGCGTGGTCGTGCACGACTTCATGTCGAACAGCGCCTGCCCTGTGCAGTGATGCCGAACCTGAGCTTGTGAACGTGGAATGGCCGGAGCACACTCCGGCCATTCCTCTTTGAAGGGCCCGCATGCCTCCTCCCGCCATCCAGATGACCGGCATCGACAAACGCTTTGGCGCGGTGCACGCCAACAACGCGGTCAGCATGACGGTCGAAAAGGGCACGGTCCACGGCCTGATCGGGGAGAATGGCGCGGGCAAGTCGACGCTGATGTCGATCCTTTACGGGTTCTACGCCGCCGACAGTGGAACCATCGCCATCAACGGCAAGCCCAGCCTGATCCGCACCCCGGCCGATGCGATCCATTCGGGCATCGGCATGGTGCATCAGCACTTCATGCTGGTCGAGACCTTCACCGTGGTCGAGAATGTCATGCTCGGCGCGGAGGGCGGCGTCTTCACCGCCAGGGGCGCCTCAGCCGTCCGGGCCAAGCTGCGGGCGCTGTCCCATGCCTATGGCATGGACGTGAACCCAGATGCGGTCGTCTGCGAACTCGCCGTGGGCGAATTGCAGCGCGTCGAGATCCTGAAGGCCCTGGTCAAGGGCGCGGACATCCTGATCCTTGACGAGCCGACGGCGGTGCTGACGCCGGGCGAGGTCGACACGCTGTTCGTGCTGCTGCGCAGGCTGGCCGACGAAGGCAAGACAATCATCATCGTCACGCACAAGCTGAAGGAAATCATGGCCGTGACGGACCGCGTCTCGGTGATGCGGCGCGGCGCGATGGTCGGCACGGTGGAGACCAGGAACACCAGCCCCGCCGATCTGGCCGAGCTCATGGTGGGCCGCCGTGTGATGCTGACGGTCGAGAAGGGCCCTGCCAACCCGCAAGGCGTGGTGCTCGATGTCAAGGACCTCACCGTGCGCGACGCGCGCGGCACCGTGAGGCTCGATCACGCCACGTTTCAGGTCAGGGCCGGCGAGATCGTCGGTATTGCCGGCGTTTCCGGCAACGGCCAGTCCGAATTGCTGGAGACCATCGCCGGCATCCGCAAGCCTGCGGGCGGGACGATCAGCCTGAACGGCACGATGCTCGACTGCGGCGGGGGTGACGATCCAACGGCGCTCCGGGCCAGGGGCCTGCGTCACGTTCCCGAGGACCGCCACCGGATGGGGCTCGTGAAACAGTTCGAGGCCGCGGAAAGCGCCATTCTCGGCTGTTCCGACGAACCGGGTTTCGGCGCCGGACCCTTTCTCGATCGCGATGCGGTTCTGGCGGATTGCATCCGCAAGATGGCGTCATTCGACGTGCGCCCCGCCGACCCGACGCTGCGCACGGCGCTGTTCTCCGGCGGCAACCAGCAGAAGATCGTGCTCGCCCGCGAGATCGAGCGCGATCCCAGGCTGCTGCTGATCGGCCAGCCGACGCGCGGGGTTGACATCGGCGCGATCGAGTTCATCCACAAGCGGATCATCGCCCTGCGCGATGCGGGCAAGGCCGTGCTGCTGGTCTCCACCGAGCTCGACGAGGTGCTGGCCCTGTCCGACCGTGTGCTGGTGATGTGCGGCGGCAAGATCACCGGCGAGCGCCGCCCCGAGGATACCAACGAGCAGGACATGGGCCTGCTGATGGCCGGGGTTTCATCCGATGCGCCGAAGGTGGCAGCATGAGTGCAAAGACTGCGCCCGTCTGGCTGACCGCCGGCGTCGTGCCGCTGGTCAATGTGGCCGTCGCGTTTCTCGCGGCGGGCCTGGTGGTCGCGCTGATCGGCGAGAACCCGGTCGAGGCCCTGCAGATCATGCTGCGCGGCGCGCTCGGCTCGCAATACGGGCTCGGCTATACGCTGTACTACACCACCAGTTTCATCTTCACCGGGCTCGCCGTCGCTGTCGCCTTCCATGCCGGGCACTTCAACATCGGCGGCGAAGGCCAGGCGCTGATGGGCGGACTCGGAGCGGCGCTGGTGGCCTTGTCGCTCCCCTTCCTGCCCTGGCCGCTGCTGCTGCCGCTGTGTGTGCTCGGCGCCGCCGCGGCAGGCGCGGCCTGGGTGTTCATTCCTGCCTATCTGCAGGCCCATCGCGGCAGCCATATCGTCATCACGACGATCATGTTCAACTTCCTCGCTGCGACCTTGCTGGTCTACCTGCTGGTCGGCCCGATGAAGATGGCCGGCTCGATGGCACCCGAAACGGCCAGGTTCGTGCCAGCCGCGACCTTGCCGCTGATGAACCAGATGGCGGCCTGGTTCGCCCTGACCATCACCCGCACGCCGCTCAATCTCTCCTTCATCTTCGCCATTCTGGCGGCTGTCTTCGTCTGGGTGCTGATCTGGCGCACGCGGCTGGGCTACGCCATCCGTACAGTCGGCGCGAACCCCGACGCGGCGGTCTATGCCGGCATCTCGCCTCGGCGAATCACCGTGATCGCGCTGCTGATCTCGGGCGGGCTGGCCGGACTGATGGCGACGAACGAGATCCTCGGTGTGCAGGGCCGGCTGATCAACGAGTTCACCGCCGGCGCAGGCTTTGTCGGCATCGCGGTCGCACTGATGGGCCGCTGCCATCCGTTCGGCATCGTGCTGGCGGCGATGCTGTTCGGCGTGCTCTATCAGGGCGGGGCCGAACTCGCCTTCGACAAGCCGAAGATCACACGTGAGATGATCATCGTCATCCAGGGCTTCGTGATCCTGTTCGCCGGCGCGCTCGAGATGATGTTCGCCGACAGGATCGCGGCGCTCTATGCGCGCCTTACCGGCAAGGTGGTGGCCGCATGAGCGAGGCCTTTCAGCTCATCCTGCTCGCGGTCGATTCCGCCATCCGGCTGTCGGTGCCGTTGCTCTTCGCCTGTCTCGCCGGGCTCTATTCCGAGCGCTCCGGAGTGGTCGACATCGGGCTTGAAGGGAAGATGCTGATCGGCGCCTTCGCCGCCGGCGCGGTCGCGTCGCTGGTACCGAACCCGTGGCTGGGGCTGCTCGCAGCCGTGATGGCCTCGGTGCTGTTCGCCCTGGTGCACGGTTTTGCCTCGATCAGCCAGCGCGGCAACCAGATCGTCTCGGGTGTCGCCATCAACGTGCTGGCCTCGGGGCTGACCGCGATCCTCGGCAATGCCTGGTTCGGACAGGGCGGACGCACGCCGCAACTGCCCAGCAACGCGCGCTTCAACGAGATCACGCTGCCCTTTGTGGAGGCGGCCCGCTCGGTGCCGGTGCTCGGCGCGATCTATGTCGAGGTCATCTCGGGCCACTCGGTGCTGGTCTATCTGGCGATGGCGATGGTGCCCCTGACCTGGTTCGTGCTCTATCGTACCAGCTGGGGCCTGCGCCTGCGCGCCGTTGGCGAAAATCCGGCCGCGGTCGACACTGCGGGCCTGTCCGTCGCGCGGCTGCGCTACGGCGCGGTGATCGTGGCCGGCATCCTGTGCGGCTTCGGCGGCGCCTATCTCTCGATCGCACAGTCCGCCGGCTTCATCACCGACATGACCGCGGGCAAGGGCTTCATCGCGCTGGCAGCGCTGATTTTCGCCAAATGGCGGCCTTTGCCGGCACTGGGCGCCTGCTTCCTGTTCGGCCTGCTCGACGCTGTGGCGCTGCGCATCCAGGGCGTGAGCTTCCCCGGCATCGGACAGGTGCCGGTGCAGGCAATCCAGGCCCTGCCCTACATCCTGACCGTGGTGCTGCTGGCCGGATTCATCGGCAAGGCGACGCCCCCCAGGGCGGTGGGTGTGCCTTATCTCAAGGATCGGTCATGACGCCGGAGACCAACGCGCTCTTCGATGCCGCCAAGGCGGCGCAGGCCCGGGCTTATGTGCCCTATTCGCGTTTTCGCGTCGGGGCGGCGGTCCGGGCGGCGAACGGCATCGTCTATGCCGGCTGCAATGTCGAGAACGCGGCCTATCCCGTCGGCAACTGTGCCGAGGCGAGCGCCATCGCAGCCATGGTCATGGCCGGTGAAACGCGCATCCTCGAGGCGCTGGTGATCGGCGACGGAGCCGGCCTGTGCACGCCGTGCGGCGGTTGCCGCCAGAGGCTGCGCGAGTTCGGGGCGCCGCGGATCAAGGTCCACATTGCCGATTCAGATCGCGTCAAGCGGACATTCACGCTTGACGAACTGCTGCCGTTCTCGTTCGGTCCGGACAATCTCATCGGTTGAAGGACCTGACTGGCCATGGCCTGGAGCGATCATCCCGAGCGTCTGTTCGACGAGGCGGCGGCCTGTGTGACCGCCCGCGGCGTCGGCAGGCCCGATCTCGCCATTATCCTGGGTTCGGGTCTCGGCCCGCTGGCCGATGAGATCGCCGACCCCGTCGTGATCCCGTTCGCGGACATCCCCGGTTTTCCGGTCGGCGCCGTCTCGGGACACCGCAAGGCTCTCGTCTTCGGCGGGCTGGAAGGGCGCAAGGTCCTCGTCTATGCTGGACGCTCGCACGCTTACGAGGGCGGCGACGCGGCGGTGATGAAGGTGCCGCTGGGACTTCTGACACGGCTCGGTTCGCCGCCGCTCCTGGCCACGAATGCGGCAGGGTCGGTGAACCTCGGCATGAAGCCCGGCGACGTGGTGTCGATCAGCGATCATATCAGCCTTGGCGGACCCAACCCGCTGATCGGCGACAGCGACGAACGTCGCTTCGTGCCCATGGCCGACGCCTACAGCCCGACGCTGCGGGCGCGGCTCAGGGTCGCGGCCAGCAGCATCGGCCTTGCGCTCGACGAGGGGGTCTACATGTGGTGGAGCGGCCCGAGCTTCGAGACGCCGGCGGAGATCCGGCTGTCACAGCGGGTCGGAGCCGATCTTGTCGGCATGTCGACCGTCCCGGAGGTGATCATGGCGCGACGGCTCGGTCTGATGGTGGCGGGCTTGTCGATCGTCACCAACTACGGCACAGGCATGCAGGTGATCGCCCCGAACCACATGGAAACGAAGCATGTGGCGGACACTGCCGCCCCGCGCCTGAAGGCGCTGGTGCGCGCCTTCGTCAAGGAGATGGCCCATGCCTGACGGCACATCCGACAGCGACCTGGCCCGCAAGGCGCTGGGCCTGCTCGATCTCACCGATCTCGGCGATCAGGCCAGCGAGGCGGGCACCCTCAAGCTCTGCGCCAGGGCTATCGCCACTCCGGGGCCCGTGGCGGCCATCTGCATCTGGCCGCAATTCGTCACCCTGGCCCGCCGCACGCTCGGCGCAAGCGCAGTCCGCGTCGCGACCGTGGTCAACTTCCCGGCAGGCGGCACCAATGTCGGGCGCATCTGCGGCGACACGACCGAAGCGATCGGCGACGGTGCCGACGAAATCGACCTGGTGATGCCCTACAAGGCCTTTCTGCAGGGCGATCCCGACATCGCCGCCGACATGATCGCCGAGATCAAGGCCGTCTGCGGCGCAACCTTGCTGAAGGTCATCCTTGAAACAGGGGCCTATCCCGATCAGCCCAGCATCCGGGCGGCCAGCGACCTGGCGATCGCCGCTGGTGCCGATTTCATCAAGACCTCCACCGGCAAGATCCCGGTCTCGGCCACGCCGGCGGCGGCAGCGACCATGCTGGAGGCGATCAAGGCCAGCGGGCAGCCGGTCGGCCTCAAGCCTTCCGGCGGAATCCGCAGCCTCGACGACGCCCGGCTCTATCTCGACCTTGCCGCCAGGATCATGGGGCCGGGCTGGGCCAACCCACGCACCTTCCGTTTCGGGGCGAGCGGGCTCCACCAGGCCCTCGTCGAGGTCATCATGGGCAAGGCCGCCCGCGACACCGGCGATGGGGTTTACTGATGGCCGCGACATCGTTCCTGCCGCAAGAGATCATCCGCAGGAAGCGCGACGGCGCGGAACTTGCGCCCTTTGAAATCGGCCAGATGATCGCCGGCCTCACCGACGGGCGCGTTACCGAAGGGCAGGCGGCCGCCTTCGCCATGGCCGTGTTCTTTCGCGACATGAACACGGCCGAGCGTGTGGCCCTCACCGAAGCCATGCGCGATTCCGGCTCCGTGCTCGACTGGAGCAACCTTCCGGGTCCGGCGCTCGACAAACACTCGACCGGAGGGGTCGGAGACACCGTCTCGCTGATGCTGGCGCCGGCGGTCGCCGCCTGCGGCGGCTTCGTGCCGATGATTTCCGGGCGAGGGCTCGGCCACACCGGCGGCACGCTCGACAAGCTCGATTCCGTGCCCGGCTACATGACGCAGCCTGACAACGCCATGTTCCGAAAGGTGGTCCGCGAGGCCGGATGCGCCATCATCGGTCAGACGGCCGATCTTGCCCCGGCCGATAAACGTCTTTACGGCATCCGCGATGTGACCGCGACGGTGGAGTCGGTGCCGCTGATCACGGCCTCGATCCTGTCGAAGAAGCTCGCCGCGGGGCTTCAGGGGCTTGCCATGGACGTCAAGACCGGCTCGGGCGCGTTCATGCCGACACGTGAACGCTCGCGCGAGCTGGCGCAATCGCTGGTGGCTGTGGCCAATGGCGCCGGGCTCAAGACCACCGCGCTGATCACCGACATGGATGCCCCGCTGGCGGACGTGGCCGGCAATGCGCTCGAGGTGCGCTACGCCATCGACTATCTGACCGGGGCGAGGCGCGAGGCGCGCATGCATGAGGTCACGCTGGCGCTGGGCGCCGAGATGTTGGTTCTTGGCAATCTCGCGACCAGCCTCATCGACGGTCGGCAGCGCATGGAACGCGCCATCAGCTCGGGCGCGGCGGCGGAGGCGTTCCAGCGCATGATCAGCGCGCTGGGCGGACCGCATGACCTGATCACCAGGCCATCGGCGCATCTGGCCGCCGCGCCGGTCGTCCGGGAGCTGACTGCGCCGGAGGCCGGCTTCGTCAGCGCCATCGACACGCGCGCGGTCGGTATTGCCGTCGTCGAACTTGGCGGCGGCCGGGCGCGGGCCCAGGATGCGATCGACCCGGCCGTCGGGCTGACGGCGCTCGCCGGTATCGGCGCGCCGGTCGGCCCCGGCCGGCCGCTTGCCGTGATCCATGCCCGTGATGAGGCGACCTTCGCTCGCGCCGCGGCGCGCCTCATCGAAGCTTATGGACTCGCAGCCGAGGCCGTGCCTGCAACGCCCCGCACGATTGTCGAACGGATCACCGCATGAGCCTGCTGATCGCCATGACCCACTGGGATGTCGAAAGCTGGCGCGCTCGTTTCCAGCGGCATCTGCCCGGCATGGAGATCGTGGCGCTGGGCGAGCCGTTCGACCGGCGCGGCGTGCACTTCGCTGCAAGCTGGAAGCATCCCGTGGGCTCGCTCGAAGGGCTGCCCATGCTCGAAGCGATCTTCTCGCTTGGCGCCGGCGTCGATCACCTGTTTGCCGACAGCCGCCTGCCCGACGTGCCCATGGCCCGCGTTGTCGATCCGGACCTGACGGCGCGGATGACCGAGTATGTCGCGCTGCACTGCCTGATCGCGCTGCGCCAGCAGCGCCGCTACGACCGCCAGCAGCGCGAGGCGCAATGGATCGATGACCGCAACCAGCCTGCCGCGCGCGATGTCAGGGTGGGCATTCTCGGCATGGGGGTACTCGGGCTCGACGCCGCCGGCAAGCTGATGGCGCTCGGCTTCGATGTTGCCTGCTGGAGCCGTACGCGCCGCGATGTCGACGGGCTGGCGAGCTTTGCCGGAGCGGAGGGGTTCAAGCCCTTCCTGGCGCGCACCGACATCCTGGTGAACCTTTTGCCGGCGACGCCGGAGACCGACGGCATCCTGAACCGCGAGACCTTCGCCGCCCTCGCCCGCGACAGCCGGCTTGGCGGACCCGTCATCATCAATGCCGGGCGGGGCGCCTCGCAGAACGAGGCGGATGTTCTCGCCTGCCTCGATGAGGGGATCTTGCAGCACGCCACGCTCGATGTCTTCCGCATGGAGCCGCTCGATGCCGCCTCGCCCTTCTGGCTGCATCCGAAGGTGACCGTGACGCCGCACAATGCTGCGATGAGTTCACCCGATGCCATCTGCGCGCTGATCGCCCGCCAGATCGACCGGCTGGGCCTCGGCCTGCCGCTCGAACACCAGGTGGAGCGGGCGCGCGGCTACTGAGCGGCAACGGCGCGGACCCGCCGATTTTCCTAGCCAAACCGGGCTTTCTCCCCTATAGGCCAGCGCGCCGGGGATGAGTCCCGGACACGTCGACCTGGCTGGACGACATCCCGGCCTGGCCGACAAGATCACGCGAAACCCCTTCTTGAAAGGATATCACGATGTCGATCACGGCGGAGCGCAAGACTGCGCTTGTTTCCGAATATGCAACCAAGACCGGCGACACCGGCTCTCCGGAGGTCCAGGTGGCCATCCTGACCGAGCGGATCAACAACCTGACCGGCCACTTCAAGAGCCACGTCAAGGACAACCATTCGCGCCGCGGCCTGCTCAAGATGGTTTCGCAGCGCCGCTCGCTGCTCGACTATGTCAAGGGCAAGGACGAGGCCCGCTACAAGACCCTGATCGAGAAGCTCGGCATCCGCCGCTGACCGGTCTTTTGGCCCGGCAGGTGCACCCGCGCCGCCGGACCGTCGCCCTTGCGGACCCGGTCGCAGCTGTTGCCGGTTCCGCTTTTGCCAAGGCCGCTGCCCACGGGCGCGCAACCGGCCTTTGCCCTATCCCCTGAGCCGCCTTGCAGACGGGGCAAGCGTCCATGGACAGGATCGCCAACCGCTGGGGTCCCAGCCGTTCGCCGTCTTGCCCATGGCTTGCCCCGACAGAACCAGGATGCGGCTTCATCCGGCGCCCATGATGAAAGCTGAAAGACCACATGTTCGATATCCAGACTGAAGAGCTGATCTGGGGCGGCCGCAAGCTGACCCTCGAGACCGGCAAGGTCGCCCGCCAGGCCGACGGCGCGGTTATGGTGACCTATGGCGAGACCGTGCTGCTCGCCACCGTCGTCTCTGCCAAGGAACCGAAGCCCGGCATCGATTTCTTCCCCCTGACGGTGAACTACCAGGAAAAGGCGTTCGCCGCCGGCCGCATTCCCGGCGGCTACTTCAAGCGCGAAGGCCGCCCATCCGAGCGCGAGACGCTGATCTCCCGCCTCATCGACCGCCCGATCCGCCCGCTCTTCGCGGAGGGCTACCGCAATGACACCCAGGTCGTGGTCACCGTGCTCCAGCACGATCTCGAGAATGACCCCGACGTTCCGGCCATGATCGGAGCCTCCGCTGCGCTGACGCTGTCCGGCGTGCCGTTCACCGGCCCGGTCGGCGCGGCCAAGGTCGGCTACATCAATGGCCAGCTCAAGCTGAACCCGACATCCGCCGAGATCAAGGAATCCGATCTCGACCTCACCGTCGCCGGTACGCAGGACGCCGTGCTGATGGTGGAATCGGAGGCCAGGGAACTGGGCGAAGACATCATGCTTGCCGCCGTCATGTTCGGCCACAAGCACTTCCAGCCCGTCATCGACGCGATCATCCGCCTCGCCGAGAAGGCCGCCAAGGAGCCGCGCGACTATACGCCGCCGGATCATTCGGCCGTCGAGAAGGCCGTGATGAAGGTGGCCGAGAAGGACCTGCGCAAGGCCTACAAGATCACGACCAAGCAGGACCGCTACAAGGCCGTCGACGCCGTCAAGGACAAGGTCATGACGACCCTGTTCCCGGAAGGCGCCGAGGCGAAGTTCGACAAGGACCAGGTCAAGGCCGTGTTCAAGGAAGCCCAGGCCAAGGTCGTGCGCTTCAACATCCTCGATGACGGCATCCGCATCGATGGCCGCGACGTCAAGACCGTGCGCGCCATCGTCTCGGAAGTCGGCATCCTGCCGCGCACCCATGGTTCAGCGCTGTTCACCCGCGGGGAGACCCAGGCGCTTGTGGTCGCCACCCTCGGCACCGGCGATGACGAGCAGTACATCGACGAACTGGAAGGCACCCGCAAGGAAACCTTCCTGCTGCACTACAACTTCCCGCCCTACTCGGTCGGGGAGACGGGTCGCATGGGTTCGCCCGGCCGACGCGAAATCGGCCACGGCAAGCTCGCCTGGCGCGCCATCCGCCCGATGCTGCCGGCGCACCACGAGTTCCCGTACACGTTGCGTCTGGTCTCCGAGATTACCGAATCGAACGGCTCGTCCTCGATGGCCACGGTCTGCGGCTCCTCGCTGGCGCTGATGGATGCAGGCGTTCCGCTGAAGCACCCGGTGGCGGGCATCGCCATGGGCCTGATCCTCGAAGGCAAGCGCTTTGCCGTGCTGTCCGACATCCTGGGGGACGAAGATCACCTCGGCGACATGGACTTCAAGGTGGCGGGCACCGAGAACGGCATTACCTCGCTGCAGATGGACATCAAGATCGCCGGCATCACCGAACAGATCATGCAGGTCGCCCTGACACAGGCCAAGGACGGTCGTCTGCACATCCTTGGTGAAATGGCCAAGGCGCTGACCACCGCGCGCTCGCAGCTCGGCGAGTTCGCGCCACGCATCGAAACCATGAAGATCCCCGTCGACAAGATCCGCGAAGTCATCGGTTCGGGCGGCAAGATCATCCGCGAGATCGTCGAGAAGACGGGCGCGAAGATCAACATCGAGGATGACGGCACCGTGAAGATCGCCTCGGCCGACGGGAAGTCGATCGAGGCCGCCATCAAGTGGATCAAGTCGATCGTGTCCGAGCCGGAAGTCGGCGTGATCTATGAGGGCACCGTGGTGAAGACCATGGAGTTCGGCGCCTTCGTCAACTTCTTTGGTGCCAAGGATGGCCTGATCCATATCTCCGAGCTGGCCCCGGCGCGCGTCGCCAAGGTCACGGACGTGATCAAGGAAGGCGACAAGGTCAAGGTCAAGCTGCTCGGCTTCGACGAGCGCGGCAAGATCCGCCTGTCCATGAAGGTGGTCGATCAGGCCACCGGCGAGGACATCACCGAGAAGCTGAAGGCGCAACGCGACGCCGAGCGCGCCGAGCGCGGCGAAGGCCCGGAAGAGGAACAGCGCGAGGAGCGCTCCGAGCGCCCCCGCCGTGATGACCGCGGCGGCCGCGATCGCCGCCCGCGCCGCGACTGATCAGTGCCGCGCGCCTGTGGCGCACAGGATGCATGTGATGGCCGGGCTTGTCCCGGCCATTTGCTTTGGTACAGGTGGATGGTGAACCTGCAGCCCAACACACTCGCCATGACGGCGACGCTGGCGATGCTGACCTCGCTGGGTCCGCTCTCGACCGATTTCTACCTGCCCTCCGTACCGGACATCGCCCGCGTCTTCAACGCCGGCACGGCGGGCGCGCAGGCGACCCTGTCGGCTTTCCTGTTCGGCTTTGCCGCCGGCCAACTGGTTTATGGACCGCTGTCCGACAGGCTCGGGCGAAAGCCGGTCCTTCTCGCCGGCTTTGCGCTGTTCCTTGCGGCTACGCTGGCCTGTGCGCTGGCCGTTTCGATCGACATGCTGATCGGAGCGCGCTTCATGCAGGCGCTGGGCGCCTCGGGGCCGATTGTGCTGGGTCGCGCCATGGTGCGCGACCTCTATGAGGGGCCGCGCGCCGGCCAGGAACTGGCGCGGATGGGCATGATCATGGGGGTTGTGCCGGCCATCGCACCGGTGCTGGGTGGCTTCCTGCACGATGCTTTCGGCTGGCGCTCGACCTTCGTGGCGACCCTTGGCTTTGCCTCCGCGCTGGCGCTCTGGATCGTCCTGGCGCTGCCCGAGACGATCCGGCAGAAGCTTGATGAGCCCATGTCGGTCGTGGCCATCATCAAGGGCTTTGCCGTCCTTCTGAACAGCGCGCCCTATCGGGTCTATGTGACGCTTGTGTCGCTCGCCTATGGCGGGCTTTTCGCCTTCATATCAGGCTCGTCCTTCGTCCTGATGGGCGTCTATGGCCTGACGCCGGTGCAGTTCGGCCTGTCCTTCGGGCTCGGCGTGCTCGGCTTCATCTCCGGCACGATCCTGGCCCAGAGGATGGTGGGTTCGGTCGGACTTGACCGGGTGATCGGCCTCGGCGTGGCCTGCCTTGCCTCGGGCGGCACCATCATGCTCGCGCTCACGCTGATCGGCACCGGCTCCTCGCTCGAGATCAGCGTGCCGATGGGACTCTACGCGGCTGGCGTGGGCCTCACCATGCCGCAGTGACAGGCGGCAGCGATGATGCCGTTTCCCGAACGGGCGGGCACGGCTTCATCCTTTCTGGGCATCTGCCAGATGATGTTCGCCGCCTTTGTGGGTCTTGGCATCGGGCGGCTCCTGACCGGGTCGGCCCTGCCCCTGCCGCTGATCATCACGGCGATCGGGCTTGTCGCCTTGATCGTCTTTCACCGCAGCCGCAAGGTGCGCGCCGCGGGCTGACCGCATTCGCACGGCTGGGGACAATCTGTGGACAGCGTGTGAATCACTGTGGATTGCCTGTGACAGAAACAGCTTTTGTCCGGCACGGGTGCGGCAATGTCCGGCACCTGCGCAGGTTTGCGGTCGAGCAGCGGCTGTGGACAAATCTGCCGTTACGTCACCCTAACCACCGAAAAGCCGCTCAAGGAAGCCGCGCTCGGTCGGCATGCCGCGCACCACATCATTGTCATTGGTCGTCACGGGTGCGGCCCCGGGCCTGCGACCGGCGGCGGGCGCCGCACTGGCCAGGGGCGCGCCGGGGGCATCGGGCGCCCCTCGCCAGAGCCCGCCTGGCAGCGGCAGCGGCTGCGCCCCGGCCAAGGCGGTCCGCATGAACCGGCCCCAGATCTCGGAGGGCAGCCCGCCGCCTGAGACGCGTTTCATCGGGCTGTTGTCATCATTGCCCAGCCAGACGGCGGCCACGAGGCGGCTTGTGTAGCCGACAAACCAGGCATCACGGAAATCCTGCGTGGTCCCGGTCTTGCCGGCGGCTTCCCAGCCCGGTACGTCGGCCTTGCGGCCGGTGCCGGTCAGCAGCGTCTCGCGCAGCATGCCGTTCATCATCGGCAGGCGGCTGCGGTCGACGACCGTGCCGAGCCCGGAGCCATCGCGCTTGTACAAGACCTTGCCGTTGGCGGCGCGCACCTCGCGGATGACATAGGGGGTGACGCCCTGACCCCCATTGGCGAAGGCGGCGTAGGCGGCGGTCAACTCCAGCGGCGTCACCTCGGAGGTGCCGAGCGGCAGCGACGCGTTGGCCTGCAGGGGAGAGGCAATGCCGAGCCGCTGCGCCACGCGCACAACCGCTCTGGGTCCGACCTCCTGGCCAAGCTTGACGGCGACCGTGTTCAGCGACAGCGACAGGGCTGTCTGCAGGCTGACAGGCCCGCGGTGGTCACGCGAATAGTTTTCCGGAGACCAGCCCTTCACCGTGACAGGGCTGTCGTCGCGGATCGTGTCCGGGGTCAGGCCGGCCTCAAGCGCCGCGAGATAGACGAACGGCTTGAATGACGAGCCCGGCTGTCGGCGGGCCGACGCGGCCCGGTTGAACTGGCTGCGGGCATAGCTGCGGCCGCCCACGAGCGCCTGGATCGCGCCATCGGGCAACAGGGCGACCACAGCGCCCTGGCTGACGGACTGCTTCGCACCTTCCCGGTTCAGGGCCTCTGTCAGCGCCGCTTCGGCTGCAAGCTGGATGCGCGGATCGATCGAGGTGAGCACGGTGACATCACCGTCGATCGAGCCGATAAAGTCGTCGAGCACGTCCATGACGAAATCGGCCGCGTAGGCAATGGTGTTGGCACCCTCGCGCTCGACCGCCTCTGCCGGCTGGACAAGCGCCGTCTTGGCCGAGGCGTCGGAAATGAAGCCCTGGTCGACCATGGCGGCGATCACCATCTGGGCGCGGCGCTCTGCGGCCTCCGGGTTGCGGTTCGGCGCCAAGCGCGACGGCGCCTGCACCAGCCCGGCCAGCATCGCCGCTTCCGCCACATTCACCGATCGCGCCGACTTGCCAAAGTAGCGCTGGGCCGCCGCCTCGACACCGTAGGCCCCCGAGCCGAAATAGACGCGGTTCAGATACAACTCCAGGATCTGGTCCTTGCTGAAGCTGCGCTCAAGCCAGACGGCAAGGATCGCCTCCTGGATCTTGCGCGACATGGTCCGGTCCTGCGTCAGGAACAGGTTCTTGGCAAGTTGCTGGGTCAGGGTCGAGCCGCCCTGGCTGACGCCGCGGCTTGTCAGATTGCGGACCGTCGCACGGATGATCCCGATGGGGTCGAGACCGAAATGGCTGTAGAAGCGGCGGTCCTCGATGGCGATGAAGGCGCGCGGCAGATGAGGCGGCAGCTCGCGAATGTTGACATTGCGCCCGCCGGTCTCGCCGCGATTGGCGATGAGCACGCCGTCCGCCGCCAGAATGGCGATGTTCGGCGGGCGCTTCGGCACGGTCAGCTGGTCGATCGGCGGCAGCTGCGCCGCGTGATAGGCGATCAGTCCGCCAAGGACCATGACGGCCCACAAGCCAAGCACAAGCGTCCAGTAGGCGAGCCGCCCGAACAGGGACCGGCGCGGCTTGCGCCGCCGCCCCTTCGGCGCGGGCGGGCCTCCCCTGCCACGCCGGCGCGGCGCTCCATCATCCTGCCGGTCCCGCTCGGCCCGTTCGCGCGACCGGCCGCGCTGGGGCACAGCACGGTCATCGGCCGACAGGCGGATGTCATCGCGCAACGCGGCGCGCACCTGGCGGGCCTCACCGAAACTGGGTTCGCGTCGTGCGCCTTCGCGGTCGGCCATGCGCGGACAATCTCACCTGTTGATGGCTGCCGCAGCACGGGACCGCTTCGGCATGCGCACCACCATAATGAACCATGGCGCTTTTAAGGGCTGGTTAAGCCTTGCGCCGGTCCGGGCGCTTTTTCAGACCGCCGCGCTGGCGCTGATCCACTTTTGGAGGTCGCTCTTGGGCGCCGCGCCAGCCTTCTGGGCCACGAGCTTGCCGCCCTTGAAAACCATCAGCGTCGGAATCGAGCGAATGCCGAACTTGGCTGACACAGCCGGGTTCTCGTCGACATTGAGCTTCACGACCTTGACCTTGCCGGCCATCTCCGTCGCGATCTCATCGAGCGCCGGCGCGATCATGCGGCACGGGCCACACCATTCAGCCCAGAAATCGACCACGACGGGCTGCGCCGAATTGAGGACATCGGCCTCGAAGCTGGCATCGGTGACTTTGGCGGCGGCGCTCATGGGGGTCTCGCTGGGTTCTGGTTGGGCGCGGTTTGCCCGCGCGCCTTGTGACTGCAAGCTATGAATGACGCTGCCCGGGGTCAAGCGTCGCGGCGGCCTGCGTCACGGCTCTGTGACTTTCACACCGAGACCGTCGGCGAGCGCCTGGTCAAGCTGAGCGTCATGCGGGGCCAGAACGCGCGGGCCTGCCGTATAGATGACCCACGTCCGAACCGGGCGGTCCGGATAAAGCTGACGCAGCAGTTGGCGATAGGCCGCAAGCTGGGCGAGCGTGCCGGCGCCGATCTGCCAGGCGGTCTCGGGTGGCCTGAGGGTCGTCTTGAAGTCGCCCAGAATGATCTCGGTCGCCGTGACGACCAGCCGGTCGATCCGCCCCGAGACGTCCCGGCGCCCCCGGCCGGTCTCGATGCTTCCGGCGATCGCGACTTCGGCAAGGCTGCCTGCGCCAAACAGCGCGGCCAGGTCGGGCGCCTCAATCAGGCCGCAGACCTGCGCCACCAGATCGTCATGTCCGGATGCGCCCGAAGGGCTGATACCCTGGCCCAGAAGGCGCAACCCCACAGCGTGACGCGCCTCGGGCACGCTCTGGGGCAACCACTGCAGCAGCTTGTGAACCGCGCGCCCCCGGGCTGCGGCCGCAGCGAGCAGGGAGCCTTGGGCCGCCTGATCAGCCGGGCGGGCCTCCAGGCTCGCCGCCGACAGGGCGTTGGCCGGCGCGAGCGGAGGAGCCGCTTCAACCTCGTCAGGCAGCGGCGCATGAACCCAGCCAGGCAGGTCAGGCGGCTGCGCAAGGCGTGCGGCGGCCGGAGGGACAGCCGATCGGGGGCCGACCTCCGGCGTGAGCTTGAAGCGCCGCACGGCCACGCCGCGGGCGGCGTGCGGCGCGTCGGCGAGACCCGTGGGCGTGGCCGAAAGCCCGCTCTCGATCAGGCCATACCAGGACCCGGCCGGCAGCTTGCCGTTGGCCGGACGGATCCCGCAGACAATCAGCCGATCCTCGGCCCGCGTCATCGCGACATAGAGCAGGCGGAGGAATTCCGCGCGCTGGCCAGCATCGCGCTGCGCCCGCGCCGCTGCGGCCGGGGCTGCGTCCTCACCCTTGCGCGGCGACCAGACGGTGGCGCAGGCGGGCCCTGCCCCTGCCGCCGCAGGGTTCCTCAGCGGAATGTCGAGGAAAGGCTCACTGGCGCGCGAGGACGGCGCAGCGCCGATGTCCGCGACGATCACCACCTTGGCCTCGAGCCCCTTGGCGCTGTGGACCGTCATGACCCGGACTTCGCCACGGGCGGTCGCCAGATCGCGCCTGACATCATCGAGGCTCGCCTCGACGGCGTCGAGAAAGCGGCTGAGCGACGGCCCCTCCCGCTGTTCATGCTCGCGGGCGCGGCCCAGAAAGGCGTCGATCACATCGGCTGCCTCGGCACCCAGACGCGACAACATCAGCCTGCGGCCGTCCAGGAGCGACAGCACGGCACTATAGAAGGCGAACGGGCCGGACGAAGCGGCCAGCGCCTCGATCCGCCCAAACCGGGCATGTGCCGCCATGTCCTGTTCAAGCGACGACGCGGCCAGCGCGGCCCGCAGCGATCCGGCGCGGCGCGGCGCGAGGCGCAGCAGGTCGCGGTCGTCATAGCCGAAGATCGGGCCCTTGAGCATGACCGCGAAGGTAAGGTCATCATCCGGCAGCAGGGCGACCCGGCCCAGCGCCACCAGGTCCTGGGTCGCGATATGTCCGGCGAGCTCAATGCGGTCCATGCCGGCGACCGGCACGCTCTCATCCTTCAGGGCTCGCACGATCGCCGCGAAGGCCGCCTTCCGCTTCGGCAGCAGAACCAGAATGTCGCCTGCGCTGACCGGCCTGCCAAGATCATCGACGCCAGCGTCCAGCCAGGACCGGGCGGTGCGCGCTATGGTGCGCGCCAGTTGCTGCACGGACGCCTGACGTTCGGGTGCGTCGACCGGCCGGTTCCAGACCACCTCGATGTCCTTGGCAGGAGGCTCGACCAGATCCCACAGATCGACCGCGCCGGAGGCGTCGCCGCGCACGGTTTCGTGGACCATGCGGCCCTCGCCACCGCCGTCGTCCACGCCCAGAGCCGCAGCCGGCTGGGCAAACACCGCGTCGACCGCCTCGATCACGTCGCGCGTCGACCGGAACGACACGTTGAGGCGGACATCGTGGAATGGCCGCGACAGGGGCCTTGATCGCTCGCCAAGCGCCGCGCGCTGCAGCCCGAACTCGGCGGGAGCCGCGCCCTGGAAGCCGAAAATCGACTGCTTTTCGTCACCCACCGCGAAGATGGTGCGCGCGATCTCGCTGCTGCGCTGTCCTTCGCCAGCCAGGAACTCCGCTGTCAGCGCGTTGAGAATGGCCCATTGGTCGGCGCTGGTGTCCTGGGCCTCGTCGACCAGCAGGTGGTCGAGGCCGCTATCGAGCCGGTAAATCACCCAGGCCGCCTCGATGCGCATGAAGAGCTCGCGGGTGCGCTGAATGAGGTCGCCATAGTCAAGCCGCGCGTCATGCCGTTTGGCGGCGTTGTAGCGGGCGAGCACAAGCCGCGAAACCTCGAACAGGGCCAGGCTCCGGTGATAGGTCCGCAAGGCGCGCAGCCGCGAGCGAACCTCCGCACAGATCATCGAAGCGGCCTTCAGCGCCGCCGCAAGATCGGGCGCGGCGGCCACAACCTTCCTTGTGACCATCTCGCCCTTGCGCGGCTGGTCATCCTTCGTGAGCAGAAGGTCGCACCACAGGTCCAGTCGCGCCGATGGCCCCGCCACCGGGTAAGCCTGGGCTGCCGGCTCCCATTTCGAGATGTCGGTCTCCGTGCCATGGGCTGCCACCGCGCGCATGGCCAGCGCCATGTCAGCCAGCCGCTCGACCGACGCCAGAGCCGAGGCTGCGAGCTCCTCCTCCCGCCAGCGCGGATCGACATGAAGCGCGTCACGCAGGTCCGCCTCGATCGCGTGCAGCGGGCGAACCTCGCCGTCCTTGTCGACAAGGAAGCGTGCGCTGGCGATGGCCTTGACAACCAGACCGCGAAAGCCGCTGTCATCGACAAGACTGGCGAGTTGGTCGAGAGAGACCTTCAGGCTGCCGGCGTCGGCGCTGGCAAGGGCCAGCACGGCGCAGATCGCGTCGTCGATGGAAGCCGCCTTGTCGGTGTCGGTGATCACCTCGAAACGCGCCGGAATGCGGGCCTCGAACGGCGTCGCCTGCAGGACGCGCGTGCAGAAGCCATGGATCGTTTCGAACTTGAGGCCTCCGGGTGTCTCCAGCGCCCTGACGAAAAGCTGCCGCGCCCGGGCCAGTTCCGCCGCCCCCGGCGCGCGGTCGAGGACCAGGGCCAGCGCCTGGGACAGCTCGGCTTGTCCGAGCCTGACCCAGTCCGCCAGCATCCCGAACAGACGGCTTTGCATGTTGGCCGCAGCCGCCTTGGTGTACGTCAGGCACAGGATGCGGGCGGGATCGACATCGGCCAGCAGCAGGCGCAGCACCCGCCGCACCAGAACCGTGGTCTTGCCGGAGCCCGCATTGGCCGAGACCCAGGCGCTGGCGCCCGGGTCGGAGGCGCTTGCCTGAAGGGCCCTGGTCAGCTCAGGGGCCTGCCGGACCGGCGCGGTGCTCTGTGCGCTCATGCACCATCCTCGCCATCGTCATCGGCGGCGGCGGACCATTCCTTGACGCGGGCCAGATGATCATACTCGCCCTCAAAGCGCATGAACTGGGGCGCAAAGCGCGAGATGAACGGCCGCTGCCCGTCCAGAAAGCCCAGGATCATGCTGCGGAAACCCTCGAGATTCTCGTTTGCACGCACGGCAAGCTCATCCGGCTCCACCACCTCGGCCTGCTTGAGGCCGTCGCCGGCCCTCAAGGTGACATAGGCGGCGCTCGCGACCGCGGCGGGCCCGATAGAGGGCTGATCCCGGTCGCGGATCGAAACGAAGCGCCCCAGCGGGCCCAGGGCCGCCTCCAGCAGCAATTGCGGTGCCAGTCCGGCCCCGATCTGGTCCTTTGACGGCGCAGCGCCGGACTTGAAGTCGATGATGGCGAGGCGTCCATCCCGAAGTGCCTCGACCCGGTCGGCGCGGGCCGTGAGCCTGACCTCGCTGCCATCAGCGAGCATGATGGGCGCGGCGATGCGCACCTCCGTGCCGATCCGCAGCAAGGCGCCGCGCCGCGCCGCTTCCCAACCGACGATCGCCGGAACAAGATCGACGAAGCGCGGCCACCAGAAGGCCTGGACGTCAGGCTCATCGGACAGTTCGGCAAAGACCTCTGTGCCGATGTCGATGAGTTTGCGGCCGGGGTCGTCCGGCAGTCCGGCAGGCCAGGCGCTGGCGAAGCGCTCCATGACCGCGTGCAGGAGCATGCCGCGATCAGCCGCGCCGATGTCGACCTGAAGCGGTTCAAGCGGATCGAGCTTAAGAATGCGCCGCGCATGGACCGCATAGGGATCCCGGTACAGCGTTTCGACGTCCGTGACGCTGTAGCTGGTGGGCTGCAGGGAGCGCTCGGGCATCGGCCGCGGCCGGCGGGCGGGTGCTATCTGCGCAGGCTGGTCGATCTGTTCGGCGATGGCGCCGATCTCCGCGCCGCGCCGGTCGGCTTCGTCCCACAGCGCTGGCGGCACGACGGCTTTCAGAACCTGCCAGAAGCGCGACGGCAGAGCCTGCGTGGCGCCGACCTTGACGGCCCGCGTCAGAATGACCTCGGGCGCGCTGAAAGCCTGGATGAAGTCATGGGCGCCCTGACCGATGCGGCGCTCGGGGGATGACAGCCCGATTTCGGCCCGCATGGCGCGGTTGAGGAACGGATCGGTCATAGCGTTCGGAGGCCAGGTGCCTTCGTTGAGACCGCCAAGAATGACCAGATCGGGTGACATCAGCCGGGCTTCGAGGGAGCCGAGGATCTTGACGCGTGGATGCCCGCCCGGATCGGGCTGAATGACGCGCTCCGCCATCACCGACCGGCAGATACGGGCGAGATCCGCCATGGTGCCCGAGAGCCCCGCCGAGGCCCCCGCGATATCCTCCAGCATCGCCTGGAGGGCCTGGCCGTCCGCTCCGGCAAAGATCGCACTTTCACCCCCGCCGGTCCGGGACAGATGATCGAGCGCAGAGCCAAGCAGCCTGACCGCCCCACCCAGATCGCCCGTGGCCGGCGTCCGTGGGTCGAGCAGCGCATCCAGCACGTCGGTCAGGCGATCAACCATTGCCGCCACATCGTCAAGGTCACGGTCGCTCAGGCGCTGGCGCGGGATGGGTGCCCGCAGATCGGCGCGCCGATCCGGCATCGCCGCCACTGCCCGCCTCAGGCCCTCAAGCCCGGCAAAGCGCCTTGCTCCGCGCAGCGCACCGATCTCAAGCGCCTGCCGGATCCGGGACATCTCCGCCGCCGCAAGGCCGAGGCGCAGGCGCGGATGGTGCAGCAGGGCGAGAAGACTGTCGGCGCTGCCCCTGCTGACCGCGACATCCAGCAGCAAGGCCAGGGCCTGGCCCGCCTCGGTGCGCGCGAGGGACTGCCCGGCGCTGTCCGCAACCGCGATGCGCCAGCGGCCAAGCTCCAGCACGACGCGTTCGGCAAGCGCCCTGTCGGGCGTGACGAGCGCGATGGTGCGGTCAGGCGTGGCCAGCGCCTTCTTGATCGAAAGCGCGATCGCCAGCGCCTCGAGCCGCTCGTCTGCAACCGCCATGATGGTGACATCACCGAAAGCCGCCGCAAGGGCCGCCGGATCAAGCCGCTGGTGCAGCGTCTGCCAGTCTTCGGCTGCATCGGCCGGGCACAGGGCCTCATGGGCGAGCCGCCCCCTGATCGTACCAGACAGCAGCGCCGGAGGCAGCGGTTCGGGCATCAGGGCCCGGACATCCGACCGTGCGGCCCGCATCTGGCCGAGCAGCTTCAGCAGTTGCGCCTGCGGATGGGAGGCGAAACGGTCTGGCGCGCGCGTGGCAAGGGCCATGAGCGCTTGCCAGCGCTGGTCGGCCATGGCCAGATCGAGGTCCGGCAGGACGACCGCTCCGGCCGGCCGGGAGGCGACGGCAGCCATCAGCCGCGCCGTGGCTGGCATCGAACCGGTCGAGCCGGCCACGATCACCGGATCGGACGTGCTCCCCGCCTCCAGGCGGTCGGCCTGATCCTGCAGCAGCCTGTTGCGCCAGGTGATCGGATCGACCTCGCCACGCTCGTTGAGGACCTGCGGCCAATGCTCGCCGAGAATCGCCAGGAACCGGGCCGTCAGCTGCCACAGTTCGTCAAAGCGCGCGGTGTCGAGGCCCAGCAGCGCCGCATAGGGCACGCCCTCGGCCTGCATGGCATCGAGAAGGCTGGCGAGGTCCTGCGCCAGCGCGAAGGCCGTACCCAGCGATGATGCCGCCATCCCGCCGCCCCCCACACCCTCGGCCAGCAGTTCGGCATCGCGGAACTGGCTGGCCGCGAGGATCTGGCGGGCCAGAAGCATCCGGCGCGTCAACGGATGGATGGGCAGCCGTGCGTCGCCGGCCGCCTCGGAGAGGGAAGACGGGTTGAGGATGTCCTGCAGTTCCGCTTCCCCGGGATCGCCGAGCGGCACCAGACGCGGCAGGATCACGGCCTTGCGTCCGCTGCGCCGGACCAGTTCCGAGGCCAGCGCGCGCGCCGCGCGCCGCGTCGGCAGATAGATCGTCAACCGGGCCAGCGCTTCGGGCGTCCCGAAGGCGTCGCCGAGGTCAAGCCTTCCGCCCAGGATTGCCGCCGCCAGCGTCGGCAGGAAAGGGACGCCGGCCGGGATCGTGAACAGGTTCGGGCGGACCCGCGCAGCCTGAGCCGGGCTGGGAGGGGGCGCGGTTCCGCTCATGCCTGTTCGCGCGCCGCTGCCGCAAGACGTGCGTCAGCCTCGGGGATGGCGTCGGGCGTGCCCACGTGCAGCCATTGGCCCTGCATTGGCTGGCCATACAGGCGCCGCTCGGCGATCAGCCGGTCAAACAGCCGGTTCAGAGACCATTTGCCCGTGGGGGCGCCGTCGAGCAGGGACGGCTTCATGATGGCCACGCCGGCATAGATGTGCGGCACCTGCCCGCCGGCCGGCCTGCGGGCCAGCGCGCCGTCTTCGGCACGCAGGAAGTCGCCAGCGCCATCATAGCCCATCGCCACGGAGCGGTCGGCCAGCATGAGCAGCATGTCCATGCGCGCCGGCTCCCAGGCCTGCGCCAGCAGCTGCAGGTTGGACACGCCGCGCTCGACCCAGAGCGAATCGGAGTTGAGATGAAAGAAGGCGTCACGGCCCAGATGCGGCAGGGCCTTCGTGACGCCCCCGCCGGTCTCCAGGAGCATGGCGCGCTCGTCCGAAATCGTGATGGCCGGGCGGGTCCTTCGGGCGAGATGGCGCTCGATCTGGTCGGCGAGATGATGGACATTGACCACTGCATGGCCGACGCCGATTGCGGCAAGCCGGTCGAGCGCGTGATCGAGCATGGCCTTGCCGCCAATGCGGACGAGCGGCTTCGGCAAGGTGTCCGTGATCGGCCGCATGCGCTGCCCCAGACCCGCCGCAAGCACCATTGCATGGCCCGGAATCCATCCGCCCTTCATCGCCATCAACCCGTTCCTGCGCACCGCTGCGCCACCGGCCAGAATCATGCTGGCCGTGGCGGGCAGTCTAGAGCATTGCCCACAGCGGTGGATACCGGCCTTGTGCGCGCGAGCCTCAACTCCGGTCGAACAGGCGGGGCAGATGGGTCTCGTACCAGCCCTTGAGGCCGGCCAGCGCCGGATGGGCAAGGTCGCGCCGGAGATAGCCCTCGATGCGGGGCAGATGACGCAGATAGGCAGCTTTGCCGTCGCGCTTGTCGAGACGGGCAAAGATGCCGAGGATCTTGGTGTTCCGCTGCGCGCCCATGATCGCATAGGCGGTGGCAAAGGTGGCCAGGTCGAAATCCAGATCCTGGGCGCGGCGCGCGGCGGCATAACGCGACAAGACCCGCATTTCGAGCGCGGGGTCGATATCGACGCGGGCGTCCTGCCCCAGCGAAACGACATCATAGGCCGGATGGCCCATGACGGCATCCTGAAAATCGATCAGGCCCATCCGCCGCAGGCCCGATCGCTCCGGCAACCAGATCAGGTTCGGCGAATGGTAGTCGCGCAGGACCCAGGTCCGCTGTCCGGCCAGTAGCGTCTCGAACAAAGGCGTCCAGTGGCGCGCGAACTCGGCGCGGGCAACCTGCGCAAGTGCGACGCCGGCAATGTGCGGCACATACCAGTCGAGCACAAGCTCCGTCTCAATGGACAGCGCCTCAAGGTCATAGTCCGGGACCAGATGCTCGCGGCCGTCGGCTACAGGCAGGATGGTCGGCAGGGCGCGCGCATGGATCGCCGCCAGAACCTCGGCTGCGACATCATAGCGTTCGGCGACGGGGCGACCATCCTCCAGAACGCTGCCCGAGCCCAGATCCTCGGTCAGGAGCAGGCCGTTGGCCAGATCGCTGGCAATGATCTCCGGTGCGGAAAGGTCGAGCGCCCGCAGGCCCCGGTCCATGGCGACAAAGGCGTCGACCCGCTCGGCCAACCGGGCGATGGCACTGTAGGGCTTTCCGGCGCGGATCGGCGGTCCATCGGCACGGGCCGGCGACATCATCAGGATGGCCGTTTCGCCATTGGGCCGGACAAGCCGCTCATAGGCGCGGCTCGATGCGTCGCCCAGCATGTGGACACGCGTGGCCTCGCCCCAGCCGGCCGAATCGATCAGTTTGCGGGCTCCGAGGGTGAGCCCGAGACGGTCAGCCCAGCTGGCGCCGGGAAGCAGCGTGACTGTGCGCTCTTCATCGCCGCCAGCCGGGTTGAGGGCAAAGACGATGTCGAGACGCCTGTCGGCGTTGATGACGTCGCCGCCGCGATCAGGCCACTCGATCAGGCTGATGGCGCCATCCATCGCCTCGACGAGGCCAAGCTCGGCCAGTTCGGCGCCACTGTGCAGGCGGTACAGATCGGCATGCAGGACCTCGCCACGCGGGGTCGCATAGGCCTGCATCAGGGTGAAGGTCGGGCTCGGCGCCTCCAGCGACGGATCATTGGCCAGTTGCCGGATGAGAGCCCGGGCAAAGGTGCTCTTGCCCGCACCAAGATCCCCGGAAAGGGCGATCACGTCACCCGGCCGGATGATTCCTGCAATGTCCTGCGCCAACTGCCGCGTTTCATGCTCGCCGGTGAAGGACAGGCTCCAGGAGCGCTTGATGGCGCGGTTGAGGGATCGCCCGAAGGCCGCCGGATCACTCACGCCACCAGAATCCCGTTCTCACTCGGCCGCATCGGACAGCGTCGGACGGCTGGCCGGGATGCGGCAGGTGACCACTGTTCCCTCGCCCGTTCTGGACATGATCTCGACGGTTCCGCCATGAAGTGAGACAAACGAGCGGACTATGGCAAGACCAAGGCCGATGCCGCGGTGACGCGACCCGAGGGTGTGGGTCTGAAACCGGTCAAACACCCGCTCCTGGATATCCGGCGGAATGCCGCGGCCACGGTCGATCACACGGAACACGATGTCCTGCCCCGAGCGCTCGGCCTCGACCACGACCGTCTGGCCCTTCTGCGAGAAGCCGATGGCGTTGGACAGCAGATTGTAAAGCGCCTGCCGCAGACGCTTGGCGTCGCAGATGATCGCCCCGAGATCCGGAGCAATCTCCTGCTTGAGCGTGATCCCGGTCTCGGCCAGGCGTTCTTCGAGGCCGCGGGCCGCTCCGGCCACGAGGTCGGCCACATCGGTCTTGGCCAGGTCAAGCTCCAGTTCGTCATTGTCGATCGAGGCAAGGTCGAGAATGTCGTTGATGATGGTCAGCAGCGTGCCGGACGAGCGCAGGATGAGCTGTGCGTATTCGCGCTGGCGCGGATTGAGCGGACCGGCGATCTCCTCGCCGATCAACTGCGCGAAGCCGATGATCGTCGTGAGCGGCGAGCGCAGCGCGTAGGAGACGTGGTGGACGAAGGTGTCGCGCAGGCGCGCAGCCATTTCCAGAGCCTCGTTGCGCTCGGTCAGGGCCCGTTCGACATTCACATTGTCGGTCACATCCGCGAATGTCAGCAGCGACGCGCCATCCGGAAGCGGGGCCAGGGCGCAGTCGACCACCGAGCCGTCCTGCCGCGTCATGCGCGAGGCGTGGTCCTCGCGCCGGTCGCGCACGCCGACAATGGCCCCGCGCAACATGTCCCAGGCCTCCGGGGTGGGGGAAAGCAGGCGGCACAGTGCCACAACGTCATCAACATGGGGGTGATCGACGAGGAATTTCGGCGCGAGCTTCCACATGGAAGCAAATGCCGGGTTGCTCAGCTTGAGCCGCCCGTCCGAGCCGAACACGGCCACGCCTTCGCGCAAGCCATCAAGCGTCTCGCGCTGGGTGCGGGAGAGGGCGTTGACCTTCGACTCAAGCGAGAAGCGCTCGGTGGCGTCATCGAACAGGTGGATCACGCCCCCTTGCGGATTGGGACTCGTCGTCACCTGGATGGCGCGGCCATCGGGCAGGTACCACCAGTCTTCGGTGGTCTCGAGCGCGGTGTAGGCCTTCAGCCGATCGGCCTTCCAGTCCTTGTAGGCACCCGCCTCGGGGAGACGGCGGGCCGTGCGCAAGCGGTCGAGGATCTCGCCGTCTGTCGGCATGCTGTCGAGCCAGGCCGGATCAAGCGACCAGAGCTTTTCATAGGCGAGGTTGCGGTAGGCGATGCGCTGCCGCGAATCGAACGCGGCTACAGCTGTGGGCAGCCGGTCGAGCACCTTGACATGGGCGTCCATCTGCCGCGCCAGATCGGCCCTGACCGCCTCCGTCTCGCTGACATCGACGGCCTGGCCGGCGAAGCCGTCGGCGACCTGCGCCTCGCACACATCGAGGACCAAACGCTGACCGCTGACGACCGTCGGCGCCCGGCTGCGAAACATCTCGCCGCGCTCGCGGGCCCGCGCGGCATGCTCCCGCTCCTCGCGATCCATCAGTTCCGTGCCGGCGGTGATCGCGGCCTGTGGCGAGGCGGACTCGACGGCCCGCGCATAGGCGGCATTGACCCAGGTCAGCCTGCCATCCCTGTCTCGCAGCCAGGCCGGAGAGTTGCTGATGTTCATCAACCCGCTGAGCCGCTGGTTGAGCAGCTTCAGCTCGTCACGCTCGGCTGACGTCTCGATCAGGGCACGCCTGGTCTGCGACACGTCGCGCAGATGCAGCACCGCGCGGCCGGTGACGGCACGGCCGCGCGCCTCCACGATGCGGCCGTCGCGGGTTGACAGCCCCATGTCAAACGGCTCACCCCTGGCCTTGAGCGCGTCGACCGCGTCACCGAGCGGCTTGACCTGCTCGAACACAACCCAGGAGCCGAAGGCCAGCGGCGACAGCCGTCCGGTGTTCTGCAGCATGAAGTTCCCGGTGCCGGTGATCATCGCCTTGGCCGATGGCGCGGCCCAGCTGATGACGACCTGATCATCGGTCTGGCCGAAAACCTCTGCCTGCTCGGCCCGCGCGATGGTCTGGTTGAGCTCCGCCGCGAGGAGCTGCTCACGCGCAGTCCAGCGCGAGCGTTCGCGGATGTACAGAACGGCCGTGGTGGCGGCGAAGACGCCCAGTCCGATCACCATCGACAGGCCGAAGGCGCCGACCGCGTCAGGCCCCATCTGCCTGACCTGATCGAAGCTGGCAGCCTTGGCGGTGGAGGCGACGCAGAGCGAGGCGAGGCCCGCCGTACTGCCGAGCAGCCTGCGGCTCACCCCGAAGCGGGCCTGCGCCGTGTCCTGATGGTGCCTCGCGCCCCGCATTTCGATCGCAGCCGTTTCTTCTCGTTTGATTGGACACGCAGCCGGTGATGCCCGCGGCCCCCGCGATACCGGAGCCATTCCCATCACGCACGCCCACAGGAGGGGCCTGTTCGACCCCGAACCACGCCACGCACGATACCCGGCGCATGCGCCCGGCCCGCCATCCGAATCACCTGAACACACTAACCAGCCTTCGATTCCGCCGGGAAGTGGTTAAAGCGCGGTAAAACATGACAACGGCCGCCGCCCATCGAGGGCAGCGGCCGCGCGAAAAACCATATCTGGTAGCAGGGGACGAAAAAGTCCCCAGATGTTGTCAGTACCGATAGTGGTCGGGCTTGAACGGGCCCTTTTCCGGCACGCCGATATAATCGGCCTGCTCCTTGCTCATCTTGGTCAGTTTCACGCCGATCTTCTCGAGGTGGAACATGGCGACCATTTCGTCGAGATGCTTGGGCAAGGTGTAGACCTTGCGCTCATACTTGCCGGGGTTGGTCCACAGTTCGATCTGGGCCAGGGTCTGGTTCGAGAACGACGCCGACATCACGAAGGACGGATGGCCCATGGCGTTGCCAAGGTTCACGAGGCGACCTTCCGAGAGCAGGATGATCCGGTTGCCCTTCGGGAATTCGATCTCGTCGACCTGCGGCTTCACGTTATTCCACTTGAAGTTCTTGAGGCCCGAAACCTGGATCTCATTGTCGAAGTGGCCGATGTTGCAGACGATCGCCCGGTCCTTCATGGCACGCATGTGGTCGACCGTGATGATATCCTTGTTGCCGGTCGCGGTGACATAGATGTCGGCACGCGGCAGGGCGTCCTCGATCGTGCAGACCTCATAGCCTTCCATCGCGGCCTGAAGGGCGCAGATCGGATCGACTTCCGAGACCAGAACGCGCGCGCCGGCCTGGCGCAACGATGCCGCCGAGCCCTTGCCGACATCGCCGAAGCCGGCGACGAAAGCCACTTTGCCCGCCATCATCACGTCGGTGCCGCGTCGAATGGCGTCAACGAGGGACTCGCGGCAGCCATAGAGGTTATCGAACTTCGACTTGGTGACAGCGTCGTTCACATTGATCGCCGGAAACAGGAGCTTACCCTGCTCGGCCAGCTTGTAGAGGCGGTGCACGCCGGTGGTGGTCTCTTCCGACACGCCCCTGATGGCGGCGGCCACGTCGGCGAACCAGCCCTTGGGCTTGTCCTTAAGCAGCTTCCGGATCAGCGCGAAGAAGATCACCTCTTCGTCGGATTCCGGCTTGTCGAGGAAGGCCGTATCGCCCTGCTCTGCCTTGAGGCCGTAATGCACGAGCATGGTGGCGTCGCCGCCATCATCGAGGATCATGTTGGGCGTGCCGCCGCCATGCCAGTCGAACAGCTTGGCGGTGTAATCCCAGTACTCGTTCAGGGTTTCGCCCTTGTAGGCGAAGACCGGGATGCCGGCGGCGGCGATCGCGGCGGCGGCGTGGTCCTGCGTCGAGAAGATGTTGCAGGACACCCAGCGGATGTCGGCGCCGAGCGCCTTCAGCGTCTCGATCAGGACAGCGGTCTGGATCGTCATGTGCAGCGAACCGGCGATGCGCGCGCCCTTGAGCGGCTGCGCCTTGCCATAGGCGTCGCGGATGGCCATCAGGCCCGGCATCTCGGTTTCGGCGAGATCAATTTCCTTGCGCCCGAAGGCGGCCTGCGAAATGTCCTTGACGATGTAGTCGGTGAATTTGGCCATGATGTCCTCGTTGGCGTCGGAAGCGGAATTGCGCAGACCAGGCGGGACAACCGCCCCACATTGCGCCGCCTTTACCATGAGGTCCGCAGTGAAGCAATAAAGACATAAAGATTTCTTTATGTGCTTGCCTCCGGAGGACCGGCCCTACTCGCCTTCGCCGAAACGATCGTCGACCAGCGCGACGATGGCGGCGATGGCGGCGTCTGCATCGTCACCTTTGGCCGCGACGAGGATCGTCGTTCCGACCCCCGCGCCAAGGGTCAGCAGGGCCATGATCGAGCGTCCGCCGACGACTTCGCCGCAGCGCGCGATCCAGACATCGGCCGCGAAGCGCTCAACCGTCTGGACGAGCTTTGCGGTCGCACGCGCATGCAGGCCCTTGCGGTTGACGATCACGACATCGCGGACCAGCGCCCCTTCAGGAAACGCGGCATCCGGACAGTCGTTGTCGAGATCCCCCAACGCTCTAGCGTCCGGCGAGCAGTCGGCTGGCGATGTTGATGTACTTGCGGCCAGCTTCCTGGGCGCAGCCGACAGCATCCTCGATCGGCTTGTCCTCGCGGACGCTTGCCAGCTTGATCAGCATCGGCAGGTTGATGCCAGCCAGAACCTCGACCTTGCCGCCATTCATCGCGGAAATCGCCAGATTGGACGGCGTACCGCCGAACATGTCCGTCAGCACGACCACACCCTGGCCGGTATCGACCGCATGGATAGCCTCAAGAATGTCCATGCGGCGTCCCTCGATATCGTCATCGGGAGCGATCGCAATGGTTTCGATCTGTTTCTGGGGGCCGACAACGTGTTCCAGAGCGGAACGGAATTCCGTTGCCAAATGCCCGTGCGTCACGAGGACGAGACCGATCATGTCAAAACCTGTTGGGCGCAACACGCGCCCTAAAGACGCCGCTATATGGGCCAGATGCAGCCCCGGCGCAAGACCGGCAGAGGCCTAATTCACCAGCCGGCGCTCCGCCAGCCCCTCAGGCGGCGCGGTCTTGTCAGGCCGGTTCGGCAAACAGGGACAGTGCCGCCAGCACCCATGCAGCGTCGCCAGCACCCCGCGCGCATTGCAGGCGCGGCAGGACCACGCCGTCGATTTCGGCAACCAGGTCAGCTGGCTCGGGCAGGCGCGGCGGGGCCTTCGGGGTGCAATCGACGATCAGGCGAACACAACCGGCAACCTCATGGGGGCACGGCACAAGCCCGAGTCCGCGGCGTTCGACCAGACCCGCAATGGCCGGGTGGGCGCGCGCGACCAGCCGACTCCCGATGCGACGGACGATGACGCCATCATCGCAGACCAGGCGCGCAAACGTGCCGCGGATCAGCGCAAGATCGATCAACGCCAGGCACAGCGAGGTCTTGCCACTGCCGGCCGGGCCGCGGATCAGCAAGGCCCCCTCGCCAACCAGCAGACAGGTCGCTTGCAGGCGCAGGCTCATGACGTCCCGCGGCGCGAGGAGGCCGGCGCTGGCGCAGCGGGGAGCGTGACGGTGAAGCGCGCGCCCTCGACCGGCCGGACGCCATCGGGCCCGGGCGCACCAAGACGGTTCTCGGCCCGGACATGGCCGCCATGCACATCGATGATCTGCCGGGAAATGGACAGGCCAAGGCCGGAATTCTGGCCGAAGCCCTGTTCGGGCCGATCGGTATAGAAGCGTTCGAAGATCCGCTCGATGGCATGGTCCGGGATGCCCGGCCCGTCATCATCGACGGTCAGGGTCAGCGTGCGAACGGTGCGTGACAGCTGGACGCGGACGTCGTGGCCGGGCGGCGAGAATGACCTTGCATTGTCGAGCAGGTTGACCAGCACCTGGCCGAGGCGGCCGTCATGGCCCTGCACCATCCAGCCTGCCTTCGCCGGCAGGTCGCGCCCGGGCGCAGGATCGACGATCTTCAACCTGATCGGCACCTGATCCGCCTGCCTGATCTCGTTCTGCATGCCGACAACGGTTTCGACAAGGCGCGCCATGTCGACTGGCCCGGTTTCGCCGCGGGCCAGTTCGGCATCAAGGCGTGAGGCCTCCGAAATGTCACTGATCAGCCGGTCAAGCCGGCGAACGTCATGGTGGATGACCGCGAGCAGCCGTTCGCGCGCCGCATCCGTGCGCGCCAACTGCAACGTCTCAACCGCGCTGCGCAGCGAGGTCAGCGGGTTCTTGAGTTCATGCGCCACATCCGCGGCGAAGCTGCCGATGGCGTCGATGCGGGCATAAAGTGCGCTGGTCATCTCGCGCAGGGCGCCAGACAACTGGCCGATCTCGTCATGGCGATCGGTGAAATCCGGGATTTCCTGACGCGACTTGACACGGCGACGGACCCGTTCCGCAGCTTCGGACAACAGACGCAGGGGCTGTCCGATGCCATTGGCGAGCAGGACCGAAAGCAGCGTCATCACCAGCCCGGCGACGGCGAAGACCTGAAGGATCACCCAGCGCTCGGAGGCGATGATGGCATCGATGTCGCCGCCCTGGGTGGAGAGGAGCAGCGCCCCGCGCACCGAGCGCTGACGCTGGATCGGAACGGCGACCGAGACGATGGTGTCGCCGAGCGCATTGACGCGGACGATGCTGCGCTGCTGACCCGTCAGCGCGCGCGCCACTTCCGGAATGGAGCGGCCCAGCACCGTGTCGCCTTCATCATAGCTGGAGATCTCGGCGCGACCGAGACGGCGGCGCAGGCTGTTCCAGGTGCGTTCGATCATTGGCAGGTCGTCGCGCGCCAGCGGCGGCAGGTCCCGCCGCAGAACATCCCCACGGGCGTAGAGCGTGCCCGAATCGATGACGAGGAAGCCCTCGCGGTCATAGACACGGGCACGGGTGCGCGTGGGCATGACCAGACGGCGCAGCAGCGGACCGACCCGTTCGGGATTGATCGAGAACTCGAGAATTGACTGGATGTCCTCGCCAAGCCCAAGGCTTTCGCCTGCCTGCAACTGCAGGAGCTTGTCCGGGTCGATGTTGATCGTGTCGGTATCGACCGTCGCCGACGCGGCGATCGCACTGGCGATGATTTCGCCCTGGGTCTGCAAGCTCTGCACGCGGGCGTCGATCAGACCTTCGCGGAACTGGTTGAGGTAAAGCAGGCCGAACAGGAGGACCACGAGGCCGGCGAGATTGAGCACGACGATCCGTCGCGTCAGGCTGGAGGCGAGGCGCGCGCCAAGGAACTGAACAAGGCCCTTGCGCAGCCGCGATGCGCCGCGAAGCATGCGCGTCAGGCCGTCCTTGCGCGGGGTTTCATTGCGAAGCGTGGTCACGCCCATGTCATCCTTGACTGCGCCCTGCGGCAGGACGCCGGTCAACCTTCCTTGAAGCGGTAGCCGACGCCGTAGAGGGTTTCGATCATCTCGAAATCATCATCGACCATCTTGAACTTCTTGCGCAGCCGTTTGATGTGGCTGTCGATGGTCCTGTCATCGACATAGACCTCGTCGTCATAGGCGGCATCCATCAGGGAATTGCGGCTCTTGACCACACCGGGTCGCTGCGCCAGCGACTGCAGGATGAGGAACTCCGTCACTGTCAGGACGACCTGTTCGCCCTTCCAGGTGCAGGTGTGGCGCTCCGGGTCCATCTTCAGATGGCCGCGCTCGAGCGCCTTGGCATCCTCGGCGCGCGGGGCGGCCGGCAGGTCCTTGGCGCCGACGCGGCGCAGGATGGCCTTGACCCGCTCGATCAGCAGGCGCTGCGAGAAGGGTTTGCGAATGAAATCATCGGCGCCCATCTTCAGGCCGAACAACTCGTCGATCTCCTCGTCCTTCGAGGTCAGGAAGATCACCGGCATGTCCGATTTCTGGCGCAGGCGGCGCAACAGCTCCATCCCGTCCATGCGCGGCATCTTGATGTCGAAGATGGCGAGGTCGGGCGGGTTCAGCTTCAGGCCCTCGAGCGCAGAGGCACCGTCGGTATAGGTGTTGATGCGGAAGCCCTCGGCTTCGAGTGCGATCGACACCGACGTCAGGATATTGCGGTCGTCATCAACCAGAGCAATTGTTGGCATACGGAACATCCCATGTCAGCCGCGCGGCAATTGTGGCGGCAAACTCTGGTTTGACGCCGACAGCGGCGAAACCATGGCCGCAATCTAGCGGTCCGGCGACCAAAGCGCTACGCTGCTGATCGAAGGCCGGAAAAAATGCTGCAGGCGCGGCGCCTGATGGCCGGGAGAAGCCCTTTTGAGCACCACCCAGACGATCCGGACAACCGATGATGCCGCCCGTTTCCTGGCACAGGAACTGGTGCGGGCCAGCGCGTCGGCAAGCCTGGCGAGCCTGTCCGGCGACGGCTTTCCGCTTGCGTCACTGACCAGCGTCGCCACCGACATGGCGGGCCATCCGGTCATCCTGGTCTCGCGCCTGTCAGGACACACCGGCAACCTGCTTGCCGATCCCAGGGCGGGAATGCTGTTTGTGCGCACGGGCAAGGGTGATCCGCTGGCCCATCCGCGCATCTCCGTCACGGGCGAGGCGCAGGTCATCGACCGGGACAGCGAGGAGGGAGGCCTGGTGCGCCGCCGCTTTCTGCGGCGCCAGCCGAAGGCCGCGCTCTATGCCGATTTTCCCGATTTCCTGTTCATCCGGATCCAGCTCCGGCAAGCCAGCCTCAATGGCGGCTTCGGCAAGGCCTTCGAGCTGACGCCGGCCGATCTGCTGAGTCCGCTCGAAGGGGCTCACGAGCTTCTGGCGGCCGAAGCCGAGATCCTCGGACACATGAACGAAGATCACGCCGAAACAGTCGGGCTGTACGCCACGAGGCTTGGCAAGCGCGAGGGCAAGGGCTGGTCCATGGTGAGCCTCGACCCGGACGGCTTCGAAGCCGCCAATGGCTCCGAAATCGTGCGGATCAGCTTCGGCCGGCGTGTGCTGACCGCAGATGCGGTCCGCGAACGCCTCTTCGCCCTGGCGCGCGAGGCGCGGGCGGCCTGAGCGCGGCTGTTCACCATTGCGGCGCAAAAGACGTTGACAACAGCGGATCTCGGCGGTTGCAACGGGCGATGCCCTTGAGCCGACCGGCGAGCGGGCGTATGAGCAGGTACACGCGTTCACGTTCCCGGACGCGCGCTCGACCAGGCGCACGGACTTCACAGATGCGCCGCGCAGGAGGACTGCCCCATGGAGACTGTTGGCCCGTTCAATCCAGCCCATGGTGCCGAGGCGTTCGGTTTCCGCAAGCTCAAACGCGTTTACTGGAACCTGGAGGCCCCGGCGCTGGCCGAGGAATCGCTGCGGCGCGGTGAAACACGGCTTGCCGCCGGCGGCGCACTGGTGGCCGACACCGGCTCCCATACGGGCCGCTCACCCAAGGACAAGTTCACGGTCCGGGACGTGACCACCGAGAACACGGTTTGGTGGGACAACAACGGCGCCATCGAGCCCGGCCAGTTCGACACGCTTTTGTCGGACTTCCTCGCCCATGCGGAAGGCAAGGAGCTGTTCGCCCAGGACCTGCATGGCGGGGCGGACCAAGGCCACCGTGTGAAGGCGCGCGTCTATACCGAATTCGCCTGGCATTCGATGTTCATCCGCAACCTGCTGATCCGGCCCCCGGCAGACGCGCTGGCCGCCTATGTGCCGCAGCTGACGATTGTTGACCTGCCCTCCTTCAAGGCCGACCCCAAGCGTCACGGCTGCCGCTCCGAGACCGTCATCGCCATCGACTTCACCCGAAAGATCGTGCTGATCGGCGGCACGTCCTATGCCGGCGAGATGAAGAAGTCGGTGTTCACCTATCTCAACTTCACGCTGCCCGCCGCCAATGTCATGCCGATGCACTGCTCGGCGAATGTCGGCGAGACGGGCGACGTCGCCGTGTTCTTCGGCCTGTCCGGCACGGGCAAGACCACCTTGTCTGCCGATCCGAACCGCACTTTGCTCGGCGATGACGAGCATGGCTGGTCGACCGATGGGGTCTTCAACTTCGAGGGCGGCTGCTACGCCAAGACGATCCGCCTCAGCCGTGAGGCGGAGCCCGAGATCTATGCGACCACCGAACGCTTCGGTACCGTGCTGGAAAACGTCACGCTCGATCCGCTGACCCGCAGGCCCGATTTCGATGACGCCTCCAAGACGGAGAACACACGCTGCGCCTATCCGCTGGACTTCATCCCGAATGCGAGCGCAACCGGGCGGGCCGGGCACCCGAAGAACATCGTGATGCTGACCTGCGACGCCTTCGGCGTGCTTCCCCCGATCGCCAAGCTGACGGGCGCAGAAGCCATGTACCACTTCTTGTCGGGCTACACCGCCAAGGTCGCCGGCACGGAGAAGGGCGTCAAGGATCCCGAAGCGACCTTCTCGACCTGTTTCGGCGCGCCCTTCATGCCGCGCCATCCATCGGTCTACGGCAATCTGCTGCGCGATCTGATCGAACGCCACCACGTCGATTGCTGGCTGGTCAACACCGGCTGGACCGGCGGCAAGTTCGGGGCGGGCCGGCGCATGCCGATCCGGGTCACCCGCCGCCTTCTCACGGCGGCGCTCGATGGATCACTGACGCGCGCCGACTTCCGCCGCGACCCTTATTTCGGATTCGCGGTGCCGACATCGGTGCGCGGGGTCGAGCCGCATATCCTGTATCCGGTCAAGACCTGGCAGGACAAGGCGGCGTTCGCGGAGACCGCGAAGAAGCTCGTCACGATGTTCCGCGAGAACTTCAAGCGCTTCGAGGCCCATGTCGATGACGCGGTGAAGGCCGCCGCGCCGACCAACTCGCTGGCTGCCTGAGTGCGGGGATGACGCGCGTGGCACGCCTGCTGACGCGCGCCGTGCTGCTGCTGGCCACGGTCGCCCTTCTCGGGCTGACGCTCTGGGGCGTGCTTGCGCTGCATTATCGCGCGCCGTACCCTTGGGTTTTCGCTCCGGTGTTCGGGCTCTCGGTGCTGGCCGGGATTGTCTTGCTCTGGCGTGCCGTCCCGCCGGTCACCGCGGCGCTGCCCGCCCTCGGCCTGCTGGCGGTCAGCCTTAGCGCACTGTTCACCTGGTGGAGCACGATCGAACCGCGCGCTGACCGTGCGTGGGCCGCGCCGCTGGCGCGAAGCGCGTCCGTCAGCATCGACGGCGACCGCTACACGATCACGAATGTGCGGAACTTTCGCTGGCGCGCCGGGACTGGTCCGGACACCGGCGAGGCGATCGCGGAGGAACGCTGGGAGACGCGGACCTATGACCTGAGCAAGGCTGCTGGCGTCGACCTGTTCTTCTCGTACTGGACTGGCCCGCTGATCGCACACCTGCTGGTGTCGGTCACCTTCGACGATGCCGCGCCCCTGACCTTCTCGATCGAAATCCGGCGGGAGAAGGACGAGGCCTATTCGGCGCTCGCCGGCTTCTTCAAATCCTATGAACTGGCGATCGTGGCCGCGGATGAGCGCGACATCGTTCACCTGCGGACCAACATCTGGCGCGAGGATGTGCGGCTTTACCGGCTGAATGTCAGCCGCGAGAAGGTGAAGGCGCTGCTGATCGCCTATGCCGCCGAGATCAACGCGCTGGCGCTGGCGCCGCGCTGGTATGATACGCTCGGGGCCAACTGCACGACGGTGGCCTTCCGGTTGGCCCGTCAACTCTGGCCGGGCCTCAGGCCCGACTGGCGTATCCTGGCGGCTGGCCGCGCCCCCGATTATGTCTACGCGATCGGAGCGGTCAGGACCGACATACCGCTCCAGGACCTCAAGCGGCGCGCTGCCATCAGCGCGGTTGCGCAGGGCCTCAAGCCCGATGACGCGTTCTCTGCGGCGATCCGGGCCGGCGTGCCGGCGCCCTGACCCGAAGACATACGCATAAATCTTTATGCCCCTTGTCTCTGCCTCAATTCACCGAAACCGCATGTCAATCGCGACACGGGTGATTGTTCACGCTGGAATCCGGCCGCAGGGAAGACGGGATCATGAAAAGGCAATTCCTGATCGGCCTGGCGGCGCCGTTGCTGTCGATGGCGGCAAGCGCGCAGGAGAAGCTCAAGATCGGCTTCATCTATGTCGGGCCGGTCGGCGATTTCGGCTGGAGCTACCCGCATGACCAGGGCCGCAAGGCAATCGAGGCAGCCTTTCCAGGGCGGGTGGAGACCACCTTCATCAAGACCGTGGCAGAGCCGACATCCGACCGCGTCATCGAGCAGCTTGCCCGCACCGGCCACAAGCTGATCTTCACCACCTCCTTCGGCTGCATGGAGCCGACCCTGCGCGTGGCGGCGCGCTGTCTGGACGTGAAGTTCGAGCACGCCACCGGCTTCAAGCGCGCGCCGAACGTGGCGACCTATTCGGCCAAGTTCCACGAGGGCCGCTACATCGCCGGCCAGATCGCGGGCAAGATGACGAAGACCAACACCATCGGCTATGTCGGGGCCTTCCCGATTCCGCAGGTGATCGCCGGCATCAACGCCTTCTATCTCGGCGCGAAGTCGGTCAACCCGCATGTCGAGATCAAGACCGTCTGGGTCTCGTCCTGGTTCGATCCACCGAAGGAGGCCGACGCCACAAAGGTGCTGCTCGATCAGGGCGCCGATGTGATCACCCAGCACACGGAGCCGCCGGCCCCGGTGCAGGCGGCGGCCCAGTACGGCAAGTTCGCCTTCGGCCAGGCCTCTGACATGACGCAGTTCGCGCCCAACAACATCCTGGCCTCGATCATCGACGACTGGAACCCCAACGACATCGAGCGCACCCGCGCCGTGCTCGACGGCACGCTGGACAAGCAGCTGACCATCTTGTCGCGACCGAAATTGCTCATCATCGATGAACGGGGCTATCTGCCGTTCGAGACCCATGCCGCGCATCTGTTCTTCCAGCTGGTGTCTCGGCGTTATGAAAAGGGTTCTATCCTGATCACGTCGAACCGTTCGGTGGGCGAATGGGGCAGCGGCGAAACCAACCCAACAGCACAGCAATGAACGGGGGGGCAGTTCTTCAATTCGCCCAGGGGGCCAAAACTTCGATTCGCTTGACAGCGTTCAGGCGCAAACCCAACGATCGACGCTGTCCAGATTTCCCAAGCCACTTCTCTTCCTGAAGGTCCCGCCACGCTCTTGCCCGTGGATCGCCGCCGGGCGGGCTGGTTGAGGCTGTCGCGGGGGCTCTGATGTGATCAGCAGCATTGGACGAACCGCTGCCGCCAGTATCGGGATGGCTTGTAGGGTTCGACGAGGGCAGGAACGGTCCTAAAGATCGCCCATCCATCGTGGCAGGAACAACGCGATATCAGGCACGAAGGTGACCAGTAGCAGCGCCAGAAGCATCGAGAGGACAAACCAAATGACCCACGGAACGGTCGATTCCATTGAACAGCCCGCGACCTTGCAGGTCACCATCAGATTGACGGCCATCGGCGGGGTGAACTGGCCGATGGCGATGTTCATCGTCATGATGATGCCGAACCAGGTCAGATCCCAGCCATAGGTCTTGGTGATGGGCAGCAGGATCGGAAGGAAGACGAGAAAGATCGACACGCCGTCAATCAGCATGCCAGCGATCAGCAGCATGACCGTGATGGCCAAGAGCATCACGGTTTCGCTGGCGGTGAAGGCAATCAGCGTCTTCGCGGCGGCATCGAAAGAGCCCACAGTCGAGCCGGCATGGGCGAAAACGGAGGCCAGCGCGATGATGATCATCACCACAGCCGCGATCTCGGCTGAATCGGCCAGGACCTTGTAGACAGCCTGAAAATCCAGCGTGCGGTAGATGAAGATGCCGACGAATAGCCCATAGAACACGGCAACGACGGCAGCTTCAGTCGGTGTGAAAGCCCCCGAGCGCATGCCCCCGAGGATGACGATGGGTGCCGCCAGACCCCAGATCGCCTCCTTGAAGGTCTGCCACAACGGTGGGCGCACATCGTTCGGATCGGCCATGCCGAAACCGCCGCGCTTGCACAGCCATATGGCCGGCACAAGCAAGGACAGGCCCGCAAGGATGCCCGGGATCAGGCCACCGACGAACAGGGCGTTGAGCGAGACACCCGGCACCAGCACCGAATAGACAATGAAGGCGATTGAGGGCGGAATCAGGATTGCGGTCGAGCCCGCAGCAGCCGTCAGGCTGGCGATATAGGGTCGCGGATAACCCTGCTTCAGCATGGCGGGAGCAAGGACCGCTGCAACCGCCGCCGCATCAGCCGGGCCGGAACCTGAAATGCCGCCAAGGATCATGCAGACCAGGACAGCCACGACCGCAAGCCCGCCTGTGCGGTTGCCGACGCAGGCAGCGGCAAACCTGACCAGTCGCTCGGCCACGCCAGAGCGCTCGAACACCATCCCCGCCACAATGAAAACGGGCAGCGCCAGCAACGGATACTTTGCAATACCCGTCCAGACATTGGTGGGAAACGCCATGATGCCGAGCTTTTCGACTCCAATGACCGTGACACCGGCAATGCCAAGGGCGACGCCAAGTGGCATGCCGACAAAGAGCAGCCCAAAAAACAGTCCCAGAAGAATGATCGAACCTTCGAGCGCCATCTCAGCTGTTCACCCGGCGCGTGGTCCGCCAGACACGACCCAGGCGGCCCAGGATGCGCAGGGAGATGATGAAACTCAGCACCGGGAGAGCCACCGTGTAGCGCCATTGCGGGATTCCGAGACCGGGCGACATCACATCGAAGCGGTACTCATCCCAGACATAGGATGCAGACAGCCAGGTGAGCAGCGCGAACAGGCCGAAACAGGCCAACATGATGACAAGCTCAAGCTGCCTCTGCCACTCGACAGGCAGCCGCTCGACCAGAAAAGTCAGCCTGATATGCCGATTGGTGGCAAAAGCCGCCGAGGCCCCGACCAGCGCCACCACCACCATCAGCGCCACCGACAATTCCTCGGTGAAGGCGAAGGAGACGTTGGTAAAGTAGCGGATCACGACGTTGGCAAAGGTGATGAGGCACAACAGCCCCATCACGGCCGCGCCAACAACCCGCTCGATGCTTTCCGGCACGCGCGGGGCCTGCTCGCCGAGCTTGAGGCCCGGCTCCTGGATATCCGCATGCTCAGTCATCGGGCTGGCAGTTCATCAGGCGCCGGCTACGATGGCGGCTTCTGCCTTCTTCACCAGATCGGCACCAATCTGCGCTGCCCATTTGTCAAAGACCGGGCGGGTTGCCCTTGCGAAGGCCTGCTTTTCGGCCAGCGTTGAGTCGACCAGCGCAACCCCACGTCGCACCAGTTCCTCGTAGGAGGAACGGTCCGCGTCAAGGACGCCAAGCCCCTTGCGTGAGGCACGGATGTTTTCGACCGAGGCTTCCCGCGCGGCTTCGCGGATCAGATCCTTGTCGGCTGCGTTGAAACTGTCCCAGACCGGCTTGGCGACATGGTAGATCGCGGCGTCGGCACAGTAGTTCCAGGCGGTAAGATGCTTCTGGGCCAGGGTGTCCATCTTGAGGGCGAGGAACAGGTTGACCGGGTTCTCCTGGCCATCAACCGCACCACTCGACAGGGCGGGTTGCAGATCGGCAAAAGACATCTGAACCGGATTTGCGCCCATTGCATTGTAGATATCTGCAAAGATAGCGCCGGCTGCGAAGCGGATCTTCAAGCCCTTGAGATCGTTCGGCTCGCGGATCGGGCGCTTGGAGTTGGAGATTTCCCGGAAGCCGTTCTCGCCCCAGGCCATCGGCACCACGTCGCGGGTTTCGAGCACCTTGAACAGGTCCTGCCCGACCGCGCCGCCAATAATGGCATCGAAAGCCCTGTGGTTGGGCATCAGGAACGGCATCGAGAACAAGGTCAGTTCGCGCACCTGAGGCGACAGGTTGATGGTCGATGACACTGTC
>JAPLOU010000065.1 GCA_026400535.1 Hyphomicrobiales bacterium
GGGCCACGGGCACGGCGAGGATCGGAATGATGGTAGCGCGGACACTGCCGAGGAACACAAGCACCACCAGCGCCACGAGCACGAACGCTTCAATCAGCGTGTGCATGACGCTTTCCATCATCTTCTCTACAAAATAGGTCGCGTCATACACGACCTTGATCGCCACACCTTCCGGCAGGCGTGATCGGATGTCTTCGACGATCTTGCGAATACGCTCTGCGGTGGCGACCGCATTGGCGCCCGGCGCTTGGTAAACACCGATACCGGAGGCCGGCTTTCCGTTCAGCGTTGGCTGTGCATCCTCGGCCCGCGCACCGAGTTCGACGCGCGCGATGTCGCGAATCAAGACGCGCGCTCCGCTCGCATCCGCCCGGACGATGACGTTCTGAAACTCCTCCACCGTTTTCAGCCGCCCGTCCGCTGTCAGGTTGATCTGGAAATTTGTGCCGGGCACGAGGGGATTGGCACCGATGCGCCCCACAGCGGCCTGCACATTCTGCGACCTCAGGGCCTGCACCACCTCGCCCGGCGTCATGCTGAGGCTGGCCAGCCGGTCAACGTCGAGCCAGATCCGCATGGAATAATCGAGCGGGCCGAAGGGGGAGGCCTGACCGACACCCTCAGTACGCGCGAGCAAATCGACCACATTCAGCTTGGTATAGTTCGACAGGAACAGCGCATCGCGCGATCCATCCGGCGAATAAAGCGTGATGACCTGAAGGAGGCTCGCCGATTTCTTCGTCACGGTGATGCCGAGCGCCTGCACTTCGGCCGGCAACAGGGCCGTCACCTGGTTGACCCGGTTCGAGATATTGACGGTGTTGAGATCGGGGTTCGACCCGACTGCAAAACTCACGGTGAGGTTATAGACGCCGTCGGACCCAGAGACCGACTGCATGTAGAGCATCTTGTCGACGCCGTTGATTGCCGGTTCGATGACCTGCGCCACGGATTGCTCCAGCACGGCGGCATCGGCACCCGGGTAGACGGCCATCACGGACACCTGCGGCGGAACGATGTCGGGGAACTGCGCCACAGGCAGAGCGCGATAAGCAATCAAGCCAGCGATTGTGATGATCAACGAGATGACGACCGCCAGACGCGGCCGCTTGATGAAGATGCTCGAGATCATCGCCTAGTTTCCGGCTTCGGCGCGCTGGACATTGACCTTCATGCCAGGCCGAGCGCGCTGCATCCCCTGAACGATCACCTGCTCACCTGCCTTGATGCCCTCGGAGACGATGGCCATGTCGCCGTTTAACCGTTCGATCCGGAGCGGGCGGACGGCCACCTTGCCCTCACCATCCACGACGAGCACGAAAGTGCCGGACTGATCTGCGGCCAGCGCAACCTGCGGCACGACCACCTGCGTACCTTCCGCCGGCTGCTCGACAAGAACGCGCACCGTCTGACCATGGGACAGTTGCCCGTCGGGGTTGGCGAATTTAGCTCGCAGCAACTGCCCATCCGTCCGGCTGTCCACCACATTGTCGATGTAATCGATCGTACCTGTCTGGCCATAAAGCGATCCGTCCGCCAGTTTGAGACGCACCACCGGTTCCCGGGTGACCCGCCGCTTTCGGTAATCAAGCACCTCACGCTGACTAACAGAAAACAATGCCTGCATGCGGTCATCCTTCACAATCACCGCGAGCGGGCCACTCGAAGCGGAAACGATGTTGCCTTGTGTCACTGTTGTGCGGCCGATCCGGCCCTCGATCGGTGCGAGAATGGCGGTGTAGCCGAATGTAATCCTGGCATCAGCAAGCGCCGCCTCAGCCATCTTTATCGCCGCCGTCGACTTGGCGAGTTCCGCCCTCCGCTGATCAACGGTAGCCCGCGTGCCGCTATTGGTCCGCAGCAGTTCCTGTGCCCTGTCGAAATTGAGCTCCGCAAGTTGCGCGTCAGCCTTGGCGCTCGCAAGCTGGGCAAGCTTCTCATCAACCGCTGCCTGATACAGTTCAGGCTCGACGTCGTAGAGCGGCTGGCCGGTCTTGACCCTCTCGCCGTCCCTGAATTTCGGTGCACCTAACACGCCGGAGACGCGGGCCCGGATTTCCACCCGCTCCGCAGCCTCGATCCGGCCCACAAACTCGCTGTCCCTCGCAACGGCACGAAGCTCTGCCTGCTTGACGACGACCGTCACCGCCGGCGGTTGCTGTGCATGGGCTGTCACATGAAAAACGACCGCTGCAGCTGCAATCAACATCCGTTTGGTCAATTCACACCACTCCGCTTCACTAAAGGTATAAGTGGTTTGATCGAGCTGTAAATGCAAATTTCCGCATCGTAGAGGCCGTTGTGTCGCATACTGGGCGCGGAATTACGCCTCCACCTGCTTGACCCTCAAGGGTTCTTTGTCCGAATTCATGGTGCTTGTCCTGCATCGGTGGGGTACTGTCGATTTGCCGAATGGCGGTCGCGCGAAGACGGGGCGCTGTCCCCTAGCGCTACGCGGCGATGCCCAGTTCGGCGATCAAGGAGATCAACTGACGAGCTCTGCAGGCAATGGACTTGCACGTTCAGGATGGAAAGAACCAGTCATGGGGCTCGCGCATCAAAGCTCTCTGAACCGATGTAGACCCTGTTCCTCGAACTGCATACCGGCTCCGTCGCGTAAGGCCACGATCAAAGGCCTGACACACGACCGATTGAAGTGCCCGCTTGTCAAAATCCGCCAGAAGAATACCCTTGCAAAACCGGGGGCATCCACACACGCTCCATGAGCCTCTCTCGCCGCCGCGTCGGCAGGGGCGCATTCTCCGCCTGGTTGTTGAGGCCCTTGTGCTGGCGATGCTCGACATTCATGCCCATCCCGGTCCGGGCCGCGCCATCAGAACCGAGCTTGTCGGTGACCATCACGCGCGGCGTGCGGGATGGCTTGCGGATAAGCTTGCGCAGGAGCTTCTCCGCCGCGTGCCGACCCTCGCGGCCTTGAACCAGGGCGCCGGGAACGAAGCCGTCCGCATCGACGGCGCGAACATGGCACTGCGTCTTGCCGTTGATCGCGATCACGACCTCGCCGAGATGCTACTGGTCGCCGAACTGAGGCGCGCGCCGACGGATCCTGCTGGCGCAGGTCCGTCCGAACGTCTCCGCCCAGCACCGCACAGTTTCGTGACTGACGATGCTTCCGCGCGCCGCCAGCAGGTCCTCGACCATCCGCAGGCTGATCGGAAAACGGATATAGAGCCAGACGGCGTGTTCAATGACGTCCGCAGGGAACCGGTAGCCGCCATCAATGGATGTCGATGTCGTGATCATCGCGCTCGAAAAGCCGATGTTCATCGACACTTCGTCAACCTGACAGCACCCGCCCGATACTGTTTTCTCGGACCGCTACGCAGAGGATAACGCCATGGATCCGCATCACCATTCATCCCTCCCGACTTGGACGTGGATCGCTCCAGTCTTCGCAGGCATCCTGGTGACGCTGAAGCTGGCGCATCTGGTGCCGGCGGATGCGACCCTCGTGCTCGTGTGTGCGGCAGCGCTGCTGCTGGCTGCGGTCTTCGCCGCCGTCCATCACGCCGAGGTGCTGGCGCTCAAGCTCGGCGAGCCCTTTGGCTCGATCCTGCTGGCGGTGGCAGTCACAGTCATCGAGGTCGGGCTGATCGCCTCGATCATGCTCTCCGAAGCGGCGGGTTCGGATTCAGTTGCGCGTGACACGGTCTTTGCGGCGGTGATGATCGTCCTCAACGGCGTCGTCGGGCTCTGCCTCGTATTGGGAGGTAACCGGCACTTCGAGCAAAGCTTTCAGTTGCAGGCCGCGTCTTCGACCCTCGCCGTGCTCGGCACCCTGGCGGTCATGACGCTCATGCTTCCGAACTTCACACTGACCACGGCGGGGCCCGTTTACGCGCCTGTGCAGCTTGTTGTTGTCGGCATCCTGTCGCTGGTGCTGTGGGCGGTCTTCGTCTTTGTCCAGACAATCAGGCACCGGAACTATTTTCTGGATGAGCGCGAGGAAAACGAGGTGCACGCAAAGCCATCCGATCGGATCGCGCTAATCGCCCTTGGGCTGCTACTGGTCGCGCTGGTTTCGGTCGTCCTGCTGGCCAAGACCCTATCCTATCCGCTCGACAAGGCGATAGCAGCCGCCGGCCTGCCGAAGGCTTTTGTCGGGGTTGTCATCGCCGCCATCGTTCTGCTGCCTGAAGCGATGGCCGCGGCGAATTCAGCCTTGAAGAACCGTCTGCAGAACAGCATCAACCTCGCACTGGGCTCGGCCGTCGCCTCGATCGGCTTGACGATCCCCTGCGTCGCGGTCCTGGCTTTGGTCATCGGCCAGACGCCTGTGCTCGGCATCTCACCGTCGAACATGACCCTGCTGACGCTGACCCTGTTCGTCGCGACGCTGACACTGGGAACCGGGCGAACGACGGTGCTGCAAGGCGCCATCCACCTTGTGATTTTCGCAGTGTTCTTGCTGGTGTCTGCTGTGCCATAGGCCGAATGCAGTGCCCTCGCGGGCCGGCCTGACGACGACAAAGCATCGTCAATAAACCAAACAAATGGCGCGCCCGAAAGGATTCGAACCTCTGACCCTCAGATTCGTAGTCTGATGCTCTATCCAGCTGAGCTACGGGCGCGTACTCAAAATCGGCAAGCCGACGAGTTGCGGCGTATCTATCGGGTCGGTCGGGGCTTTGCAACCTTCTTTTGCGCTTTGGTGATAGAGCGGCAAGATGGATCGCGATTGCCGCAGCCAGCCGCAGTCTGTCAGTCGCGCGCGGGGCGGACTTTGCCGCCTCGGCTCTTGCGACAAGGCCGGTTTTGCCGGAGAAGATGGAAACAGCCAGGCCAGCCGCGCCGGCAGGCCACTAGGGAATCCCATGCCCCGCTATAGCGCCAACATCTCGATCATGTTCCAGGAATTCCCCTTCCTCGAGCGATTTGAGGCTGCCCGGGCCGCCGGTTTTGCGGCGGTCGAGTGTTGGTTTCCCTATGACCATCCCAAGGAGCAGCTCAAGGCGCTGCTAGGGGGGCTTGGCCTGACGCTGGTCGGAATCAACACCGCCCCGGGCGATGTCGCGAAGGGCGAATGGGGCGTGACCGCCCTGCCTGGCCGCGAAGCGGACTTTGAGCGCCAGTTCGCCGAAGCGCTGGACTATGCGGTGGCGCTGGGCGCCAGAGGCATCCACGTCATGGCCGCCATGACCGGCGGGATGGACCAAATGGCCTGCGAAGCCGCCTACATGGGCAATCTGGAGCGGGCCGCGAAACGTGCCGAGGGCAGCGGGGTCAATCTGCTGATCGAACCGCTCAACAGCCGCGACAGGCCCGGCTATCTCCTCTCGCGCTCGGATCAGGCGATCGACATCATCGCGCGTATCGGGGCGCCGAACCTCAAGCTGATGTTCGATGTCTACCATGTTCAGGTGATGGAAGGGGACATCCTGCGCCGGCTTCGCCGGCATCTGACGCAGATCGGCCACATCCAGATTGCCGCCGTGCCGACGCGGCACGAACCGGATGAGGGCGAGCTGAATTACCGCGCCATCCTCGCCGAGATCGACGCTCTCGGCTGGCAGGGCTGGGTCGGCTGCGAATACAAGCCTCGGGCCGGGACTGTCGACGGACTAGGTTGGCGCGAAGCGATAGCGCGGGTCTGACGCACTCGCTAGCGCACTTTGGTGCCGTTCGCCTGCGCGATGAAGTCGGCCAGCATCGGCACGTAGTCATCTCCCTTGCCGACCGCCAAGGCTGCCACATAGCTGTTTTTGACCGCCGCCCCGACCGGGTTGGCGATGCGGCCGTCATCGGCGAGCGCCGCCAGGTAGCGCATGTCCTTGGCAGCGTTGCTGAGGGTGAACTGGTGGGCGTTGCGGTCACCCTCCAGCACATAGCGGAAGAAGGTCTGGTAGAAACCGCAGTCCATCCGGCTGCCGCGCAGGACGCTGTCGAAGATCTGCGGCGTGATGCCGACCTTCTGCCCCAGTGCGAGCGCCTCGGCATAGATCGCGCCATAGCCCATGGCGATGAAGTTATTGATCAGCTTCATCTTGTGGCCCATGCCGACCTCGCCGATGTGGCGCACCGTCCTGGCCCAGGTAAGGCAGATCGGCTCAAGGAAGGCGAACGTCGCAGCGTCGCAGCCGATCATGGCGGAGAGTTCCCCGGCTTCGGCATTGGCCGGCGTCCCGCCAAGAGGCGCATCGCAGAAGGTGATGCCGGCCTCTGCCAATTCGGCTTCCAGCGCGAGGGTCGAGACCGGATTGGCCGTCGAGCAGTCGGCGATGATCAGACCCCTTGCGCCACCGGCCCTGAGACCGTCCGGCCCACGAACAACCTTCTCGACCACGCTGGAATCAGTGACGCACAGGAAGACCACGTCCGACGCCGCTGCGACATCCCGCGGCGTCTTGACCTCTTTGGCGCCCCGCTGGACCAGATCGTCCACCGGCGCGCGGTTGCGATTGCCCAGAATGGTGAGCGGGTAGCCCTTTTCAATGATGTTCTTTGCCATCCCGTGGCCCATAAGGCCGACGCCAATGAAACCGATGCGAGGCTTGGTCATCCATGTTCTCCCGTGATTGCAAGCGCGGCAAAGCGATCCATGACGCTGCCGCACGATTTCTAAGCTGGTTGCTTCGTCGCCCGCGGCTCCTCGCCATCACGGCCCCGTCAGTCCATCCCATTCAGCGCCCTGTAGGCGCGGATCACCTGGCTGTCGTCTTCCTTGCCATGTCCGGCGCCAGATGCGGCGAGGAACATCTGGTGCGCCGCCGCCGCGATCGGCAGCGCCACATGCGCGGCGCGCCCCGCATCCATGACGATGCCCAGATCCTTGACGAAAATGTCGACAGCGCTGGTGACCTCCGGCACGACCTGAAGCATGCGCGGCCCACGATTGACCAGCATCCAGGAGCCGGCTGCTGACTGGGACAGGATGTCGAGCATCAGGCCGGTGTCGACGCCCGCCTTTTCGGCCATCGAAAAAGCCTCTGCGGCGACAGCGATATGGACGCCGCACAGAAGCTGGTTGATCGTCTTCACCACCGCCCCCTGTCCGGCCTGCTCGCCGACATGGAACAGCCGCGAGCCCATCGCCACCAGCACCGGCCGGGCCATGTCGAACACGGCTTTCGGCGCAGCCGCCATGATCGTCAGCGTGCCGGCCTCCGCCCCGACGACACCGCCTGAAACCGGCGCGTCGATGAACCTTCGCCCCGTCGCCTGCACCTTTGCGGCAATGGCCTGCACCCGTGCCGGAGGGCATGTCGCCATCAGGATCACGCTGGCTCCGGGCTTGAGGGCGTCGAGCGCACCGCCGGCGAACAGGACAGCTTCGGCCTGGTCGGCATTGACGACCATCAGGACGATGCAGTCTGCCTCACGCGCGGCCTCCGCCGAGGATGAGGCGGCACGCCCGCCCTGGGCCTCAAGCCCGGCAAGGGCGGCCTTGTTCAAATCGAAGCCGGTGACGTTGTGCTGCTGTTCGATCAGTCGGCGGGCCATGGGCCGGCCCATGGCGCCAAGCCCGATGAAGGCGATGCAAGCCATGCTCACTCCTTCACCGCTCCCGTCATGGCGCTCACATAGTGCTCCACGAAGAAGGCGTAGAGGATCACCAGCGGCAAACTCCCGATCAGCGCGCCGGCCATCAGCGACCCCCAGCGAAAGATGTCGCCGTCGACGAAGTTCGAGATGATCGCGACGGGCACAGTCTTGTTGTGGTCCGAGGAGATGAAGGTCAGCGCATAGATAAACTCGTTCCAGCACAGCGTGAAGGCGAAGATGAAGGCCGAGATCAGCCCGGGCACGGCGAGCGGCAGGACGATCTGCACCAGAATCTGCCAGCGGCTCGCCCCGTCGATCAGAGCGCATTCCTCCAGCTCGTAAGGAATGGTCTTGAAGTAGCCCATCAGCAGCCAGGTGCAGAACGGGATCAGGATCGTGGGATAGGTCAGGATCAGCGCAAACGGCGTGTCGAACAAACCGTAATTATGGATCACCGCGGAAAGCGGGATAAACAGGATCGAGGGCGGCACGAGATAGGCGAGGAAGATCAACCCGCCGACCGTCGCTGCACCCTTGTAGCGAATGCGGGTGATGGCATAGGCGGCCAGCACGCTGGCGAAGATCGACAGGAACGTGGCCACCGTCGCCACCATCATCGTGTTGAACAGCCAGCGCGGGTAGGCCGAGCCGAACAGCAGCTTCTCGATGTGCTGCAAGGTCGGATTCACCACCCAGAGCGGATTCGATGAATCGAGGTCGAGCAGTTGCGCGTCCGGTTTGATCGAAGTCAGCACCATCCAGTAAAATGGAAAGAGCAGCACCACGAGGATGATGAACAGTGGCAGGTAGACGGTGACCACCTTGCGCGGCAGAGTCTCCAGGTAGGTCATGCCCTCCCGGCTGTCGGTCAGCGGGGCGGTAGACTTGAGGGTCGCGTCAGTCATTGTTCTCTCCCTGCTGCCACTTGCGGCGCTGCAGGCCGAACCAGCTGATCATGATCGCTGCGAGCAGGAACGGCACCATCGCGGTGGCGATCGCCGCCCCCTCGCCAAGCCTGCCCCCCAGGATGCCGCGCTGATACGATAAGGTCGCCATCAGATGCGTGGCGTTGACCGGTCCGCCCCGCGTCATCGCCCAGATGAGCTGGAAATCGGTGAAGGTGAACAGCACCGAGAAGGTCATCACCACGGCGATGATCGGGGTCAGCAGCGGATAGGTGACAAAGCGGAACATCTGCCATTTGCTCGCCCCGTCCAGCGTCGCGGCCTCATAGAGTGAGGGCGAGACGGTCTGCAGTCCGGCCAGGAGCGTGATTGCGATAAACGGAATACCGCGCCAGATGTTGGCGAAGATGACGCTGCCTTGCGCCAGCAGCGGATCACCCAGCCAGTTGATGAGCTGGTTCTTGCCGAGAATGCCCCATTTCTGCAGCAGCCAGGTGAAGATCGAGAACTGCGTGTCGAAAATCCACCAGAAGGCGACAGCGGACAGAACGGTCGGGACAATGAACGGGATCAGCACCACAGCGCGGATCAACGCCTTGAACGGCATGTTGTTGTTGAGCAGAACCGCCAGATACAGCCCGATCGAGAATTTGAAGATCGAGGCGATGAAGGTGTAGACCAGCGTGAAGCCGGTCGCGCGCAGGAAATCGCGGTCATCCAGCAGATAGACATAGTTCTCGACGCCGATGAAGCTGCCGCCGCGCCCGATCCGCATGTCGGTCAGGCTCATCCACATGCCGAGCCCGAGCGGATAGGCCAGGAACAGCAAAAGGAATGCCATGGCCGGCACCATAAACCATGCACCAAGCCAGTTACGGTTCACCCGGAGCCGATCCCATGCGCTGGGTTCACGGATGGGCGCACGCGCAGGCTTCAGGGCAAGCGTATCCGTGGCCATGTTATGACCTCCTTCGGCTTGGTCGGATGTTTCGAGGTGGGCCCGGAGCGGACGTGAGGCCGCCCCGGGTCAATCGGTTCAGCGATAGATGCGCTGCAACTGCCGCTCGGCGAGCTGCATCGCGCCCGCTGCCGTTTCGCGCCCGGTGCAGAAGTTCGCGAACATGTCGACGACGATAAAGTCGGCCATCGCGGTTGCAGCCTTTTCGTCGAGCTTGCCCCGGTGACCCGCAACAAGGCTGCGCTTGGAGGCATCGCGGAACACCCGGTTCTTCGGATCCTTCGTCCAGACCGGGTTGTTGTCGAAGGCGTTGAGCGTGTGGGTGAGATACCCGGCCGCGGCATCGAGCCAGGGGTTGAACTGCTCGGCTTCCAGCAGGAAGGCCATGAACGCTTTGCAGGCGTTCGGGAACTTCGTGTAGGTCATCGCCATCATCGGGAAGCAGAGCTGGATCTCGGTCGGCTTGCCAGCCGGCCCGATCGGCCAGTAGGCGTGATCCATGTCCGCCGCGATTTCCTTCTGCTTCGGATCGGTCGAGGCATTGGCGGCGGCATAGATCGAAATGCCGTTCGCCGTCAGGGCCAGTTCGCCCGACAGGAAGATGCGGTTGTTGGAGGCGTCATTCCACGCCGCGGTGCCCTGGATAAAGGTGTCGTACAGCGCCTTGGCATAATTGAGAGAGGCCTCGGTCTCGGCAGAACGGATGATGACCTTGGAGTTCTCGTCAACCTGAGCTGCGTTGTGCGACCACAAAAGCCAGTAAGCATAGGCATTGCCGTCACCGGAAGCCCGGCCGAGCGGGAAGCCGGCAGGCGTGTTCTTGGCCTTCAGCGCCTTGCACAGCTCGAGGAAGCCGGCCGTCGTGGTCGGAATTTCGTTGAAGCCAGCCGCCTTGATCATCGAGATGCGATAATTGAGGTAACCACCATTGATGGCCGCAGGGATCGCAATCCACTTGTTGTCAAGCTTGCCATAGGCTTCGGCAACCGGGACCCAGCCACCATACTTCTTGCCAAGATACTCTGCCACATCGGTCACATCGAGGCAGCGCTGCGGAAACAGGTGCGGCGTGGAATAGAGCGACCAGAAGATATCGGGCCCGGTGCCGGTGTTGGCCGCGACGGAAGCCTTGGGCTGCATGTCGTCGAAGGACTCGGACGTCACGGCGACGCGCACGCCCGTCGCGGCCGTAAATGCCGCCACGATCTTGTTGAAGGCCTCGTCCTCGGCCACCACGAACCTGCGCCAGCGCATCACGTTGAGGGTTGCGCCTGCTTCCGGCCTCCAGGGCGCGGTCTGCGCCCATGCCTTGGCGAAATCGGCGAGGCCGGAACCGGCCAGTGCTCCAGCGCCCAGAAGGCCCGCGCCGCCCTTGAGGGCTGAACGTCTCGTTAGCTTGGTCATCGTCAAATCCTCCCTTGGATGTTGTGTTGTGAGGGCATTTGCTGGCCCTTCTTGTGGTGGTCTTTGGCAGAAAATCAGGTCAGGCAGCCATGCGCTTGCCGCTGTCTCCGTCGAACAGGTGCGTGAGTTTTGCGTCCGGCGAAACGCGGATCACTTCGCCAGGCTTCGCCTGAATTCGCTCGCGGAAGACACAGGTGATGTTTTGCCCGCCGATGTCGGCCACCACCTGGGTTTCCGAGCCCATCGGCTCGACCACGTGAACGCGCGCTTCGAGCCCCGCGCCATCGAGCCGGATCGCCTCGGGTCGCAGGCCATAAACTGCCGACTTGCCGCTCGAACCGGCCGGAGCGCCAGCGATCGGCAAGTTAAAGCCGCTCTCGGCGTGAAAGCCCGAGCCATCGATCTTTCCCTTGATGAAGTTCATCGCGGGTGAGCCGATGAAGCCGGCCACAAACAGGTTGGCCGGACGGTCGTAAAGCTCGAGTGGCGCGCCGATCTGCTCCACGATGCCATCATGCATCACGACGATCTTGTCGGCCATGGTCATGGCCTCAATCTGGTCGTGGGTGACGTAGACTGTGGTCGTCTTCAGACGCTGGTGCAACTCCTTGATTTCGGTGCGCATCTGCACGCGCAGCTTGGCATCGAGGTTCGACAGCGGCTCGTCGAACAGAAAGACCTGCGGATCGCGCACGATGGCGCGGCCCATGGCGACGCGCTGGCGCTGGCCGCCGGACAACTGCCGCGGATAGCGCTCAAGCAGCGGAGAAAGCGACAGGATCTTGGCCGCCTTGTCGACGCGGGTCTTGATCTCGTCCTTTGGAGCGCCACGCAGCTTCATTGAGAACGCCATGTTGTCCGCGACCGTCATGTGCGGATAAAGCGCGTAGTTCTGGAAGACCATCGCGATGTCGCGCTCTTTCGGCGGCACATTGTTCACGACGCGGTCGCCGATCATGATGTCGCCGGCGGTGATGTTCTCGAGTCCCGCGATCATCCTCAGCAGCGTCGACTTCCCGCACCCCGAAGGACCCACGAGGATGACGAACTCGCCATCCTGAATGTCGATGTTTACTCCGTGAATGATCGGCGTCGCGCCGAATGACTTCCTTACGTCGCGGATTCCGACTGACGCCATTATTTTCGACCTCCCTGTGCAAACGTGCACGGGTGCAGAATGAACCACTTCGCTCATCCAGCGCAACCTGTCCCCCGACACTGACGACAGGGTTTCCCAAGTTCACCCACCACTTGCGTAGTAAAAATCATACTATAAACTACCGGCTGTCAAGTCCCCTTCGGCAAGCACCTGCCACAGCGCCGGAGCGCCCGCAGCTGACCCAACCATCGCGATCAGTCCGGCATGATCAACACCGCCTCTTCCTCCGACAGCCTGTTCAGACAGGTCACTGACAGCATCGCCATTTCGATCCTGTCCGGAGACCTGGAGGCAGGCGCCCTGGTCCCGACGGAGCCGGATCCCGGTGCTGGCTTTTCTGCGTCGCGCTCGGTCTACCGCGAGGCGCTGAAGTATCTCAGCGCCAAGGGATTGATTGAGGCACGCCAGCGCAGCGGAACCCGCGTTGCGCCCCGCTCTGCCTGGAACCTGCTCGACCCGGACATCCTGAGATGGGCTCTCGCAGGCAAGATCGATGAAGATTTCGTGCGTAATCTCTACGAGTTGCGCCTGTTCGTCGAGCCGAATGCCGCTCGGCTGGCCGCCCTTCGGCGCACCCCGGAACAACTGACGCGAATCGGCGCCGCCCTGACCCGGATGGAGCAGAATCCGCCCTATGGCGATGCGATCATAGAAGCTGATCTCGACTATCACGGCAGTATTTTCGACGCTGCCGGCAATCCCGCGCTGACCTGCCTCAAGAGCGTGGTCATCTCCACCTTGCTTTGGTCGATGCGACTTCAGCGCAACAAGGATCCGTCACTCTTCTCGGTGCCGTTGGCTGATCACCAGCGCGTCTATCGCGCAATCGCGCAACAGAATGGTGAGCAGGCCGGGACGTACATGGCCACACTGGTCAATGATGCACTGCACGATGCGATTGCTGCATTGCGGCATACCCGGTCCGGCGACACAACAAAGCACATCGAAAAAATAAATCAGATTTATTGAGGGCGCATGGCCGGCAGGCGCCGGCATGAGTGGCCCGCCAAAATGGCAGTTGAACATCCGCCGCCTTTGCTCTTTGCTGGCGCGATCGAACGACCACAGCAGATGGTCCGCATGGGGGAGGACAGCCGGTGTTGCTCAAGGGCAAAGTCTGCATCATCACAGGCGCGGGCAGCGAGCGCGGCCTCGGGAGAGCGACGGCGGAACTGTTTGCCGAACACGGCGCGCAGATCGTCGCTCTCGACATCGATCTTGGCGCAGCGCGCGGCACGGCCAAGGCGCTGAAAGGTCGCGGCCACATGGCGATCAAGGCAGACGTGACGCGGCGCGCCGAATGCGATCGCGCCGCCGCGCGGACCCTCGCTCGCTTCGGCCGCATCGACATCCTTGTCAACAACGCGGGCATCACGTCGCCGGAGCGTCTGCTTGAGGTCAGCGATGCCCTCTACGACAGGATCATGGACGTGAATATGCGCGGCAGCTTCCACATGACCCAGGCGGTCGTGCCCGCCATGCGGGCGCAGAAAGCAGGATCGATCGTGAACATGGCCTCGGTCTCAGCCCAGCGCGGCGGAGGGGTCTTTGGCGGCACGCCCTATGCGGCGGCCAAAGGCGCAATCCTCGGCTACACCAAGGCCTGCGCCCGCGAACTCGGGCCGGACAATGTCCGCGTCAATGCCATCTGCCCCTCGCTCATCGATACCGACATCACCGCCGGCAAGATGAGTTGCGAACGGCGTCGCGAAATCCTCGCCGGCATCCCGATGGGCCGGGTCGGCAGCGCGCGCGACGTGGCTGGTTGCTGCTTGTTCCTTGCCAGTGACCTGTCGGCCTATGTCACCGGCTCGGAAGTCGACGTGAACGGCGGCAGCCACATCCATTGAAAGAACAGGACAATGCCCTCACGTGCCGTCAGAAACATTGCGAAATCCGAGCTCAGGGAAAAGGCCAGGCTCATCCGGCGTGAAACGGTGAGGCTCACGGACATCTGCGGTTCAGGCCACTACGGCTCGGCCTTCTCGATGGCCGAACTGGTGGCCGTGCTTTACTATCAACTGCTGCATATAGACCCGGAGCGGCCCCGTTGGGAGGACAGGGACCGCTTCACGATGGGCAAGGGCCATGCAGCCATCGGCCTATTCCCGGTCCTCGCCGATCTGGGCTTTTTTCCTGCCGAATGGCTCGATAGCTACAGCCGAATCGGCAGCAATCTTGGTGATCATCCCGAGATGAAGAAGACGCCAGGCATCGATTTCTCCTCCGGCTCCATCGGCCATAACCTGTCCGTCTCTGTCGGCATGGCCCTCGGCGCCCGCCTGAAGAAATCCTCGGCCCGCGTGGTCTGCCTGATGGGGGATGGCGAGCAGAACGAGGGGCAGGTCTGGGAGGCCGCCATGTCGGCGGCACACTGGAAACTCGATAACCTGGTCGGGATCGTCGACATCAATGGCGCCGGATCGGATGGGGTGGCGCAGGAGACCATGCGCTCCGAGCCGCTCGCGGCTAAATGGGAAGCCTTCGGCTGGAATGTTATCACACTGCCGGACGGCCACGACCTCGACGCCGTCAGTGACGGCCTCAACCGGGCCCTCAACACCCCGGACGGCAAGCCGACCTGCGTGCTCGCCTACACCGTAGCCGGTAAGGGCGTCTCCTTTATGGAGAATACTTGGCAGTGGCATCTGGGGTTCCTCGGTCCGGCCGATCTTGAACGGGCCTATGCTGAAATCGACGCCGGCAGCATCGGCTGAGAAAGCGAGAATCCATGTCCCAGTCCGGCAAATACCGCGCCAACCCACCCGCTCCCGGCATGGCCTACATGTCGCGGGAGCTGAAAAGAACGGTCGATTTAACCGAATCGACCGTCACCGACGACTTTGATGAACGCTCATGGGATATGGTCGTCTCGCTGGGCCTGTCGCGCCAGTTGACCACGGGCACTGCCCTTCTCGAACTGGCGGACGAAGGCCATGACGACATCGTCGTCTGCACCGCCGATCTCGGTCGCCCCACCCAAGTGATCAACTTCGGCAAGCGCTACCCGGATCGCTACTTCAACTTTGGCATCGCCGAACGGAACATGATCGGCGCGGCTGCAGGCCTCGCCACCATGGGCCTCATCCCGGTGATCTCGAACTACTCGTTCTTCCTCGCCCTTATGGGGGTCGAGAACATCCGCAATGACATCTGCTACACAAATTTGCCGGTCAAGATGGTGGGGACGCATTCCGGCATCGCCATGGGCTTTTACGGCACCTCGCATCATTGCTGCGAAAACATCGGCGCACTGCGCGCCATTCCGAACCTGGTGCTGATGGCGCCATGCGACGGCACCGCCATCACCTCGGCGCTCAAGACCAATATCAGGCACCCTGCCCCGATCTATTTCAGATGCGGCCGCGGGCGCGAGGCCGTGATTTATGACGAGCCATTTGACTTCCGCATCGGCGGCTCCAACACGTTGCGCGAAGGTCAACACGCCACCATTCTGGCGATCGGCAATCTGGTAAAAGCGGCGCTCGACGCTCATGACATTCTCGCAAAGCGCGGCATCGCGCTGACTGTGGTTGACATGTACTCGATCCGCCCGATCGACCGTCAGGCCATCCGCGACGCCGCCGCGCGCGGCGCGGTCTTCACCGCCGAAGAAGCCAACATCACCGGAGGCTTCGGCTCGGCAGTGTCGGAGGTGATGGCCGATGAAGGGCTTGGCGGAAAGCTGACGCGCATAGGCATGCCCGACGACTATGCCGTTCTGGGCCCGCCGACACACCTTTATCGCCACTACCGACTAGACGGCGACGGAATCGCGGACACAATTGAGCGCGTCCTCTCGCGCTGATTGACGGAATGTGTCTGGGTTAACCATGGTTTAACAACTTGGTTGCGAAACGCGGTTAATTCTGGTTAACCTTTGAGTGAGGTCGGTGAGCGGCACCCTCCGGGAAGCAACATTGGAAAACCTTGATGTTGGCTGTGCTCGATAATCAATCGTCTCAAGATTCATGTATTCATATCGATCATCCAGAGTGCAATGATCTACCTGACGAGCTTCAATTTTCGGTTCTTGGCTATCGTGAGATGAACGTTGTCCTTGACCCAAACGAAAAAGCTGTTTGGTGTCAGTTCAATCCTCAGTCGGTCCCCAGCTTTACGCGCCCTCTGCTGCATGACATGCTGCGATTCAAGAATTCGGTCGCGACGCTATTTGCACGTGCCCCTGCAAGTGAGCCGCCTCTGAAGTTTGTGGTGGGCTATTCCGGCATCCCAGGCATCTACAATCTGGGCGGTGACCTCGCCTACTTCGCCAACGCCATCAGGGCGAAGGATCGCGCCGCGCTGACAGCCTATGCCCAAGAATGCTGCGAGATGGTCTACAACGTCTACAACGCCTTCGACCTCCCGATCATCGTCATCGGCCTGATTCAGGGTGACGCGCTTGGCGGCGGCTTCGAGTCGGCCCTTTCTTGCAATGTTTTGGTGGCGGAGCGGCGATCCCGGTTTGGCCTGCCGGAAATCCTGTTCAACCTCTTTCCTGGGATGGGGGCCTACAGCCTGCTGTCGCGCAGGATCGGCGCCGTCAAAGCGGAAGAGATGATCCTGAGCGGCAAGATCTACAGCGCTGAGGAACTCCATGCGCTCGGGCTGATCGACGTGCTCGCGGAAGACGGGCATGGCGAGCAGGCTGTCCGCGACTGGATCGCCCAGAACCGCAAGCGCCACAGAGTTCTCAAGGCTGTCCATGATGTGCGCCGCCGTGTCGGCGGATTGACGCTTCAGGAGCTCTTCGACGTTACGGGTCGCTGGGTCGACGAAGCGATGGCGCTTGATGACACAAGTCTGCGCCGCATGGAGCGGCTGCGCGCTGCCCAGGCCAAGCGCCATTCCTGAGCGAACCATTCGCGGCTAGACCGCGCGCTTCGCCGTTCTGTCCTTTTCAGCAAGCCAGGCCCGCAAGGCGTCCTCTGCCTCCGCGAACACGCTCCTGAGTGTCTGGACGCGCTCCTCGCCGAATTCCGTAAGGCCCTTCAACGTTGTCGCGCGCCATTCCAGGGCCAATGCGAAGACCCGCTTGGCGCCAATATTGGCGGAGCTGCTGCGCAAGGCGTGCAGGACTTCCTGGAACGCCGTCACGTCCTCGCGCGCAACAGCATCGGCAATTGCATCAAGCGTTGACACGGCGCTGGCAAGAAATTCGTCGATTAGCTCGTACATGAAGGCCATATCCCCGAGGGCGAGCAGATCGTTAAGGGCCTCAAGATCCAGGACCGGCACGCTTTCGAGATTGAATGGCAGTTCGGCTGGCAGGGCGGCAGCCGGCACCGGCTTTGGCAGCACGGCCGCGCCCGTCTTGCAGGCCCGGAAGGCCTGCAGCAACTCGCCCTGTTCGATCGGCTTATGCAGGCATCCGTCAAGGCCGGCATTTTGGCACAGCCTGCGGGTTTCGTCGGTCACATCGGCTGTCAACGCATAGATTGGCAGACGAGGCGCGCCGGGCATTGCAAAACGATAGAGCTTTGTCGCCTCAAGTCCATTCATGACCGGCATGTTGATGTCCATCAGGACGATATCGAAGCTCTGCTTCAGCATCACCTCGACTGCCTGTTCGCCATTGTCGACGATGGTGACCTGATGCCTGTCGCGCTCAAGCAGCCTGCGGATGACGATCTGGTTTGTCACATTGTCTTCCGCGATCAGCACGCGCAGCGGAGCGATTCCGCTCCCCTCACCTTCATGCTGGTCGTCAAGCTCCTCCCGCAAAAGCGTCAGCGCCGCAAGCTGCGCCAGTTGGGCTCGCTGGACCGGCAGCCCCAGATGCAACAGGAACGGCGCCTTTAGATCGCTCTTCAGTGCCGTGCCATCGCGCGAGAGCGCGGCGATGGCGCAGGAGCCAAGCACGCTGCGCTCCGGATCGAGCGTCATCAGGTCGCTGATCGTGTCGGACGGCATCGTCTCGGGATCCAGCACGAAGACACAGGCCTTTCCCTCGTCGAGGCGATTGGCCGCGGCCGCGATCGCCCGGCGCGGATCGTTCAGGCGCACCACATCGCCGCATTCCAGCGCGAGCTGAGTGTAGAGCCTGAAATCATTGGACAGGAGGACCACAGAAGGCGCCGGCTGGTCGGTCTCCACAGCCGGTGCCTGCGCCTCGAACGGTATGGTGAACCAGAACTCGCTCCCCTCGCCGACAACGCTGTTGACGCCGATCTCGCCGCCATGACGCTTGACAAGTTGTTTGACGATGGCCAGCCCGAGTCCCGTGCCGCCGAAGCGGCCCACGATTGTCTCGTCAGCCTGCGTGAAGCGCTCGAAAATCCGGCGCTGGGCTGCCTCAGCAATGCCGATTCCGGTGTCCCTCACGCTGAAGCGCAGGATGTGCTTGTCGTCGCTGATCAGATTGGGTGCAACTGTGACATGGATGCCGCCTGCCTGGGTGAACTTCGTCGCATTACCAATCAAATTGGTGAGGATCTCTTCGAGCGACTGATTTGGTCCGACGACTTGGGCCTGAACACCGGGCTCGATCAGCATCGTCAGCGACAGGCCCTTGGCCTCGGTTGTCGCGCTGAGAACCCGCCTGACGGCTTGCAGCGACGCCAGAAGGTTGAATGGCTGCGTCGGCTCAAGAGCGTTGCGCGCCTCCCGCTGCGACAGGTCAAGCAGCGAGTTGATCATCTTCAGCAACGACCGGCCGGACATGGCGATCGTCACGGTCATCTCGCGCTGCTCACGCGGAATCGGCGCGCCACGCAGGAGGTCTGCCAGGGTGATGATAGCGTTGAGCGGGGTCCTGAGTTCGTGGCTGATGCTGGCGAGAAACAGGGTCTTGGCCCTGTTGGCCTGCTCCGCCTGGAGTTTGGCCTCCGACAACTTTCGGATCAAAGCCGACACATAAGCCGGCAGGATGAACAGCCCCGCCAGCAATCCGAAGGATAGTTCGAGATTGTTGCGCCATAGCGGCGTCATCGCGATCAGGAAGCAGAAACCAGCAATCGCCCACAGCGCCGCACCGATGAGATACTTCACCCCGAACCGGAAACCATTGCCGATGATGATCCACAGATAGAGTGGATAGCCAATGGCAAAGGCGCTTTCGCCGACGTGCATGCCATAGGACAACATGCCGATGTCGAGCGTGATCGCCACGATCCGGCGCGGATGCGAGACGCCGGGATCGTAAAGGATGTGAATGAACAGCGCGATCGAGCAGGCATAGTAAATCGCGAACAACAACAGCGCTTCGTGGAAAATCTCCTGGGCTGTTCCGTGACCGCGGGCCGAAGCCACCAGAAGATAGATCAGCACAACCGACGAGATCACGATCCGGTTGATCGTCATCTCATGCTCGGAATCCGGGCGGCCGCGCAGACGGCGACGAAGCGGCGCAGTCAGGCGTCGCAAGACGCCCGCCTTCCGCTGCGCATTCCCCTCGGTGGTCATGCCTGCTTCAGGCCGCGCATACGGTCCTGCGCGAAGGCGATGAAATCGGCGAACGGCAACGGCTGAGCATAAAGGAACCCTTGGAACTCGTCACAGCCTTCCGCAGCCAGGAATTGCGCCTGTGCATTGTTTTCGACGCCCTCGGCCAGGATGGCCAGGTCAAGACTGTGCCCGAGTGCGATCACGGTCTTGACGATTGCGACGTCGTTCGGATCGCCCGGCAAGTTGCGGATGAAGGACTGGTCGATCTTCAACCGGTCGACCGGGAAGCGCTTGACGTATCGCAGTGACGAGTAGCCGGTGCCGAAATCATCAATGGAGATTTCGCACCCGAGAATCCTGATTTGCTCCAGTTCCGCGATCAGCGTGTCGCTGTCCTCCAGAACGGAACTTTCGGTGAGTTCAAGATCAAGCAGCCTCGGCTCGAGACCGGATTCCGCCAGCGCCCGCGTCACAAGCAGCGGCACATTCTGTCGGGTAAACTGGAGCGGCGAGAGGTTGACCCCAACGCGCACGCCCGCGAGGCCCATACTCTGCCAGTGCTTGCCGAGCCGGCAGGCCTCCATGACGACCCAGTCGTTGAGCTTGACGATGAAGCCCGTCGCCTCCGCCCGCGGCAGAAAAATTCCGGGCGACTGCAGGCCCATTCCAGGACGGTTCCAGCGGATCAGCGCCTCGCCGCCGACAAGCGCGCCGGTCACGGCGTTGACCTGCGGCTGGAAGTAAAGCTCGAACTCCTTGCGCTCCATCGCAAGCCGCATATCGGAGTCGAGGACCGCATTCAGCAGCGCCGTCGACTGCATGTCGGAGGCGTAAAGGGATGCCCTGTTTCCGCCATCCGCCTTGGCCCGATACATCGCCGTGTCGGCGTTCTTCAGAAGTGTCGCGCCGTCCGCGCCGTCGGCAGGATGCAGCGTCGTGCCGATGCTTCCTGTCAAGGTGACTTGGCCCGTGCTACACATATAGGGTTCCGCGATCAGCCCGAGCAGGCGCTGCGCAAAATACCCTGCTTCCGCCGCCGAGGCGATGTCGGACTGCAGCACCGCAAACTCGTCTCCGCCTATGCGGGCGACCGTGTCTTGACGGCGCGAAACATCCTTCAGCCGCTGTCCGATTGCTGCGATGAACTCATCCCCGACGCCATGGCTCTGAAGGTCGTTGATCGATTTGAAATTGTCGAGATCAATCAGGTGAAGGGCAAAGGAGCGGTCACCCCGACGGGACCTCGTGATTTCCCGGGTCAGACGTTCATGCAGCAAGACGCGGTTCGGCAGGCCGGTCAATGTGTCGTGATGCGCCATGTGTCGCAAGTAGTTCTCGGCAGCCTTGCGGTCGCTGATGTCGATTGATGTCGTCAGAATGCCGCCGATGCTGCCATCAACATTGTAGAGCGGGGTCTTCGAGGACAGAAGCACACGCCTGACATGGGCGGCGTCGATTACCTCCTCTTCAAAGGACGGCAGATGACGTCCCGTCTCCCAGACCATCCGGTCCAGCGCATTGCTGCGGGCGGCCTGCTCCTCGCCGATGAAGTTGGAGATCGGCGAGCCCACGACTGCGGCCGCGTCCTTGCCAAGCAACGAGGACTGGAAGGCATTGGCAAAAAGGACCTTGCCGTCGAGATCCGTGCAACGAACCACAGCCGGAATGCTGTCGATGACCTGGGCCAGTCTTTCGCGCGAATCCCGCATGGCGTGTTCACGGGTTCGCTCGCTTTCATTGAGCTCGCTCTTCAGTTGTTCGGCCCGTGCAGCCAGAAGAAGCTGCTGCTTGCGCAGGCGGAGCAGGTTGCGGGCGCGGGTTGCGAACTCCTGATGGTCGACCGGGCTCTGCAGAAAGTCGGTAGCGCCGCATTCCAGCGCCCGCATGCGGAAGCTGCGTTCTTCATAGACGGTCAGGACCACCACCGGGACATCAGCAGCCCCAGGCAACTCGCGGAAACAGCGCACGAAGTCGGCCCCGTCCATATGCGGCATCTTGAAGTCGGTGATGACGAGGTCCGGCGTTCGGTGACGCAGTCCCTCCAACGCAAGCAGCGGATCGGCAAACGTCTCGACAATGACGTCGTCAGCGATTGATGCTGCCAAACGCGCAAAGATCTGCCTGTTTGTGAACTGGTCATCAAGAATTGCAATGAACGGCATTTGTTTGCGTTCTGCTGGCCTTGGACGTAGGGTTTGATCGCAAAGGAGATCTATATATCAAAGTCTTAATCAGGGTATTTGGTTAATAAACGGTTCTGAATCCCAACCCTTCCGGCAAGTTGGCGTGCAAAGGTGACGCATCCTCTTTGGCGCAGGGGGCTTGCATGTGAAGAAACGCGTTCGCGCCGGGATTGGGAGGGTTCTGTATTCGGTTCCTTTGGATGAGCGGATGATACGATCACCGCCGACGATTCTGCGCGACGTTCCCGACCCTCGAACCGGCAATGCCACGCGCCAAGCGGATCTCGACGCCCTGGTGATCGTGTTGACGGCGTCGATCTCTGGCTGCGAGACCTGCGTGGAGATGGCCGCCTTGGTGGAGGACCGGGATGAGTTTTTCCGGGAGTTTCTGAGCCTGCCGAATGGCTTGCCGAGCCACGACAGCTTCTCGCGGCTTTTCCGGCTGATAGACCCTGCCGTTCTGTCGGACGGCTTATAGCATTGCCTGGAGGATGTGGGGGCCGACAGCACCGCGGTGATCGCGATCGACGGCAAGACCCTCAGGCGTTCTTTCGGTCGGGCGGCCAGCAAGAGCGCGCTCCACGTCGTCACCGGATTTGACGGCGAGGCCGGGCTGGGTCTTGGCCAGACCGCGGTACCGGGGGGCGGCGGCGGCAACACAATCACCGCGGCGCACGCCCTGCTGGGAATCACCGACGTGAAGGGCATGCCCGCGACCGCCGACGCGATCCACTGCCAGGGCGAGACGCCCTTCCTCGTGCTGGAGCATGGCGTTGACTGCCTCTTTGCCCTCAAGAAGAACCGTCCCGCCGCACCTGCCAATGTGGAGACCTGGTTCACGGACCTGTTTCACGGACCTGGCCCAGATGCTGGAAACCACCGATGCCGACCACGGACGCCTTTGGATCCGCAGGCACGCCGTGATGCAAGACATCGTCTGGTTGTTTCCTGATGACAAGGACCCGGATCGGCCCAACATGCCGGGTGTTGCGACGATCGGCCGGGTCGTGGTGCTCGTCGAGCGGGACGGCAGACCACCACCTCCACCCGATACTTGCACAGATACGATCTCTCCTGCTCGGGCCTTTTGGCCGCCATCTTTGCCAGGGCGGTTCGGGGACACTGGGCCATCGGGAACGGCCTGCACTGGGCTCTCGACGCCGCATTGCAGGTGGACGCCGCTGTTAAACGCAAGGATCCCGGCGCGGAGAACAGCGCCATCCCGGTAGAAATCGCCCTCAATGTCCTGCGACGCCACAACCATAAAAAGCCTTAGGTTACGCTGCAACAAAGCAGCCAGAAACCCCGCATGCCGCACCGGGATCCTCAAGCAGTAAGCGTTAGCCCGGATACAGAGCCGTGGCTCAACTGCATCCTCCCTTGCGCAAAATTGCTTTAAGCTTCAAATATCAACGCAGTGGTCATGGCGCGGGACGTCCGGCAAACGGCACCGTTGATGGAGATCCAAATGAAAATCGCGGTGATTGGTGGCGGCCCCGCTGGGCTCTATTTCGCGCTTCTGCTCAAGAAGGCCCGGCCGGCCGTCTCGATCACCGTTCATGAGCGCAACAAGGCTGACGATCTGTTCGGCTTCGGCGTGGTCTTCTCTGATCAGACACTCGACACCTTCAAGGCGCATGACCTCGAAAGCTACGAAGCGATCCGCCGCTCGTTCGCCTATTGGGACGATATCGAAATCCACTTCAAGAACACCGTGCACCGCATTGGCGGCAACGGCTTCTGTGGCTGCTCGCGCCGTACGTTGCTGCATTTGCTGCAGGCACGGGCCCGCTCGCTCGGAGTAAACCTCGTTTTCGGCGCGGAAGTCGACGACGAAGCCACCCTTGATGCGGACCTGATCGTCATCGCCGATGGGATCAACTCTCGCCTGCGCGAGAAGTACCGCGATCATTTCGGCACGAAGACCGACCTTCGCCCCAACAAGTTCTCGTGGATGGGCTCGACCAAGCCTTTCGACGCCTTCAACTATTTCTTCCGCCAAACGGAGCACGGCGTCTTTATCGCCCATTGCTACCAGTACGAGGCCGGTGCCTCGACCTGGGTGCTGGAAACCACCACGGAAACCTGGCAGCGCGCCGGGCTTGACCGCATAACGGAGGACGAGAGCGCGCGTTTCCTCGAAAACGTCTTCGCCAGCGAATTGCAGGGCCACAAACTTGAGACCAACCGCTCGATCTGGCGCAATTTCCCGATGATCCGCAACGAGCGCTGGGTGAAGGGCAATATGGTCCTCATCGGCGACGCCAAGGCCACGGCCCATTTCTCCATTGGCTCGGGCACAAAGCTCGCCATGGAAGACGCCATCGCACTGTTCAAGTCTGTCCTCGCCACTGCCACGGTGCCCGAAGCGCTTGCGCATTTCGAGACCATCCGCCGGCAAGAGGTGGAGCGCACCCAGCATGCGGCCGACACATCGCTCGTATGGTTCGAGGAGATCGAGCGCTTCTGGGACATGGACCCGACGCAGTTCGCCTTCGGCCTGATGACGCGCTCGAAAGCCATCACCTATGACAATCTACGCCTGCGCGCCCCGGACTTTGTGGCCGAAGTCGATGATATGGTCGCGCGAGACGTGATGAAGCAGGGCGTCACCCCCGAACCGCACCAGGCCGTCGCCCCCATGTTCCAGCCGTTCCGACTGCGTGACATGGCGCTCTCCAACCGTGTCGTCGTCTCGCCCATGTGCATGTATTCGGCCACGGACGGCATGCCCGGCGACTTCCATCTCGTGCACTACGGCGCGCGCGCCATGGGCGGGGCCGGCCTGATCTTCACTGAGATGACCTGCCCTTCGGCGGATGCCCGCATCACGCCGGGCTGCACTGGGCTGTGGACTGACGAACAGCAGGCGGCGTGGACGCGCATCGTCGACTTCACCCACCAGAACAGCGACGCGCGCATCTGCCTCCAGCTCGGCCATGCCGGGCGCAAGGGCGCAAGCAAGTTGATGTGGGATGGCATGGACCGCCCCCTGGCAGACGGTGCGTGGGACATCATCGCGCCATCGCCACTGCCTTATTATCCCGAAAGCCGGGTCCCGCGGGAAATGACTGAGGCCGACATGGCCCGCGTCACCGCCGATTTCGTGCGCGCCACGCGCCGCGCTGAAGCCGCCGGCTTCGACATGCTCGAGTTGCATTGCGCCCACGGCTATCTGCTGGCCTCATTCATTTCGCCTGTCACCAACAAGCGCACCGACCAGTATGGCGGCAGCCTGGGCAACCGCCTGCGCTTTCCCCTCGCCGTGTTTGAGGCCATCCGTGGAGTCTGGCCCGCGCACAAGCCGATATCGGTGCGCATTTCCGCCTCGGACTGGATAGAGGGCGGCATCACCATGGCTGACACGGTCGAACTCTCCCGCGCCTTCGCCCGCGCCGGTGCCGACCTCATTGATGTGTCCAGCGGCCAGACCTCACCGAAATCCAGGCCGCACTACGGCCGCATGTTCCAGACACCCTTCGCCGACCAGATCCGCAACGAGGCCAAGCTTGCAGTCATGGCGGTGGGCTCGATCACAGGCGCCGACCAGATCAACACGATCATCGCTGCCGGCCGGGCAGACCTTGTGGCCTTGGGCCGCCCCCACCTTGCCGACCCGGCCTTCACGCTCCGCGCCGCAGCCTGGTACAGCGACAAGGAGCATTACAGCGCTAAGCAGTATGCCCCCGGCCGCGATGCACTGTACCGGCAGCTTGAGAAAGAACGCGCGGACTTGACCGAGCTCAGGCTGAAAGCGCGGCCGAAAAGCCATGCCCCGGATGATGTGGCGGAGGGACGGATGGCAGCGGAGTAGAGGATCTTGTGAGGGACTGAGAAAGATGGGGTTTGATTTGGAAACCCTCGTCGGTTCAGATCGGAGGGCCTTTGGCATGATCTGCCAGCGCTTCGATCACCCGGCCCGGGCTTCTCCGACAGCCTGCGCGTGACCCCGGGCCGGCCCTCACGATCCCGTTCGGACAGGTTGGGCTTCTGCCCCGAACCTGTCGGCAGCGAGGCGTGGTTCAACGTCTACGGCGCTGTGCCAAGCTTGGCTTTACGTTCGGCCACGCGCTTCCGAAGCCCGATGATGCTCACGCCTGGCGCTCCACCAGCATGGTCAACTCCGGAGTTTGGATCGCCTGGCTGGACATAACCCCAGCTTGCGCGAGAGAGATCGAGACCAGCGCCTCGACCGGCAGCTCGCGGAGTTGCTCGGCATCCATGGTGATTCTGAATCAGCCCCGCGCGCTTGCGCAGGCAAAAACCTGTTGTTCGCAGGACGCCCGGATCAGGATGACTCCATGAGCCAGCCGTCGTTGCGACTCGCAGAGCCTTGGCCGGATGATCCGGCCAACGGATAGCTGGCGGAGGCTCGACGCGCACCAGAAAAGAGGCATGAACTCTCATCCCGCCCTAAGCCACGCCAGCGGATCGGCCACCTTTCCTCCGCCGCCGAGCGCCTTCACCAGCGCTTCCATGCTGGCGAGGTTGTGGATCGTGCGGAACTCGTCGACATGCGGCAGCAGCGCACGGATGCCGCCAGCCCGCGCCTCGAACTGATCGAAGCGCAGCAGCGGGTTGAGCCAGACGAGACGGCGCGAGGAGCGGTGCAGCCGGTCGGCCTCGAAGTCGAGCTGCTCAAGCCCCTGCCGCTCCAAACCGTCAGTGAAGAGCATAACCACCGCTCCGCCCGTCAGCACGCGCCGTGACCACAGTCGGTTGAAATCATGCAGTGCCTGGCCGATGCGCGTGCCGCCTTCCCAGTCTGGCGCGGCCTTGCCGCACAGCGCCAGGGCCTCGTCGGGATCCTTGGTGCGCAACATGCGCGAGACATTCGTCAGACGCGTACCAAAGGTGAAGCTGTGCACCTGACGGCGATGGCCGGTCAGCGCATGCAGGAAGTGTAGCAGGATGCGGCTATACTCGGCCATTGAGCCGGAAATATCGACCAGCGCCACGACCGGAGGGTGTTTCTGGGCCTGCTCGCGGAAGGCCAGTTCGATGCCCGCCCCGCCGGCCCGTATCGACTGGCGCAAGGTCCGGCGCAGATCGATGCGCGATCCGCGCGCATCGGGCCGGAAGCGGCGCGTCGGCACTGTGTCGTCCGGCAAGCGAAGTTGCGCAATGAGATGGGTCGCGCGGGTCACCTCATCGGCGCTCATCTGCGCAAAGTCGCGGCTTTTCAGCGTTTCCTTGTCGGAGATGGTGAGCCGCCCCGAGAATTCCGTTAGTTCGCGGATGACTTCCTCTTCCTTCCGTTTCGGCGGCGTGAACGCCTCCTGGACGCGCAGCGCGCCCGCCTCGGTTTTAGCATCGGGCTTGGGAGGAGCGATCGCCTCAGGCGACATCATCGCCATCATCTTCTCGATCAACGCCCGCCTGCGCCAGAACAACGCAAAGGCCTGATTGAAAAGGCCCATGTCCTCGCGCCGCTTCACGAACACCGCATGCAGTGTCCAGTAAACGTCCTCGCGGCCGCCCAGCGCGCCGTTCTCCAACGCCTGTACCGCATCGAGCACGGAACCCGGGCCGACCTTGAGCCCAGCGCCACGCAGCGCGCGGGCGAAGTAGGCGACATTGTCGGCGATGAGGCCCCCTACCGAAGTGTCATCACCGGCCTTGTACCGGCGATCCCGATCGGAAGAAGACGGCTCAGGCAAGATGTTCATACCAATCCCGCAACTTTGGATTACGCGCGTATATCCGCCTTGTCGTATAGACGCGCGGCCAGCGCTCGATGCTTGTTTCGCGCTGGAGCGCTTCCCGAACATCCACATAATCATCGCAACAGACCAATTCATCGATCTTTCACGTGCGGCAATGAGCGCTGCCCTGTCCGTTCTTGTCCTCCCAGACACGGCAAACCAGATCACGCGTCTCGCCGGTGTAGAGTGCGCCGTCCGGACGGCTCGCCATCACGTACACCCAGTATTGTTTCGGCCCACTGATCACTCATCGCACCGAGATGGCAGGCACAAGGCCTGCCATAACACTGAAACGGCTAGCGCTTCAGCTCATCCAGAAGCTTCTTCACCGCGCTGCCCTGCAGCTTCTGGATGTCATCCTGATACTTCAACAACGTGCCGATGGTGTCACAGACCAGGGCCGGATCAAGCGCCACTGCATCAAGCTCTACGAGTGCCGTGGCCCAATCCAGCGTCTCGGCAACGCCAGGAGCCTTGAACAGTTCTTCCTTGCGGATGGCCTGCACGAAGGCAACGATCTGCTTTGATAGCTTTGCCGGCGCCTGCGGAGCCTTGGCCTTCAGGATGGCCAGTTCACGCTCTGAATCTGGGTAGTCAACCCAGTGGTACAGGCAACGGCGCTTGAGCGCATCGTGGATCTCACGCGTGCGGTTAGAGGTCACGATCACAATCGGCGGGCTTTCCGCCTTGATCGTGCCAAGCTCTGGAATCGTCACCTGCCCGTCCGACAGCACTTCGAGCAGGAAGGCCTCGAAGGCCTCATCCGTGCGGTCGAGTTCGTCGATCAACAGGATCGGCGGCCCGCCCTGATGCGGCTCCAGCGACTGCAGCAGCGGCCGGCGGATCAAGTAGCGCTCGGAGAACAATTCGCTCTCCAGCTTGTCGCGGTTGACCGCTCCACCCGCTTCTGCAAGCCGGATGGCCATCATCTGCTGGGCATAGTTCCACTCATAGACCGCCGAGGCGACATCGAGCCCCTCATAGCATTGCAGGCGGATCAGCTTGCGCCCAAGCGTGGCGCTGAGGACCTTGGCAATCTCGGTCTTGCCGACGCCAGCCTCCCCTTCGAGCAGGAGCGGCCGGCCCATACGCAGGGCCAGAAACAGCACGGTGGCGAGAGCGCGGTCAGCGATATAGCCGCCGGATTTCAGCAGCGTCGCAGTGGCGTCGATGGAGGTGGGTATCGGGATCATCAAACCGGACTGGCGGGAGGAACAGGCACGTTGCCGTTATGGCCGAAAGCGCGCGCCCCGTCACCAATTTGACAATCACAAACGCTGATTATCACGCGACCCATAAAAGAACATTCCATAAACATGGAGGTTAACATGACAAGTTTGGCGGTCGCGAAGGCGTTCGCGGACATGCTGAGGACCGGTGACCATCACGGCGCATCAGAACGTTTCAACCCGCCGAACATCGTCAGCATCGAAGCGATCGACGGCCCAATGGCGCGGCTACAGTCGCCACCGAGGGACGGGTGGGCCGACAACCACGAGCTCACCAGTGGCGTGACCATGGGGTCCTCCATCAACGGTGACCCGTTCGCCGTGCGTTTCAGCATCGATGTCAAAAACCAAGGCCCCAGGCGAGACCATGCACATGGACGAGGTCGGCCTTTACCCGATCAAGGACGCTGGACTCGTCGAAGAGAAGCTCATGCACTGACGCGAAATGCCATCCCGGCCAAAAGCCGGGATGGCTGATCTCAGCAACTCACTTGCCGACAGCCGCGTCAACGGCGCGGCGCGCCATCACACCGATCAGATGGGCCCGGTATTCGGCATCCGCATGGATGTCGGCATTGAGCCCTGCGGCCTTCGCCTTCACACCATCAAGCGACTTTGACGAAAAGCGCTTGGCCAGCGCCGCCTCGGCCTCGGCCCAGCGGAAAACGCCCGATGCACCTGCTCCGGTCACCGCGACACGCACCTCCGAGCCGCGTTTGGCGACGCAGACCCCGACCAACGCGTAGCGCGAGGCCGGATTCGGAAACTTCATGTAGGCTGCCTTGCCCGGCATCGGGAAAGATATCCTAGTAATGATCTCGCCCTCTTCCAGCGCGGTGTCGAACATGCCCTGGAAGAAGTCATCGGCCGCGATCTTGCGCTTGTTGGTGATGATCGTAGCGCCCATGGCGAGGCAGGCGGCCGGATAGTCGGCTGCCGGGTCGTTGTTCGCCACCGAGCCGCCAATGGTGCCGCGGTTGCGCACATGCGGATCGCCGATATTGCCGGCAAGCGCAGCAAGGCCCGGGATGGCTTCCTGAACGATCGGGCTGCCGGCAACATCGGCATGGGTGGTCATCGCGCCAATGACCACGGCCCGGCCCTTGCGCTCTATCCCCTTCATTTCGGCGACCTTGCCGAGATCGACCACATTCCCCGGCGAAGCGAGTCGCTGCTTCATGGTCGGCAGCAGGGTATGCCCCCCGGCGAGAAGCTTGGCATCCTCCTTGCGGCTCAGCAAGCCGGCGGCCTGGCGAATGGTCTCGGGGCGGTGGTAGGTGAATGCGTACATGGGATGTCCTCCGCTCTGTTCCCTCTCCCCTTGCGGGAGAGAGTTAGGGAGAGGGGACGCGCGGCTCAGGCCGGTGCCCCTCGGGATAAAATGCGAACCGGGCAGAGCGGTGCAACCTCTCTCCCCAGCCCTCTCCCACAAGGGGAGAGGGAGCAATCGCGCGGCTTACTCCGCTGCCATCTTCTTCAAGGCCTTCTGCGCGGCGCGCCAGACCACTTTCGGCGTCGCCGGCATCGACACGTCTTCGTGACCGACCGCGTCGGTAATGGCATTGATCACGGCTGGCGGCGCGGCGATCGCCCCGGCCTCTCCGCAGCCCTTGATGCCAAGCGGATTGGACGGGCAGGCCGTCTCGGTCATGCCGACCTTGAAGGACGGCAGGTTGTCCGCGCGCGGCATGCAATAGTCCATGTAGCTTGCGGTGACGAGCTGACCTTCCATATCGTAGACCACCCCCTCCAGCAGCGCCTGTCCGACGCCCTGCGCAATGCCGCCGTGAACCTGGCCCTCGACGATCATCGGGTTGATCACGATCCCAAAATCATCGACGGCGGTCCAGTTCACGATCTCGGTGACGCCGGTGTCAGGATCGACCTCGACTTCGGCGATGTGCACGCCCGCAGGGAAGGTGAAATTGGTCGGGTCGTAAAATGCGCCCTCCTTCAGCCCGGGCTCAAGGTCCTGCCCGTTGAACTTGTGGGCAATATAGGCCTGCAGTGCGCAGGCGCCAAAATCCAGCGTCTTGTCAGTTCCCTTCACGGAGAACTTGCCGTCCTTGAAGTCGATGTCCTTCTCGGATGCTTCCAGGACATAAGCCGCCACCTTCTTGCCCTTCGCGATGACCTTGTCGAGCGCCTTCGAGATGGCCGACATGCCGACCGCGCCGGAGCGTGAGCCATAGGTGCCCATGCCCATCTGCACCTTGTCGGTGTCACCATGGACGATGGTGACGGCGTCCATGGACACGCCCAGACGTTCGCAGACGAGTTGGGCGAAGGTGGTCTCATGGCCCTGGCCATGGCTGTGCGATCCGGTCAGGATTTCCACGGTTCCAATCGGATTGACCCGCACTTCCGCCGATTCCCAGAGCCCGACACCGGCTCCGAGCGAGCCGACCGCTGCGGACGGCGCAATGCCGCAGGCCTCGATATAGGCCGAGAAGCCGATGCCGCGCAGTTTGCCGCGCCGCTCTGACTCCCTGCGGCGCTTGCCGAAGCCCTTGTAGTCGGCGATCTCAAGCGCCTTCTTCATGGATGCGTTGTAGTTGCCCGCGTCATACATCATGATCACCGGCGTCTGGTGCGGGAACTTCGTGACGAAGTTCATCTGGCGGAACTTGGCCGGATCCATCCCGATCTGCCGGGCGGCCACCTCGACAAGCCGCTCGACCACGAATGTGGCCTCGGGCCGCCCCGCCCCGCGATAGGCGTCCACCGGCGCGGTTGTCGTATAAACGGCATCGACCTCGGCATAGACCGCCGGGATGTTGTACTGACCCGACAGCAGCGGCGCGTACAGGTAGGTCGGCACCGAGGAGGCGAAGGTCGATAGATAAGCGCCGAGATTGGCGATCGTATGGGCGCGCAGGCCCAGCATCTTGCCGTTCGCGTCGACGGCGAGTTCGGCATGGGTGACATGGTCTCGGCCATGCGCATCGGAGAGGAAGGCCTCAGTGCGGTCCGAATTCCACTTGACGGGACGCCCGACCTTCTTCGAGGCCCAGACACAGACCGTTTCCTCGGCATAGATGAAGATCTTCGAACCAAACCCGCCACCGACATCGGGAGCAATCACGCGAAGCTTGTTCTCGGGCGCGATCCCGATGAAGGCCGACAGCACGAGCCGGGCTACATGCGGGTTCTGGCTGGTGGTGTAGAGCGTGTAGTGGTCTTCGCCCTTGTCATAGACGCCGACGGCCGCGCGCGGCTCCATCGGGTTCGGCGCGAGGCGATTGTTGACGATGTCGAGCTTCACAACATGCTTCGCAGCCTTGAAGGCCGCTTCGGTCTCGGCCTTATTGCCAAGATGCCAGTTGAACACCGTGTTGTCGGGGGCCGCGTCATGGATGGCTGTCTTTGACTTCGCCGCGGTCGCGGTGTCGACGACGGCCGGCAGCACGCCATAATCGACCACCACAGCCTCGGCGGCGTCGCGCGCCTGCGCCAGCGTATCGGCGACGATCACGGCGACATGGTCGCCGACATAGCGCACCTTGCCCTGCGCGAGGGCTGGATGCGCGCCCGCCTTCATCGGCGAGCCATCCTTGGAGTGGATCATCCAGCCGCAGATCAGCCCACCAACCTTGTCGGTTGCCAGGTCATCGCCGGTCAGGATGGCCAGTACGCCCGGTAGCTTGGCTGCCTTCGATGTGTCGATTTTCCTGATAGTGGCGTGCGCGTGCGGCGAGCGCAGGAAGTAGGCATAGGCCTGGTTCGGCCGGTTGATGTCATCGGTGTAACGGCCTGCGCCGGTGATGAAACGGTGGTCTTCCTTGCGGCGAACGGAGGCGCCGATCCCTGTGGCGGACATGTGTTCTCTCCCGAATGCGCTGTTATCGTTGAAAGAGGCAGACGGCAGTTGGCAGTCGGAAGGCAATCGCAGCGCTCGGGCACCAGGCTCTCGCCGCGGCCGATTGACGACTACCGACTGCCCTTATTCGGCGGCGCGCTTCATGGACGAGCCAGCCATCGCCTTTGCGCCAGCTTCCACAGCCTTGACGATGTTGTGGTAGCCCGTGCACCGGCAGATATTGCCTTCTAGTTCCTCGCGGATGGTGTGCTCGTCGAGATTGTTGCCCTTGCGATTGACGATGTCGACCGCCGACATGATCATGCCGGGCGTGCAGAACCCGCACTGAAGGCCGTGATGTTCCCGGAACGCCTCCTGCATCGGATGCAGGACGCCTCCTGCGGCCAGACCCTCGATCGTGGTCACATTGGAGCCATCGCACTGCAAGGCAAGCAAGGTGCAGGATTTGACGGCCTTGCCGTCTACATGGACCACGCAGGCTCCGCACTGGCTGGTATCGCAGCCCACATGGGTCCCGGTCAGTCGCTGATTGTCGCGGATGAATTGAACCAGAAGCGTTCTGGGATCGATATCTGCGGTGACGGAATGTCCGTTCACCGTCATCGAGACGGCGGCCATGGTGTACATCCTCCTTGCAAGGCCGCTGCGTCACGGGATGGTGCGCGCGGTCGTATCGTTCTTGTTTGCATCCAAACACGGCGCAGCAGCGATGACGCCGTTGCACGCGTGTCCGCACGTTGTCGTACGATGCCAGCACATGGTGAACACGCCGCCATCCAATTCCTGAAAGGCAGATTGAACCGCTGATTTTCAACCGTCAAGCCGGTTCGAAAAAATAAAGGAATTCGAATTCTCCGCATTTTTCCACCTTTTTTGGCATGAGGTCGTCGCGACGCTGGACTGCAGGGCCACGTCAGGCGTCAGCACGGACAAACTGGTTCAGACGGATTTGCCGGCATGACCTTATCGTGCAAATCAAAAGGATCATGAGCGCCGCCAGATTGCGACAACAACGCAACCGACGAGAAGGCGTTGAAAAGATTGCTGCCGAGCGTCAGCACATCAACAGCGGATCTCGCGGATTGTCTTGATCCGGAGTGGCGCGATGAGACAGCCTACAGTCTTGGCGGCGTTCCTTTTGGCGAGCATTGCAGCCTAGTACTACAGTTGCATATTCTCATCAATCGTGATTCAAGGTCCTTCTTCGGGGGGACAGAAGATGGGCGTTTCGGATTGGACGGGTGGGTTTATCGACTGGCGCGGCGAACTGATCGCGCTGAAGGATCGTTTGGGCAC
>JAPLOU010000047.1 GCA_026400535.1 Hyphomicrobiales bacterium
GACGCGATGCTGACCGAAATCCACCGGCAGGAGGCGGACGACCCGATCGTGCATCTGGCAATGAAGGTCCGCGAAGGCGGCAGGCTCGCCATCGGCAATCATGGCCTGAGCCGCGTCATCAGCCGCGACGCCGTCGAGCGCGAGGCTGTGCTGGAAGCCGATCAGGTTCTGGTCGGCCTCAACAAGACCCGCCGCGCCTACAACAGCCGCATCCGCGACCTCTTGGGCCGCACTTCGCCGATGCCTGTGGCCGGTGACAAGCTGGTCTGCCTGCGCAATGACCGGCAGAAGGGCCTGCTCAATGGCGGCCTGTGGACCGTGTCGGAGCTGCGCTCCTCCAAGTCCAAGCTCATCACCATGCGCCTTATGCCCGAGGAGGACATCGGCGCGAAGGCCGTGAAGGTCTCGGTCATGCCGGCCTTCTTTGAAGGGGGCGAAGAAGCCCTGCCCTATGAACTGCGCCGCCATTCGGACGAATTCGACTATGGCTATGCCCTGACCGTGCACAAGGCGCAGGGCTCGCAATGGGACAATGTCTACCTGTTCGACGAATCCTGGGCCTTCCGTGAGCATCGTCAGCGCTGGCTCTACACCGCGCTGACACGGGCCGCCAAGCAGGTGACCGTGGTCGTTTGAGAGGGGCATTCCCGCAGCCGCGATGTCTCATCAATGGGCAGAGCACCGGTCAAATCCGCTGCGCCGCGCGCCCGAGCGCCAAAACCGGCCCGGTCGGACGCCCGATGGGCGAGCCGCCCGTGGGCTCCAGGGTGATCTCGAAAAGCTGGTTGGCGCCGAGCGGAAGGTTGTCGAGCTTCAGCCGCGATGACGACATCGCCTGCAGGAGCCCAACCGAGCGCGGCCCGACCTCCCGATCCCACAGTGTCCACACCTCCAGGACCTTGCCCGCCGGCACAGTGAAAGTCGTCAGCGGCACCAGTTCGGTGCGCCCGTCGGCAAAGGCGTTGACCACGGCTGCGGTCTGGTTCTCCGGCGTCTGAAGGATGGCGACCAGCACGGGAGCCGAGCGGGCCTGCTTGAGCTGCCCGTTCAGGCCCACGGCGATGGCGATCGCGGCGGCGACGGCGGCCAGCCCGCCGAGCCGCCAGAAGGCGAGGCTGTTCCACAGCCAGCCGAACAGCCGGCGGCGCGAGTCCGCCGCTGCCTCGGCGCTGCTGAACGGCAGTCTGCCACGATCGCGCAGTTCCGCAGCGCGAGAGGTCTCGAGCGAGGGCTCGGCGATGATGGCGAGAGCACCATCGCGCTTGGCTTCGATACGGCTCCGCAGGTCGGGCGGCAGCGTGGCCATGGGCGATGTCCTGTCAAGGCCTGAGAAATGCCGGCGCCAATGCTCCACTTCCAAAGCGAAGGCCGGGTTTGCGGAGGCCTGCGCGGCCGCGCGTTCCGCCTCGTCGGGACTGAGCAGGCCCAGTGCGTATTCCGCCGCGATGGCCCGATGTTCGGGAGGCAGCGGGCTGCCGGCGGCAGGGCCGTTCGGGCTCATTGCAGGCACACTCGCAGCGTGAGGAGGCTGCACCGCAGCCAGGATTTGATCGTGCCGAGTGGCATGCCCATTTTCCCGGCCAGTTCGCCATAGCTGAGCCCATGCACATAGGTCAGCGTGATGGTCTGCTCCGGCGTTACCGCTTCGTCGACCACGTGCTCCCCCGTCGGCATGTCGGTGGGCTCGGAGCGCCCCTCGTCGCGCAGGATGCTGAGGGAGCGGTTTCGCAGGACGGTATAGATCCATGTAGCGGCAGAGCCCTTCTCCGCATCGAACTTCGCGGCATCACGCCAGATCAGCACGAAGGCGTCCTGCACGGCGTCTTCCGCCAACGGGCGCCGTTTCAGGATCCGCATGGCGATGCCGAGCATCCGGGCGCCTTCGGCTGCATAGATGCCGTTCAGCGCCGTGTGGTCACCCGAAGCGCAGCGGACCAGAGCCTGTTCCAGATCAACAGCCATGCGAAGCGTCCCCGTCTCCTTGCCTCAATACGTCCGGGCGCGCGTTTGAACAATGCAGCAGGCAGCCCTGACCAGCGACCACTCATGAACTGTCCCGGCGGATGCAGCGGCGCCAGCCCGGATCCATCATGTTTTTTTGACTGCAGCGCGCTTCGTCCACGGAACGGCGGCCCGGGTAACCGCTGCGTGACCGACGAAACGGCCGCAGATTTTCAGACCCCAAACCCAAGCTCAGCAGGAGCCGAACAGGGCTCGTTCTTTCCGCAAGGCCTCCCTTATCGCCGCGAGCCCCGCAGCAGCCCTGCTCTCATCCGCCGCCATGGCCGGCAGCTTTGTTTCGCTCTCCGAAGATCAGACCTTGCAGATGTTTGACAGCAAGCCCCGCAAGGTGAACGCCACCATGATGGTCAAGGGCCTCTCCGCTCCCCTTGCTGGCATCGACATCCGCCCGGCCGACGACATGATCTACGGCCTCCAGCGCGACGGCCAGATCGTACCGATCAACATGACGTTAGGTCAGACAACCGTCAAGGCGAAGCCCGACCAGATGCTGACTGCCAACCTGGCGCTGACGGTTGACTTCAACCCCGTCGCCGACCGCATGCGTATCGTGGTCGACGATGGCACGAACCTGCGCATCAATGTCGATGACGGCAAGACGACCGTTGATGGACGCCTGAAGTTCGCCGACGCCGACGCCGACGCCGACAAGGCCGCCACGCCTTTCATTCTGGCAAGAGCCTACGCGAACACGTTCAAGGGCACCAAGGAGACGGCCCTCTATGAGATTGATGCCAACATCGGCGTGATGGTAAAGCAGGCTCCGCCCAATGCCGGCATCCTTTCGACGCTCGGCAACATCGGCAAGAAGCCCAAGGCCATCGCCTTCAACATTCAATCCGACGGCAAGGGCGGTAACACCGGCTGGCTTCTGGCCGACGGGACGCTGAGCACGATCGACATCAGCAACGGCCAGACGACGGCTGTCGGCTCGGTCGCAGGCCTCAAGGGCCAGGTTCGCGACATCGCGGTTCTGCCGGCGATGTAACCGGGTCTCTCGTCCCGGAAGAAGGCGGCCGCCTGTCCTCGCCCGGACAGGCGGCCGTTTCTCGTGAATGTGGACAATTTGTCATGATTCACTCAGGGTTCAGAAACAGGACACATCATAGGGTCTTGCACGAGCTGACACGGCAGGAGTGCTATGGGGGGTGATCCGAGACTGACATTGCAGGCCGTCCACCGCTTCGGCCTTGGCCTTCGCCCAGGCGACCTTCAGAAGATCGGTGCGGATGTCCGCGACCTGTTTCGTGCCGAAGTAGACCGCAAGGTGATGGCCCCCCTGTCGGGCCTCCCCTTTGCCAGCATCAATGAGGCGGCTCCGGCCCTGCGCGAATTCGCCGAACGGGAGCGCATGGCCCGCGAGGCCCGCGGCGCCACCCGGACTGCGGCCATCACCGCAAACAGCATGGGCGGCACAATGGGCGGCGGCATGGCCCAGACCGCCCCGACCTCAACGCCTCCCCAGCAGCCGCCGCCGGCGGTCCCGCCCGGGACAGGACAGGCGGCGGCGCGGCCGCAAGCGGCCGAGCCGCCCCTGCCCCAGCGCGTCTATCGTGAGGAAGCACGCGCGCGATTTCACGCCATGCTGGAGCCGCTTGGCGGCTATACTGAGCGGCTGGTGGCCTTCTGGGGCAATCACTTCGCCGTTTCGGTGAACAAGGGCAATCCGGTGCGGACCTTCGCCGGCCTGCTGGAGCGCGAAGCGATCAGGCCGCATGTCTACGGGCGTTTCGCCGATATGCTGCTGGCGGTCGAGACCCATCCGGCGATGATCGTCTTCCTCGACAACCATCAGTCGCTGGGTCCCAATTCGCGCGCCGGAAACCGGCGTGGGCGCGGCCTGAACGAGAACCTTGCTCGCGAAATCCTTGAATTGCACACGCTCGGCGTTGCCGGCGGTTATAGCCAGGCTGATGTCACAGCCCTTGCCAGGCTTATCACCGGCTGGACGCTGGTTGCGCCGAACGCCGCAGACGGCATCCCCGGCACGTTCCGGTTCAATCCCAACATGCACGAACCGGGCAGCCACCAGGTCCTCGGCAAGACCTATGCCGACGCCGGCAACGGCTTCACGGTCGCTGGACCCGCAAACGCCGAGCCTGGCTTCGAGCGCGGCAGGGCAGCTCTGACGGACATCGCGCGCCACCCCGCGACCGCGCAGCACATAGCCCGCAAGCTGACGCGCCACTTTGTGGCGGATGATCCGCCCGCCTCGATGGTTGCCCGCCTTGCGAAGGTGTTCCGCGATAGCGATGGCAACTTGCAGGCGGTATCGCGCGCTGTGCTGGACTCGCCGGAGGCGTGGAGCGCGCCGTCCGCCAAGATGCGCACCCCGCAGGAATTCCTGCTCGCAGCGGCCCGGGCGCTCGGCCGCAAGCCGGATGTCGGCCAAATCCTACAGCCACTCAACGCCATGGGTCAGCCGATGTGGCAACCCGGCGGCCCCAACGGCTTTCCTGACACGGTTGCCGCCTGGGCCTCGCCCGAAGGGCTCAAGACCCGGCTCGACGTCGCAGCGGCCATCGCGCGCCAGACCGCAGCCGGAATCGATCCGCAGGACCTGATCAGCAATGTTTTCGGCGCAGCCGCCTCGAACGAGACCCGCCAGGCCGTCTTGCGCGCCGAAAGCCGCTATCAGGCCGTGGCAATCGCCCTGATGTCCCCGGAATTCCAGCGGAGATGAGCGCCATGTCCCACGATCATCATGACGCTGACTGCGAAACGATGACCCCGTCCCGCCGGGCTGTTCTCGGCGCTGCCGGAGCGCTGTTCGCCTGGTCCTTCGTGCCGAAGATGGCCTATGCCACCCCCGGCGCAAGGGATCCGCGCTTTGTTGTGGTCATCCTGCGCGGTGCGATGGACGGGCTGTCGGCCGTCCCGCCCCTGGGCGATCCGGACTATCGTGGCCTGCGCGAGGGCATCGCGCTGCAGAAGGACGGACCGGATGCGGCGCTGCCGCTTGACGGCTTTTTCTATCTGCATCCGGCCATGCCGAACCTCGCGAGGCTCTACAGGGCCAATCAGGCGACAGTTGTCCACGCAGTTGCGACCGGCTACCGCCAGCGTTCGCACTTCGACGGGCAGGACGTGCTCGAAAGTGGCCAGGACGGACCCGGCATGACGCGCGACGGCTGGCTCAACCGGCTTCTGGCCGGCCTGCCGGCCGGCGAAGGCATCTCCCGCAAGGGTGCACTGGGTGTCGGCATCGTTCCGCCACTCGTCGTCCGCGGCAACGCACCTGTGGTCGGCTGGGCGCCGCCTGTCCTGCCGCGCGCCGGCGATGACCTCGTGATGCGCCTGATGGACCTTTACGGGCAGCGCGACCCGGTTCTGGCCAAGGCGTTCGCGGCGGGCGCCAGCATCGAGAAGATCATCAACCGCGAAGGCATGGCCGGCCAGCGCGCCCGCGGCGGCCCGGACAATGCCGAGGGCATGCGCATGATCGCGGAAGGGGCCGCCAAACTCGTGAACGCCGATGACGGCCCACGTGTCGCTGCCCTGGCCTTCGAGGGCTGGGACACCCATGCCAATGAGGGCGGCGCGACCGGGGTGCTCGCCGGACGGCTGCGCGGTCTGGATAGTGCGCTCGAAGCCTTCGAAGCCGGCCTCAAGGACCGCTGGAAGGACACGGTGGTGATGGTCGTCACCGAATTTGGCCGTACCGCGCGGGTCAACGGCACGGTCGGGACCGATCACGGCACCGGCACCGTCGCCTTCCTTGTCGGCGGCGCGGTGCGCGGCGGCCGCATCATCGCCGACTGGCCGGGCCTCAAACCCGAGAACCTGCACGAGCGGCGCGACCTGAAGCCCACCACCGATCTGCGTGCGGTCACCAAGGGTGTGCTGACCGATCTGTTCGGCGTCTCCGGCCCGGTGCTCGCCGAGAAGGTCTTTCCCGGCACGGCGGGCCTCGCGCCCATCAAGGGTCTGGTCGCCTGAGCTGCGGCTGACCCTCAGTCCTGCGCCTCCGGCCCGATATGGGCCTTGCCGCGCGCGCGGGCGATCTGTGTCTGCCGATGCCGCTCGCGGGCCGAAGCGCGCTGGGCGTCGCTCATCTCCCCGGCGCACTGGTGGCAGGCCACGCCCTCCTCGAATTCCGGCCTGAGGCAGTCATCGGCTGTCAGCGGCCTGCGGCAGCCATGGCACAGCCGGTATCGCCCGTCCGGCTCAAGGCCGTGTCCGACCGCGACGCGCTCGTCGAACACGAAACAGGCCCCCTGCCAGCGGCTGTCAGCCTGAGGGACATCCTCGAGGTAGCGCAGGATGCCGCCCTTGAGGTGGTAGACCTCGCTGAACCCCTCCTTGAGCATCAGGGCGCTGGCCTTCTCGCAGCGGATGCCCCCGGTACAGAACATCGCCACCTTGCGCTGTTTCTCGCCGGACAGCCTGGTGCGGACATAGGCCGGGAACTGCCGGAATGACGTTGTTTCGGGATCGACCGCGCCCTCGAACGTGCCGATGCGGTGCTCGTAGTCGTTGCGGACGTCGATCAGCAGCACGTCCGGGTTGGCGATCAGCGCATTCCAGTCCCTGGCCTCGACATAGGTCCCGACGGCCTGAAGCGGGTCCACGCCCGCTTCACCGAGGGTGACGATCTCGCGCTTGAGCTTCACCTTCATGCGCAGGAACGGCATGGCCTCGCTGGCCGAGAACGTGACGTCGATATGGTGAAGACCGGTGATCGCGCCAATGGCGGACAGCGCCCGGCGGAGCCCCTCGCCCTCGCCCGCGATGGTGCCGTTGATGCCCTCGGAAGCGACCAGAAGCGTCCCGCGCACGTCTTCGCGCTCGCAGGCATCCTGCAGGGGCGCGATCAGGTCCGCGGGCTCCGCGAAACGGGCGAAGCGATACAGCGCTGCGATGTCGAAGCGGCTCATGGTCCGTCACCTACACAGCCATGCGCGGGCACTGCAAGTGCAACCGCCTCGCGCCTGTCACGTCTTTGCGCTATGCGCGACGCAACCTGGACCGGATGCCGAGATGATTCCCGCCCTGACGCACGTTCAGATTGAGACCATCGGTTACATCGCAGCGTGCTGCACGACCCTGTGCTGGTTGCCGCAGGCCATCCGCACCATCCGCACCAAGGACACGAAGGCGATTTCACTGCTGACCCAGGGCGTTTTCGCCGTCGGCATCGCGCTCTGGCTTCTTTATGGGATCGCGCTCGACAGCTGGCCGGTCATCCTGTCCAACATCGTGACCCTGCCGCTCGTGCTGATCGTGGTGGCGATGAAGCTGCGTCATGGCTGACGCGTCTGCGTCAGAGCCGGTGCCCTCAAGGCCCCGCGACAGGGAGTTGCTGGCGAAGGAGCTCGCTCCAGCTCATCAGACGCGCCCGGTTGACGCCGAAATCGCTGCGCCCGATCTGGCTGCGGGAATACAGCGCCAACGTCGACCGCCCCTCGCCAAGGTCGATGAAGCGCACGCTGATCGTGTCGGGGAACCGCATCAGCCGCGTGCGGGCGAGATAGCGGTCCTGGACCTTGGCCTCGTCCCGGGCCAGGGCGAAGACATCCGGATCGTTGACCTCAATCACCCGCACCGCATCGCGCAGCCGCGCGACAGGCACATTGAAGACAGCAGGTGAAGCATCGACCCTGGCCGCGCCGCACAGGCCGGGCGGGCAGACCAGCGCATCATTGCCCGTCTTGCTGCGCTCGATGCTGGAAAAATCCACCGGACCAAGATCGGCAGGGCCGATGAGCCGTTCCCAGACCCGCGCAATGCCGAAACTCTCGTCGCCGCGCACCAGCGCGACCGACAGGATGGCGAGGCAGGTCAGGCCAAAGGCAGCGATCGTCCACACGATGTTTCGCACCACGCATCCTTGCGTCCGGCGGCCCGGCCTGCTTTGTCAGTTGCGTCGCCCACTCCAATCGATACGCTTCCGCCCCACCTTCCGCAACGGTGCCAGAAACAGATGCCCTCGTTCTCATTGCCGCATGCCGCGCCAATCGCGCTTTTGCTGGCGTCCAATATCTTCATGACCTTTGCCTGGTACGGCCATCTCAAATTCAAGGCCGCATCGCTGGTGCTGGTGGTCGCCATCGCCTGGCTGATCGCGTTGCCGGAGTACATGCTGGCCGTCCCGGCCAACCGGATCGGCCATGAGGTCTATTCGGCGGCCCAGTTGAAGACCATTCAGGAGATCATCACCCTGACTGTCTTTGCCGTCTTTTCCGTCGTCTATCTCAAGGAGCCGCTCGGGTTGACCCACCTCATCGGCTTCTCGCTGATCGCCGCCGGCGCCTTTTTCATCTTTCAGGGCAAGTAGGGCTTCATGACGGACCATGTTTCCGGCCACCCCGGCGTCGATCATTACCTGCGCGCGGGTTACACTTCGGTGCGCGGCATGTCCTCGCGCTTCGCCGCCGCCATCAGCGCCTGGTGCCTGACCCATCAGGCAGCCAACGGGATCAAGGGGCACTTCGCCGAGATCGGGACCTTTCAGGGGCGCTACTTCATCGCCCAGGCCCTTGCACTTGAACCGGGCGAACGGGCGCTTGGCATTGACCTGTTCGACTGGCCGAGCCCGGCCACCTACGACATCTTCATCGACAATTGCCGCCGCTGGGGCGTCGCCAAAGACCGGATGGTGGCCTGGAAAGCGGACTCGACCGCAATGAGCGAGGACGCACTGCGCGGCAGACTCGGCATGGGCGATGTCCGTTTCTTCCACATCGACGGCGACCATTCGCCGGGGCCACTGCGGCGCGACCTTGATCTCGCCCTCGCCGTGATGCACCCCAAAGGCCTGATCTGCCTCGATGACATGCTGCATCCCGGCTATCCGTTCCTCGTTACGACCGTCGAGCGCTGGCTGATCGACAATCCGTCGATGCGCCTGATGTGCGTCATCGACCGCGAGGACATCGTTGCCGCGCCGAAATTCCTGATCTGCCACCTCGACGCGGTGCCCCTTTACGAGAACGAACTGATGCGCCATTTCGCGCGCTATCACTTCGTTCTCGGCGGCGATGCCCTTGGACACTTCTGCGTCGTGCTGACCCCGAACCCGCGCATCGCGGAAGTGGATTGATCGTTTCTCGTCGCAGTGCGCCCATGATCGGAGGCAGAAGCCACGCAGCGCCGGTTTTCCAGATTGAACCGGTGAATTGGCTGGTCTACACGATCGATCAAGATCTGCCGTCGAGAAGCGGGCCAACTGTCTTGGGAGGAGCGACTGTATGAATGTCCACGCCGGCACGCGACCCTGGTTTGCCCACTACCCGCAGAAAGCGCCTCATGAGATCGACTTGGCCCAGGTCAGCTCGCTCGCCGCGCTGATCAACGATGCGGTCACCGTCTATGGCAACCGCGAAGCCTTCGAGAGCTTCGGCAGGTCGATCACCTTCACCGAGCTTGGCCGCGCCGCCAACGCCTTCGCGGCTGACCTTCAGGCCAGGGGGCTGAAGAAGGGCGACCGGGTTGCGATCATGTTGCCCAACATCCTTGCCTACCCCGTCGCGCTGGCCGGAATCCTGATTGGCGGCTTCACCGTCGTCAACGTCAACCCGCTCTACACCGAGCGCGAACTGACCCACCAGCTCACGGACTGCGCAGCGCGCGCCATCGTCGTGATCGAGAATTTCGCCCATGTGGTCGAGCAATCGCTCGTCCATGTGAACCTCGATGTGGTCTTCGTGGCTACCCCCGGGGACATGATGGGCCTGAAGGGCCATATCGTGAATTTCGTGTCGCGCAAGATCAAGAAGGCGGTCAAGCCGTTCCATCTTCCTGCCGCCATTGCCTTCGCATCGGTCGTCACCGGCAATGCCGTACCAAAGGGTATCAGCGTCGGGCCGGATGATATCGCCTTCCTGCAGTATACCGGCGGAACCACCGGCGTGGCCAAGGGTGCGACGCTGACCCACCGCAATGTCCACGCCAACGTCCTGCAGTGTCAGGCCTGGCTCGACTGGTCGTTTTACCGCGAAGGCGATCCGCCGAACTATCAGCATGTCATGGTGACGGCGCTGCCGCTCTATCACATCCTCGCGCTGACCTGCTGCTGCCTCTACATGATGCGCGTGGGTGCGAAATGCCTGCTGATTGCGAATCCACGTGACATCGACGGCTTCGTCAAAACGCTCAAGACCCGGCGCTTCACCTTCATGTCCGGCGTCAACACCCTCTATAATGCGCTGCTGAACCATCCCGAGTTCAAGACAGTCGCGTTCAACAATCTGCGGTTCGCGGTCTCAGGCGGCATGGCCACCCAGGCCGCCGTTGCCAAGCGCTGGAAGGAAACCACCGGCGTGCCGCTCGTGGAGGGCTACGGCCTTTCCGAAACCTCGCCTGTGGCCTGTTGCAACCGGCCGGACATAACCGAATTCACCGGCACGATCGGCTACCCCGTCCCGTCGACCGATGTCAGCATCCGTGACCTCGACGGCAAGGAAACGCCGACCGGCGAACCCGGCGAAATCTGCATCAAAGGCCCACAAGTGATGTGCGGCTACTGGAACCGCCCCGACGAGACCGCCAAGGCCATGACCGCTGACGGTTACTTCCGCTCTGGCGACATCGGCGTCCAGAATGCCGATGGCACCCTCAAGATCGTCGACCGCATCAAGGACATGGTACTGGTCTCGGGCTTCAACGTCTATCCGAACGAGATCGAGGATGTGCTCGCCAGCAATCCGAAGGTGCTGGAGTCCGCCGTGATCGGCTTGCCGGACAGCAATTCCGGCGAGGTTGTCGCGGCCTATATCGTGCTCAAGCCGGGCCAGTCGGCGACGGTCGAGGAGATCCGCAGCTTCTGCAAGGAAAAGATGACCGGCTACAAGGTGCCCAAGCATGTCAGCTTCCGCGAGGCCCTGCCGAAGACAAACGTCGGCAAGGTGCTGCGCCGCGCCCTGCGCGACGAGGCACTGAAGAAGGCAGGCTGACGCGTCAGCGCGCGAGCGGCAGGCCCTCGTCCAGCCATCCCTTGTTGCGGCCGTCGCCAAGCATGCCGCCGCGGACGTCGATGAGATTGCTCCAGCCGCGACGGCCAAGTGTTTCCAGGACATGCCGCGTGCGCGTGGCGGTGCGGCAGATCAGAGCGATCGGCTTGCCGGGGTTGTCGGCCCGGAGCCCGGCCAGACGCGCTTCAAAGACCGGCGAGGTCATGTCGAGGCGGATCGCTCCCTCGGCGACACCGGTGTCGGCCCATTCGTCGGGCCGGCGGATATCGACGAGGATGATCTGCCCGGCCTTGAAGCGCGCGTGCGCGCCGCGCACGGACACAGAGGCTTGCTCGGGTGTGGCCTGGGCCAGAGCGGGCATGGCGGCGAGAGCGAGCAGGAGGACGGCGCGGCGGTGCATGCCGCTGATCTAGGGCCTGCAGGCGCCCCTGTCATCTGCCCACTTCCCCACACCGCCTGCAGCAGGTAAACAGTGCGCCTCACTGACGACCGCGATTGATCGGGGACAAGACCATGGCAACTGCCAAGCCGCGCACGCTTTATGATAAGATCTGGGACGACCATCTCGTGCATGAGCAGCCGGACGGCACGGCGCTTCTCTACATCGACCGCCACCTTGTCCACGAGGTCACCAGCCCGCAGGCCTTCGAAGGCCTGCGCCTGGCCGGTCGCAAGGTCCGCGCGCCGGAGAAGACGCTGGCCGTTGTCGATCACAATGTGCCGACGACCGACCGCTCCAAGGGCATCGCCGAGGAGGACAGCCGGATCCAGGTCGAGACGCTGGCGAACAACGCCGCCGCGTTCGGGATCGAGTATTTCAACGAGCGCGACAGGCGGCAGGGCATCGTCCATGTCGTCGGCCCCGAGCAGGGCTTCACGCTGCCGGGCACGACCATTGTCTGCGGCGACAGCCATACATCGACGCACGGGGCTTTTGGTGCACTCGCCCATGGCATCGGCACCTCGGAGGTCGAGCACGTGCTCGCCACCCAGACGCTGATCCAGAAAAAGGCCAGGAACATGCTGGTCAAGGTCGACGGAACCCTCACCAATGGCGTCACGCCCAAGGACGTCGTGCTCGCCATCATCGGCGAGATCGGCACCGCAGGCGGCACCGGGTCAGTGATCGAATATGCCGGCGAGGCCTTCCGTGCCATGTCGATGGAAGGCCGCATGACGGTCTGCAACATGTCAATTGAGGGCGGTGCGCGCGCGGGCATGATCGCGCCCGATGATAAGGCCTTTGCCTATCTCCAGGGCCGCCCGAAAGCGCCGAAGGGCACCGCCTGGGACGCCGCCCGGCGCTACTGGGACACGCTTGTGACCGATGACGGCGCACATTTTGACCGCGTGGTAAAGCTGGATGCGAACAACCTGCCGCCCATCGTTTCGTGGGGCACCTCGCCCGAGGATGTGATCTCGATCACGGGCGTCGTCCCCGATCCGGGCCTGATCGGCGACGAGACCAAGCGCGCCTCCAAGCAGCGCGCGCTCGACTACATGGGCCTGAAGGCGGGCACGAAGATGACGGACATCGAACTCGACGTGGTCTGGATCGGTTCGTGCACGAATGGCCGCATCGAGGACATGCGGGCAGTCGCCAGGATCATCGAAGGCAAGAGGCTGCATGAGCGCCTCGCCTATGGCATGATCGTGCCGGGCTCGGGCCTCGTGAAGGAGCAGGCCGAAGCCGAGGGGCTGGACAAGGTCTTCATCGCCGCGGGCTTTGAATGGCGCGAGCCGGGCTGCTCGATGTGTCTCGGCATGAACCCGGACCAGCTTCTGCCGGGCCAGCGCGCCGCCTCCACCTCCAACCGCAACTTCGAAGGTCGCCAGGGCTTCAAGGGCCGCACGCATCTTGTTTCGCCACAGATGGCTGCGGCGGCGGCGCTGGCGGGGCGGTTTGTCGATGTGAGGACGCTGGGTTAGACCACAATCCCATCGCTGCCCGGAACTGCTTCTTGTCCGCCTCGAAATCGCCGAGCAAGGCCTCGTTGTGAAACAGCGCGTGGCGATCGCGGTGCCGGCGGTTTTTCCTGCTTCGCTGTCGGAGGCGTCGTGCACGCCGCCGACCATGCGACTGTTGCGGAAATCATTGATGCGGGCGAAGATCGCAGCTCTGTTCTCGGGCCGCAGATGGGCCAGAACCACGCCGGTCACCGTGCCGAAGGTTGTGTGCCCCGAGGAATAGGCGTTCGATTTCGAGAGCTTCACCACCGGGATGATCCTGGTGCCGAGCAGTAGCGGGCGCGGACGACCGAAGCCCTTATTGCCAGCATCTGTCACCACCTCTTCGGTTTCCGAATTGTTGGCCGACAACCCCTTGGCAAGCGGCAGCTTGGCAGGATCAAGCACAATTCCCATGCCGGCCAGAAACCGGAAAACGCACTCTTCCTGGTCAGTGATGGCATGGTCGGCCTAGCCTCGCCTGACGGTTGTTCTGGATGGCGGGCACGGCGTCAAGCCTGGCGCAAGACCGGGCTGAATCCATTCTCCGGCGGTGGTGCCAGCAGCGTGAGCACGGACCCGTCACCGGCCGTCAGACAGGGTTTGCCATCAGCAAAAGCGGGGCCGGCGAAGCCGATGACGGCAACAATGGCCAAGGCAACACGCTTGCGACGATCCAGCATCATGACTGCGGCCTCGGGAGGATGAATTTCAACATCCAGAAAAGTTGCTTGACCTGAACCATGACGCATCGATGGCGCAGCTTGTCCCGCGGCAGGATCAGCGGAAGGCGGTCCGATGGCAACGGGGCCAGGCCGGCCCTTTGCCGGAGCGCAGCGGTTCCTGTAGGAGAGGCGTGACGGGCTCAACCTTGCCGCCTGCGACCAAGAGTGTTGACATGCCGGAACCCGACAGAAACCAGCTCGAATCCAAGGCCATCCTCGATCGCGTCGCGCGCGATCAGCAAGGGCTCCTGTCCTCGTCGATGGCGCGCGCCTCTGACCATTTCTCGGGCAAGGATGCCGTCGGCCAGGCGGAAGGCGGTTCGACCGACCCGGTCGAACTCTGGGGCCGCCGCATCGGGCGCTCGCTGTCGCTGATTGGCGTGCTCGCTCTTGGCTACATGCTGGGCGTCCAGTTGAAGCTCTGGTGAGGGTGCGACGGACGCCATCGCCGCGCGCGTGGCAAGGCAAGCCGCTTCTCGTTTTTCCTCATCCCGAGAGCCCATCGAAGGGTGTGCCCGTCGAAGGATGAGGAGCGTGGGTGGCTGACAAGCGCCCTTGCGCGCCCTATCTCGTCATCATGATTGATCCCCTCCACAGCCTCAAAGCCCCGACTCTCGCCGACCTTGAGCAGCTCGCCGACGCGGCTTTCGCGAAGCTGCCGCCAGAGTTCCGCACGCTCTGCGGTGAGGTGATCATCCGCATCGAGGATTTCCCGACCGACGATGTGCTGGAGGAGCTTGAGGCCGAAACGCCGTTCGACCTGCTGGGATTGTTCACGGGCGTCGGCATGGCGCAGGATGTCGGCGTCGCCGAGACTGGCCGCATGCCCAACATGATCCACCTCTACCGCCGCCCGTTGCTGGATTACTGGGCCGAGCATGACGAGACCCTCGGCCATCTGATCACGCATGTGCTGGTGCACGAGGTCGGCCATCATTTCGGGCTCAGCGATGCCGATATGGAGGCAATCGAGGCGAAGGCGGGCTAGGTCATGCGCTTGTCCCTTAGCGCGGCGATCACCAGCCGTTCCAGTTCCCGCACGTCCGGAACACCGGCGATGGTGACCTTCTTCTCGACCAGATCGCCGTCGCTGTCGCGGTAGGAGCCCATGTGCAGGTACAGCGTGCCGCTGCCATTCGCCTTCTCGATCCGGTGGACGGAGGAAATGCGCAGAATGTCGACGCTGGTGATGTTGAGATTGCGGCCCGCCACCACGGTCGCGACGCGCTGGTCGGTGAGCACGAACACGGTCCGCCGCGTCTTGCTCCACCCCCAGAACGGGCTACTCATCATGCCGAGCCCGATCAGCACGAAGGGCAGGCCGAAAATCGGAAAGACCACGCCCATGACCTTGCCCGCGCCATCGAGGGCCTGCTTGCCCTCAGCGAAATAGGCCGACAGGGCGATGTATTCCCAACCGGCCGCGAAAACGGTCCATGGCACCGCGAACAGCCAGATCGGCGTCAGCGTGAGGAACGCCGTGAAGGCGTCAGGCCGACCCGCCCACAGAATCTGTTCGCCGTCAAACTCGGCGCTGACCTGCTTGAAAAAGGCGGGCGGTAGATCCTGTAGCATTGATCAGGACGTTTGCCCGGGCCCGTTAACGGATCATGACAAAGATCGATGGTTGCGCCGCGCGCAATCTCGATTATCAAGACGAGGCTTAATGATCAGTGGAGTTGACCGATGAAGCCCTTCACCACCCTCACATCCACGCCCGCGCCGATGAAGGTCATGAATGTCGACACCGACATGATCATTCCCAAGCAGTTCCTGAAGACAATCAAGCGTACCGGTCTTGGCACTGCCTTGTTCGCGGAAATGCGTTACAATGAGGATGGCACGGAGAACCCGGAATTCGTGCTCAACAAGCCGGCCTACCGCAAGGCCGAAATCCTGATCGCCGGCGACAATTTCGGCTGCGGCTCATCGCGCGAACATGCGCCCTGGGCGCTCCTCGACTTCGGAATCCGCTGTGTGATCTCCACCAGCTTCGCCGACATCTTCTACAACAACAGCTTCAAGAACGGCATCCTTCCGATCACGGTCTCGCCTGAGAACCTCGAGAAGCTGTTCGACGATGCCGGTCGCGGCTCGAATGCGACACTGACCATCGACCTCGAAAAGCAGGAGATCACGGACCCCGATGGCGGCACAATCCGCTTCGAGATCGACCCGTTCCGCAAGCATTGCCTCCTGAACGGCCTCGACGACATCGGCCTGACCCTTGAGAGAGGGCCCTTGATCGACGCCTATGAAGCCAAACTGAAGCAGCGCGAGTGGGCGTGAGCAAGGATAGGCCGAACCTCTCCGTCTTCATCATCGCGCGCAACGAGGCCGACCGGATCGGGGCCACGATCAACGCGGTTCTGCCGCTGAGCGATGATGTGGTCGTTATCGATTCAGGCTCGACCGACGAAACGGTCGCCGTCGCCCGCTCGCTCGGCGCGCGCGTGATCGTCAACCCATGGCCCGGCTATGGCTTGCAGAAGCAGTTCGGCGAAGACCAGTGCCGGCATGACTGGCTGCTCAATCTCGACGCCGACGAGGTTCTGCCCGAGGATCTGGTGGCGGAAATCATGGCGTTGTTCAACGCCCGCGAGCCGACCCCGGCCGGCTTCCGCATCCGCATCGCGGAAGTGTTTCCGGGCGAGAAGGCCCCGCATGCGCTGGCCTATGCGTTGTCGCCGGTCAGGCTCTATCACCGCAGCGTCGGACGCTACTCGTCATCCCCCGTGCATGACCGCGTGCAGATGAAGGCGACTGCGCCCGTGCTGTCGCTGAAGGGAACGGTCGCCCACTACTCCGTACGCTCGCTCGGCGACCAGATCATCAAGCTCAACGCCTATGCCGATGCTCAGGCCGCCGACATGATCACGCGCGGCGAGAGCATCAGCCGCCTGCGCATGGTGCTGGAGTTTCCGGCCAACTTCATCAAGGCCTATCTGGGACGCCGCCATGCCCTGCGTGGGACTTATGGCTTCATGACGGCGATGAACTATGCATTTTACCGCTATCTGCGAGCCGCCAAGTACTGGGAGCTGCGCCTGCAACGGCGTCGTCAATCGGATGTTTGAACACAAGGTGGCGCTGGTTACAGGTGGTGCTCGCCGGATTGGCAAGGCGATCACGCTCCGGCTGGCAAAGGCTGGCTATGCCGTGGCGATACACTGCAACACGGGCGTAGCGGATGCAGAGGACCTGGCCGCGGCCATCAAGGCGGACGGCGGACGCGCGGCGGTGATCTCGGCGGATCTCGCCGACCCGCTCTCGGTTGATGCAATCATGCCTGCCGCCACCGCCGAGCTTGGTCCGGTCACGTTTCTGGTCAACAACGCCTCGATGTTCGTCAGCGACAGCGTCACAGCCATCGACGTCCCGACCTGGAACCGACAATTCTCGGTCAACATCCGCGCCCCCTCCGTGCTCGCGGGCGCGCTGGCCAACGCCCTGCCGCACGGCATCGAAGGAGCGATCGTCAACATCCTCGACCAGCGCGTCTGGAAGCTGACCCCGGAATACTATTCCTACACGCTCTCCAAAGCTGCAATGTGGGCGGCAACGCGCACCATGGCCCAGGCCTTCGCACCGCGCATCCGCGTCAACGCGGTTGGCCCGGGGCCGGCCATCGCCAACATCCATGACGGCGAGACCCTGTTCGCGCAGGAGGCCGCAGGCACGCTTCTCGGGCGTCCGGTTCCGCCCGAGGACATTGCGGACGCCGTGCTGTATCTCGCGACGGCGCGCAGCGTCACCGGGCAGATGCTCGCAGTGGATTCAGGGCAGCACCTGGCCTGGCGTACGCCCGACATCGTCACCGTCTGATCAGAAGCGCGGCGGCCAGGGGCGAGCAGGAGCCGCGGGCTGCGGCAGCGGCGCGGCCGACCCCCGATAGCTCTGATTGGCCGGCGCGACCGGCACCGAAGCGGGCGAGCTTGGCGCGGGCGCGGACGGCGCTGTTGCGGGCTTGCGCGGCGCGTCGATCGCAAACGGATCATTGTCCGGGTCGATCATCTCGCCCTCGATGTCGCCGAGCACGATCTCCTCGCTGGCCGTCACGGAGCCAGGCAGCCGTATCGGTCCACCCAAAGGTCCTTGCGGCTCGGCGGGCTGCAGGCTGGCGATGCGCGAGCGGTTGACGCTGAACGGCGCCTGCCGGCTCTCATTGAGCGCAGCCCAGCCGCGTGCCGGATCAGGCGGCGGCAGGTCGCGACGCGGCGTGTACTTGATGATCGGACGGCAGATGGCGCGCCCGCCATTGTGCCGTGCAAGATCCACGTGGACATGGTCGTAGTGGAACATGTCGGCGCCGGGACCGAGGACGGTCTTGAAATGCTCGCACGCGCCCACAAAAACCTCGCGCAGGAAGTCCTGCTCCTGCGGCGAACCGCGCCAGCCGTTCTTGACCGTGATCTCGCGGCCATCCGAGGTACGGAAGGCGAAGATGTCGAGCGCATTGCCGAACGCATGCTCGGAGCGGCGGGAGGTGCCGCTGCCATTGTTCATGGCACGGCAGGAATAGGACCCCGCCTTCATCTCGATGACCTGCGTCCCCAGGACCGCCATGGCGGCAGGCTGGACGACCTTTTCAAGGAAGCGGTCGGTGGTGGCCACGATCGGGCAGGAGAGCGTCTGGGTGGATGTCACCGAGACCGACCCGGCGGCAAAGGCGTTGACCCGCAGCGGCTTGACCATGCCGCAGGTGCCCGGGCCCTCGATCGGGCTGCCGCGCAGGGACACATAGCTTGAGGTGCGGACATCACCTCTTGCCATGCAAGCAGCTTCTGCCTCATCACGCCAGGCCGCCCGCTGCTCTCGCTGAAAGCGCCCGCAGCTTGCGACAGCCAGACCAATGAGCGCGAGGCCAAGGAACGCAACGCAGCCTTTACGCATGGCGTGAAGATGCGCGACAAGATTTAATGTCTCGCTAACGAATTGAGGTGGCGCGAGCTGATTCTTGTGAGATCTCGTTCGCGCCGCCCGTTCACGGCGCTCGTTAACTGGCTGAACCTCGGCGTTCCGCCAACGCCATCGCGCCTTGGCTCAGGGCCCTGTTGGCGGCCTGGCCGGCCGCTGCCGTCGCGGCCTTCATCGCCATTCCGCTGGCGCGGCGTGCGATAGCGGCAATCGTGGCGGTTCCTGGCCGCAACGCCTCACGAAAACACCGGATCGCCCAGTTCATGCAGCGCAGCCGACGTGCTCGCAGGATCAAGCAGTTAAGCCGTGATCAACCATGCCGGCGCGGCGTCGCAGTTGCGTCGGCGAAAGAATCCCGTTGCACGAACCCCGCATTTTGCTAGCCTGCTTTTCGTCCTTCAATGGAGGTCACAATGGGTTGGATGCTTGCAATCGACCGACTGGCCATGACTGCTGCCTTCGCTCTCATCGTTGCTGTGGTGATCAGGGCTGTCTGACCATCAAGGTTCGTGCGTCGGCTGACAGTGGCCGAAAGGCAGGCCACTGATTGGCGATCGGCTATCAAGGAAATGCCCGAGCCCCGTTCCCTCCGGCATGCAGGTCCATGCCGCACTTATCGCAAGAGCTGCAGTCGGGAACTGCAGCTTTTTGTCTTGGGTGACGCTTTTTTCGGGGCGCACCACCGTCCGGCTGACGGGCGGAGGGCTATCCTGGGCGGTGCCGGGAATACGGCGGCGCTGTTTTCAGGATTGAAGTGATGGCGCCGACGGCGGGCCATGCGGGAGCACCTGCATGGCCGTCCAGCTTAGCGATCGGCGGAAAGCGTTTGTGCCATCTGGTGTTCATGTCGTCTTCACCCGCGCATCGGCCGGCACATGTTGCGGGCCACCCCTCAAGCCGCCTTCTGGTAATCCTTGATGTCGCTGAAGACGAGACCTGGCGCGCGCTCTGCTTCGTAGCGCAAGGAAAACGCGCTGGTGGCCATGAAGACCGGGTCGCCGTCGAGGTCGTCGGCCATGGATGAGGGGTGGCTGGCGACGAATTGGTCAAGCGCAAGGGCGTCGGCTGAGGTCAGCCAGCGGCAGATGCTGAACTGGCAGGTCTCGAAATCGACCGGGATGGCGTACTCCGCCTCCAGCCGCTCTTTCAGCACATCGAGCTGGAGGGCGCCGACGACGCCGACGATGGCGGGAGCGCCGTCATGCGGCACGAAGAGCTGGACCACCCCCTCCTGCGCCATCTGCTGCAGTGCTTCGCGCAGCTTCTTGGACTTCATCGCATCCTTGAGCTTGACGCGGCGCAGGATTTCCGGCGCGAAGCTCGGCACGCCGCGAAACACGATGTTCTCACCATCGGTGAGCGTGTCGCCGATGCGCAGGATGCCATGGTTCGGGATGCCCACAATGTCCCCGGCATAGGCCTCGTCGGCGATCTGGCGATCCTGCGCGAAGAAGAACTGCGGCGCCGACAGCGACATCGGCTTGGCGGTCCGCACCAGCTTCGCCTTCATGCCGCGCGTCAGCTTGCCCGAGCAGACGCGCACGAAGGCGATGCGGTCGCGGTGGTTCGGGTCCATGTTTGCCTGGATCTTGAACACGAAACTCGTCATTTTCGGCTCGCCCGCCGAAACGGTGCGTGTGGCAGCGATCTGCGCGCGCGGCGGTGGCGCGAGCGTGCCGATGGCCTCGATCAGGTCGCGCACGCCATAATCGCGCAGCGCGGCGCCGAAATAGACCGGCGTCAGGTGCCCTTCGCGGAAGGCCGCCATCGCGAAGGGCGCGCCACCCCGCCACCGAATGGGGCAGCAGCATGTCGAACACCGGATCGTCGGGGCCGCTGACGGGCTGGTCGGGAATGTCGGTCTTGTTGCTGCGGATGAATTTGCGGTGCAGGTTGTAGGTGCCGACGAACTCTCGGCCACGGCCTATCGGCCAGGTCATGGCGGTGGCGTCGAGCGCCAGTGTCTTCTCGATCTCGTCCATCAGGTCAAAAGGATCGCGCGTCTCGCGGTCCATCTTGTTGATGAAGGTGATGATCGGGATGTCGCGCAGGCGGCAGACCTCGAACAGCTTCTTGGTGCGCGCTTCGATGCCCTTGGCTGCGTCGATCACCATCACGGCGGAATCGACGGCGGTGAGCGTGCGGTAGGTGTCGTCCGAGAAATCCTCGTGGCCCGGCGTGTCGAGGAGGTTGTAGACGCAGCCGCCATACGCGAAGGTCATGACCGAGGTCACGACCGAGATGCCGCGCTGGCGCTCGATCTTCATCCAGTCCGAGGAGGTCTGGCGGCGTCCGGCCTTGGCCTTCACCTCGCCGGCAAGCTGGATCGCGCCGCCGAACATCAGCAGTTTCTCGGTCAGCGTGGTCTTGCCCGCGTCCGGATGCGAAATGATCGCGAAGGTGCGGCGGCGCAGGTGTTCGGCGGTTGGAGCGTCGGATGTCGTCATGCGCGTGTGAGTAGCGGCGATTGCGGCCAAGTCAATTGTGCAGGGCGTTTCCGAACCAGCCTTGAGATTCACGCACGCGGAGTGTCAAACTTGGATGTGGGGGGCTTGAACGCGAAACACGCACATCTAGTCTCATTGTCCTGCGTATAACCAGCGTACAAACTTGCGGCGTCCTTCACCTGCCAGAATCGGTTCCGTGCATCAATGACATACGCGCCCAAGCACCATCGCATCTTCGAGCGGGACTACAGCCGCGCTGAAATCATCTCCGATGGCGTCGTGCATGTGGTCGGCCTGGTGGCCGCATTGATCGGGCTGACGGTTCTGGTCATGCTGACCGCGCGCTGGCGCGGCCTCGTCGAGGTATCGGCCGTCATGGTCTACGGTGTGGCGCTGGTGACCATGCTCGGCTGTTCTTTGGCCTACAACATGATGCCGGTCTCACCGCTCAAGTGGCTTCTGCGGCGCTTTGACCATGGCGGGATCTACCTGCTGATTGCCGGCACCTACACGCCACTGCTCACACAGGTATCCGATCCGTTCACGGCCTATGCCCTCGCGGCAACGGTCTGGGGCGGCGCCCTGACCGGCATCGTCGTTGCGCTCGGCTTTCCCGGACGCGGTGAGAAATTCAAGGTTGCGGCCTATCTGGCACTCGCATGGGTCGCGGTCATCGCGGCGCAGCCGTTGATGGCCTCGCTGAATGCGGTCACCGTGACCCTGGTGGTGCTCGGCGGCGTGCTCTACACGACCGGCGTGATTTTCTATCGCTGGAACAGCCTGAAGTACCAGAATGTGATCTGGCATGTGTTCGTCGTCGCCGCCGCCGGCTGTCATTTCGCTGCGATCACGGCCGCGATGATCGCGGCCTGATGCCACGCTGATCGATGGCTTGCGCGGCGGCGAGTCGAACCGGCGGATACCGAATAATAGTGATTGACTTTTCACAAGGGACCGCCTAAGCGTTGAAAACGATTTAGGCCGGATACCTAGGCCAGCCACGCGAGAGCGGCGGTCTGCTGATGAGCTTCTTTCCAAAGTCGAGCAATGCGATCTGCATCAAGAGTGGATCGCTTCATCAACGAAGGTAAGAGAACATGAGCGAAGGTACGGTCAAGTGGTTCAACGCAACGAAGGGCTATGGTTTTATCCAGCCCAGCGATGGCGGAACCGATGTGTTTGTGCACATCAGCGCAGTCGAGCGCGCTGGCATCCGTGAACTGCGCGAAGGTCAAAAGGTCAGCTACGAGCTGGTTCAGGATCGTCGTTCGGGCAAGATGTCTGCGGATCAGCTGCAGGTTCTGTGAACCTGAGATTGAGAATCGTTCCCGGCGACGGCCGAGGCTTTTGCTGCTGGTAGCCACGGATGTACTGGCGCCATGTGTAACAAAAGCGTCGCCCACGGGCATGACGAGGGGGGTCAGGTTAACGCCTGGCCCTTTTTTCATTTTCAGGCTGGTTTTTAAGGCGCGGACGCGCTAGCCAGCATCCCGGCGGGGATGTTGCCGTCAGACAAGCAATGGAGACTTAGACTTGAACAACGCGATGGGCCGGAATTTTCAGGATCGGCAACAGGCTTCCCTCGAGGCAAAGGCAAAGATGCTCGAGAGGTTCAAGTCACGTCCGGCTGAGGATGACCCCGCAGTGGCGAGGATGCGTGCGGAACGGCAGGCAATTGCCGAGGCCAGGAAGGCACGTGAAGCCGCCCGAGAGGCTGAAAAGGAAGCGGCCAGGATTGCAGCCGAAGCGAAAGCTGCCGCTGAGAAGGCGGAGCGGGAACTTGCGGAAATGATTGCCGCCGAAGAGCGGGAGAAGGCCCGGATTGCCGAGGAAGCAAGGCTTGCCGCCGAGCGCCCGCGCAAGAGCCTGATGGATGCAGTCCAGTACGCGCAGCAGCGCGCTGCGGGCAAGGGTCGGCGTTGAATCGTGTTTGACCGCGCCGACGAGGCTGCGGTGCGAAACCGGAATGCGGGGCCAGGCCACGGTTCGGCCGGCCTTTTCGTCCCGGTCGATAATCGGCGCCTGGTGTCGGTTCGACATCGGGACCGCCACTGATCGCTGATGAGTGAGGACATGCCGGCAGGCATCCTGTACCTGCGCGGCCTGTTCTGGAACGATCCGTTTCGAAGCCATGCAACCGCGATCCTGTGGTTGTGGCCGACAACCGGTTCGCTGGACCTGTGAAAGGCTCCGCCATGTCGACCCGGAAGATGGACAGTTTCGAAATCCTGCGCCGCGCCCAGCAGCCTCAGGAATTGGCTGATGAGCGCAAGCGCGACGCCAAGAAACTCATTCACGCCATGCAGGTCCGCGACGACGATGTCAGCGCCCGGATGGCCAAGCTGAAGGCTCTTCGGCTGGCGAAGGAGGCGGAGGAGCTGGCCAACGCGCCCCCGCCGGTTGTCAAGAAAAAGCCAGTTCCGCGCTCTGGGGCGAAGGCCAAGGCCTGAACGGGCCGCCTAACCGGCAGCCTCCCAGACCATTCCGGGCAGGCTGGCACGGAAGCGCTCTTCAGCGATGTTTGACGCGGCCAGAGCGCTGAGCAACGCCTGTCGCGGCCGTTCGACGCCTTCATTGGTGAGCTGGAACGTGCCCCAGTGATGGCCCAGGGCGGCTTCAGCCTTGAGGCTGAGCATCACCTGGATTGCTTCGTCCGGATTCATGTGGTTGTCGGCCATGAACCAACGCGGCTCGTAGGCGCCGATCGGCAGAATGGCGAGCCTGAACGGCCCGAACGCCGCGCCATGGTCACGGAAAAAACCCCCGTCGTGATAACCTGTGTCGCCGACATGATAGATCCGGCCCAGCGGTGTGCCGATGACATAGGAGGCCCACAGCGCCATGCGGCGGTCGAGTGCGCCACGCGCCGACCAGTGATAGGCCGGCACCAGCGTTACATGGACACCGGCCGACAGCACAACCTTGCCAAGCCAGTCATGCGTCTCGACTGCAATGTCGGGCCGCTTGGTCCGAATGATCGTATCATTGCCCAAGGGGGCGATGATGCGGCAGCGGTCCCGGTCGAAGATCCGGTAGACCGAAGCCAGATCGAGGTGGTCATAATGGTTGTGCGTAATCAGGATGGCGTCGATCTTCGGCAGGTTCCCGAAGGCGACGCCCGGCGGATTGACCCGGCGCGGCCCGGCGAACTGGACCGGGCTGGCGCGTTCAGAGAACAGCGGATCGGTGATCAGGTTGATTCCGCCTGCCTGGATCAGGAAGGTGGCGTGCCCGACATGGCTCACCCGGATTCCATCGGCCTTTGCGGGCGGCACATCCATTGGCGGGGTGGCGAAGCTGGCGGGCCAGCTCTCCTTACCGCCCTCGACCTGCCAGCGGACGAAATCACGCAAGCCCTTGGTGATCTCCCGTCCGTCGGTGAAATGCAGGCCGTCGAAATTCTCGCTCACCGGCCCGTTGTAATACGGATTCCGGCCGCGCGCCCGCACGCCATAGGAGCCGCCAAGCAGTGTGGCGGCAGCGGGAATGCCCGCAAGTGTCATAAGTTTGCGGCGGTTCATCGCACGCGATCTCGGGCCGGCAGGTCCGATTGTCAACCTGGCCCGCGACGCAGTAATGCAGCCTGCGGCATCGTGGCAGGTGACAGTGTGGCTTCAGGCCTTTTGATCCACTGCACGCGGGCGAGGCCAGCCAGCGTCAGGAATGTCAGGGCCGCTCCCGCGGCCACATCGACGAAATGGTGGCCGCCAATCGGGATCGTCGACAGCACCACCACGAGCGCGAAAACCCAGGCTGCGACCGTCACCGAGCCATAGCCGCGCATGGCCAGCGGGATCAGCAGAGCCATGGCCGTATGGAACGAGGGGAAAGTGACGAGCCCTTCGGCCTTGTGGAGCTCGAACTGAACGAAGGTGCGGTTGCGCAACGCCTCGAAATCCCCGAGATGCCAGACGCCAGCATCGGCGGCGATGGCGCTGCGTGCGTCCTGGGCCGGCCCGTAGTAGGGATACGCTCCGACGGCCGGGAGCAGTGCGGCCACCACCCCGACGATCAGGCATGTCAGCACCACGCCCCAGAAGAACTCGAGCACCCTCTCCGGACGCCGGACGACATTGAGGAACACCAGAGCATAGATCATGCCGAAGATGGTGTAGTGGTAGCTCGCATGCAGAACCTTGATCAGCAGCGACGACCCGTTGAGGAACGCCACCGTCGCCAGCCAGTCCAGCTGGAAGAAGCCATCGATGCTGGCGAAGAGATGATCCTGCAGCGGAAACGCAGCGCCCAGTGATGTCATGGCATAGCTGAGCATCGACAGCGGCGCGATCATGCCGATGAAGGCGGCGCTTGTCAGGGTGGCCAGCATCGCCAGATCGGAGCGCAGCACACATCCCAGCCCGATCAGTCCGGCAACCAGCGCCGCAGCCAGGGATGCTGCCTCGACAGAACCTTGGCTGACGCTGATCCCCTGCAGGGTCAGGATCGCCACCGCCGCCGCCAGCATGGCGGCATACATGGCAAGAAGCGGCGCAAAGGCGCGCAGGTAAGGATGTGGCGCTGGCATGTCTGAACCCGCATTGTTGTTCGGATATTGCCAAACGAGCCTTTCCGCGCGCTTAACGGGACTCGATTCCGGCTTGACAAATGGGCGGTGTTCGGGTGTTACCCCGCACTATATTGCTCGACAATGTCGCTGCTTCATCCGCCGACCTGCCCTGAGGGGCTGGAGGTCATCGCCCGACAGCGCGTTCTGCGCCCTCGGGCGTAAAAGCATTTGGGCGCGATGCTGTCGGATGAACCACAACAGCGGACGGTCACGGCCATATGTTCCAGAACCTGAGCGACAAGCTCAATGGCATCCTGCAGGCGCTTACCCGCCGCGGCTCGCTGACGGAAGATGACGTCAACGCGGCGCTGCGCGAGGTCCGGCGCGCCCTGCTGGAAGCCGACGTGGCTCTGGAAGTTGTGCGCAGCTTTACCGACAAGGTCCGCACGCGCGCCGTAGGGGCGGAAGTCCTCAAGTCCGTCACGCCGGGCCAGCAGGTCATCAAGATCGTCAACGATGTTCTGGTCGACACGCTCGGCGGCGAAGGTGAGGTGATCTCGCTCGATGCCGTACCGCCGGTGCCGATTCTGATGGTCGGCCTGCAGGGCTCGGGCAAGACCACATCGACCGCAAAGATCGCCAAGCGCCTCACTGATCGGGACAAGCGCAAGGTCCTCATGGCCTCGCTCGACACCCGCCGCCCGGCCGCGATGGAGCAACTCGCCATCCTCGGCAAGCAGATCGGCGTCGAGACCTTGCCGATCGTTGCTGGCCAGACTGCGGTGCAGATCGCCCGCCGTGCCGTCGATGCGGCAAGGCTCGGCGGCTACGACGTCGTGATGCTCGACACGGCCGGTCGCGTCACGCTCGATGAAGCGCTGATGCTTGAGGTTGCCGAGGTCAAGGCCGCCACCAACCCGCATGAAGTGCTGCTTGTCGCCGACGCACTGACCGGCCAGGACGCCGTGAACACGGCTCGCGCCTTTGATGGCCGCGTCGGGCTGACCGGAATTGTGCTGACCCGCATGGACGGCGACGGACGCGGCGGCGCTGCGCTCTCGATGCGTGCTGTCACTGGCAAGCCGATCAAGCTCGTCGGCACCGGCGAAAAGGTCGACGCGCTGGAGGAGTTTCATCCCGGCCGCGTCGCCAACCGGATCCTCGGCATGGGCGATATCGTCAGCCTGGTCGAGAAGGCTGCTGCCAACATCGACCAGGCCGAAGCCCAGAAGATGGCCGAGCGCATGGCCAAGGGCAAATTCGACCTGAACGACATGCGCAGCCAGCTCAACCAGATGATGACCATGGGCGGCATTGGCGGCGTGATGGGCATGCTGCCCGGCATTGCCAAGGCGAAGGCCCAGATGGCCAGCGCCAATCTCGATGACAAGGTGATCAGGCGCCAGATCGCCATCATCGACTCGATGACCAAGGCCGAGCGCGCCGACCCGGAATTGCTGAAGGCGTCGCGCAAGCGCCGCATCGCCGCAGGCTCCGGCACGTCGCCAGAAGCCATCAACAAGCTCCTGAAGATGCATCGCGGCATGGCCGACATGATGAAGATGATGGGCAAGCAGAAGGGCGGCCTTCTCGGCAAGATGGGCCAGATGTTCGGGATCGGTGGCGGCGGCATGCCGGACATGGACCCCTCGAAAATGACGCCCGAGCAACTTGAACAGATCAAGAAACTCTCCGGTGGCCAGATGCCTCCGGGCTTCGGCGGCGGCAAGGGCCTGCCTCCGATGCCTCCGGGGTTGGGCGGCGGCGGGGGACTTGGACATCTGCCGAAGCTTCCCGGCCTCGGCAATCCGGGCATGCCCGGTCCCAAGGGAGGCCTCCCCGGCCTCGGCTTCAACCCGTTCGGGGGGAAGAAGAAATAGGTTCGCGGGAGGCAATCGCTTTTCCGGTCATCGTCCTTTGACAGGCTCAGGATCAGGATCGGAAAGGGGACTGCTGCCCGGACAAGACGAAGCAAGGCCTCTCTTCCTCATCCTGAGCCTGTCGAAGGACGACGCAGAGGGGCCGGACACCAGACGCTAGCAAACCAAAGGAAACCACCATGTCCGTGAAAATCCGCCTCGCCCGTGGCGGCGCCAAGAAGCGCCCGCACTACCAGATCGTCATCGCTGACAGCCACTCGCCGCGTGATGGCCGCTTCATCGAGCGCATTGGCCGCTTCGACCCCATGAAACCGAAGGATTCGCCCGAGCGCGTCGTTCTCGACGTCGAAAAGGCCAAGGATTGGCTCGCCAAGGGTGCCCAGCCAACCGACCGCGTCGCCCGCTTCCTCGATTCCCATGGCCTGATCAAGCGCAAGGCCCGCAACAACCCTGAGAAGGCCGTTCCCGGCGAGAAGATGAAAGAACGCGCCGAGAAGAAGGCCGCTAGACCGGCTGCCGAAGCCTGATCTTTCCAGCGGTTCGGTGCGCGCCCTCCCCCTCCCGCAAGCGCGGGACTTGGACAGCCGTGCCCGTTCACACCGAGCGAGCCCGGCCCGATGATCGCGGGCGGGCTCGGGCGCGGCAGTCCCCTCCCCTCGCGGCAGGGGAAAGGCTGAGGGAGACGGGTCACGCAACCCAAGCTGCCCGCACTCTGCAGTGACCCCAAACGGACGCAAAGATGCCCGCCACCCTCGTCCTTCTCGGCCGTTTCGGACGCGCCCATGGGGTGAAGGGGGAGGTGCGATTGCAATCCTTCACTGCCGATCCGCACGCCATCGCGCACTACAATCCGCTGACCACAGCGGATGGCGCGCGGCTGTTCAAGCTCACCTCGGTGAAGCCCGCCAAGGACATGCTGATCGCCCGCGTGGCCGGCGTCGAGGGCCGTGAGGCGGCGGAAGCCCTGAATGGCATCGCCTTGTTTGCCCCGCGCGAACGCCTGCCGACGCCCACCGAAGACGACGAATTCCTGATGGCCGATCTGATCGGCTGTGCGGTGGTCCTCAGCGATGGCAGCACGTTCGGCACTGTGGTCGATGTCCCGAACTATGGCGCAGGCGATCTCATCGACATCAAGCCGGCCAAGGGCGGGGCGAGCGTGCTGCTGCCCTTCACAAAGACCTTCGTGCCGGCCGTCGACATCTCCGCGCGGCATGTGGTGATCGACCCGCCCGCCGGGCTTTTTGATGTCTGACACCATTGGCAATAGGCCGATGGAACGCGCGAGCGCGCGCCCGGACCCAGCTCTGAGCGTCATCATCTTTGACTTCTCAACGATGATGAACAATGAGACGTCCCATGAGCTTCCGCGCCAGCATCCTCACGCTTTATCCCGAGATGTTTCCCGGCCCGTTGGGCTTGTCGCTCTCTGGAGAGGCGCTGAAGGCCGGCCTTTGGTCGCTTGTGACCCACCAGATCCGCACCCATGGCCTTGGCCGCCACCGCGCCGTCGATGATACGCCGGCGGGCGGAGGGCCGGGCATGGTCATCCGCTGCGATGTGCTGGCCGCCGCCCTTGATGGCGCAGTGCCCGCTGATGACACGCGCCCTCGCCTGCTGATGAGCCCGCGCGGCAGGGCGCTGACCCACAGCCGCGCCCGGGAACTGGCGGCAGGTCCGGGCGCTGTCATCATCTGCGGCCGTTTCGAGGGCGTCGATCAGCGCGTGATCGAAGCGCGCGCACTCGAGGAGGTTTCAATCGGCGACTATGTGCTGTCCGGCGGCGAGATCGCGGCGATGGTGCTGCTTGATGCCTGCGTCCGCCTCATCCCCGGCGTGATGGGAAAGAGCCATTCGGGCGATGAGGAGAGCTTCGAGGGCGGGCTGCTCGAATATCCGCACTATACAAGGCCGCGCGAATGGGAGGGCCGCACCATCCCGGATGTGCTGAACAGCGGCAACCATGCCGCCATCGCACGCTGGCGGCGGGCGGAGGCCGAACGGCTGACCCGCGAACGACGTCCCGACCTGATCAAGGATTGACGGCGTCAGGCTGCCAGCAGCCGCGCGCCATCTTCGCCGGTGATGGCAACCGGCAGCAGCAGGCCGGGCTGAACCTTGCCCGCGAACCGGACCGGCGCAAAGCCTTCCGTGCGCCCGACATCGCCGCGCTCGGTCAGCACGCAAAGCGTCCGACCGACCTGCTTGGTCAGATGCGCCCTGTAGGCCGCGTCCCCCGCCAGCCGCAGGCGCCTTGCACGCTCGACGATGACCTGAGCCGGCAGCTGCGGCATGCGCGCAGCCGGCGTGCCCTCGCGTGGCGAGAACGGGAAGACATGCAGATGCGTGAGGCCGCATTCGGCGATCAGATCGGCAGACCGCTGGAACGCAGCCTCGTCTTCCGTCGGAAACCCGGCAATGAGATCGGCGCCGAACACCATGTCGGGCCGGGCCTGCTGCATCTCGCTTGAGAAGCGGATCGCGTCGGCGCGTGTGTGGCGCCGCTTCATGCGCTTGAGGATGAGGTCGTCGCCCGATTGCAGCGACAGGTGCAGATGCGGCATCAGCCGCGCGTCACCGGCGATCGCATCACGCAGGGCATCGTCCACCTCCACCGCGTCAATCGATGACAGGCGCAGGCGCGGCAAGTCCGGCACATGGCGCAGGATCGCCTGCACCAGAAGCCCCAGCGTGGGCGCGCCCGGCAGGTCCTTGCCATAGCCTGTCATGTCGACCCCGGTGAGGACCACCTCCTTGGCGCCATGGGCCACGAGCTGCCTGACCTGCTCGACGACAGCTCCCATCGGCACCGACCGGGAATTGCCGCGGCCAAAAGGAATGATACAGAAGGTGCAACGGTGATCGCAGCCGTTCTGGACCTGCACGAAAGCGCGGGTGTGGTGCTCGAAGGCATCAAGCATGTGCAACGCGGTATCGCGCACGGTCATGATATCGGCCACCTGCACCTTCGCGAACTCCGAAAGGCCGAAGCCCGCCGAAAAGCTGTTGGATGCGGCAAGCGCCTGCCAGCTTCGCGGTTGCATCTTCTCATGATTGCCCAACACCAGCGCAACCTCGGGCAGGCTGGCGAAGCGGCCGGGTTCGATTTGCGCCGCGCAGCCCGTGACGACAATGCGGGCTCCCGGGTTTTCCCGTCCGAGGCGCCGGATGGATTGCCGCGCCTGACGCGTTGCCTCGGCCGTGACGGCGCATGTGTTGATCACGATGAGATCACGGTGCCCTGCCGCCTCCGCCTGCCGCTTGATCGCCTCGCTCTCGTAGACATTCAGCCGACAGCCAAAGCTGACGACGCGGACAGCCTCGCCCATCAGCCGGCCGCCCTGAAAATCGATGCCTCGAAACGGCCCTCGTGTTCCAATGCGGTCGGTCCGGTCATCAGCACATGGCCGTCATCCTCGCGCCAGGCGATGATCAGGTCACCTCCGGGCAGCGACACGGTCGCCTCGCGCGCCGCCAGATCGCGCCGCACCGCCGCCACCAGCGCCGCACACGCGCCGGAACCGCAGGCCTTGGTCAGCCCCGCCCCGCGCTCCCAGACGCGCAGGACGATGTGGTCCGGCCTGACGACGGCGGCCAGCGAGATATTGGCACGATCCGGGAAGATCGGATGGTTTTCGAGCAGCGGCCCGAAGCGCTCAAGGTCGTAGCGGTAAGGGTCATCGACGAAGAACACCGCATGCGGGTTGCCCATCGAGACCACGCCGGGCGTATGCAGGATCGGATCGTCGATCGGCCCGATCTGCAGTTCGATGCCGGAGGTGTCAAAGAACGGATCGCGCGTCGGGATATCTTGCCAATTCAGCTTCGGCGGGCCCATGTCGACCGTGAAGACCGTTTCGGAGAGACGCGTGATCGGCAGGCGCCCTGCCTTGGTCTCGACCACCAACGGGCGGTTGCCGCCCTGCCCCATCCGGGCATCGCTCATCATGGCCCAGCCGACGCAGCGTGTGCCGTTGCCACAGGCTCCTGCCTCCGAACCATCCGTGTTGTAGATGCGGACATAGGCGTCGGTACCGGCACTGACCGGATCATGCAGGACCATAAGCTGGTCGAAGAATGACCCACGCGCCCGGGCAATGGCCCGCGCATCGGCGGCGCGCACGCGAAACCCTGCGCCGCGCAGGTCGATCACGACGATCTCGTTGCCAAGACCGTTCATCTTGAGGAACCGGCACCCCGCAAGCGGATGATCCGAATGGTGATCTGCGCCCATGTCGCCTCCCTGTCTGCGGCAGCTGTATAGGTCAGTTTTGCGGCTGCACAAAAGCATCAATGCCGGTGGTCTTGTCTCGCAACCACCGCATTCGCGCATTAAGGTTTCCTTGTCGCGCGAATCGCCGTGGTTGGGACAGCACCAGTGAAGCATGTGACATCAAGGCAACGCCTCGTTCGCATCACGGCCGCGATCCTCGTCGCGGCGGGACTGCCGATTGCAGCAGCGCTGGGGCAAACGACCGTTCCAGCTCCCCAGCCGGTCGAGAGCGCCCCCTTGCCGCCGCCCTTCGCCGCGCAGCCCGCGCCCGTTCCGGCTGCCCCAGCTGGCCCCGTAACGGCGCCTCCCGACCCGTTGCCGTCGGTCGCCTCCCCCGCCGCAGCCCCCCCGGCGGCAGCCGCTCCAGCCCCCGTGCAGACGCCACCCCCGCCGCAGCCGGTGCCGCCGGCAACGACCGCCCCTGTGGTCGACCGCAACGCGACGCTGGCCGGAAAGCCCGGCGACACCATGGGCGTCGACACGCTGGTGCTCGCGCCCAAACCGGCCCTGACGATTTCGGGCCAGACCACCTGGGACAAGGGCATCGAGATCCTTGCCGGCATTTTTTTGCGGCTGGAGCATGATGCGGGCCGTCTCGGGCTCAAGGTGGCCGGCCGGCCCCTCACCTATTTCGCCGAAACCGATGACATTGGCTTTCGTTACGAGGCGATCCTGCCCGTCGACCGGCTTCCCGACAATGCCACCCAGCTCGGCGACGTCCGGGCTGGCTCAACGCCCGGCGGGAATGCGCTGCGCTTCACCCACAAATCTCCTTACGACGACATCGACAGCACCTATGAGGGCATCACCGCCTATCTCGACGCCAAGGGGCTGACCGTGCGCGACCAGTTCCTCGAGGAATATGTCGGCGACCTGAAGGACCCGGGCGATGCCGGCTTCGAGGTCAACATCTACGTCCAGCCGCGCTGAATCGCGCTCAGACCGGCAAACAGGCCGGCCCGATCGGCTCGAAGCTCTTGTAGGTCAGAATGAACTCCTGGTGGGCCAGCGCTTCCGAACGCGTGCGCCTGTGCCGTCCAAGGTCGAGCACCAGATCGCGGATGGCGGCGCCAACCTGGTCGAGCGTGGCCCGCCCCTCGAGAATGGCTCCCGCGTCGATATCCATGTCGTCTTCCATGCGCCGGAAGGTCTCCGGATTGGCGCATATCTTCACCACCGGCGAAATCGCTGATCCCACAACCGAGCCGCGGCCGGTTACGAACAGGACCGCGTGCGCGCCACAGGCGATCAACTCGGCGATCTCCGCATTGTCGTTGATGTTGGGAAAGCCGAACCGGACCTCACCATCCGGCACCACATCCAGCAGGTAGAGCCCTCCGCGTGGCGGGATATCGCCTGGCTTGATCAGCCCGGAGATCGGCGACGCGCCCGACTTGGCATAGGCGCCCATCGACTTCTCCTCGATGGTGCTGAGCCCGCCATCGGCATTGCCCGCCGCGAACGAGCCATAGCCGAGCGTGGCGTAGTAACGGGCAGCCTTGGTGACGCTGGCCTGCAATTCGACACCGAGGTCCGGTGTCACGGCCCGGGCCGCCATGATGTGCTCGCAGCCGATCAACTCGCCGGTTTCCTCGAAGATGCAGGCGGCGCCATCCGCGATCAGCAGGTCGAACGCCCGTCCGGCGGCAGGATTGCCGGTGATCCCCGAAGTGCCGTCGGATCCGCCGCAGACCGTGCCCACGACCAGTTCGCAAACCGCCATCGGAACCGTCTCGGCCTCATCCAGCAACAGCCGCTGCTCGGAGACAAAATCCCGCCCCTCCGCGATCGACTTGCGCGTGCCGCCCGCAGCCTGGATCACCAGCGTCTTCACGGGACGCCCTGACGCACGCACCGCCCGCTCAAGCCCATGTTTGTTGAAGCTTTCGCACCCCAGCGAGACCAGCAGGACAGCACCCACATTCGGATGGGTGCACAACCGCTCCATCATCGTTTCCGCATAGGCATTCGGATAGCAGCCGGGAAACCCGATGACATGTACATCGGCCTCGCGGAACGGAATCGCGATCTCGCGCGCCACGTGGTGGGCACATTCGACCAGATAACCGACAACGACCGTGTTGCGGATGCCCTTGCGGCCATCGGATCTGGGATAGCCCCGCATGGGAATCATGCCCCGCTCCCCTGTTCTGCCGTGAGATGGTAGGTCGGCGTGTAGTCGCTGCGCACATTGTGCACATGAACATGCTCGCCGGGCGCAATCGCCTGCGTGGCGATCCCGATCGGTGCGCCGTACTTGATGATTTTCTCACCGGAAGCAATGGCGCGGCGCGCAAGCTTGTGCCCGATCGGCAGGTCAGTGGCCGAGACAGCCGGAACGCCTTCGATCAGCACCGCTTCGCCCGCCGCGATGCGCTGCCTGGCCACCAGGACATTGTCGCTCGCACCAAGCAACAGCAAACGTCCATCGCTGACCGCGCCCTCCGAATCCGCCATGTCAGGCCCCACGCTTATCGGCGCGCATGAGTCCATTCGACATCGGCATTTCCCCTCAGGCTCTCATTCTGAAGCTATGGTGACCGCTTCGCATTCCGATTGCAACTGCCCGGGAAGCGCTTGGCCCTTCACCTGCTCCAGCCGCCCGCCGTCACCATTCGGTGGTCTTGGGCAAAGACCGTTGATCCGTGGACAGGCGCGCCTGTGTTTGGACCCAGCGGGCAAGCAGGCAACCATCGCCTCGCCCGGACAAGAAGCGATGCTGCAGGAACGTCTTCCCTGGAGAATCCATGACCACACAGAACGATGCGACGGCACCCGGAAGAAAACACATATCACACGGAAAAACCCCCATTGATGCGCGAGGCATGCAGTTGAGGGGTTATCGTGGGTTGGCGCCGAAAGCGTGAGCTGGGCGGGTGACGCCTAACCGATTGGGTCAAAGCCCATAGGCTGCACCCGAAGCGCAGCGTTGTGTCGTCGAGGCTGATTTCAGGAATTTGCTCTGGAATACTCCTGACGGCAGTCAGGATCATCTCCCTGCGTGGCGTCGGTCAGCTGCCACGCCGCGTTGATGTCCTGAAACCACGTGAGCGCCTTGACCGTCGTCATCGTGGGCACGCTCGAGCCGAAAAGCGCAAGACGCCCTCCCAGAGCATGAGCAAGATCCATTCCGTACGCGAGCATCTCGGCGATATCTTGATCGTGCTTGTCCGCGGCGCGGTCGTGAATGACCTTCAGCTTGTGCGCCAGAAGATCATCAAGCGATGCCACGCAGGTCACGTCGTCGTCGATTTTTTCCGGCTGTAGCGCGACACGCCCGGCCTTCACGCCACCGAAGAACGGCACCGTCACCGTCGAGTGATCGACGGTGACCAGAATCGTGAAAGTGTCCATATCAGACTGAATGACCTCAGCCTGCGGCAAGACGGACGTCTCGGCCTTCAAGCGGTCCTTCCGGGCGTCCGGCAGCGGTTCGTCGGAAAAGAAGGCGAAGTCGACCGACTCGCGATGGCCCAAGCGCAGAGCGATCGCCGTTCAGCCCTACAGGAAGAAGTCGCCTGGAAGCTCGCGCAGGTGCGGCCATGAAGACCGCTGCGCTGACGGTGACACATCGAGCCTTGGCCTCACGGAACTCGGTTTTCGAACCGTGCTCGGGGAGCCGACGGCTCAGCCTGAAGGCCAAAGCGGGCATGCCAACAGGCGAGCGATTTCGCGGAGACGCTCCCAGGCGGCGGATCGTCCAGAACGTGAGCGATCGCTTCGGCCCCGACGAGACGCCGCGCTCAATCCCATCTCTCGGTCAGGGGTCCGAACATGCGGGCCCTCATGCAGATGTCGAGGGTCTCCTGCGGCACGGGCCGGACACCGCCACCCATGGCGGCCGTGCAGCTGCTCCGCGCCTGCGTTTCGGTATAGGAATTGCCCACCGGCGCGAGCCCCGCATCAGGCCCATTGCCCGCCGTCTGGCACCCGCCAAGCGTCAGCGCGGCAAGACCTGCAAAAACGCCACCCAGCAACAGTCGCACCGGCATCTCCCACATCAAAGGTTCCAAGGTTCTCACGCGAAGGCGCGCGTGAAAGTCCTCGTGTGGACTTGTCTGAACGCGTTGCCAACGCGTCCTGTTCCACGAATGCGTGTTGCCGCCTTCCCGAGCCATCATCGGCGGGCCAACCATGACAGTTGGGAGTGAACCTGCCGGACAGGCGACGCACTCAGCGGGTGAACTGTTACAAGCTATAGCACGGCAACGTCTTGGCATACTGCCTTGCCTTGACCCAGTTACCCTCAACCTGAGCCTGTCAAAGGATGAGGGGAGCGACTGTCTTGTCAGTCAAGCGATTTCCTTGCCAATGCCCGGCACGGAGGCGAGCGGATCCTTCTTCTCGCATCAGACAGGAGAGCCGCGCACCGCGTCGTCGATGTCGCCGTCAATGACGGCCAACTCCTTCTCCACCGCCTTGACCAGCCGCTGGACAATCTTGGCGATGCGGGCGGGGGCTCGCATCTCACGCTGGCGTTCGGCCCCGATCATGCGACGATCTGCCTCCGGCGGGCCACCAGGTCGGCCAGAAGCCGGGTCTCCTTGTCGCGCAACGGCCTGATCACGGGGGGGGCCGTTGCCTCGAGGAAGTGCGCGATGACGGCAGCATCAATCGGGTCGGTCTTGGTCCGCTTGCCGAGCGCGTTGGCAAAGGAACGCACCTGCGCCGGATTGAGCCCCACCACCGGCAGACCAGGGCCGGCAAGGCCCGCCGCCAACCACTCTGTCGCGCCGCCTATCGCCTCGACCGCAACGGCCTTAAGGTTAAGCCGGATCAACTGCCCGATCGGGCTGGCAATCCCGTCGCCATCCCGAGTGACCCAAAACACGCTCACGCCCGGACGCACGTGCACGTCCAGACGATCCTTGGACACATCGATGCCAACAACAACGGTGGCGTCCATCTCATCCCATCCTTGCGCAAGCGGGATCCGCTTCGAGCGGCCCATGCGACTGTTCGGGGTCGATGGACTGGCGGGCGAACACCCTTGCTCCACTGCGGCTTTGTGTCCCTCGAGGGTCTCGGTCTTCCGCCTGCCACCGCAACCATGAGTGTATCGGATGCGAGGGGATTGAAGTTGCAAGCAAAGTGGTCTTCCATGAAGTGTCGCGTCATCATGCGACGATCGACGCCTCGACATACGCCAGACGGCTGGCAGCCTGCCGAGCAGGCAAGCCATCTGTTCACCGTCTGCGTCCCGGTCGCCCTCCACCCTTCGCCCGCACCTCGCCACCGAGAGGCGTTTCGCGATCCGTCCCAGGCCCCATCTCGCCGAGCCCGGGCTTGCGCGCCCTCGTCGGGGTGTTCGCGGCCCGGCCATAGCTGCGTTCGCCGGCATAGCTCCCCGATGAGGCCTCGATCATGCGCTGGCTGGCCATGGGATCATCCGCGATGGCAAGTTCGGTGGCCTGCAGGCGCTTGAGTTCATCGCGCAGGCGGGCTGCGGTTTCGAATTCGAGGTTGGCAGCGGCCTCGCGCATGCGCTTCTCGAGGTCGGCCATCACGGCCTTGAGGTTGTGGCCGACCGTGGCCTTGTCCTTCGACAGGCCGACATCGACAGTGACCCGGTCGCGCTCATAGACGCTGTCAAGAATGTCGCCGATGTTGCGCTTGATGGTCTGCGGCGTGATGCCGTTGGCGGCGTTCCAGGCCTTCTGCTTCTCACGGCGGCGGTTGGTTTCGGCCATCGCACGCTCCATCGAGCCGGTGATGTGGTCGGCATAGAGGATGACCTTGCCGTCGACATTGCGGGCGGCGCGTCCGATGGTCTGGATCAGCGAGGTCTCGGAGCGCAGGAAGCCCTCCTTGTCCGCATCCAGAATGGCAACGAAGGCGCATTCGGGGATATCCAGCCCCTCGCGCAGCAGGTTGATGCCGACCAGCACATCGAAGGCGCCGAGGCGCAGGTCGCGCAGGATTTCGATGCGCTCGATCGTGTCGATGTCCGAGTGCATGTAGCGCACGCGCACGCCGTTCTCATGCAGATATTCGGTCAGGTCCTCGGCCATGCGCTTGGTCAGCACGGTGACGAGGCTGCGGTAGCCCCTCCCGGCTACCTCCTTCACCTCGTCCAGCAGATGCGCGACCTGGTGCTTGGCAGGCTGGATCTCCACCGGCGGGTCAATCAGTCCGGTCGGACGGATGACCTGTTCGGTGAAGACGCCGCCGGTCTGCTCCATCTCCCAATGACTTGGCGTTGCCGAGACATGGATCGATTGCGGGCGCATCGCATCCCATTCCTCGAAGCGCAGCGGGCGGTTGTCCATGCAGCTGGGAAGCCGGAAACCATATTCGGCGAGGGTGGCTTTCCGCCTGAAGTCGCCTTTGTACATCGCACCGATCTGAGGCACCGTGACATGGCTTTCGTCGGTGAAGACGATGGTGTTGTCTGGCAGATATTCGAACAGCGTCGGCGGCGGCTCGCCCGGCTGGCGGCCTGTGATGTAGCGCGAATAGTTCTCGATGCCGTTGCACGAGCCGGTGGCTTCAAGCATCTCAAGGTCGAACACCGTGCGCTGCTCCAGCCGCTGCGCTTCAAGCAGGCGGCCGGTCCTGATCAGCTCATCAAGGCGCTGCTTGAGCTCCGACTTGATGCTCTTGATCGCCTGCTGCAGCGTCGGGCGCGGCGTCACATAGTGAGAATTGGCGTAGACCTTCACGGCGCTGAGGTCGGCGATCTTGTCACCGGTCAACGGATCGAACTCGACAATGGTCTCGATCTCGTCGCCGAACAGCGAGACACGCCAGGCGCGGTCCTCAAGGTGGGCCGGGAAGACTTCAATGATGTCGCCGCGCACGCGGAAGGTGCCGCGCGCAAAATCGCCGGTGGTGCGCTTGTACTGCAGCGCCACGAGGTCGGCGATGAGCTGGCGCTGCTCCACCATCTCGCCAACCTTCATCGCGAAGGTCATGGCCGTGTAGGTTTCCACCGAGCCGATGCCGTAAATGCACGAGACGGACGCGACGATGATCACGTCATCGCGCTCCAGCAGCGCACGCGTCGCCGAGTGGCGCATGCGGTCGATCTGCTCGTTGATTGTGCTTTCCTTCTCGATGTAGGTGTCCGAGCGCGGCACATAGGCCTCGGGCTGGTAGTAGTCGTAATACGAGACGAAATACTCGACCGCGTTGTTGGGAAAGAAGCTCTTGAACTCGCCATAGAGCTGCGCCGCCAGCGTCTTGTTGGGCGCGAGGATGAGTGCAGGGCGTTGTGTCTTTTCGATCACCTGCGCCATGGTGAAGGTCTTGCCCGAACCGGTGACGCCGAGCAGCACCTGATCCTTGTCCTTGGCCTGGATGCCGGCCACGAGGTCGGCGATCGCGGTCGGCTGGTCGCCTGCCGGAGTGTATTCCGACACAATCTTGAACGGGATGCCACCTTCCATCTTCTCGGGCCGGGCCGGGCGATGCGGTGTCCAGGGCCGCTCCGGATCGATGAAGGGCGAGCCCGCACGCAGGCGTTCCGCCAGCGCTTCCGCCGTGATGCCGGCACCGGTCAGCGCCTCCATTTCGTCCTCGGGGTCGGACGAGACATTGCCCTGCCGCACGCGGCGGGGCGCTTGATCGACAACATCGCTGTAGCTCAGCGAGGTGTCGTCCACGCCCCATTTGCGGCCCTTCTTCGTGGTCGGATGGGGCTTCTCGGTCGCGTCGGTCTCGCCATAGACGGCACCGACGCCCTGCCGGTTGCCGGGCGGCTTGATGCGGCTTCGCTGTTCGCCGCCCGCGGTGGGCAATCCGCGGCTTTCGGCAAGCTTGCCATCGACGCCGGTCACCGGACCCGCATCAAGGCCCGCCTGCCGGCTTTCCCCAAAGCCGCCGCGGTCATTGGCCGACGGGCCGGGGCCTGCCGTGCCGCGGTTGATGCCGGGGTTGAGCAGGTCGGCAAGATAGCTCTCAAGCGGGATCACCGCCGGCTTCGATGCTTTCGCGGCGGTCGGACGCGCCGGATCGCGCGCGGGTTTGCTGGGTGATTTGGCCATGAGGTAGATATGGGCCAAGTCTGGGGCAGATGCGAGGGGGTCCTTGTGCTGCCATCGGCAGGACCGCTATGCAGGCGCGAACATCTCGTCGAATGGCAAACCCATGTCCTCAACGCGTCCCCATTCCGTCAGGCTTGAGCCGGTCCGCGCGCCCTTGCGCGGGAGGCTGACCTTGCCGGGCTCGAAGTCGATCACCAACCGCGCCCTGCTGCTGGCGGCGCTGGCGAAGGGGACCAGCCGACTGACCGGCGCACTCAAGAGTGACGATACGGCCCGCATGGCGGAGGCGCTGGTGGCCATGGGCGTCGGCATCGCCGAGCCGGACGCCACCAGCTTCGTCGTCACGGCGAGCGGCAGGCTTGCGGCGCCCGCCGCGCCGCTGTTCCTGGGCAATGCCGGCACGGCGACGCGCTTCCTGACTGCCGCCGCGGCGCTGGTCGACGGCCCGGTGGTGGTCGATGGCGACGCCAACATGCGCAAGCGCCCGATCCGGCCGCTTGTGACGGCGCTGGCCAGACTTGGCGTCATAGCCGAAGCCGCAACCGGTTGTCCGCCTGTGACCGTGCACGGCACCGGCCAGATCAGCGGCAGCCGCGTGACCATCGATGCCGGGCTGTCGAGCCAGTATGTTTCGGCGCTGCTGATGCTGGCAGCGTGCGGCGCCGGCGACATTGAGGTGGCACTGACGGGGGACCATATCGGCGCGCGCGGCTATGTCGATCTGACGGTGGCCGCGATGGAGACCTTTGGCGCACATGTCGTCCAGCCGTCGCCAGGGCTGTGGCGTGTAGGTGCAACCGGCTACCGGGCCCATGACATGGCGATCGAGCCCGATGCCTCGGCCGCCACCTATCTGTGGGCGGCTGAGCGGATCACCGGCGGTGCGATCGACCTCGGCACACCTGCCGGGGCCTTCACCCAGCCGGACGCGAAGGCTCATGCCATGATCAGCGCCTGGCCGCAGATGCCCGACACCATCGAGGGCTCGCAGATGCAGGATGCGATCCCGACGCTGGCCGTCATCGCCGCATTCAACCAAACGCCCGTGCGCTTCACCGGCATCGCAAACCTGCGCGTCAAGGAATGCGACCGCATTAGCGCCCTGTCGCAGGGATTGAACCGGATCAAGCCCGGCCTCGCGGTCGAAGATGGCGACAATCTGGTGATCCGGCCGGGTCACGGCATGATCGGGCAAACCTGCCCTGCCGAGATCGATACCCGTGACGACCACCGCATCGCCATGAGCTTCGCGCTTGCCGGACTGCTGGTTGGCGGCATCGACATTCTCGACCCCGCCTGCGTCGCCAAGACCTATCCGGGATACTGGGACGATCTGGCAACACTCGGCGTCGGGATGCGCTTCAGACAGACCGCAACCCTGTCACAGACATGACACCAGCGCGCGCCATCATGCCATCCATGACAGCTCCCTTGGCGTCCGTTGTCCGTGCCCTTCTGGTCAGCGCGCTGCTGGCCGGCAGCGCACTCGCGGCCGGGCCCGAGACGTCGACGCTCGATCAGGACCCCGACTATCGCGATGGTGTTGCGGCCATCAATGCCAAGGATTACGAGAAGGCCCTGTTCATCTTCCATCGGCTCCAGCCGGAGCGGGCCGCAGCCCCCGAAGTGGCCAACTGGCTCGGCTTCGCCTACCGTAAGCTCAAGCGCTATCCGGAGTCTAAGCGCTGGTATGACCAGTCGCTGATGCTCGACCCGAATTATCTGCCGGCGCTGGAATATCAGGGCGAATGGTTCATCGAGACCGGCGACATGGTCTCAGCCAAGACAAACCTCGCAAAGCTCGAACGGCTTTGCGGCAAGTGCCACGAGTGGCAGGACCTCCACGAGAGCATCCGCAAGGCCGAAGGCAAGTAAGCCCGCCTCAGGCCTCTGGAACGCTCTCAGTCGGAAGCGTCGACTCTATCCGGGCCACTTCCTGCAACGTGTCGATGCGCGGCGCGCCACCAATCACGGCAACGGCGAAGATCACCGCACCGAGCCCGAGCCGCGCCAGCATCATGGCGTAGCGCTGGGCATGATCAAGGGACTTGAAACGCTCCCATTCGGAGCGGTCATCGAACGGCTCGCCGCCAAGTGTGGCGGCAACGCGAAACTCTGTACGTTCGTCAGTCATCTCGGCCACCCCATCTGACATCATTGGTAGATCTACGAAGGCGATCTGGTGATGGATCACTCCGCTGGGACGTGGCGTCGCGCCTCAACTCCTGGCATCGAGCGCCTTGAGGATAGCATCGCCCATGCCCGCCGTGCCGACCGTATTGACGCCAGGCCCGGCGATGTCGCGGGTCCGGACGCCGCTGGCGAGAACATCTGCAATCGCGCCATCCAGCAGGTCGGCGGCCTCCGCAAGGCCGAACGAATAGCGCAAGGCCATCCCGAAGGAGCCGATCATCGCGATCGGGTTGGCGAGGCCCTTGCCGGCAATATCGGGGGCCGAGCCATGGACCGGCTCATAAAGCGACTTGCGCGCGCCGCTCTTCGCATCCGGCGCGCCCAGCGAGGCGGACGGCAGCATGCCGAGCGAGCCGGTCAGCATCGCAGCCACGTCGGAGAGGATGTCACCGAACAGGTTGTCGCAGACGATGACGTCGTACTGCTTCGGCCAGCGGACAAGCTGCATGGCGCAGTTGTCGGCGAGGACATGCTCGAGCTCGACATCGGGGTATTCCTTGCCGATCTCGGTGACGACCTGCTTCCACAGCACGCCCGAACGCATGACATTGTGCTTCTCGGCGGATGCAACCCTGTTGCGGCGGGTGCGGGCCAGATCAAAAGCCACGCGCGTGATGCGGTCGATCTCGCCGGTGGTATAGACCTGCGTGTCGACGGCGCGCTTCTGGCCGTTTTCAAGTGTGACGATTTCCTTCGGCTCGCCGAAATAGACGCCGCCGGTGAGCTCGCGGACGATCAGGATGTCGAGGCCTTCGATGTTCTCGCGCTTGAGCGACGAGGCGTCCGCGAGGGCCGGATAACAGATGGCAGGACGCAGGTTTGCGAAGAGCTTGAGGTCCTTGCGCAGGCGCAGCAGGCCAGCTTCTGGCCGGTGCTCGTAAGGAACGCCGGCCCAGTTCGGTCCGCCGACCGCACCAAACAGAACGGCATCGGCGGCATGGGCACGCTTCATGGCGTCTTCGGAAATCGCAACCCCATGGGCGTCATAGGCGGAGCCACCAACCAGATCGCGCTCGGTCTCGAAGCGCGCGATGCCGCGCTTGCCGAACCAGCCGACCACACGTTCGACCTGGGTGGCCACTTCGGGGCCGATGCCGTCGCCGGGCAGGATGAGCAGATTGTGCGAGGCCATGCTGGGCTCCTTCGGATCGGCATTGTGAGCGATATGCGTCCGTGCGTCTTAACCGCAAATCCGGAGCGCGCAAGCGGCCCTTGCACGCATGCGTGCCATGGCCTATGGTCCAGGTTGTCTCTCGGGGTGCTCGCAAACGAGCTGAGAGGCGGCTGCGACCGTCGCCAACCCGTCGAACCTGATCCGGGTCATGCCGGCGGAGGGATTGAGCGTGCAACGGATCTTCACAAATCCTGCATCTGTCTTTCGCCGCATGGGCCAGGTCTCAACCTTTCCGGAGTCCCCCATGATGATCCTGCGTTGGATAATCGCAGCCTTCGCGCTGATTGTGTTCTCGCTGCCGAGCCTCGCCCAGACGAAGCCCGTCCTCACGGTGTACAGCTATTCCGGCTTCACCGGGAAATACGGGCCCGGGCCGAAGATCAAGGAACGCTTCGAGGCTGTCTGCAGCTGCACGCTGGAGTGGGTCGCGACGGAGAATTCCGGCGCGCTGCTTGGCCGGCTGCGCCTTGAAGGAGAAAACACCAGGGCTGACATCGCGCTTGGCCTCGACATCAACATCCTCGCCGAAGCGCGCGCCACCGGGCTGTTCATCCCTCATGGGCAGCCACTCGACGGGCTGGCCCTGGCCTGGAACGATGCCACCTTCCTGCCGTTCGACCATGGCCACATGGCCTTCATCTACAACGCCGACAAGCTGGCGCAGCCACCGAAATCGCTGAGGGAGCTTGTCGACAGCCCGAACGGTCCGCGCATCGTGCTGCAGGATCCGCGCACCTCCCAGCCCGGGCTGAGCTTCCTGCTCTGGATGCGCAAGGTCTACGGTGACAAGGCCGACGACGCCTGGGTCAGGCTCAAGCCGCGCATCGTCACGTTCACCAAGGGCTGGTCGGAGGCCTATGGCATGTTCCTCAAGGGCGAGGCCGACATGGTGCTGAGCTACACGACTTCGCCAGCCTATCACATCAGTGCCGAGAAGAAGACCAACTTCAGGGCTGCCCCCTTCAACGAAGGCCACTATCTCTATGTTGAAACCGGCGCCCTGCTGCGGACAAGCAAGCAGCCGGAACTGGCGCGCCGGTTCATCGCCTTCATGCTGTCCGACGCCTTTCAGAGCGCGATCCCGGAAGGCAACTGGATGTATCCGGTGAAGACGCCCGCTGATGGCCTGCCGCCCTCCTTTGCTGACCTGATCAGGCCCACCGAGACCCTGGCCTTCACACCTGAGGAGGTCATGGCCAATCGCCGTGGCTTCATCGAAAGCTGGCAGAGCGCCATCAGCCGCTGATGGCCGGCGCAGCAGCCCTGCCCCATCCAGGCCTGATCGCTGCCGGGCTTCTGGCCGCCCTGATCATGGCGGCACTGGCCGGTCTCGCCAGCGCCGGCGGCACGGCGACCTTGATGCCAGGCCCATACCTCTGGGGCGTGGTGCGCGGCGCCGCCTCGCAGGCGGCGCTGTCCACCGTGCTGTCCCTGCTGCTCGGAACGGCCCTGGCGCTGGCATTGACCCGCCGCAGCAGCTTTCCGGGCCGCCGGCTCCTGATGGCTGTCATGACTGCCGCGACCGTCGCGCCGACGATCGTGATCATCTTCGGGCTTGTCGCCATGTTTGGCCGCTCAGCGCCCCTGCCCGCGCTGGCCGCGTCCCTGGGCCTGACCTTGCCGGCCATCTACGGCCTGCACGGCATCGTCCTCGCCCATGTGGTGATGAACGCGCCGCTCGTCGCCCGCGTGCTCATGGCTGCTGTCGCTGCCACGCCCGCCGAACAGACGCGGCTGGGCCAGATGCTGCGCTTCAATCCACTCGACTGCCTGCGCCATCTGGATGGCCCCGTGATCCGGCGCGAATGGCCGGGCCTTGCCGCCTTCATCTTCCTGCTCTGCTTCACCAGCTTCGCCGTGGTGCTCTCCCTCGGCGGCGGCCCGGCCAATGCCACGCTCGAGGTGGCGATCTATCAGGCGCTGAAGCTCGACGTGGATTTCGCGCGCGCCGCCGGTATCGCGCTCCTGCAGATCATGCTGTCGCTGGCGTTCGTGCTCGCCTTCAGCGCCATCGGCGCCCGCCTGCCGGACGCTCCGGGACAGGCGCGCGGCCAGACGCGCCCCGATGCCGGATCACGGCTGTTGTTCTGGATCGACGGCGCGGTGATCGCATGCGCCATGCTGCTGATCGCGCCGGTCGTGCTGAGCGTGCTGTCGGGGCTTGGCCAGCTCCCGTCGCTTGTCGGAGCGGACGTGGCCCGCGCCGCGCTGACCAGCGCCGTGCTTGCCGCGATCGCTGCGGCGCTCGCCGTCCTGCTGGCCCTGCTCCTGGCCAGCGCCGCCGAGGCCGCGCCGCTGGGGCGCGCCAGCCCCGGACGGGCACGTCTGGTCGAACTTGCGGTCCTCGCCCTTCTGGGCCTGCCGCCCTTTGCGCTGGTGACAGGCCTGTTCGTGCTGCTGCGCGGCACAGGCTCGGTGTCCGGTATCGGTCTGGTTCTGGTGCCACTGATCAACGCGCTGATGGCGCTGCCCTTTGTCTACAGGCTGCTCGCCCCGCCCTTGCGCCAGAGCGCCGAACGGCATGGGCGGCTCAGCACCAGTCTCGGCCTGTCGGGCGTGGCCCATCTCAGGATCGTGGCCTGGCCTGCCCTGCGCCGCCCGCTGATGGCGGCGCTGGCCCTTGCGGCTGCACTCTCCATGGGCGATTTCGGCGTCATCGCCCTATTCGGCGGCGGCGATCTCGTCACCTTGCCCTATCTCATGGCCGAACGCATGGGCGCTTATCGCCTTGATGAGGCCGGCGCCATCGCGCTGGTGCTGGTGGCCTCCGCGACTGCCCTTACCTTTCTGGCGGACAGGGCCTGAACATGCTCGAATTGAACGCGTTGACGGTACACTATCCGGACTTTACCGGCTGCTACTCGCTGACCGTGCCGAGGGGCGCGCTCTGCGCCGTGATAGGTCCGTCGGGCGGCGGCAAGACCACGATGCTGCACGCCATCGCCGGCTTCGAGCCTGTGTCTGGCGGAACGCTCAGCTTTGCTGGACGGAACCTGTTGCCCCTGCCGCCTGCCGGCCGTCCCTGCTCGCTGCTGTTTCAGGACAATAACCTGTTTCCGCATCTCACGGCCGAGCAGAATGTCGGGCTCGGCTTGAAGCCCGGCCTGTCCCTCAGCGCCTCCGAACGCACGGCTGTCGCGGAAGCCCTCGCCGCCGTCGAGCTGTCGGATGAAGCCGCGCGCCGGCCCGGCGAACTGTCCGGCGGTCAGCGGCAGCGCGTCGCGCTGGCCCGCGCGCTGGTGATGCGCCGCCCGTTGCTGCTGCTGGACGAACCTTTCGGCGCGCTCGACCCAGGACTGCGTAAGGCCATGATCAACCTGACCGACCGCCTGCGCCGCGAGCACGACCTGACCGTGATCATGACGATCCACACCCCCGCCGACATTGCCGGAGCGGCCGACCTCGTCGCCTTCGTCGCTGATGGCGAAGTCCAGCACATGGCACCGCCGGCGGCCCTGCTCCGCCCTGGCCATTCAAGCGCGCTCGACGCCTTCATGGGTGTCTAGGCAGGCTGCGGCGCATGCGCACTGCGGCGGACCCGCCACAACGCGTGCAGTCGTGACCAAGGGGGATCTGCAGCGAGAAGCAGCAGGTCGCCAGTGTCCATCTTGTTCCAGTTTTGCGAGTTCGATCCCGATTGTGCCAGTTTTGGCTCGGACATGACCGTCCCCTGTCTGTGCAACCGAAACCACACCAAGGATAGGCCATTGCCACATCCGACAGGACAAACCCTGCCCTTGCGGGTTTCAAGCCCGTCGACACCGCTGTCGTCCGCGTTGGCTTCGTGACGGGGTTCGACAACCTGACGACCGCAATTCTCGGCAAGCAATACCGGAACAACATCACCGCTCTTGCAAAGACCAGAACGCTTCTTGACCTGCCGACCGGCATGCTGGGCAAGGAAAATCCTGACTGCGGAATGACGACGGAACATGTCTGCCTGACATCAGCCGACTGAGCGACAGCGGCGCTCGGACGTTTCAGTCGCGCTCGTCGCCGGCCGGCTCCACTGGAGAATTTGCCAGTTGGCTGGCAGCGCCAGAGCCGAAGAATGTCCTCATGGGGGCAGCACGATTGATAGCGACGCGCGTCACAGGTCGCTTGGCCTCCTGCGGAACGGTTACCAGGTCTTCGTCGTCGTCGATGCGTCGAGCGACAGCAGCAAGATGGCGTCTGTTCAGCGGTCTGTTCCGCATGAGGGCGAGTGAGGCCGATGCAATATGACCGATCATCTCGGAACAGGACGCGTGCGGACATCGCAGAGCCCGAGGTAGGCACTGGGCCAGCGCGGGACATGCTTTGCCAATTTCATCAACCCTTACGCTTTGCCAAAGCCGCCTGCCGTTGGTGGGATGACCGTAACGGCCTCGCCGGCCTGCAGCACGGTCTGGTCAGAGCCCTTCAACTCCTCGGTGCGGCCATCGAGCCGCCTCACAATCGTCTTGCCGACCAGGCCATCGCCACCGCCCATGAGGCCGCGTGGCGGGATCTGGCGATGCTGGCTGAGAATGGCGCACGCCATCGTCTGCCGGAAGCGGATGGTGCGGCTGGTGCCGTCGCCCGCCGTCCACTGACCCTTGCCGCCGGTTCCTGTCCGGATGTGGAAGTCCTCCAGAACCACAGGAAAGCGCGTCTCGAAAATCTCCGGGTCGGTGAGCCGCGAATTGGTCATGTGGACATGGACACCGTCGGTGCCGTCGAAGCCGTCGCCCGCCGGTGAGCCGGAGCAGATCGTCTCGTAATACTGGTACGTGTCATCGCCGAAGGTCAGGTTGTTCATCGTGCCCTGGCTGGTGGCAATGGCACCGAGCGCGCCGAACAGGGCGTTGGTCACCGACTGGCTGACCTCGACATTGCCCGCCACCACCGCAGCTGGATACTCCGGGCTCAGCATGGAGTGCGGAGGAATGACGATGTTGATGGGCTTCAGGCAGCCCGCATTCATCGGGATGTCGTCGTCCACCATCACGCGGAAGACATAGAGCACGGCGGCGCGGGTCACCGGTGCGGGCGCGTTGAAATTATCTGACTGTTGCGGGCTGGTGCCGGTAAAGTCGACCGTCGCCTCGCGCTTGGCGCGGTCCACGGTGATGGCCACCCTGATCTGGCGGCCGTTGTCCATCTCGAAGGTGTAGGTGCTGTCCTTGAGCCGGTCGAGCACGCGGCGGACGCTCTCCTCGGCATTGTCCTGCACATGGCCCATATAGGCCTGCACCACCTCAAGTCCGAAGCTCTTGATGACTTTCCTGAGTTCCGAAACGCCCTTCTCGTTGGCGGCGATCTGGGCTTTGAGATCCGCCACGTTCTGCGTCACGTTGCGGACCGGGTACTTCGCACCGGTCAGCATCGAGACCAGTTCCCGTTCGCAGAAGCGGCCCTGATCGACGAGCTTGAAGTTGTCGATGTAGACGCCTTCCTCCTCGATATGGGTTGCGAGCGGGCTCATCGAGCCGGGGGCAACACCGCCGACATCGGCATGGTGGCCGCGGCTTGCCACCCAGAACATCACGCGCTCGCCTTTGGGGTCGAACACCGGCGTGCAGACGGTGATGTCGGGCAGGTGCGTGCCGCCATTGTAAGGCGCGTTGATGGCATAGACGTCGCCGGGGCGGATGACCGCGTTCTGCCGAATGATGGTCTCGACCGACTTGTCCATCGAGCCCAGATGAACCGGCATGTGCGGCGCGTTGGCGACGAGGGAGGCGTTGTGGTCGAACACGGCGCAGGAGAAATCGAGCCGCTCCTTGATGTTGACGGAATACGCCGTGTTCTGCAGCGCCACACCCATCTGCTCGGCGATCGACATGAACAGGTTGTTGAAGATCTCCAGCATCACCGGATCAGCCTTGGTGCCGACGGCGGCACGGCGCTCGATCACCGCCTCGCGGGTCAGCACGACATGGTCCTTGGCGGTGAGGCGGCCCACCCAGCCCGGTTCGATCACGATGGTCTGGTTGGCCTCGATGATGATGGACGGACCTGACACTTTCGCACCGGGCGCCATCGCCTCGCGCTTGACCACGACGGCGTCATGCCACGCGCCATGGCTGTAGAAGCGGGTGGTCTCCGCCTCGCGCGGGGTATGCTCGCTGGCGGCGGATGATGGCTCCGCAAAGCGGGCGCCGCCGCCGACTGCCTCGACCTCGACCGCCTCGATCACCAGCGACTTCGAGGCATCGGTGAAGCCGAAACGCGACTTGTGCTGGGCCTCGAACGCGGCCCGCATCTGCGCCGGATCGGCCTCGGCCACCGGGAGCGTCGTGTCGGTGCCGGCGTACCGCACGTGCGCGCGCACAAGGACGGAGGTCTCTGCAGCGGGCACGCCCTGCGCTTCCATCTCGGCGCGGCAGGTGGCGGCAAGGTCTGCGGCGAGCAGGCGCAAGGCGGCTGGCGCGTTCTCATCCAGCGGCACGTCCAGCGCCTTCTGGCGAACGGAGCGTACCTCGGCGAGGCCCATGCCATAGGCGGAGAGCAGTCCGGACAGCGGGTGCAGCAGCACGGTGGTCATGCCCAGGGCATCGGCCACCAGGCAGGCATGCTGCCCGCCCGCGCCGCCAAAGCAGTTGAGCGCATAGCGGGTGACGTCATAGCCGCGCTGGACCGAAATCTTCTTGATCGCCTCGGCCATGTTCGCGACCGCGATCTGGATGAAGCCGTCGGCAACATCCTCGGGCGAACGGCCATCGCCGACTTCGGCGGCCATCGCTGCGAACCTGGTCTTGACCACAGCGGCATCGAGGGGATCGGTCTGCTCGGGTCCGAAGATCGACGGGAAGTAGGCCGGGATCAGCTTGCCGACCATGACATTGGCATCGGTTACGGCGAGCGGGCCGCCGCGCCGGTAGCAGGCCGGACCGGGGTTCGCGCCGGCGCTGTCAGGCCCGACGCGGAAACGCGAGCCGTCGAAGTGCAGGATCGAGCCGCCGCCGGCCGCGACCGTATGGATCAGCATCATCGGTGCGCGGATGCGGACACCGGCCACCTCTGTCTCAAAGGACCGCTCATACGCGCCGTCGTAATGCGCCACATCGGTGGAGGTACCACCCATGTCGAAGCCGATGACCTCGCCAAAGCCCGCAGACCTGCCGGTTTCGGCCAGGCCCACGACGCCGCCGGCCGGGCCGGACAGGATCGCATCCTTGCCTTGGAAAAGGCTGGCGGCGGTGAGGCCGCCCGATGACATCATGAACATCAGGCGTGCACCGGAGCGCTCGACATCCAGCTCGCGCGCAACCTGCGCCACATAGCGGCTCAGGATCGGCGAGAGGTACGCATCGACGACGGTCGTGTCGCCGCGCCCGACCAGCTTGATCAGTGGCGAAACCTCGTGGCTGACCGAGACCTGCGGGAAGCCGATCTCGCGCGCGATCTTCGCCACCTGCGCTTCATGCTCGGTGAAGCGGAAGGCGTGCATGAAGGCGATGGCGACAGCGCGGTAGCCGGCGTCATGGGCACCCTGCAGGTCCTTGCGGACAATGGCAAGATCGGGCGCCTTCTCAACGAGGCCATCGCTGAGCACGCGCTCGCTGACCTCGATCACCTGATCGTAGAGTTGGTCCGGCTTGATGATCTTCTTGGCGAAGATCTTCGGCCGGGCCTGATAGCCGATGCGCAAAGCATCACGAAAGCCTTTGGTGATCACCAGCAGCGTAGGCTCGCCCTTGCGTTCCAGCAGCGCGTTGGTGGCGACTGTGGTGCCCATGCGCACTTCGCCGACGAGACCGTGGGGAATCGGATCGCGGGTCTTGAGGCCAAGCAGGGTACGGATGCCATGCACGGCTGCGTCGGTATAGGCTTCCGGGTTCTCAGACAGCACCTTGCGGGCCTGAAGCTTGCCCAGGGGGTCGCGCCCGATCACGTCGGTGAAGGTGCCGCCACGGTCGATCCAGAAATCCCAGCGCGAAGTGGTCATCACAGCATTCCTTCCGGATCGTCGTTAGCCTGCGACGTCGTCGTCAATCATAAAATGTCGACAAATTGTCAAGATTATCAACTGCCCAAGCAGCCCTGAAACGGCCTCAGCTGTCGTGAAAATAGTCGTGGACGGCCTTGGCAGTCGCAAGGTTCACGCCGGGCGCCCTGGCGAGATCGTCGAGCGAGGCGCGCTGGATCGCCTTCAGCGTGCCAAAATACAGCAGCAGGGCCCGCTTGCGGGTTGGCCCGATGCCGGCGATCTCATCGAGCGGGTTCTTCATCGCGTCGCGCTTGCGCTTGGCGCGGTGCGACCCGATGGCGAAGCGGTGTGCCTCGTCGCGCAGACGCTGGAGGAAGTACAGCGCCGGATCTCGCGGCGGCAACCTGAACGGCTCGCGCCCCATGCCAAAGAAGGTCTCGCGGCCGGCATTGCGGTCCTCGCCCTTCGCGATTGCGACGAGCGGGACATGACTGACGCCAATCTCGGCCATCACGACGCGCGCCGCCTCGTACTGGCCCTTGCCGCCGTCGACGATGATCAGGTCGGGCCATGCCGGGAAGGCGGCGTCGGACGGGATGTCATCCCCATCTGCGTTGGCAATTGTCAGGAAGGGCACGGGGTTTTCCACACCGTTCTGCTTGACCAGCCGGGAAAAGCGCCGCGTCAGCACCTCGCGCATCATGCCGTAGTCATCGCCGGCGATGGTCCCGGCACTGATGTTGAAGGTGCGGTAGTGGGCCTTCATGAAACCATCGGGTCCGGCCACGATCATGCCTCCGACCGCGTTCGTGCCCATGATGTGGGAGTTGTCATAAACCTCGACACGGCGCGGGGCTTTTTCCAGACCGAATGCGGCACCGAGCGCGGCCAGCAACTTTGTCTGCGCCGTCGTGTCCGCCAGCTTGCGGCCCAATGCTTCGCGCGCGTTCTTCAGCGCCATCTCGACAAGATCGCGCTTCTCGCCACGCCTGGGCGCCACCAGCTCGACCCTGTGACCCATGCGGGCACTGAGCGCGGCGGCAAGCACGTCCACATCCTCGATCTTGTGGGAGATGAGCACCAGCTTTGGAGCGGGCTTATCGTCGTAGAACTGGGCGACGATCGAGGCCAGCACCTCGGCGACCGGCAGGTTGCGGTCGGCGCGCGGGAACATGGCGCGGTTGCCCCAGTTCTGGAAATTGCGGAAGAAGAAGATCTCCACGCAGAACTGCCCGGCCTGCTCGTCGATGGCAAAGACATCCGCCTCCTCGACGCCTTGCGTGTTGATGTCCTGGCTGGAGGTGACGGCGGAAAGGGCCGCAAGCCGGTCGCGGTAGCGCGCTGCCGTCTCGAACTCCATCGCCTCGGCGGCGTCTTGCATGCGGCGGGCCAGTTCCTGCTTCACGCCGCTCGCGCGCCCGGACAGGAAACCTTTTGCCTCCTGCGCCAGCCGGCCGTAGTCCGCGATGGAGATTTCCCCCGTACACGGCGCCGCGCACCGCTTGATCTGGAAGAGCAGGCACGGGCGTATGCGGTTGGCGTAGTAGCTGTCCGAACAGGAGCGCAGCAGGAAGGCCTTCTGCAGCGCGTCGATCGTCCGCTTGACCGCCCAGACCGAGGCGAAAGGCCCGAAATAGTCACCCTTGCGCTGACGAGACCCGCGATGCTTGGTGATCTGAGGGGCTTCGTGATCACCGGTCAGCAGGATGTAGGGGAAGGATTTGTCGTCCCTGAGCAGCACGTTGTAGCGCGGCCTGAGCTGCTTGATCAGGTTCGATTCGAGCAGCAGCGCCTCGGTCTCGGTGCCGGTTGTGACAAACTCCATCTGGCACGTTTCGGAAATCATCCGTGCCACGGCGTTGGTGTGCGCCCTCCCAGCCGCATACTGCCCGACGCGCTTCTTCAGATTCTTCGCCTTGCCGATGTAAAGAACGTCGCCGGCGGCATCGAACATGCGGTAGACACCGGGCGCATTCGGCAGGTTGCGCACGAATCCGGCGATGACCGCGGTGCCGGCCTTCAGCTTTTCGGGGATGGCCTCGAGGTCGGCTGCAGGCATCTCGTCATCGACCGGGATGAGGTCGTCGTGCTCCAGTTCCTCGCTGTCCGGCATGTCATCTGGTTGTTCGCGGCCCATGCTGCGCATGTAGGCAATTGTCCCCATCCTGTCATCTGGTCTGATCCGCCTTCACCCCAACCGGCCATTCACAAACTTTGGTGATGATCTGCGTGGACGGAGTCGACTCATGCGGCCTGCACCGCTATGAGCCGGATCACATATCCCGGCTGCCAGGTGCTGTTTCGCGATGGGCAGTTCACGCCGGTTCAGCGCGCCCAAGGCACTCAGGCATGTCCAACTCGATGAAACTGATCGCTGGCAACTCCAACCGGCCGCTCGCCGAAGGTGTTGCAAGCTATCTTGGCCTGTCGCTTGCCAAGGCACAGGTCAAGCGTTTCGCCGACATGGAGATTTTCGTCGAGATTCAGGAGAACGTGCGCGGCGAGGACGTCTTTGTCCTGCAGAGCACCTCCTTCCCCGCCAACGACCACCTGATGGAGCTGCTGATCATCACGGACGCGCTGCGCCGTTCCTCGGCCAAGCGCATCACTGCCGTGGTGCCCTATTTCGGATACGCCCGGCAGGACCGCAAGCCGGGGCCGCGCACGCCGATCTCGGCCAAGCTGGTCTCGAACCTGATCACCCATGCCGGCGCCGACCGCGTGCTGACGCTCGACCTGCATGCGGGCCAGATCCAGGGCTTTTTCGACATTCCCGTGGACAATCTTTATGGCGCGCCAATCATCGCGCGCGACATCAAGCAGCGGCTGCAGCTCAAGAACATCATGGTTGTCTCGCCCGATGTCGGCGGCGTTGTGCGCGCGCGCGCGCTGGCCAAGCGCATCGACGCGCCGCTCTCCATCGTCGACAAGCGCCGCGAGCGCGCCGGCGAGTCCGAGGTCATGAACATCATCGGCGATGTCGAAGGCTACAACTGCATCCTGATCGACGACATCGTCGATTCCGGCGGCACACTGTGCAATGCCGCCGAAGCGCTGCTGAAGAACGGGGCTGCCGCGGTCTATGCCTACTGCACCCACGGCGTCTTCTCCGGCGGAGCGGTCAGCCGCATCTCCCAGAGCAGGATCAAGGAGTTCGTGGTGACGGACTCGATCATGCCGACAGAGGCCGTCAAGGTCGCCCGCAACATCCGCACCCTGCCCATCGCCGAACTGCTCGGTGAGGCGATCAAGCGCACCGCGACCGAGAGCAGCGTGTCGAGCCTGTTCGATTGAGCGGGACGCCTTCCGCGAGAAGGACTGTCGAAGCCCAGACCATCTTGCCTCGGATTCACAAGTCCCCGACGACGCAGTCGCAGGCGCCCTGTTCACCTGTGCTGCTGATGTCAGTGGTCAAACTGCGGCAATCGCCAGAGCGGCCTCGTCGGTCTTCGCCTTCACTGGAATGCGCAGATAGCGCACACCATTGTCTTGTGCCTGGGAAAAGCGGCCGGCTCGGATATTGACCTGGATCGAGGGCAGCAGGAGCCGCGGGACAGCCAGCTTGGCGTCGCGCGCCTCTCGCATCTCGACGAAGGCCTCCTCCGCGATGCCTTGCTTGACATGAACGTTCAGCGTGCGTTGCGCCGCAACGGTCGTCTCCCAGGCGAAGTGATCGCGTCCGGGCGCCTTGTAATCATGGCACATGAAGAGCCTCGTTTCGGGCGGCAGCGAGAGGACGCGCTGGATGGAGCGATAGAGTGTGCGCGCATCACCGCCAGGAAAATCCGCCCGCGCTGTCCCGAAGTCCGGCATGAAAAGGGTATCTCCGACGAACGCGGCATCCTCGATCAGGTAAACGATATCGGCTGGCGTATGGCCTGGCGTATGCAGGATGCCCGCTGTCAGCTTCCCGATGGCAAAGCGATCGCCATCCTTGAACAGATAATCGAAATCACTGCCATCGGGCTTGAGATCGGTCGCATTGAACACCGGACGGAAGATGCGCTGAACATCCTTGATGTGCTCGCCAATGCCGATGCGCGCACCTGTCTTGGCCTTGATGTACGGTGAGCCGGAGAGGTGGTCGGCATGGGCGTGGGTCTCCAGCGCCCAGACGATCCGAAGGCCTTCCGCGGCGGCCTTGGCCAGGATCGCCTCGACGGAGCGCGTGTCGACCTCCCCAGCATTGGGATCATAGTCGAGCACCGGGTCAATGACAGCGGCCTCACGTGTCACAGGGTCGGCGACGAGATAGCTGACCGTGTTGGTCGCTTCATCAAAGAACGCGTGAATCAGTGGTTTGCGATCAGCAGGATTGGGCATCGGAAGGTCCTTTTGACAGAGAGCTGTTGACATATATATCAAGCATCTCTAAATAAGCAATGTCTTAATTAGAGGGATCAGATGAAGACCGGGACCCCACAACTCGACACAGAGACATTCGAGGCCAGCGCAATCGAGGTGGCGGGCGTTCTGCGCGCCATCGCCAACGAGCGGCGGCTGCAGATTCTTTGCCTGCTCATGGAAGGCGAAGCCACTGTCGGCACACTGGTCGGGCGTGTCGGCATCAGCCAGTCGGCCTTGTCGCAGCATCTTGCGAAGATGCGCGATGAGGGGCTTCTGGCCTTCCGCCGCGAGAGCCAAACCCTCTGGTACCGCATTGCCGACGGTCGGATCCGGGAATTGATGGCCGAACTCTACCGTCTCTATTGCCGCAAGGCCTGAACTGCATCCCACCTTGAAAGGAACAGCCTATGTCGATCAGACATCTCTCCCCCGCTGAAGCAAACGTCCTGATGAGCAAGGGAGCCATACTCGTGGATATCCGCGAGATCGACGAGTACCGCCGCGAGAACATTCCCGGCGCCCATCATCACGCCCTGTCCGGTATTGAGCGGCGGCCGCCGAAGGCCGATGGCACGGTAATCTTCCATTGCCGCAGTGGCAACCGCACCATGGTCAACGCCACCCGACTGGCAGCGACAGTCCCGAGTGCGAAAGTCCACATCCTCGAAGGCGGGATCGAAGCCTGGCGCGATGCAGGACTGCCGACCCGCAAGGACCCACGCCAACCCATCGAGTTGATGAGGCAGGTGCAGATCGGGGCTGGCGCGCTCGTCGCAGCAGGCTTTGCCCTGGGGACCTTTGTCCATCCCGGCTTCCACGCATTATCCGGCCTTGTCGGCGCAGGTCTGATCTTCGCAGGCGTGACGGGATTCTGCGGCATGGCGCGCCTTCTGGCGCTGGCGCCGTGGAATCGTGGCGCAACTGCGCCGGCAAGCTGATCAGGACACATGTGTGATGGCTGATCTCCTCTCCGGTCTCTCTGGCGTGCTTGTCGGCTGCATCCTGGCCCTGGTTGGCGGCGGAGGCTCCGTTCTGGCGGTACCGTTGTTGGTCTATGGTGTCGGCGTCACATCGGCCCATGTGGCGATCGGCACCAGCGCACTTGCGGTGTCTGCCAGTGCGCTGGCCAATCTGATCGGCCACGCCCGGGCGGGCACGGTCAAATGGCGCTGCGGCCTCGTCTTTGCCGCCGCCGGTGTGACCGGAGCCCTGCTCGGCGCGGCTGTCGCGAAGACGATCGATGGCCAGAAGCTGCTCGCCCTTTTCGGCGCCCTGATGGTGCTTGTCGGAATCGTGATGTTTCTCAAGCGCGCGTCACAGGGTGACCCCGCCGTAAGGCTCCACCGTGGTTCGGCATCTGCGCTGCTCCCCTGGCTCATCGTTTTCGGGTTTGCAACGGGTCTTCTGTCCGGTTTTTTCGGCATTGGCGGCGGATTTCTGATCGTGCCCGCGCTCATGCTGGCCACAGGCATGTCCCTACCATTCGCCATCGGCACCTCGCTGCTCAGCGTGTCCGCCTTTGGCGCCGCCACGGCCGCAAGCTATGCCATGGCAGGACTGGTCGATTGGCGCATTGCCCTCGTGTTCATCGTTGGCGGTGTTGCAGGTGGCCTGGGAGGCATGGCGCTCGGCCGGAGACTGGCCCAGCAGAAGGGTACCCTTGGAATTCTGCTTGCCAGCCTCATCGTGCTGGTGGGTGTCTACGTCATGGCAAAGAATGGCATCTGAGCATCAGATGCGTCTGCATTCGGCGATCAATGGCCGCAAAAAGGGTGCCGGTTGCCGCATCGCGCTTTGCAAGCATGAGGCGTGTGAGATAACGGACCGCTGATCATGCCGTCCGAACCCGTGAAGCTGGTCCGCCCGCTGACGAACTCCGAACCGCTCGGCGGAGCGGTCAGGAACACGATGCCCGATAGCGGCGTGTCGAGCCTGTTTGATGAGGGAATATGAAGGGATATCCACTGTTGCCGATCCGGCAAACCCTCAACGGCCCCTTTCTGTCGATGGCCAATTGACTTGTCCGGTTTTGGTTGCACACCAAATGTCCGCTTCTTCTGGTTTTGTTCGCCGTCGAGCGCGCTTAGGCGGCGCGTTTTTCGTCTCCGATCAGGCCTTTGGCGTCGTATCGTCCCAGGCATCTGGGACAATGGAAGATGGCGTGCGTGCCATCGCCGAAATCTCCGCGCGTCGATCCCCAGCAGCTCCGCGGCGTCCATCTGATTCAGCTCCGCCGCCTCACAGCGGCTCAATATGCTCGTGAACTTGATCACACGAACCCCCTGTAGGGCTTCTGACCGGCGCATCCTCGACCCTCACTTTGGGCCAAACGCTGCCGGACAGATCGTGTGCTACCTAAACCGGACATATCGTGTGCTACCGACACTTCAACGGCCCCGCCTTGCCACCCTCGCCCATCCGCGTTATAGGCCCGATGCCCTCTCCAGACACCCTTGGAGGCTAGGGGGTAGGCGGCCGCCGGTTGGCGGCGCCTTCATTTTGTGAAGGATCAAACACATGTCCGCTGTGAAGCAGATCAAGGCTTCGGCGCGCGCGTCTGGTGGCAAGGGGGCCGCCCGTGCAATTCGCCGTTCCGGCAAGATTCCCGCCGTCATTTACGGTGGTGGCGAAGCCGCCCTCCCCATCGCGCTCGACTATGCACAGACCAACCGTCTGATCTACGCTGGCCACTTCCTGACCACCGTGTTCGAGATCGACGTTGACGGCACCATCGTCCGCGCCGTGCCGCGCGACTACCAGCTCGAGCCCGTCAAGGACACGCCGCTGCATGTCGACTTCCTGCGCCTTTCGGCAGGCTCAATGATCCGCGTCGAAATCCCGATCCACGTCACAGGCCAGGATGTCTCGCCGGGCGTGAAGCGGGGTGGCATGGTGCAGATCGTCGAGCACTCGCTCGAGATGATGGTGCCAGCGGACAACATCCCCGATGCGCTGGAAATCTCGGTCGCGACGCTGAATATCGGCGGCTCCGTCCACCTCGCTGACGTCAAGCTGCCGGACGGCTGCAAGACAATTACCCGGGAGAATCTGACGCTGGTCGCCGTCTCGACCCCGACCAAGCTTGCCGACGAACCCGCTCCCGCCGCCGCGGCAGCCGCGGCCGCACCGGCCAAGGCGCCCGCCAAGGGCTGATCAGCCCGACCCATCATGCTATCAGGACGGCCGGGCCAAGGGCCCGGCCGTTTCCGTTCGGAGGGTGTCACATGCTGCTGCTGGTCGGCCTCGGCAATCCCGGCGCGCGCTATGCGGGCAACCGGCACAATATCGGCTTCATGGCGCTGGACGCGATCGCGCGCACGCACCGCGCAGGGCCTTGGCGTGCGCGCTTTCAGGGCGAGGCCACGGAGGCGGTGATCGGCATCGGCAAGGCGCTGCTGCTCAAGCCACTGACGTTCATGAACCTTTCGGGGCAATCGGTGCAGGCAGCGGCGCAGTTCTACAAGATCGAGCCGAAGAACATCGTCGTCCTGCATGATGAACTTGATCTCGCCCCTGCCAAGCTCCGCGTGAAGAAGGGCGGCGGCAATGCCGGGCATAATGGCCTGCGTTCGATCACTGCGTCCATCGGCAATGACTATCGCCGTGTGCGCATCGGCATCGGCCATCCTGGCGACAAGGCACTGGTGCAGGCTTATGTGCTCGACGACTTCGCCAGGACCGAGCAGCCATGGGTGGAAGACCTGTGTCGCGCCTGTGCCGACAAGGCAGCGCTGCTCGTCGGCGGCTTCGACGAACGCTTCCAGAGCGATGTCTCGCTGATCATGCAGAACAAGGGCTGGGGTGAGGACAAGCGGGTGGGGGAGAACAAGGCCAATTGAGGCGACACGAGGTTCGTGTTGCGCGCAGTTCCTGTCTGGGGATATGCAGCACGGACGAATGATCGCGGACATGCGCATCATCAACCCGTTTCAGGTTGCGCCAGATGCGCGACCGTCAACTTGGACCTGATTGGAACAACCATGGGCTTCAAATGCGGTATCGTCGGCCTGCCGAATGTCGGCAAGTCGACCCTGTTCAACGCGCTGACGCAAACGGCGGCCGCGCAGGCCGCCAACTATCCGTTCTGCACCATCGAGCCGAACGTCGGCGATGTCCCAGTGCCGGATGACCGGCTCGACAGACTGGCCCAGATCGGCAAGTCGCAGCAGATCATCCCGACGCGCATCACCTTCGTGGACATCGCCGGCATCGTGCGCGGCGCCTCCAAGGGCGAGGGTCTCGGCAATCAGTTCCTCGCCAATATCCGCGAGGTCGACGCCATCGTGCATGTGGTGCGCTGCTTCGAGGACGGCGACATTACCCATGTCGAGGGTAAGGTCGATCCTGGCGCCGACATCGAGACCATCGAGACCGAGCTGATGCTGGCCGATCTGGAAAGCCTCGAAAAGCGTGTTGTCAGTCTCGAGAAGAAGGCTCGCTCCGGCGACAAGGACGCAAAGGAGCAGCTCGCCCTCATCCAGAAATCGCTGGTTCTGCTGCAGGAGGGCAAGCCCGCCCGTCTCACCCAGCGCACCGCGGAGGAGGAGCGCTCCTTCCAGATGCTGCAGCTGCTCACCGCCAAGCCCGTACTCTACGTCTGCAATGTCGAGGAAGCCTCCGCTGACAAGGGCAACGCCTTCTCGGCCAGGGTCTTTGCCCGCGCGGCGCAAGAAGGCGCGCGGGCCGTGGTGGTTTCCGCCAAGATCGAGAGCGAGATCGCGGTGATGCCGCAGGACGAGCAGGCCGACTTTCTCGAAGCAGTCGGCCTGCCCGAGCCCGGCCTCAACCGCGTCATCCGCGAGGGCTATGCGCTGCTCGGCCTGATCACCTACTTCACGGTTGGTCCGAAGGAGGCGCGCGCCTGGACGATTGCCAAGGGCACAAAGGCCCCGGCAGCGGCAGGCGTGATCCATACCGATTTCGAGAAGGGCTTCATCCGCTCCGAAACCATCGCCTACGCCGACTATGTCGCGCTGAACGGCGAAGCCGGTGCCCGCGATGGCGGCAAGCTGAGGCTCGAAGGCAAGGAGTATGTCGTTGCCGACGGCGACGTACTGCATTTCCGCTTTGCCAACTGAGCCAGGCCAACCATGACCCTCTTCTTCGAGGACTTTGCGGTCGGTGACCTGCGCAACTACGGCCGGCAGACGGTCAGTGCCGAGGACATCATCGCCTTTGCCAGCGTGTTCGATGCGCAGGACTTCCATCTTGACGCCGAAGCGGCGAAATCGACCTTCGTCGGCGGCCTGATCGGCTCAGGCTGGCATACCTCGGCCATGATGATGCGCATGATGGCGGAGGCGTTCCTGCTCGACAGCGCCGGGCTTGGCGCTCCGGGCATCGACGAGTTGAAATGGATCCGCCCCGTCCGCCCCGGTGATACGTTGAGCGTGCGCCACACCGTGCTGGAGGTGAAGGAGAGCCGGTCTAAGCCCGAGATCGGCCTGGTGCGCTTCCGTTTCGAGGTCATGGACCAGAACGCCGCGCCCGTGCAGGAGGTGACGAACTGGATCATTTTCGGTCGGCGCGGACAGGTTCCGGCCCCAACGTTCCGCGCGCCGCCGGCACCTTGGCGCTATGCGCCGCCAACGGCCATCGGCGCGCTGTCACCGGCGCCCGGCGAAACCCGGCCCGTTCCCCTGTTCGATCAGCTGGAGATCGGCGAGCGCACCGAACTCGGCAGTTTCACCTTCGCCGCGGACGACATCGTCGCCTTCGCACAGGCCTTTGATCCGCAACGCTTCCACCTCGATGAGGCGGCGGCGAAGGCATCGCTGTTCGGCGGCCTCTGCGCTTCCGGCTGGCATACAGGGGCGGTCTGGATGCGCCTGATGGTGGCGAACCGGCGGCGCGTTCAACACCTCATGGGCGATGCCATGCCAAGGCTGGGATCGTCGCCCGGATTGAGAAATCTGAAGTGGCTGAAGCCGGTCTTTGCCGGCGACACCATCAGCTATGCCTCGACCATGATCGAGAAGCGCGCCTCGGTGTCACGGCCGGGCTGGGGGCTCGTGTTCCACCACAACACCGCTACCAACCAGCGCGGCGAGACGGTGTTCATGTTCGATGGCTGTGTTTTCTGGCAGCGCTGAAGCCCGATCAGTACATCCGTCCGCCATTGGGTACGCCCTGGCCAGGCTGCAGCAGGACCACTTCGCCGTCGGCGTCGGGCACGCCGAGCGTCAGCACTTCAGACATGAACTTGCCGATCTGGCGCGGCGGGAAATTGACCACGCCGAGCACCTGGCGACCCGGCAAATCCTCAATCCGGTAGTGTTTGGTAATCTGCGCTGACGTCTTCTTGATCCCGATCTCCGGACCAAAATCGATCCAGAGCTTGATCGCCGGCTTGCGGGCTTCCGGAAAGGGCTCCGCCTGAACAACGGTCCCGACCCGGATGTCGACTGTCATGAAATCGTCGAAGCTGATCTGGCCCGACGGCGCTTTCATGTCCATGGGCGCAGTCTCGGAGCTCAGATCGCGGGCGCGAAGTCGTCGCGCTCCTCACCGCGCTCAGGCGCACGCTCGCGCCGGCGCATGCGCGGCGCGCGCTCGCAGATCGCATGCGCCAGCGACCGGAACGGGGCCGTCAGCCGGCGCACATCCTCGGCCAGGCCAAGCACACGCTCGCCCCGCTTCAGTTCGCGTTCCAGCGTCGCCATGGTCTTGGCCATGCCGGGATCTGGATCGTCCAGCCATGTATCGACCGTCCGGGCAAACACGACCACCGCGCCCTGGATCTTGAGCATGCCAAGTTCGTCCTCGACCGGAACGCCGCACGACCCAAGCAGATAGCGCCAGGAATTGACGGCCGAGCGGTTGAGGGCGGCTGCCGCGAGGGGGTCTCGGCGAACAGCACGCCGGATTTCGATCAGCGCCGCCTTGTAGGGCGCCATTGCATCAAGGCGGCGCATCATCAGGTCGAACACCCGCTCATGCACCGGCTCGCCGACAAGGTCCGGATTGGCGCTGTCGAGCACCGCCCGGTCGATCAGCCGGCCAAAACCCGCCAGCATGGCTCCCTTTGACGGGAACAGGTCGCGCAACGCCGACAGTGGCATCCCCGCCCTTTCGGCAACCTGCGGAAGCTCGAGCTCTTTCCAGCCGTGATCGGCCACAAGCGCCATCAGGGCCTGAATGGCGATGGTGCGCGGGTCGGCCTTCGGTGCGTCGGTTGCAGGTTTCCTCGCCATGACGGGCTCCTCTGTCTGTTGCCCTTGATATAGGTCGTGCGGGCCGCAGCCGGAAGATGGGGATTTGTCGCGCTTCGCCCTGCCCCGCGATTCGGGCTTATCAGGGAAGAAGCGTCGTCAGCCGCTGAGTTCTTCCGCACGCAGTTTCGCCGCAATGACGGCACGGACCATCAGCGCCTTGAGGCCGTTGTCGGCCATGAGCACCTCGAGTGCAGCGGCAGTCGTACCCCCGGGCGAGGTCACGTTCTGGCGCAGGGTTCCCGGATCAAGAGGCGAACAGTGCAGCAACTCCCCTGCTCCCTCGATCGTGCCCCGCGCAAGGCGGGCGGCCACTTCGGCCGGCAGGCCAGCGGCAATGCCTGCTTCGGTGAGACATTCGACCATGAAAAAGACATAGGCGGGTCCTGAGCCCGACACTGCCGTGACGGCATCGATGTAATCCTCGCCTGGCACCCACTCCACACGACCGATCCCGCTGAGCAGCGACGTTGTCACCAGCTTCTGCGCGTCACTGACATCGCGGCTGGCGGCCACGCCCGTGACGCCGCGCCGCACGGATGCTGGCAGGTTGGGCATCGCTCGCACGAAAGCCCTGGTGCGCGGTGCCCGCGCCGCCAGATTGGCGATGGTCTTGCCGGCAAGAATCGACACCACCAGGGTCTGCGGACCTGCCAGTTGCGTGAGCGCAGCTGCGGCAGCGTCGAGCATCTGCGGCTTGATGCCGAGCACCAGCACGTCCGGCGCGGCGACGGCTGAGAGCAAGGGATTGAGCCGGAAGCCGTGGGCTGCGGCAAGCGCGCTGAGTTCGGGGCCGGCGTTGGGATCGAGCACGGTCAGTCCCGCAACGTCAATTCCGCCGCCAAGCCAGCCCTGCAGCATCGCGCCGCCCATCTTGCCAGCCCCCATCAGAACAAGGGTCTTGGGCAGTGTCGCTGTGCTGGTCATGGCAATGGCTCGTAAAGCTGGAAACCGAAGGCGTCGGGGACGGCCGCGTCCTGTAGAAAGATGTGCGCATCTTGTCGCGCGCTCAGGCCTCGCCGACGGTTTCCATCATGGCGTAGTCCAGCGCCTCGCGGGCGGTTCGTCCGGCCCAGAGCACGAACTGGAAGGCCTGAAAGTATCGCTCGCAGGTCTCGACAGCCGACTTGATCAGCATCCCGGCCTGCTCGTCAGTCGGCTCGACGCCGCCGGAGAGCAGCAAAGAGTGCCGGAACATCACGACATTCTCCGAACTCCAGAAGTCGAAATGCCCGAGCCAGAGCTGCTCGTTGATCATCGAAATCAGGCTCAGCACCTCGGATTTGCGCCGCTCAGGCACCTTCAGGTCGAAGGCGGACGCAACATGCATCGCCTCCATCTGATCAAGCCAGGTGACCGCCACCTGATAGTCGGACCAGGTCCCAGACACGCCCACGGAGATCTCATCCTCACCGTCGCGGTCGAAACTCCATTCATTCAGGGTCGCAAGCCGCTCGATGACATCGAGAGGGTGACTTGAACGATCAAGGTCGAATTCAAGGTCCAGCATGCCAGAAGCCAGTTCCTCAAGAGGGCGGAAAACGCAGGTGCGAAAACACAAGCCAACGCGCCGTGACAACAGGACGCCTACGCAGGATCGCGACCAGAACCTATCCCTGATCAATCCTTCGACGGCTTCGAAAACCAAGCCGAATCAACCTCTTGTTAAGACCTTAGATCGGTTTTCGGATTTGGAGAATCCCCAAACAGACCACGGCGGCAACCCGATCATGCGTCGAGGATTCGTACGCCGGCAACAATGGGTGAACCGATTCGTCCACAGCCCTTCGCTGTGGACGAATCGGCTCAGGCCGCGATCGCGATGGCAGAGATCAGGCGCCCATAATCGGGCTCGCTCCGGTGAGTGGTCATCCGGTAGCTGAAAAAGCGCGCCGGATCGGAGTAGGTGCACAGCCCCAGATCGACAAAGCGGCCGATGCCTGCGGCAGCAAAGCGCGCGGCGATGTAAGCTGGCAGATCGAACATGGCATGTCCCTCCCGTCGTGAAGGGCGGAAGAACGTGGCATTGCCAGCACTGGCCTCGATGAAACGGGCCACGAACTCGGGCCCCACCTCGTAGCCCTTCGGGCCGATCATCGGGCCAAGAACGGCGATGGTGCGCTCGCGGCGCGCGCCAAGGCGCTCCATCGCGGCAAGGGTTGCCTCGGCGATGCCGGTGAAGGCGCCTTTCCAGCCCGAATGGGCTGCGCCGACGACGCCCGCCTCGGCGTCGGCAAACAGGATGGGTCCGCAATCAGCCGTGGATACCCCCAGCGCCAGCCCTGGCGTCGTGGTGACCATGGCGTCGGCCTTCGGGCGTTCACCGCTCCACGGTCCGGTGGCAACAACCACGTCAGCCGAGTGGACCTGATACAGGCTGATGAGCCGCTCGGACGGAACCTTGAGCGCGGCCGCCATGCGCGCGCGGTTCTCCGCGATGTTGGCCTGAACATCCTGCGATCCGAGGCCGCCATTGAGCGAGGCATAGAGGCCCTGCGACACCCCTCCCTCACGGGTGAAGAAGGCGTGGCGGATTCCAGGCAGGGCGCCAAGATCGGGTGACGTGATGAACATGGGATCAGGTGTCCTCATCGGCTTGGCGTTGATCCGGGCTCCAGACCAGGTGGAGCCCGGGCAAGGCCTTCAACGAAGGGTGTGAGAAAGCCAGCACCTTGAACAGTTCGCCCATGCCGCGCTCGCTCATCGCCGCCAAGCGGGTCACGGCGGCATCGATGGCGCGGCTCTGCGCCAGCGTCGCGCCGGTCTTGAGAGCTTCGGCACGCTCGTGAAGGCCAAGCGACACAAGAAATGCGGCTTGGGAGGCGGGGCCGTGAACGCAGGCATTCGCGAGCGCCGCGCTGTTGGCGAGACGTTCGAAATTGACCTGTGCCGTCAGGTCCGCCTGGCCTGGATCCGCCAGCGGATCGACGAAGCGGTGCTGTCTGACGGCCTGGAGCGTGTCGGTGGTGCCTTGCGCAAACGCTCCATAGTCGATGAGCAGCGCTGCGCCGCCATGCGCCACAATGTGTTCGGCAACAAAGCGGATCAGACGCTGGCCGGCACGCGGAATCTCCATGGTATCGCCGGGCTCGGCCTCACCGAGGCCATCATGTGTCGGCTCGGCAGCAAGACCGAACATCAGGGCGCCTTGGTCGTCCAGACCGACCAGACGCTCATGCCAGCCGGTCTGCATCGCCACGAACTGCTGAATGGGCAAGGCGTCCATGAACTCGTTGGCAAGAATGATCACCGGACCCGCAAGAGGCGCTGTGATCTCGTGATGCCAGGTCACCTTGACGCCGGCATCAGCAAGGGTCTGCTGCTGACGGGCACGGAGCACGGGGCTGGTTTCAACCAGATGCACCTCAAGCGCGGCTGTCATCGTCGGGAAGGCCCGGGTGATGGCGCGCAGCGCGTCAGCCATCAAGGTGCCGCGGCCCGGGCCCAGCTCGATCAGCCTCACTGGCGAGGCGCTGCCCATGTCGCGCCAGACCAGCCCCGCCCAAAGTCCGAGCAACTCGCCGAAGATCTGGCTGACTTCGGGTGCAGTGATGAAGTCACCGTCCAGACCGAACGGATCGCGCGTGGTGTAGTAACCGAGCGTGGGGTGCCCAAGGCACAGATCCATATAGCGCTCGACCGTCAGCGGCCCTTCCAACCGGATCATCTCGATGATCTCGTCCTTCAGCGTGCGCATTGCCGAAGGTCAGCCGGCCCTGCGCGCGCGCCAGATCAGCCAGAGCCCTGCTGCCGCCATCGGCAAGGACAGGAGCATGCCCATCGTCAGGCCGCCATAGAGAAAGCCAAGCTGCGGGTCCGGCTCGCGGAAGAATTCGGCGAGGATGCGGGCGGCGGCATAGCCGACGCCGAAGACGCCGGCGATCAGCCCCGGGCGATGGAAGCCCGTCCGGCCCAGGACCAGCGTGATCAGCAGGAACAGCGCCGGCCCTTCCAGCGCGGCCTGATAGAGCTGGCTGGGATGGCGCGGAACAGGCCCCGCATTCGGAAACACCATCGCATAGGCGAAGTCCGGAGCAACGCGGCCCCATAATTCACCGTTGATGAAATTGGCGATGCGCCCGAAGAACAGCCCGATCGGCACGACCGCGGCCGCAAGATCATAGATGCTGAGCGGGTTGTAGCCCCTGCGCTGTCCGAAAAGGGTCAGACCTAGGATCGCGCCCAGAAGGCCGCCATGAAATGACATACCGCCCTGCCAGATCGCCAGGATCTGCATCGGATCGTGCGCATAGCTGGCAAAATCGTAGAACAGCACATAGCCGAGCCGGCCGCCGAGCACGACGCCGACCGCGACCCAGACCAGCATGTCGTCGAGTTCGACCGGCTTCGGACGCGCGACCGAACTCCATATGCCCTCACGCTGGACGAGCCAGCGTGCGTAGAGCCAGCCGCCCAGCAGGCCAGCCACATAGGCAAGCCCATACCAGCGCAGGGCGAGCGGTCCGATCGAGATCGCGACCGGATCAATGACCGGGAAGGGAATGGCCAGGAAGGGCATGCGCCGTCAGCGGCGCAGGGCGAGCGTCGGCGTGGATGCGGCGGCGTTGGCGGCGGCTGCCCGCGCGACAGCGGACCCGGCGGACGGTACCGTTCTTCCGGCAACAGCCTGATCCTGCGCCGACAGGAACCGGGCGATCTGGTCCATGGATTCGGAGGCCGCCTTGTTGACGGTGCTCTGGTCGACGCTGGTCCAGTCGCCTGAACTGCCGCGCGCGACCGTTGCGCCCTGGACGCGCTGGGCCCGCCGCTTTTGGGCATCGAACACATCCCAGACAAAGGCAAGCGCGGTCTGCCCGTCCTCCGTCGGCTGCGCCGCAAGATAGCCGCGTACCCGGTACCGCGGGTTTGTGGCGGGATCGACGATGTCGACCCTGCGCGCGCTGGCCTCGCTCGACAGCGCGGAACTGAAGCTGCCACGCATCGCATCCGGCGCACCGGAAATGCTCTCGACGGCAATCGGAACACCGGGTGCAACTGTTGGCGCGCGGTGCGCCGTTGTCGTTTCGGTGCAGGCCCCAAGGCCAAGCGCCAGGCCCGCGAAGATCAACAGGGATCGCATCAGAACGCCTCCTGCTCCTCACACGGGAGCTTTACGGAATGGCCGTGTTCTACGCTGCCGGGCGCGTGGCGTCCAGATGGCCGACGCTCACCGCAACATCAGCCCTGTGTCGGCGAGATTCAGCGCTTCCGCCGGCCCGTCCGTCACCAGATAGGTGCGGCCAAGGCACATGGCGGTCTCGGTGTGCGAATCCATCAAGATCATGTGGGCGAACATCACCATGCCCGGCTCGAGCACCCAATCATTGCCCGTGTAGAACATCGGCCAGTCCATCCAGCTTGGCGTGAATTTCGCGCCGAGCGAGTAGCCGCAGGCATTGAGCCTGTGCTCGCCAAGCCCGTGCCCGGCAAACACGCGGTCGTGCGCGGCGAATACATCGCCCGCGGTATTGCCCGGCCGCAGCGCAGCCTGACAGGCGTTCAGCGCGTCGAGCGCGGCCGCATGATACAGGACATGCAGCGGGCGCGGCTCTCCCACGACCACCGTCCGCATGGCGGCGCAATGGTAGTGTCGATAGGCGCCCGCGAATTCGAGCGTGATCTGGTCATGCGGATCGAGGGCGCGCCGTCCCGACTTGTAGCGGCATAGCAGCGCGTCCCGGCCGGACCCGATGATGAATTCGTTCGCCGGGTAGTCCCCTCCGCCCTGGAAGATGGCGTTATGCTGCGCCGCCAGGATCTCGCCCTCATCGGCGCCGGCGCGGATCGTGGCCAGCGCGGCCGCATCGGCGCGGTCACACAGGTCCGCCGCCTTGCGGATATGGGCGATCTCCTCGGCGGACTTGGTCACGCGCAGCCGCGTCACGATGTCGGAGGCGTCGACCAGCGTGGACACGCCCTGGAAAGCGGCGTCGAGCTTCTTGCCGTTGGCGGCCACCAGCCCGTAGCTTTCGTACTCGACGCCAATCCCTTTGCCCGACAGGCCAAGCTCCCTGGCCAGAGCCAGGAGATCACGCGCCGGATTGGCATCAACCGCATCCCGCCAGACGCGGATGTCGTCGACGTTCGAGGTCAGTTCGGCCTGTCTGAGATCCGCCGAGCGGGTCAGCAACGCCATCTTTCCGTCGGCCCGAACCAGAAGGCATTGAAAGAAACAGAAGCCGAAGGTGTCGTAGCCCGTCAGCCAGTACATGCTTTCCTGCTGGAACAGGAACAGCCCATCAAGCTTGCGCGCCGCCATCGCGGCCTGAAGCGCGGAGCGCCGGCGCGCGAACTCGGCATCGGTGAAGTGCAGCGCCATTCTGGCCTCTTCCAATTCCGTTCTTGGCTCTCCATCATTCAGCGGTGCGTTGCGCGATGCAACATGCTACACGAAGGCGGCCATGCGTCCGCAACATGTGGCCCGCCCGCTGACGACAGGACATCCCGCCATGAATGCCCCGAACCGCCTGCTCGATGAAGTCGCCCGTCTTGTCACGGATGCCGCCGGTGCCGCGCAGGGCGTCCGACGCGAGGTCGAGACCGTCGCCAAGACCCAGATGCAGCGCATCCTGGCCGATATGGACGTCGTCACCCGTGAGGAATTCGAAGCGGTGCGCGAGATGGCCATCATGGCCCGCGAGGACAACGACAGGCTCGCCGAGCGTCTTGCCGCGCTGGAGGCCGCAGCTTCTGCGAAAGCCAAGAAGGCATGAACTGCGCGCCGACCGGGCGATCGAGGTTCCGTCATAACGGATGAACAGGCCACTCAGGCTCATGTCCAGCCTGTTGGCCAACGCAATGCGGCCATCGGTGCTTTGGACAACAGTGATGTCAGCCCCGCCGCCAGCCATGTCGGCCTGCACCCGGCCCGGGTGAACGAGCAGCACCGGAATCTGGCGCGGCCACAACGCCTGCGCTAGCCGTGACCTTGTTCACCGCCGCCTTCGAAGCCCGGCAGGCCACCGCGCGGTCATTGGTCCCGGCCAGCGAGCCCATCCGGCTCGTGATGGTGACGATGTTGCCGCCGGCGGCCTCAAGCCGCGGCACGAAGGCCTGCAACACGCGCAGCGGCCCGGGCATATTGACCGCAAGCACCGCGGCAAAGGCCCCAAGATCCATGTCCAGGGCATCGTGCCCTGTCCGTGGTCCATGAAGGCCGGCCTGTTGATCAGGACCTCAATCGGAACCTTTGACGCGCGCGCCGCAGGTTCGACGCTGTCGCCTGACGTCACATCGGGACCAAGGATTGTCAGGTGATCGCCATGGCGGACCTTCTGCCCGGCCAGCGCCTCAGCCTTGAGCGGTTCGCACGCGCAGGCAATCACGGTCTTGCCGCGCGCCAGGAGCTTGCCGGTCAGGCCAAGGCCGATGCCGCGATTGGCTCCTGCAATCAACCACGTGGGCATGACCGCCATTCCGCCAGCAAGCGCGGGGGAGATGCCCCCGCGCCCGATCATTCGTCGGCCAGGCCGGAAGGCGCGTCAACGCCCGCGCCGGTGTGGCCTGTCGCGCAAGGGACGGGCTCAGCGTGCCTTCAGAAGCGCCTCGACATCAAGAAGCACCATCTCGTTGTCATCCGCCTTGTTGGGCTCGCGGGATGACGAGAACGGCAGGTTGTTGTCATTGCCCACGATGATGTGCTTGCCGTCCACAACATCCACATTCTCGATGGTGAAGAACGGGAAGGTCAGCACGCCGTCATTGAGCGGCTTGCGGGCCCGCTTGTCCGGATCGGCAAGCTTCATCAGGTCGATATGACCGATCTTGCGAACCGGTGCGTTGGCATTGGCGTCCGTCATCTCGATCTTTACGACGCGCTTGAATTTCGCCAGATCATGGAAGCAGGTCTCGGCACGCTGACCAGCAGGGCATGCCTTGTCGGGCGTGCCCTCGCCATTGTCACGCTCGATGACGAGGGCGGTGGTCGCGTCGATCATGTTGAAATCGCCGATCGCGGTCGCGCCGGGCTCAAGCACGTACTTCCAGTGCCGGCCCGTCCACTTTTCCTCAGTCACCGAGAATTCGAGGATCCGCAGCACAGTGCGGCCTTCGGCCGTCTTCTCCCAATCCTTCTTCTCGACGTCCCAGACCGGGCCTTCGAGCAGGCCGTAGATGAACGTGCCATCCGGGGAGGCTGCCATGCCTTCATAGCCGCGCGAGCGGCCGAGGTTGACGGTCGGATCCGTTGGTGCGCCCGGGTTGGAAGCTGCAACGCGGAAATGGTCAGGCGAGCGCAGCGGCTTGCCGTCGACCTGGGATTCGAACACCGCCTCGACCTTGCCTGAACGATCCGTCCGGATCAGGTATGGGCCGAACTCATCGCCGAACCAAAGCTTGTCCCCGATCGGCTGGAACCCTTCCAGGTCAAGATCGCTGCCGGTCAGGTAGCGCTTGGCCGTGCCTTCATTGGCGATCCGGAACGGCACCTTGCTGTCCGGGTCATGCAGCCAGACGGTTTCCAGCGCATCCATCGCACCGCGGCCCCAGTCGATGTTGTAGCGCCGCACGAAGAGCATGGCATCGGGGGAGTTCAGCTTGGAACCAAAGCCGTTGTCGGTCAGCACCCAGAAGGTCCCGTCGCGCATGCGCTTGATGCCCGAATGCCCCTGCACAGGCTGCCCGAAGAAGGGCACGCGCAGACCTGTGGGCCGTCCATTCGAGCGGCCCATGACGGTGCCCATGCCCTCGGCGCGGGCGACATTGGTGAAGCGGCCGGAGACCTTGAGATCGACCGGCGCATCGGCCGGCGGCTGGATGAAGGTTTCCGCAGGCAAGATGGCGTGCCCGACAAGCTTGGCGGGAAACTCCGTGCTGGCGACGGCAGATGTCATGGAGAGCGACAGCGCGGCGGCGCTGGCGGCGAGAAGACGGCGCATCGGGGAAACCTCCGGCAACAAGAGCAATGCGGGTTCACTGACGGTTGGCGGTTTCAGTCGTGTGACAGACGAATGTCACCTCAATGACAGATGCGGATCGCTCCGGCGCCAAAGCCGCATCGGCCGACAGGAACGCCAACAGGGTTCAGCGCAGGCGCGCCGTCACCTCGATCGCGGCCGTCGTCTCGGGATTCAGGAGGCCGGCGACGACACCGAGGCCTGCAGCGGGCCTGATGGCCCCGAAAGTCTCGCCGCAGACGGACAGCACAGGCTCGCACTACCTGCGATCAGTGGCGACGTACTGGTCCCGCACCACCTGCCCGAGCGACGAGCCGGGCTCAGCCAGAACCGATGCGGTCATCCTGGAGACGGCGCGGGCCTGCTCGGCCGCGTCTTCCGGCGTGGTCATAGCCTGTGGAGCACGAGACGAGCGCGAGAGTGCCGTCGATCGCCGCGTGCGGAGAGCCAAGGGCGGGTCTCGAAGGGCGAGCCGGTGCTGATCAGGCGGCGTATTATCGCCCGGCCCGAAGCGCCTGCAGGATCTTGCCGCCCGCCCTGCCCGTCTGGGGCATGCCGAGGCGGCGCTCTTCGGCCTGGATTGCCGCGCGGCTGAGAGGCCCGATGCCCCCCGTCGGCTCACCCACGTCATGGCCGCGCGCGATCAGCAGACGCTGAAGCTCACGGCGTTCCTCGCGCGAGGTTGGCGGGTCATCGGTGGGCCAGGCCTGCTGCACGCCCGGACGACCGCGCAGGCGGTCTGACAGGATCGATATGGCCAGCGCATAGCTGTCCGCACCATTGTAGGAGAAGGCTGCGTCGTAGTTCTTGAACACGAGCCAGGCCGGCCCGCCCCTGGCCGGATAGACAAGGCCGGCATTGCCGCCGCCCGTGAGCGCGCCGCCGCCGACGCGCGTGATGCCGCGTGCCGCCCAGCTGGAGACCGGCGCGCGCGCCGTGCGTCCCACAGGGCCTGCATAACCCTCCGGCATATCGACCTCATAACCCCAGCTTGCCCCTGTTTGCCAGCCGGCCTTGGCCATGAAGTTGGCGGTGGAATGCAGCGCGTCGGGGATCGAATCCACCAGATCGCGCCGCCCGTCGCCATCCCCGTCCACGGCGAGCCTCAGATAGGTGGTCGGGATGAACTGGGTGTGGCCGAACGCACCAGCCCAGGAGCCCATCAGCTGCTCCTGCCGGAGGTCGCCGCGCTGGATGATCCTCATCGTGGCGATCAGCTCGCCCCGGAAGAACTCGCGGCGGCGTGAGGCCGTGCAGGCCGCTGTCGACAGTGCCTGCGGCAGCGACCAGCGCCCGCGCACCTTGCCGTAGTTGCTCTCGACCCCCCACACGGCGACGATGGTGTGGCGGTCAACCCCATAGCGCTGCTCGGCGGCTGCCAGCGCGCTTGCGTGGGTGCGCAGCATCTGCCGGCCTTCGGTCACACGCTCCTCATCGACCAGCGCGCCGAGATAGTCCCAGATCGGCGTGCGGAATTCAGGCTGGCTGTTCATCGCCTCAATCACCTTGGGATCGGGCGTCACGCCTGCCATGGCGCGGTCGAACACCTGCGCCGAGACGCCCTGAGAGAGGGCTGAGGCACGAATTCCGGCCACGCAGTCATCGAAATCGGCGCTGGCTGGCGCAGCGGCCAGCCACGCGGCGACGAGTGCGAGCGGTATGGGCCGAAGCAATCTGGACATGGCAAGAAGCCCCTTTGGCAGAGGTCGGGTCAGGCGGTTATCTTGGCATGGCTTATGGTTAAGGATGATTTAAGGCGAGCGTGGAAGCCCCCGCGCCTGGCCCTCTCACAGGCTTGCGGCTGCCCGCGCCGCCTGATCGTATTGACCCGAGAGTGTCCTGAGCTCCGCCGCGATGCCCGAGAGTTTTTCTGCGTCCACGCCTGTTCCGACCACGGACTTGACCAAAAGCGCCTCGCGCACCTCACGGTAACGCGTGCAGAGCGCTTCTCCCGCAGCTGTCACCTGGACGGTCTTTTCCTTGCCGAGGCGGCCTGCCTTGACCAGCTTGAGCTTCTCGAGCTTCTTCAGCGAGTAGCTGACCACATGGGTGTCCTCGATGTTGAGCACGAGGCAGACATCGGCAAGGCGCTTGGCTTTGCCGCGATGATTGACGTTGTGCATCACCAGCACATCAAGCGGCGACAGGTCGGGCATGCCTCCCGCCGCCATGCAGCGCACCATCCAGCGGTTGAACGCGTGCACGGTCATGATCATGCCGAACTCGAACTCGGAGAGCGCCGGCAGCGCCCCCGAGGCGAGATGGCCCGATGATACGATCGGGCCAAGACCAGATTGAGGGCCAGACGGACCTGACATGCTGCCTCCGCAAGATGTTGACGCCGCCACGGACGGACCGTGACGGCGCAATCACAATGCCTGCGGAAGCTGACGCCTCCGCCGCATTCTCACTTGACCTTCTTGAACGCTTCCACGACGGCCTGGCCATCGGCGCCGGCCTTCTTCAGCCAGTCGGCGGTAAGCTGCTCGCCGAGCTTGGCGAGGCCTTCCTTGAAGGCTGGCGAAGGCGGCAGCACCTTCATGCCCTTGGCGGCCAGTTCCTTGAGGTACCAGTCGGTCTTCTCTTCCGACACGCGCCGACCGCGCGCCTCGGCATCGGCGGCGGCCTTCAGAAGCGCATCCTGAGTGGCCTTGTCGAGCGCATTGAACGCGGCCTTGTTGACGAAAGTGATGTTGTTCGGGATCCACGCCTGGGTGTCGTAGAAGTGGCTCAGGGACTCCCAGACCTTTGTGTCATAGCCGGTGGCGCCAGACGACATGAAGCTGTCGGCCACGCCGGTTGCGAGCGCCTGAGGCAATTCGGCCGCCTGTATCGTCAACGGCTGGGCGCCAACCAATTCGGCGATCCGGGCGGTTCCGACGTTGTAGGCCCGCCATTTCAGCCCGCGCATGTCAGCAACAGTGTTCAGTTCCTTCTTGGCATAGATGCCCTGCGACGGCCACGGAACAGCCATCAAAACCATCAAGCCCTGCGCATCCAGCGCCTTGGAAATCTGCGGCTTGGCCACCTCCCAGAGCTTCTTCGACTCGCTGAGCGACGTCGCAAGGAACGGCACCACGTCGATGCCGAACAGGGCGTTCTCGTTCTCATGGATCGAAATCAGGACCTCCCCGATCTGCGCCTGACCGGTGGCGACTGCACGCTTGATCTCGGGCGCCTTGAACAGGGAGGCATTCCCGTGAACGGTGATCTGCAGCTTGCCGCTGGTCAGCCGCTCCACATCCTTGGCGAACTCCACCAGGTTTTCGGTGTGAAAATTGCTGTTCGCATAGGCTGCAGGCAGGTTCCACTTGGTCTGGGCCATGGCCGGCACCGAGGCCAGCAGAAACCCGGCAGTGGCCAGTGCGGTGGTTGCGAGAATGTTTCGGCGGTTCATGTTTTGCTCCTCCACGAGCTGTTGCAAAGGCAGTTCACTGGCAGTCTTGCGCACTCAACCGGGGAAAACCAGTCGAGGCAGCCACATCACGAGGCCGGGGAAGACCGTGACAATCGCCACGGCCACGATCAGAAGAAAGAAGAACGGCAAGGATGCCTGGGCCACAAAGTTCGAGTCCTTGCCTGACATGGTCTGCAGAACGAACAGATTGAAGCCCACCGGCGGTGAAATCTCGGCCATTTCGACCACCAGAACCATGAAGATGCCGAACCAGATGAGGTTGAAGCCAGCCTTTTCGATCATCGGCAGCACGACGGCAGTGGTCAGCACGATCATCGAAATACCGTCCAGCGCAGTACCCAGAATGATGTACATGATGGTGAGGACCGCAATCAGGGCATAGGGGCTCAGCTGCAGCCCATCGACCCAGGCGGCGAGCGCGTTCGGGATCCCGGTATAGCCCATCGACTGCTTCATGAAAGCAGCGCCGGCCAGGATCAGCATGATCATGCAGGTGACCTTCACCGTGCCCATCACGCTCTGCCAGAAGCTTTCCCGGGTCAGGAAGCCTTGCGAGGCGGCAATCGCGAAAGAGCCAATGACGCCCCAGGCAGCGCACTCGGTTGCGGTCGCCCATCCGGCACCGAGGGCTACGAAGACCAGCAGGATCAGCAGGGAGACGGGGATGAGGTTCTTCGATTCGCGCAGTTTCGCGCGGAACGTCATCGCCGGCTCCGCGGGGGGCGCCTTGTGCGGATAGAGCATATGCCAGCCGGCGATGTAACCGCTGTAGAGCAGCATCACCAGTGCTCCCGGAATGAAGCCGGCCAGGAAGACCTGGATGATGGAAACATTGGCGGCGACCGCATAGATCACCATCGTGATCGACGGCGGGATCAGGATGCCGAGCGTGCCGGCGCCCGCAAGCGAGCCCAGCGCCATCTTCTCATCATATCCCCGGCGGGTGAGTTCCGGCAGCGCGATCTTGGCGACGGTGGCTGTCGTCGCCGCCGAGGAGCCTGACACCGACCCGAACAGGCCCGAGGCGAGCACGTTGACATGCATCAGGCGCCCGGGGATGGCGTTCAACCAGGGGGCGAGCCCCCGAAACATTTCCTCGGACAGCTTTGTCCGGAACAGGATCTCGCCCATCCAGATGAACAGGGGAAGGGCCGCCAACTCCCATGATGCCGAGTTACCCCAGATGGTCGTTGCCAGGACCGATCCTGCGGGGATGTTGCCGGCGACAAACTGCATGCCGACAAAGCCGGTGGCGAGCAGCGCGATGGCAATCCAGACGCCGCCCAGTAGCAGCAGCATCAGGAAGCCGAGGAGCAGGACGGAGATTGAGACAAGGTCCATGGTCACACCGCGCTCTGGATGGCCTGCTCGATGACCTCTTCGGCGGTCTTCGGCTTCGGCTTTTCGTAGCGCGGCAGCCCGCCTCGCAGGACGTGAACGAGTTCGTCAACCATCGCCAAGGTCAGCAGGACAAGTCCTCCGCAATAGGCCAGTTGCGGGATCCAGAGCGGCACCGGCACGACGCCCGTGGCCCGATCGTTCAGCACCCAGGAAAACTGCGTGAAGATCACGCTATGCCAGGCGAAGAAACCGACAAAGCCGATGGCGATCAGCAGACAGACGATTTCGATGATCTGCTTGGTGCGGCCCTCGAAACGGTCGACCAGGAGGCCGACGCGGATCATGTCCCCTGACTTGAACGTGTAGGCAAGGCCCAGGAACGACATGGCTGCCATCGACCAGGCCGCGAAATCATCGCCGGATGGAATGTTGATGCCGAGGGGCCTGCCGAGCGACATCACCATCATGATAACCAGGATGATGACCAGAAACACGCCGGCCAGCATACCCGCGCCGAGATAAACCAAGTCCAGCCCCTTGCGCAGCATCGTCCCCCCTTGCGCCGCTGGCAGTCCGGACAACCTTTCGGGTCATCTTTGGACCCAGATCACGGGCAACGCCTCTGATTGTTGCGCAATCTGGCCAGCTTGGGCAAGCTAACAATCAACGGCATTTTGTCAATAATTTATCGATGATATTTCATCGAAGAGCGCAGCGACCGGCGGTTCCGCCAGTCGTCCGGTGCGCTCCCGTGCGGGCTTTGCAAGCGCGGGCGGACTCGACCGCGCCGGGCGCGCCCCATTCCGGGGCCAAGCCCCGTGGCGGGCCGGCGACCCGCACGGTGCTGTGTGCGGCCGCGCGAACCGGACGATGTGCGCAGCAGGCGCCGGACGTCACGCCGCGCGGGTTGTCGACAACACGGACGCACACAGGTTAGCCTGTCCGTTCAGTTGACCGTCACATGACATCCCTATTGTGTAGCACCATGACGATTCTGCCCGACAGTGTGAGGAAGCCCGGGCCGTTTTCGGTACCGAACCTGCTCACCTATGGGCGCATCCTTGCCATCCCCGCAGTGGTCGCCTTGCTGTTCTGGCCACGCGAGGACTGGGTGCGCTGGATTGCGCTGGCGATCTACATCATCGCAGCCATCACCGATTATTTCGATGGCTACCTGGCCCGCGCCTGGCATCAGCAGTCAGCTATCGGACGCATGCTGGATCCCATCGCTGACAAGCTCCTGATCGCGTCTTGCCTGCTGATGCTGGCGGCGGACGAAACAATCTCGGGCTTCTCGCTCTGGGCGGCGATCATCATCCTGTGCCGGGAAATCTTGGTCTCGGGCCTGCGCGAGTTTCTCGCCGAACTCAAGGTCTCCGTCCCGGTCAGCAATGTTGCCAAATGGAAGACCGCGGCACAGCTCGTGGCGGTCGGCTTTCTGATCGCCGGACCGGCCGGCGAGGTTATCCTGCCGGGCACGGTCTTGATCGGGCTTGTCCTGCTCTGGATCGCTGCCGTCCTGACCATCTACACGGGCTGGGACTATCTGCGCTCGGGCATACGCCACATGGTGGCGGAAGACGAGCAGAATGCCGGGAAGAAGCTGTGACGAAGCTGGTCTATTTCGCCTGGGTGCGCGAACGCGTCGGCAAGGCTGACGAAACGGTCGCATTGCCTGCGGGCCTTGTCACCGTCGCCGATCTGCTGGCCTGGCAGCAGACGCGCGGCGAGGAATATGCGCATGCCTTCGCGCCAGCCTCTGTCATCCGCGTCGCGCTCGACAGACGGCACGCGGCCCATGACGCGCCCATCGCAGGCGCCGGCGAAATCGCCTTCTTTCCGCCGATGACGGGGGGATGACGTGCACGTGTCGTCAAATCCGTCGTACACCATCCGGATCCAGTCCGGGCCTTTCGACATCCCCGCCGAGACGGCGCGGCTGACCTCGGGGCGCGCCGACATTGGCGGCATCGTCACCTTCACCGGCCTGTGCCGCGACGAGGGTGGGCGGCTGAAGGCGTTGGAGCTCGAGCATTATCCCGACATGGCCGAAGAGGAGATCGCCCGCGTCGCCGAAACCGCTCTGGCCCGCTGGCCACTGATGGGGCTCACCGCGATCCACCGGTATGGCTTGATCAAACCCGGTGAGGACATCGTGCTGGTGCTCGCCGCCTCCGCCCACCGCCGCGCGGCGTTTGAGGCCGCAGACTTCATGATGGATTATCTCAAGACCCGCGCCCCGTTCTGGAAGCGCGAGCACCTGCTGGACGGGTCAATCGGCGGCTGGGTCGAGGCCAAGGCCGAGGATGACGCTGCCGCCGCACGCTGGTAGCCGCAGCGACACAATACCCGGCATCCTCGTCCTGGGCTGGTTCAAGGATGAGCTCCAGAGAAGCACGACCTTGGACCCATCCTTGACAATCTCAGAATGAGGTTTGTGACAAGCAGCCGGATTGCCTTGTTGCGCGCTCACCAAGGCAACACGCGCGCACCATCAGCTCTTGCCGCCCTCTCTCCCGCTGTCTTGAGCAAGAGCCATGAAACTGGTCATGATTGTCATGAAGCGCCATGATCTTGAGCTCGGCCTTCAGGTTGACCTCGTGGTCGAGCTGCGCCTCGATCCGGCCCTTCGCCTCCTGCTGGTTCCGGCTTACCATAATGAACGGTGCCTGGATGGCAGCGGTCATCGGCAGGATCAGATTCAGGACGCGTTAAGGATCGGGGCAAAAGCGCACCTCGCTGGCCATCAATCATGCGCTCAGCAGCGCCCATGCAGCGAGGAAGACGCCGCATTTGCTGACCAAGAACCACGACCCGCCCCCTTTGGCGACGTTGTCGCAAAGATGCTCGCCGAACGCCATCCCCGCATCATCGTTCTGGCTGGCATTGCGCGACGCGAGCCGCCTCTGGGCAATGTGCATGATCGCGGCTCTGGGTCTCGCTTGGACGCTCGACGCTGCTTTCGGGACGTTCATGGCCAAGGCGCGGACGCATTCGTCCGGGATGGAGTTCTGCAGCAGGTCAGCAGGAGAACCGGGCACAGTGCCGTGCGAGCCGCACGGTTCCGGCGCGAAGAAGCCCGATCACTCCGCAGGGCCGGAGCGGCTTGAAGCCGTTCCCCTCAGGCCAGCCTGCTTTTCGGCTTAACAGCGTCCGAATAGGCCTCAACCAGCGCACGGCTCATGTTGCCGGGCGTGAATGTGTAGGGCCCGACCTCGGACACCGGTGTGACCTCGGCCGCCGAACCGACGATGAAGCACTCGTTGAAGGTCGCAAGTTCCTCCGGCATGATCCGTCGCTCGACCACCTCCATGCCCTGCTGCCTGGCGATGGCGATCACGGTCTGCCGTGTCAGGCCATTGAGGAAGCAGTCGGCAATCGGGGTGTGGATCACGCCATCCTTGATGAAGAAGATGTTGGCGCCGGTGCATTCGGCCACGCGGCCCTGCCAGTCGAGCATCATCGCATCAGCGTAGCCCTTCTTCTCGGCCTTGTGCTTGGAGATGGTGCAGATCATGTAAAGTCCGGCCGCCTTGGCATGCACCGGCGCACATTGCGGATCAGGGCGGCGATAATCGGCGATGTCGAGGCGGATGCCCTTCATCTTGGTTTCGATGTCGAACATCGACGGCCAGACCCAGGTCGCGATCGCCACGTGGATCTTGCTGTGCTGCGCAGCGACGGCCATCATCTCCGAGCCGCGCCAGGCGACAGGCCGGACATATTGGTCGCCGCCGCCGGACAGGCGCACGACCTCGTCCTTGGCCGCGTTGAGTTCCTCGACCGAATACGGAATGTCGAAATCCATCAACTCGGCTGACTTGCGAAAGCGGATCGAATGCTCGGTCGACTTGAAGATGACCCCGCCATAGGCCCGCTCACCCTCGAAGACACACGAGCCGTAGTGCAGGCCATGGGTGAGCACATGCACCTTGGCGTCGCGCCACGGGATGATCTTGCCATCCATCCAGATGACGCCGTCACGGTCGTCGAAAGGAATGATCGCCATGTGCTGCTGCCTCCCGGTTGTCGCCGCGTGCTGGATACGGCATTGTTATGATTGGGCCTTGCATACGGGACCGGACGCCGGTCCCGTGTCATCGCAGGGCTCTGATCCATGATCCTGTGCGCCGAACGGGCCCTGTTCGGACATTTCATGTCTCATTGCTGGCTTGACGGGTAACGAACCAACTGAGATATGTCAATAAGGCTGACATATATGGGAGGCCTCCATGACAGACCCCGGCTTCGCCCGATCGGCACTGGCCGCCAGAGATGAGCGCGCGGCGGCGCCCCTTGAGCAAGCCTCCGCTCCTGTTCCGTATGAATTGATCGAGCTGTTCTTCTTCGCCTACCGCGACTTCGTCAGTGACCCCGACAGGCTGCTGTCCGAACTCGATTTCGGGCGCGCGCACCATCGTGTGCTGCACTTCGTCGACCGCAATCCGGGACTGACGATCGCCGAGTTGCTCGATATTCTCAAGATCACCAAGCAGAGCCTGAACCGGGTCCTGAAGGAACTGGTCGAAAAATCCTTCATCGAAGTCGCGACAGGCACACTGGACCGCCGCCAGCGGCACCTGCACACCACGCCGATGGGCCATGCCCTTGCCGCAAGGCTGGCCACCTTGCAAGGTGAACGGATCCGCGCAGCTCTCGCCACCCTGCCGGCAGGCGGGCAGGCCGCGGTCGAGGCCTACCTCTCCGCCATCATCGATGCCGACGAGCGCAGGCGTGTCCTGTCCCGCATCCGCAAGGAGCCGGTCGGTTGATGGCCCGGACACCGCGCGAACCGCTGGCCGATGAGGCCCCGCACATTTTGGTCATCGACGATGACCGGCGTCTGCGCGAACTGCTGGCGCGCTTCCTGACGGACAACGGCTTTCGCGTAACGGCGGCCGCCAATGCCTCGGTTGCGGACGGGCATCTGCAGCATCTCACTTTCGATGCGCTCGTGCTTGATGTGATGATGCCCGGTGAAAGCGGCTTCGACTTCGCAAGGCGGCTGCGCCAGAGCTCGGGCGTGCCGATCCTGATGCTGACCGCCCGCGCCAACAGCCAGGACCGGATCACCGGCCTTGAGCTCGGCGTCGACGACTATCTGACCAAACCCTTCGAACCGCGCGAACTGGTGCTGCGGCTGACCAATGTGCTCAAGCGCAACCAGCGCTCGGCCACGGCGAACGAGGCGGCGAAACGCCCCGAATTCGTCAAGTTCGGCAGCTTCATCTATTGGCTCGACCGGGGCGAACTGCGCAAGGGCGACGAGACCATCCGCCTGACCGAGCGCGAGCGTGACATCCTGTCGATCCTCTCGGCGCGGCAAGGCGAGCCGGTATCGCGTGATGAACTGAGCGGCGGCGAGGAAGGACCGGCAAACGAGCGCACGGTTGACGTGCAGATCAACCGGCTGCGCCGCAAGATCGAGCGCGACCCCGCCGACCCGCTCCTTCTGCAGACGGTCCGCAGCGTCGGCTATCGCCTTGTGATCGACAGGATCTGAGACATGGCAACGGGCGGAAAGGTGGCAGGAACCATCGCCCTCGTCTCCCGCGCTGCGGCGCAGGCCTTCGGCCGTCTCACAGGCGCATTCGATGCCTCATCGCGGGCCAGTCGGCGCGCCTTGCGCACCACCCACGGCCCGATGCGCTGGCTCAGCCGCTTCTTGCCGCGCAGCCTGTATGGCCGCTCGCTGGTGATCGTGATCGCGCCGGTCGTGCTGCTGCAATCGGTGGTGGCCTATGTCTTCATGGAGCGTCACTGGCAACTGGTCACGCGCCGGCTTTCGGCAGCGGTGACGGCCGACATATCGGCGATCATCGATGTCTACCGCAGCTTTCCGCAAGATCGCGGCAGCGAAACCCTGCAGCGCATCGCCCAGGAGCGGCTCAATCTCGACATCGACTTCCTGCGCAATGCACGCCTGCCGCCGTCCGGACCCCGCCCCTTCTTCTCCCTTCTCGATCAGGCGCTCAGCAGCCAGCTTGAATTGCAGATCAAGGAGCCATTCTGGCTCGACACCGTGGGTCAATCGGATTTCGTCGAGATCCGCGTCCAGCTCGACAATGACGTGCTCCGCGTCGTCGCAAGGCGAAGCGCGGCCTACGCTTCCAACAGCCACATCTTCCTCGCCTGGATGCTCGGCACCTCGCTGGTGTTGCTCACCGTGGCGATCCTGTTCCTTCGCAATCAGATCAGGCCGATTCTGGCGCTGGCGGATGCGGCGGAAAGCTTCGGCAAGGGGCGCGATGTGGAGTTCCGCCCAAGCGGAGCCACGGAAGTGCGGCAGGCGGGCCACGCCTTTCTGGAGATGAAGCGCCGGGTCGAGCGCACGCTGAGCGAACGCACCACCATGCTCAACGGCGTCAGCCACGATCTGCGCACGATCCTGACCCGGTTCAAGCTCTCCCTCGCCCTGCTTGACCGCACGCCCGAGATCGAGGCGATCGAGAAGGACGTCGACGAGATGACGCGGATGCTCGAGGCCTATCTCGCCTTCGTGCGCGGCGAGGCCGGCGAGCTCCCGCTGGCGACCGACATCCGGGCGCTTCTCGAGGAGCTCAAGCTTGATGCGGAGCGCCAGGGTCACCAGACCGAGCTGAGCGTCATCGGCGATCCCGTCGTCGTGGTCAGGCCGGACGCGATCCGCCGCGTGCTGACCAACCTGGTGTCCAATGCGGCCCGGCATGGCGACCGCATCGCCATCACCGCCACCCATGACGCCCGCTACCTGATCGTGACGGTTGACGATGACGGGCCGGGCATTCCACCCCAGAACCGCGAGGAGGTGTTCAAGCCCTTCGTCCGCCTTGACGAAGCCCGTAATGTCGACGAGGGCGGCTCAGGCCTTGGCCTGTCGATTTCGCGGGACATCGCCCGCAGCCATGGCGGCGACATCGCCTTGCTCGACAGTCCGATCGGCGGCCTGCGCGCCATGATGCGTCTGCCGGTGTAGGGCCGGGACGCCGCCGGGCTACATCACCTTGCCGTAACCGCTGAAGCCCTCGATCACGCGCGCCATCTCTGCCTCGCCAAGGATCACCGGATCAAGCCCGCTGGCCAGGATGTCGAGATACTGCCCGGCGAGGTTCTCGACCTCCTGCGCCAGTGTCCAGGCGCCCGTCAGCGAACCGCCCATGGCGATGACACCGTGGTTTGCGAGCAGGATGGCCTTGCGCCCGTTCAGCGCCGTGACAGCGTTCAAGGCGAGCGCCTGTGTCCCGAAGGTGGCATAGGCCGCACAGGGGATTGTCGAGCCTCCCGCCAGCGCGATCATGTAATGGAAGGCCGGGATATCGCGCCGGGTTGCGGACAGCGCGGTCGCACGCGGCGAATGGGTGTGGACAATCGCCGTCGCGTCCGGACGCGCGGCATAGATCTCGGCATGAAAGCGCCATTCCGACGAGGGCTTGCCACCACACAGAGCTTCGCCGCCGAAGCCAAGATGCACAAGATCATCCGGCGTGGTGCGCGCATAGGGCAGGCCCGACGGCGTGATCAGGAAGCCGTCGTGCAACCGGACCGACACATTGCCGGATTTGGACGGGGCAAACCCGGCGCGATCCATGGCCTGTGCAACTGCGATGATCTCCTCGCGCACGGCGCGGTCGCTGGCAGGAGCCGCGTTCATCTCAATGCCCCGCAAACGCGACCAGCGTCCTGACCGGCACGCCGAGCTTGCGGATTTTCTCGGCGCCGCCCAAATCCGGCAGGTCAATCACGAAACAGGCCGCAACCACCTCCGCGCCGAGATTGGTGAGCAGCGTGACGGCGCCCTCCGCCGTTCCACCCGTGGCGACCAGGTCGTCGACGAGGATGACACGTTCCCCGCGCAGGACCCCGTCGGTATGGATCTCCATCTCATCGACGCCATACTCGAGCGAATAGGCGACCCGGATCGTGGCATGGGGCAGTTTGCCCTTCTTGCGGATCGGCACGAAGCCGGCGGAAAGCTGATGCGCGATCGCCCCCCCCAGGATGAAGCCGCGCGCCTCGATCCCGGCCACCTTGTCAATCTTGGCGCCGGCAAACGGATGGACCAGCTCATCCACAGCCCGGCGAAAGGCCCGCGCATCGCCCAGCAAGGTGGTGATGTCCCGAAACTGGATACCCTTCTTCGGATAGTCCGGAATTGTCCTGATCGCGTCGGCGATGGTCATGGGGATGGCAGTCCTGGCTTGACTTGGTCGGCCGCAGGCTCGGCACATGACCGATTTGTCATCTGCCGTCCACCCGCAGGTTGGCCGTGAGGCCTTAGAAAGACCTTACACAGGTCGCAAAGCCGTGTCAGCCGCACCGAAGGCGGGCACACACCGCAGATCGCCACAAAGCATGCAGGAGCACCAGAGACATGTCCGACACACCAATCCAGCCAGGTGGCGTCACGCGCGTCAGCCTGTCGAGCCTTGATGTCTCCTTTGGCCAGCTTGTGCTGTTTTTTGTGAAAGCCGGGCTCGCGGCCATTCCCGCAATCCTGATCCTGATGCTCACGGTCGGTGCCATTGGCGCTGTGCTGCGCGGCATCTTCCGCATCGGCTTCTGGGGCATGAACGGCGGCTGGTAATCCTGACGCCCTGACCACCGGCCGCGACTGCGGATAGGGAAAAGGCCCCAGGAGGGGCCTTTGCTTGGCAAGACGATCAGTCCGTCAATGCGTGCCGGGGGCGTGCTCAGGCAGCCTCGACCAGATGCGCTTCTTGGTGAAGTAGAGCAGCCCGGCAAACAGGACCAGGAACACGATCACCTGAAAGCCGATCCGTTTGCGCTGCTCCATATGGGGCTCGGCGGCCCACATGAGGAACGCCGTCACGTCGGCGGCATACTGCTTGGCCGTCTCAGGGGCGGATGGCTTGCCGTCCGGTCCCTTGGGATACTCGATCTGTCCGTCGTTCAGCACATTCGGCATGGCGATGATGTTGCCGGGCATATACTTGTTCCAGTTCTGCCCCGGCTGCAGCGTTGTCCCCGCCGGCGGATCCTCATAGCCCGTCATCACGGCCTTGATGTAGTCGGGACCGCCCTCCTGATACTGGGTCAGGATATCGAACAGGAACAACGGAAAGCCTCGCTCGTAATTGCGGGCCTTGGCAAGGACGGACATGTCCGGCGGATAGGCGCCGCCATTCGCGGCGCGCGCAGCCTGCTCGTTCGGAAACGGCTTGGGAAACGCATCGGACGGGCGGCCCGGCCGCTCGAACATCTCGCCCTGGTCATTCGGGCCGTCCATGATCTTGAAATCTGCGGCCAGCGCCCGGACCTGCGCTTCCGAGAACTCGGGCCCGCCCTTCTGCGACAGGTTGCGGAAGCGCACCAGGCCCATGGCGTGGCAGGCCGAACACACCTCGCGATAGACCTTGTAGCCACGCTGGAGCTGCGCCCGGTCGAACGTGCCGAACGGGCCGTCGAACGACCATGCATAGCCGGGAGGTTTCGTGCCGCCGCCGGCGGCGTGGGCCGCCGGGAGCGTCGCGCTGCCGATGAGGATCGCGGCGCAGGCCGCCAAAGTGGTGCGGAACAGGTTCATCACATCAGCCCTTGGTGTTCGGCTCGGAGGCGGCGGCGGCGCCCACGGCGGCGGCCGATCCGCCCTTCATCTTGCCGAGCACGGACTCGGCGATCGAGCCCGGCAGCTTGTTCGGCGTCTCGAACAGGCCAAGCAGCGGCAGCGCAATCAGGAAGTAGGCGAAGTAGAGCGCCGAGAAGATCTGGCTGAGCAGCACATAAGGCTGTTCCGCCGGACGGGACCCGAGCCAGCCGAGCACGATGCAGGTCACGGCAAAGGCCCAGAAGCACTGGCGCGCCAGAGGACGGTAGCTCATCGACTTGACCTTGGAGGTGTCGAGCCAGGGCAGGAAGGCCAGGATGACCACCGCAGCCCCCATCAGCAGCACGCCGCCAAGCTTGTCGGGAACAGCACGCAAGATCGCATAGAATGGCAGGAAGTACCATTCCGGCACGATGTGCGGCGGCGTCACGGCCGGGTTGGCCTGAACATAGTTGTCCGCATGGCCGAGATAGTTCGGCATGTAGAAGATGAAGTAGGAGAACACCAGGAAGAAGCAGATCATCGCGAACGCGTCCTTGATGGTCGCGTAGGGTGTGAACGGCACCGTGTCCTTCTGGACAGCCTTGACCTCGATGCCGGTCGGATTGTTCTGGCCCGTCACATGCAGCGCCCAGACGTGCAAGATGACGACCCCGAAGATCATGAACGGCAGCAGGAAGTGCAGCGAGAAGAAGCGTGTCAGCGTCGGGTTGTCGACCGAGTAGCCGCCCCACAGGAAGGTGACGATGGTCTCGCCGACCACCGGGATGGCCGAGAACAGGTTGGTGATGACGGTCGCGCCCCAGAAGCTCATCTGGCCCCATGGCAGCACATAGCCCATGAACGCGGTCGCCATCATCAGCAGGAAGATGATGCAGCCGAGGATCCAGAGCACCTCGCGCGGGGCCTTGTATGATCCGTAGTAGAGCCCGCGGAATATGTGGATGTAGACCGCGATGAAGAAGAACGAGGCGCCATTGGCGTGCATGTAGCGCATCAGCCAGCCATACTCGACGTCGCGCATGATGCTTTCGACGGAGTTGAAGGCCATGGTCGAGTGCGGCGTGTAGTGCATCGCCAGCACGACGCCGGTGATGATCTGGGACACCAGCATCAGCATCAGGATGCCACCGAAGGTCCAGAAATAGTTGAGGTTCCGCGGCACCGGATAGGCGATGAAGCTGTCATAGACCATGCGCGGCAATGGCAGCCGCGCATCCATCCACTTGGCGATGCCCCACTTTGGAACGTAAGTCGAAGGTCCACTCATGGTCGTCTTCTTTCTGTCGTCTCAGGCTCAGCCGATGCGAATCTTGCTGTCATTCAGGAAGGCGTAGGGCGGGACAGGCAGGTTGGACGGCGCAGGTCCCTTCCGGATGCGCCCCGACGTGTCGTAGTGCGAGCCGTGGCAGGGGCAGAACCAGCCATTGTAGTCGCCGCGGACCTCGCCGACAGC